>CBDDDI010000004.1:675000-753685 GCA_965226565.1 Oscillospiraceae bacterium
GAAACGTTGAAAGACGTAAATGGGCGCATAGCTCAGGTGGTTAGAGCGCACGCCTGATAAGCGTGAGGTCGGTGGTTCGAGTCCACTTGTGCCCACCAAACATAAATGAAAAGTTTATGTTAAAGGTACCTTGAAAATTGAATAATGAATACAAAGTAAATGCAAATGAGGAAAACAAAGTTTTATACAACGACAATAAATAATAATTTATGCGTGGTAAGTAAAACTACAATTTCAAATTTAAAGAGATACTCAAAGATTTTAACATAATTCAAATGGTTAAGCTAATAAGAGCGCAGGGTGAATGCCTTGGCATTGGGAGCCGATGAAGGACGTGGTAAGCTGCGATAAGCTACGAGGAGCCGCAAGCAGGCATTATATTCGTAGATGTCCGAATGGAGCAATCCGCATAGAATAAAATCTATGCATCATATACTGAATACATAGGTATATGAGGGGAACCGCCTGAACTGAAACATCTAAGTAGGGCGAGGAAAAGAAATCAAACGAGATTCCGCTAGTAGTGGCGAGCGAACGCGGAGAAGGTTAAACCATAAGTAGCAATACTTATGGGGTTATGGACTGCATTTAGTATCAACAAATTTTAGAAGAAGTGTATGGGAAGACACACCGAAGAACGTGATAGTCGTGTAATTGAAAAGATGAGTTGGCGAGCAGTATCCAGAGTACCGCGGGACACGTGAAATCCCGTGGGAAATCGGGGGGACCACCCTCCAAACCTAAATACTACCTAATGACCGATAGCGTATAGTACTGTGAAGGAAAGGTGAAAAGCACCCCGGGAGGGGAGTGAAAGAGAACCTGAAACCCTGTGCTTACAAGCACCGAGAGCACGTCAATGTGTGATCGGGTACCTATTGTAGAATGGTCCGGCGAGTTATTGTATGCAGCAAGGTTAAGGGCTTAAGGTCTGAAGCCGAAGCGAGAGCGAGTCTGAATAGGGCGAATAAGTTGCATGTAATAGACCCGAAACCAGGTGACCTATCCATGTCCAGGCTGAAGTGAGAGTAAAATCTCATGGAGGGCCGAACACACGTCCGTTGAAAAGGCCGGTGATGAGGTGTGGATAGCGGAGAAATTCCAATCGAACCTGGATATAGCTGGTTCTCTCCGAAATAGCTTTAGGGCTAGCCTCATAAAAGATTACTGGAGGTAAAGCACTGAATAGGCTAGGGGCCGAGAGGTTACTGAACCTTATCAAACTCTGAATGCCAGATAATCGATTTATGGGAGTCACACTACGTGAGATAAGTCTCGTGGTGGAAAGGGAAACAGCCCAGACCCACAGCTAAGGTCCCAAATTACTGTTAAGTGGAAAAGGATGTGGAATTGCACAGACAACCAGGATGTTGGCTTAGAAGCAGCCATACATTAAAAGAGTGCGTAATAGCTCACTGGTCGAGTGATTCTGCGCCGAAAATTCAACGGGGCTAAACAGTAAACCGAAGCTTGGGATAATACTTTTAAAGTATTGTGGTAGGAGAGCGTCGTATAAGGGGTGAAGTCATAGCGTAAGCGATGGTGGACTTTATACGAGTGAGAATGCCGGAATGAGTAGCGAGAATTATGTGAGAATCATAATGGCCGAAAATCTAAGGTTTTAGGAGGAAGGTTCGTCCGCTCCTAGTAAGCCGGGAGCTAAGGTGAGGCGGAAACGCGTAGCCGATGCACATACGGTTGAAATTCCGTAGCCTCCAAAAGATTTAAACACAGGGACACTTTGAAAGGACTTGAGCCGGCTGATGGTTTAGCCGGTCGTAAGGGACCGAAATTTAGTAGGGAAGCAAGTTTGGACGAAGGCGAGAAAAGCTGTGTGTATATCTTCGGAGCCCGTACCGCAAACCGACACAGGTAGATAGGAAGAGAATTCTAAGGCCAACGGGAGAAGGGTAGTTAAGGAACTCGGCAAGTTGACCCCGTAACTTAGGGAGAAGGGGTGCTCTAGAAATAGAGCCGCAGAGAATAGGCCCAGGCGACTGTTTAGCAAAAACACAGCTCTATGCTAAATCGAAAGATGACGTATATGGGGTGACACCTGCCCGGTGCTGGAAGGTTAAGAGGAGGAATGAGAGTTCTGAATTGAAGCCCCAGTAAACGGCGGCCGTAACTATAACGGTCCTAAGGTAGCGAAATTCCTTGTCAGGTAAGTTCTGACCCGCACGAATGGTGTAACGATCTGGGCACTGTCTCAACTACCCGCCCGGCGAAATTGTAGTACCGGTGAAGATGCCGGTTACCCGCGACTAGACGGAAAGACCCCATGGAGCTTTACTGTAGCTTAATATTGAATTTTGGTATTTCATGTACAGGATAGGTGGGAGACTGGGAAAATAAGGCGTCAGCTTTATTGGAGTCAACCTTGGGATACCACTCTTGGAGTGCTGAAATTCTAACCTGCGGCCGTGAATCCGGTCGGGGGACATTGTTAGGTGGGCAGTTTGACTGGGGCGGTCGCCTCCTAAAAGGTAACGGAGGCGCTCAAAGGTTCGCTCAGCATGGATGGAAACCATGCCTTAGAGTGTAAACGCATAAGCGAGCCTAACTGCGAGACTGACGGGTCGAGCAGTAACGAAAGTTGGAGTTAGTGATCCGGCGGTATGTGAGTGGAAATGCCGTCGCTCAACGGATAAAAGCTACCCTGGGGATAACAGGCTGATCTCCCCCAAGAGTCCACATCGACGGGGAGGTTTGGCACCTCGATGTCGGCTCATCGCATCCTGGGGCTGTATTCGGTCCCAAGGGTTTGGCTGTTCGCCAATTAAAGCGGTACGCGAGCTGGGTTCAGAACGTCGTGAGACAGTTCGGTCCCTATCTGTCGTGGGCGTAGGATATTTGCAAGGAGCTGTCCCTAGTACGAGAGGACCGGGATGGACGCACCTCTGGTGCACCAGTTGTCACGCCAGTGGCACAGCTGGGCAGCTATGTGCGGAAAGGATAAACGCTGAAGGCATCTAAGCGTGAAGCCCACCTTAAGATAAGATATCCCATTGCACAAGCAAGTAAGACCCCTTGAAGACTACAAGGTTGATAGGCTCAATGTGTAAGCGTTGTGAGACGTTTAGCTAGCGAGTACTAATCGGTCGAGGGCTTAATCTTTTGAAGTTAAATTCTATGAGTGTTGTTACTTAATTCATTATTCAGTTTTTAGGGTATCACCCTTTAGTCGGTGTTGATTGTGATGAGGTTCCACCTGTTCCCATCCCGAACACAGTAGTTAAGCTCATTTTCGCCTACAATACTTGGCTGGCAACGGCCTGGGAAGATTGGTAATGCCGACATTCTTTACTTAGATGAGAAAAGTTTTTGCTTTTCTCATCTAATTTGTGCACCATTAGCTCAGTTGGTAGAGCAACTGACTCTTAATCAGTGGGTCCCGGGTTCGAATCCCTGATGGTGCACCATATATTGGCCCGTTGGTCAAGCGGTTAAGACTCCGGCCTCTCACGCCGGCGACACGAGTTCGATTCTCGTACGGGTCACCAATAAATGATCCGCGGTTAGATATTTGCTGCTGTTGTAATAAAATTAAAAGCATAGAATGTTTTAGTAATAAATCTTGTTTGCTTTTTATATATTTTAATGTTATACTCAATTTGGGCCATTAGCTCAGTTGGTCAGAGCAACCGGCTCATAACCGGTTGGTCCGGGGTTCGAATCCCTGATGGCCCACCAAATAAATTTAGGGGTATAGCTCAGCAGGTAGAGCAGCGGTCTCCAAAACCGCGTGCCGAGGGTTCGATTCCTTCTGCCCCTGCCAATTATGGATTTAAAAAAGGTTCCTATTTAGGAGCCTTTTTGTCTTATAATTTTGAAGGTGATATGATGAATAGAAAAAAATTAACTATAAATTCATTAATATTAGTGTGTATTATTTTCGTTACATTTATTATTTGGATTTTTTATAGATATAATATTATTGAACATAAGTCATATAGTAATTCTGATTTTGGGATTGATACTTATATTAGTAATGTTGATAAAGATAATGATGGTATTGATGATCAAACTGATATTTTAAATAATGTAAAACAATACATAAAAACTAATCCTAAATATAAAAGCAAATATTATGCTGTAGGATATCCTGATGATAATTATGGAGTTTGTACAGATGTTGTAGGATCTGGTTTACTAAATGCAGGATATGATTTAATGGAATTAGTAAATCAAGATATAAAAGCAAATAAAGATTTATATAATATAGATGTTATTGATAAAAATATTGATTTTAGAAGAGTTCGTAATTTATATGTATATTTTGAAAGGAATTCTACTAAATTAACTAATGATATATATGATATAAAAGAATGGCAAGGTGGAGATATAATTGTTTATAAAAAACATATAGCTATAGTATCGGACAAAAGAAATAAAAAAGGTATTTCATATATAATTCATCATTATGGACCAAGCCAACGTAAATATGAACAAGATATTTTAGAAAATAAAAATAATGAAATAATAGGTCATTATAGGATATAGTAAGCTAATATAATTTAATATTTCTATTAATTATTGAGATGATTTTATGAACAAGTTGATTATTATTAATTGACTTGTTTTTATTTTAATAATTTAATAACATTTTGCAATAAAAAAACAGCCTATTTAGGCTGTTTTTAAATATTTAATAGAATTTATTAATAAGCAATTCCTTGCCATTTCATAGCGTCAGCAACTTTTTTGAAGCCAGCAATGTTAGCTCCAACAACAAGGTTACCTTCACGACCAAATTCTTTAGAAGCATCGAATGCATTGTGGAAAATATTGATCATAATTTGTTTTAGTTTAGCATCAACTTCTTCAAATGTCCAAGAATATCTCATTGAGTTTTGGCTCATTTCAAGAGCAGATGTTGCAACTCCACCAGCATTAGCAGCTTTAGCAGGTCCAAACATAACGCCAGCATTCAAGAATTTTTCAACAGCTTCAGGAGTAGAAGGCATATTAGCACCTTCAGCAACAGCGATTACGCCATTATCGATAAGCATTTGAGCTTCATCACCATTAAGTTCATTTTGAGTAGCACAAGGTAAAGCGATATCACATTTAATAGACCAAATACCTCTGCAACCTTCTGTATAAACAGCACCATCAACACGGTTAGCGTATTCTTTAATTCTAGCTCTTTCAACTTCTTTGATTTGTTTAACAACATCAAGATTGATTCCGTTAGCATCATAAATATATCCAGCTGAATCAGAAAGAGCAACAACTTTACCACCAAGTTCAGTAGCTTTTTGAGTAGCGTAAATAGCAACGTTACCTGAACCAGAAATAACAACAGTTTTGCCTTTAAAGCTTTCATTTTTCATAGATTTTAGCATTTCTTCTGTGAAGTAGCAAGTACCAAAACCAGTAGCTTCAGTTCTAGCAAGAGAACCACCATATGATAAACCTTTACCAGTAAGAACACCAGTAAATTCATTTCTAAGTCTCTTGTATTGACCAAACATAAATCCGATCTCACGAGCACCAACACCAATATCACCAGCAGGAACATCAAGATCAGCACCAATGTGTTTTGAAAGTTCAGTCATGAAACTTTGGCAGAATCTCATAATTTCTCCATCAGATTTACCTTTAGGATCGAAATCAGAACCACCTTTACCTCCACCAATAGGAAGACCAGTTAGGCTGTTTTTAAATATTTGTTCAAATCCAAGGAATTTGATAACAGATGCACAAACAGATGGATGGAAACGAAGTCCACCTTTATAAGGACCAATTGCAGAGTTAAATTGAACTCTAAAACCACGGTTAACTTGTACTTTACCAGCATCATCAACCCAAGAAACTCTGAATTGAATAACTCTTTCAGGTTCAACAATTCTATCAATAATTCCTGTTTCAATTATTGAAGGATCTTTTTCAACAACAACTTCAAAGCTTTCAAGAACCTCTAATACAGCTTGTAAAAATTCTTTTTCTCCAGCGTTTCTTTGAGAAACTTTTTCATAAACGCCTTGCAAATATTCGTTATTTAATGACATTAATTTACCTCCTATAAAAACAATATGGATACATTATATCATCATTTAAAATATATAGCAATAGAAAAATGCAATTTTGAACCATTAAAATTTCAAAATTGCACTAATTTGAAGATTATAGAATTAATAATAATTAAATTTGCCTCTTTTTCATTTTTTTCCAATTGACGAATCCATAGAGATCATTTAATAAAAACATCAGAAAACAAATGACCATAGATAGATAAGAAATATCATGAGTTGTTGCAAAAATCCAGAGAATAATTAAAATAACATCATTAGCAGTATAAGCGAGTGCATAATATTCACTTCTTAAAGTTGTAAGAGAAGCAGCAAGAAAACTTGTTGTAACAGACAAAGTGCTAAATATCAAATATTTTGTATTAAAGAATTTTAGTATAAAATAAAATGCAATTGTTACAGAAATAGTTAAAGTAATAAGTATGCATATTTTTCTAGCATTTAAATTACTGACTTTAACTTCGTTTGTTCCTTCATAAGGATTTTTAATCCATGTAATAATTGTGATAATAGCAATAGGCATAGACATTCCTAAACATGTAATCATTTCTCCATAATAGCCATATTTTAAAGATATCAAACCATAACAAAGACCAAAACATACAGTTAAAATTTGGCCTAAAACATGACCTTTAGCAACGAATATTAAAGCAGTCACACCTATTAAAGATGTTAAAACTTTAGTTACATCTGCATTTTGGAATATAACTGAAGAAATAACGATTGAAAACAATGAAAATGTCCAAAGACAAAATTCAAATCGAGACAAATTTCTAAATGTTTTAATAATAGTGTTCATTTTATTCTCCTAGACATGAAAAATACATTCTATATATCAATAATTATACGATATATAGAATGTAAAAAGCACATAGTGCAGTTATAATTAAATTATAATATATTTAATAAAAAAGTCAATTGATTTCTATTAAAATGTAGATTGCTTTTTATTGTTTAATATCTTTTTCAGCAATCCATCCTATTTTATCAATAAGAACACCATATTTCCTGTTAGGAATTATTTTTTGTATAGTGTAAGTTCCATCTACATGTATAGGTTTGGAGCCAACACCCCAGCTTGAATATTGAACAGGACCTTTGTAATGTATTTTTTGTCCTATTTTTATTTTGTTATCAATTTTATTTGGCTTTTTATGAACCTGTTCTTTTGAAAGATTATTTAAATTTGCATTTTTTATAATTTCAGGATAATTTTTGTATGAAATATTTGTATCACAAATTCCAATACCATTTATTTTTTCAGTACCATATTGCCAAATTCCATGTTTACCTTTCCAAAGAGCCTTTTTCCTCCATTCTGCAAGCCAAATATCATAACATTTTATTTTTTCATAATTCAGTTTATTTTCAAGCCAATTTCTATTAGCATAAATCATAGCGTAATATCCAGCCTGTTCAATTTTCTGACAAAAAGCAATACACAAATTTGTTCTTTCAGCATTAGAAAGACTATTTGCTTCTTCACTTTCAATATCAAAAACGATAGGCATAGTAATTTTATATGGTTTAATAAGTTCAAGAACATGTTTAGCCTCAGCAGCAGCTTTTTCTTTAGTTTTAGCAATAGAATATACATAAACTCCAACATCAATACCACTAGAAATAGCACCAGCAATATGTTGTTTAAATTTAGTGTCAGTGTATTCACCATAAGCTGCACGAATAAGTGCAAAATTAATACCACTTTCTTTTACTTTTAGCCAATCAATGTTTTCTTGCCATTTTGAAACGTCAATTCCTTTATAAGGCATCATCATTCTCCTTTTCTTGATTAAGTTGTTCTAAAACATTAGTAAGTTTTTTAGGTACTGGCAAACCAATAGTAGCTGCATTTTCTAAGATGGAGATACCTTCATTAGCAATATAAAAAAATATTGTAGCTGTACGTAAAGCGTTTCCTGATTTAAGTATTTGGTTATCAATAATATTCGCTACACCAACTAAAACAAGTATAATAACTTTTTTAAAAATACCTTTAAATCCAATTTTACTTGATAATTTTTTTGTTAAAATACCAATAGTCAAACCTGTAATGTAGTCTATTATCATAAATGATAACAATGCATAAATTAGTCCGTTAAATCCACCAATAAAAAAACCTATAAATCCACCAATTACAGCAAAAATTTCTTCGAAATACTTTATTATTTTAATCACCTCTTTTTTGTATCTTCATATATAGCTGAAAAAAGATAATTTTTGTATAAATATGTGCAATTAACGAACATTAATATTTGTTAATAAAGTACAAATATTTCAAAAAAATAATATGAAATGTTTAAAAATTCGACTTAATTATTGACTTTGATATGTGTATGATTTATAATAAAATGTGGTGATTATACTTAAGGAGAATTATTTTGGAAAAAAATATTAAAAGATTAAAAACATCTTCAAAAAAATATTTAATTTTTGTTAAATGGAGCATTATTTCTATTTTTATAGGAGTTATATTAGGCTTTGTTGGAACAGCATTTCATTTTTTGACTGACTATGTTATAGAGCTAAACAATCATTTTTCATGGATGATTTTTATTTTGCCAATTTTAGGTTTGTTGATAGTATTTATATATAAAATAGCGAAAATGGAAAATGACGCAGGAACAAATGTTGTTTTTAATGCGATACATGATAATAAAAAAATAACTATTAAAACTGCACCACTTATTTTTATTGGAACAATTCTTACTCATCTTGGCGGAGGTTCTTCAGGACGTGAAGGTGCAGCTTTACAAATTGGTGCAAGTATTTCAACTAGTTTTGCAAAATTGTTTAGATTAGATCAAAAAGATATTAAAATACTTACTATGTGTGGAATGAGTGCTGGTTTTGCAGCGATATTTGGAACTCCAATAACTGCAGCGATATTTGCGATGGAAGTGTTTTCTGTTGGTGTTATGTATTATGCAGCTTTGCTTCCTTGTACTATTTCAGCTTTTGTAGGATTTAGTATAGCAAGTCTTTTTGGAATAAAACCTCCTTTTTATAATTTAATAAACGTTCCAGATTTTAATGTTATTAATATTTTAAGAGTTGGATTGCTTGGAATAGTGTGTGCACTTCTTGGAATAGTGTTTTGTTTATCTATTAAATATTCTTCAAGATATTTTAAAAAGTATATAAGCAATTCTTATATAAGAGTTGTTGTTGGTGGAATCGTAATAATTGTTCTTACTTTTTTGGTTGGAACTAAAGATTATAATTGCGTAGGAATGGGCGTTATTTCCGAGGCAATGAATGGTAATGCTTCTTCCTTTGCATTTATTCTTAAGATTGTTTTTACAGCAATAACGTTAGGTGCGGGATTTAAAGGTGGAGAAATTGTTCCAGTTTTCTTTGTAGGCGCAACGTTTGGAAATGTTTTTGGAAATTTAATTGGGCTTAGTCCATCGTTTGGAGCAGGACTTGGATTAACAGCATTATTTTGTTCTGTTACAAATTGTCCACTTACTTCAATAATGCTAGTAGTTGAACTTTTTGGAGTTAATGGATTGCCTATGTTTATAATTATAATTGCTGTAAGCTATATGATGTCAGGATATTATGGATTATATTCTTCTCAAAAAATAATGTATTCTAAAACAAAAAATGAATATATAGATAAATATTCAATTTAATATAGTATTAAAATAATAAAACCAAGAAGGTATAATATATATACCTTCTTGGTTATTTTTTTATAATGTTAAAACACTGTCACCTTGATTATAAAGAATTAATATTTGTTCTTCTTTGCCAGTAGTAGCGTTTATATAAACAAGGATTTTTTGATCATTATATCCTTTACATAAAAATTCATAACATAAAGTTTCATTAAGAGATTCTGTTGGAATAAGACAAAGTTTTGATTTTTCTACATTAAGCATAGGAGATAAGGCTTTAGCAGCATCATCTTGAGAAATTTTCTTATCAGTTAAATTTCTTTCATGATGATTAACGATATATCCACGAGCATCGAAACCTAATATTTGAGCGTTATCCATAGCTACAGAAACTTTAATCAAATCAGTATAAATAGTAATATCATTTTCTAATCCAGCAAAATTTATAGTGCAAATATTATTAACAGTTTCATAATAAGTTGTTTCAAGATTTTCATAACCATTTTTCTTTAAAAATTGATTTGCAGAAAATAAAGCTTTGTCCAAATCAATATCTGTTGATTTTACATTACGATTTTTAAGCATATAAGAAACATAACCACCAGCTTTAGTAACACAAATACGTGTATTATCTTTTTCAAAACAATAAGATGGCATTTTTCCGGCTTCCGGATGAGTTTCAACAAGTTCAGATGCAGGAATGTTTAAATATTTAGAAGCATTTCCTTGAGCAACTTCTTTAGAAACAGGTTTTTGATTTTCTAGCATTTTTGGTTTTTTCTCAAGAATATGGTCTGAAAAAGGTCCATCATATATAAGTTTAGGATAACTTTGGACTTCACCTTCTATAGTGGTAAATCCATCTACAACACTTGGTGGACTAGGAATATTATCAGACATAAGCATAGATTTTGTTTGTTTTATTTCTGATAATCCCATATTAGCATTTTTGTCTATAAGCCAAATCTTTTTAGATAAATTTGTTGAATATTCGTGTAACTTTTTAAGATTCTCATATTCTTTATCACTAGGAGTAGAGTTTTCATTTGTCTTTTTAGAAAGAGAAAGTGCATAATTTCCTACTTGAGATAAAAATCTGTTTATATTAGTAAGTTCAGATTTGTTTAATGGAAGTGAAGATAAAGCAGCTTTTGCATTAGCAGATTCTAACCAAAGTTTAGTAGAAATATCATTTAATCCTTCTGGAGTTCCAGTGTAAATTGCTTTGGAAAGCCAAGTTTTAATATTATCAGTTCCTAAAGAAAGTTCAGTTAGAGATTTTGAATAAGCATTATGAAGCTGTTGCCTAGCACTTCTTTTTTCAACATTGTTCGTTATAAATAAAGCAATAAAAACTGCTAATATTGCAATTGAAAAAGTAATAATACGAACAAAGTTCCTTTTTGAAATTAATATATTCATATAATTCCTCCAAAATATTTTTTGTTAAAATAAGAAAACAATATAAGGTAATGTTTGGTATTTACTATATTATTAACTTGTATTTCTAAAATATTCATTTGAATTTATCAGTCTGGTAAAAAAGTTAAAAATGTTGTATAATAAAGATAATATTAAATTTATGAGGAGATAAAATGTTATATCTAGATAATGCCTCAACAACAAAGGCTAGCGAAAAAGTAATTGACGTAATATGTGATACATTAAAAAATAATTTTGGTAATCCATCAAGTCTACATACACTTGGAGTTGAATCTGAAAAAGCTCTTACAGAAACAAGAAAAGTGATTGGATTATCTTTAGGTGTTGATGGAAAAGATATATTTTTCACATCAGGTGCTACTGAAAGTAATAACTTAGCTTTAAAAGGAATTGCTAAAACATATGGTAGACGAAAAAGAAAAATAATAATTACAGCTATAGAACATCCATCTGTTATAGAAACAGCTAAAGATCTTGAGTTAGAAGGTTTTGAAGTTGTAAAAATTTATCCAGATGAATATGGAGAAATTGATTTTCATTCTCTTGTTTCAGAAGTTGATGAAAATACATGTATGGTTTCTTTTATGTATGTTAATAATGAAAATGGTTATATTTTGCCTGTCCAAAAAGCTTTTAAATACATAAAAAAGAGATTTCCTAGTATAATAACTCATTGTGATGCAACACAAGCTTTTATGAAAATACCTGTTAATGCAAAAACATTAAATGCTGATTTGATATCATTAAGTGGTCATAAAATTCATGGACCAAAAGGTGTTGGAGCAATATATATTAAAAAAGGTATAAGAATTAATGCTATTATTAATGGTGGTGGACAAGAAAAAAATATACGTTCTGGAACTGAAAATGTTCCTTTAATTGCTGGACTTAAAGTGGCAGTTGAAGAATTTATGGATACAATTAATGATAGATATAAATATATTTCTGAATTAAAAAGTTATTTTACTGAAAAAATTGCTGATAATGATAATATAGTAATTTTATCAAAAGAAACTGCTTCACCATATATTGTAGCTTTTGCAGTTAAAGGAATAAAATCAGAAGTTATGCTTCATTATCTTGAGCAAAAAGAAATATATATTTCAAGTGGTTCTTCTTGTTCTAAAGGTAAAAAAAGTGAAGTGTTAAAAGCATTTAATGTGGATGAAAACTTATTAGATTTTGTTGTTAGAATGAGTTTTTCATATGAGAATACTAAAGCAGATATTGATAAATTTATAGATGCGATAAAAGAGTCAGAAAAATCTTTACAAAAAATTAAATTAAGGTGATAATATGAAAGAAATAATACTTGCAAAATATGGAGAGATAGCTTTAAAAGGTCTTAACAAACATACTTTTGAGTCTACTCTTGTAAAAAATATAAGATACAGAATTAAATCAGCTGGAGATTTTAAAATATCTCGTTCACAATCAATAATTTATATTTCTTCTGATGATGAAAATGCTGATATAGATGCAGCAGTTGAAGCTTTGCAAAAAGTTTTTGGACTATCAAAAGTTTGTAGAGCATGTGTTTTAGAAAAAGATATCAAAGAAATTATTAAAATTGCTCCAGAATATTTAGAAGATTCTTTAGATTGTGCAAAATCTTTCAAAGTTATTGCAAAAAGAGCAGATAAAAGGTTTCCAATGGCATCTCCTGAAATAACAAGAGAAGTTGGTGGACATTTGCTAGAAGCTTTTCCTCATTTAAAAGTTGATGTTCATAATCCTGAAGTCAAGGTTACTGTAGAAATAAGAGAGCAAAATGCATATATACATGCTGATAATTTAGATGGTGCAGGAGGAATGCCTGTTGGAACTTCTGGAACAGCTTTGTTAATGCTTTCAGGAGGAATAGATAGTCCTGTTGCTGGATATATGATTGGAAAAAGAGGTGTGAAAATTTCAGCAATACATTTTGAAAGTCCACCATATACATCTGATAGAGCAAGAATGAAAGTAGAACGTCTTGCAGAAAAAATGGCTGCATATTGTGGTTCTATTGATTTTTATTGTGTACCTTTTACTGTTATTCAAGAGCAAATAAGAAATAATTGTCATGAAGATTATTTTACAATAATTATGAGAAGAATTATGATGGAGATTGCTCAAAAGGTTGCAGAAGAAAATGGTTTACAAGCACTTATTACTGGTGAAAGTGTTGGTCAAGTTGCAAGTCAAACAATGCATGCGATAGCTTGTACAGATGAAGTTGCAAAAATGCCAGTATTTAGACCATTAATAGGAATGGATAAAACAGAAATAATAACTATATCAAGAAAAATAGATGCTTTTGAAACTTCTATAGAACCATATGAAGATTGTTGCACAGTGTTTACTCCAAAACATCCAAAAACAAAACCTGTTATTTCTGAAGTTAAAAAAGAGCAAGAAAGATTTGATTTTGCACCATTAATAGAAGATGCAATTTTAAATATTAAAAAATATACAATCAATATATAACGTATAAATACTATAGAAAGAGGATGTAATTAATGATTTCTAATAATGATATATTAGAATTATGTAAAAATAATAACAAAAATATTGATGAAATTATTGACAAACTTGCATGTAATGTTGTAAAATTACTATTAGATAGCGATTTAAAGATCGCAACAGCAGAAAGTTTGACCGGAGGAATGATTTCTCAATACATTACATCTGTTTCTGGATCTTCTAAAGTAATTGAACTTGGAATATGCAGTTATTCTAATAGGATTAAAATAGAAAAATTAGGTGTAAGTAAAAATACAATTGATAGTTTTACTGAAGTAAGTAAACAAACAGCAACGCAAATGTGTGAAGGTATATTAAAACTATCTTCAGCTGATATAGGAGTTGCTGTTACAGGAGTTGCAGGTCCAAATGGAGGAACGAAAGAAGCTCCAGTTGGAACTGTTTATGTTTGCGTTGGATTTAATGGTAATTATACAGTGGAAAATCTTGAGTTATATAAATACTTTAATAATATTGATAGAGATAAAGTAAGAAAGTTAACAACAATTTTTGCGTTTGAAATGGTTTGTGGACTATTCAAATAGGAGGCAGCTATGTCAAAGTATATTTATTCACAAAAAGTGGATCCAAAAGATTCTGATGAAAAATCGACTAAAAGAAGAAATCAGTACGATATAAGAAAAAGAGTGGAATACAAAGTTGGAGATGTTCCACGTTATGGTAATGGATATTTATATAATTTTGATACTTATGATAAAGATAATAAAACAGTAGAAGAAAAAGAAAATAATAAAAAAAGTTATTCAGATCATAGTAATAATGATGAAGTTATTGATGATAAATTAAGATCAGAATATACATTTGATGATGTATTAAAATCAAGTGCAATGAATAAAGTAGAATATTTATTTGATGATGAAGATGAAGATCTTTTTTTAGATAAAAAGCATTTTTATTCAAATGAGTCAAATTTACCAGAATATAAACCATTAGAAGAAAAAGAACAAGTAATTAATAAATCTTCAAAATTACATAAAGATAAAAAAGAATCAAAACCAAATATAAAAGAGCAACGTGAAACTAGGAAAAATCAAAGCAAGATTAAAAAACATCAACGTAAATTTGAAAAAAATAAGAATAAGATTAAAGAAAATCAAAGTGGTTTTATAGAAGAAACAAAGTATGAGTCTTATGATGAAATAAAGCATTTGATGCTTGAGCCTAAAAAAGACAAAGTAGGTATTTTTGAGAAAATAAAAAGATTGCCTTTTAATTTAAAGCATCAAGAAAGAATAAAAAAGCTTTCAAAAAAACAATTGAAAGTGTTAAAGTTTGTAAATGTTATTTCAGTGGTAGGTTTTGTTGTTTTGGCAGCGTACATTGCAAAATATTTTATAGATTTAAGAGATTCAGATAAAATAAATGATAGATTTATAAACATGTATCAATCAGATAGTTCACAAGTTGAATCAACCACAAAGGAACCAGAAACAAGTGAACCAGAAAAGCCTATTATGAATAGTGATTTTGATGCAATGTTTGAAGCAAATGAGGATGTAATTGGCGTTATTGATATGATTGGTACAAAAATTAAATATCCTGTATTCCAAACATATAATAATGATTTTTATTTAAAACATAATGCTGAGAAAAAACCAAATGTAGCTGGATCATTGTATTTAGATTACAGATATTCTTATACAGATCATTCAAAATTGCCTGATAAATCTATAATATATGGTCATAATATGGCTGATTTAAGTTATTTTGGATCATTAAGTAATTTTGCTGAAGTTGATTATGTAAAAAAACATCCTATAATTAAGTTTAATACTTTGTATGATAAAGAAGATCAATATTACAAAATATTTGCGTCCATTTTAATAAATAGATTAGAAAAAGATGATGATGGTCCATTGTTTCCTTATCATAATAATTTAACTTTCCAAAAACAAGAAGAATTCGATTATTTTTATAAAAATGTTATGAAGAGAAGTTATTATACAACAGGAGTAAATGTAAAGTTTGGAGACAAATTCTTAGTACTTTCAACATGTGGTAGTGATTATGTAGATTTCAAAGAATCAAGACGTGTTGTTTTTGCAAGAAAAGTAAGAAAAGGCGAAAGCACTGAGTGTGATATAAATAAAATTGAGCCAAACGAAGATGTTTATTTACCAATTGCATGGTATAAAAAACATGGTAAAACTCCTCCAAGATAAAAATTAATAGAATAAATTAACGAAAGGTCTGTAAAAGAATTGAAAGTAGTTTATGTCATTTCTGTTATTGGTTTTATTATTTGTAGCACAATATTGGCAGTGCATTTTATTGAAGTTAATAAATCTGAAAAAATTAATAAAGATTTTGTGTCGTTATATGATAGTTCCGTTGTTGATTCATCTTTTGAAGAAGAACCTGATGAGCCGACGATACATTCAAGTTTTAAAGAATTATTAAAAAGAAATAATGATATAGTAGGAAAACTTAGAATACCTGGAACAAATATTGATTATGTTGTAGCACAAACAAATAATAATAAATTTTATCTTGAGAATGATTTAAGTAAGAAAAAAAGTGATGCAGGAGCATTGTTTTTAGATTATCGTTTTGCAGTTCAAAAAGAAAAACAGTTGCCAGAAAACTCTATAATATATGGTCATAATATGAGAGATGGTAGATTTTTTGGAGAACTAATGTGGTTTAAAAAACTAGATTTTATAAGAGATCGTTTAATTGTTAAATTTCATTCATTGTATGATACAAAAGAGCAAAATTATAAAATAGTTTCAGCTTTTTTGGTGAATACATTATCAGAACATGATGATAATAAATTGTTTGAATATCATAATTATTTGAAATTTTATTCAAAAGAAGAGTTTGAATATTTTTACGATGAGATAACAAAAAGAAGTTATTTTAACACAGGAATCACAGCGAAATATGATGATCAATTTTTGACATTATCAACATGTGCACCTAGTGAATTTGAAGAAGCAAGATGGGTAATTATTGCAAGAAAGGTTCGAAAAGGAGAAAGTCTTACATATAATAAAGAGAAGGTTGTCTTAAATAAAGATAAATATATGCCTTTAGAATGGTACAGAAAAAGAAATAAGCATGCTCCAAGATAAATTTTATTTTAGAAATAAATAAGGAGAAATATAATGTTCAATAAGATTCCAGTCAAGAAAATGGTAGGTTTTCTGAGTTTTTTACTGTTGTATATGACAATGTTTATGTTTGTTCAAGACTGTGGGAATTATAATGATTTAAAAGAAATTTCAAATGAGAAGAATAACGAAATAGATGTAGATAAATACGATTCATCAATTCCAGCAGCAAATGAATTTCAAGATGGAGTTGAATGGAAAGCAAAATTAAGTGATTATAAATTTTATGGATTTTACAATCCTCGTATGGAACTGCTTATGAATAATGTAGTAACAACTGCTTTGCCAAAAGATAAAGATGTTTTGCCAACTGTTACTAGCTCAAAAGCAACAACAACTACTAAACAAGCAAAGACAACGACTACTACTAAGAAAAAAGTAGTTACTCAAAAAAAACCTGTTGTAGCAAAACCAGAGGATACTGTAGCTGTGTTAAAACCTGAAAAAGTTACACCTCCATCAAATCATAATGTTGGAGCAAGTAAACCAGTTCCAGCTAAAACAGGAACAACAATGAAAATTTTTAATACAGTAACAGGCAAAAACCAAACACTTGATACATATACTGTTTTATGTAGCATTGTTCAATCAGAGCTTAATTCAGGACATATAGAAGCAATTAAAGCTCAAGCAGTTGCATCATACACAAAATATTTGAATGATAAATTACATGGAGCAGTATTAAGAGTAAGAATTTTAGATCAATCAAGAGTTAATTCTGTTGTAAAACAAGCAGTAAAAGCTGTTGAAGGTCAGGCGATGTATTATAATGGAAAACCTATTAAGACTGTGTATTGTGCATCAACAGGTGGATATACTGCGAGTTGTGGCAATGTTTACACTCAAAACATACCATATTTAGTAGGAGTTCCAAGTGAATATGATAGTAAATTCTCATCTTATTACAAAAAGACAGCAGTTGTTTCTAAAAACACTGTTAAAAGCAAGCTTGAAAATTATTTTGGAGTAAAAATGTGTGATAATCCTGCAAAATGGTTTGAGTTTTTACCAGCTTCAAAAGGTGGAGTATATGATGGAGGATTTATAGGAAAATTGCGTCTTAATACGACAACTGGAGTTAAAAATGCTACAGGAAGAAAAATAAGATCAGCGCTTGGAGATGGAATAGTAAGATCTGCAAAATTTGAAATAAAATATTCTAATGGTAGTTTTACATTCACATGTTATGGATATGGCCATGGAGTTGGAATGTCACAAATGGGTGCAATAGGATATGCAAAATATGCAGGATATAAATATGATCAAATATTAAGACATTACTACAAAGGCGTTACTGTAAAGTAGATAGGAGGAGACATGGATATTTTTGATAAGATAACTGATAAAATTCAATTAGGAACAAATATAGTTACTTCTAAAACTAAAGATGTTATTAATATTACTAATTTGACAAAACAAATTAATAGTGAAGAGAAGAGACTTGAAAAAATATATTCTCAAATAGGTAAAAATTTTTATGAAGCTCATAAATCTGCGTATATAAATGAATATAGTAAATTATTTGATGAGATTAAAAATACAAATGAGTTAATTGACAAATTAGAACTTGAGGTAAGAAAAATAAAAGGTCTTAAGATATGTGAATTTTGCAAAGAAGAAATTCCTGCAGAAGGAACTTACTGTCCTCATTGTGGAGCAAAAATGAGTGATGATGATACTATTATAGTTACTGATTAAAATAGAATAGAAAAATTTAAAAGACGGTTAGTTCCGTCTTTTTTTGTTTTATATGATTCGTATTTTAAAAAGATAAAATTGTATATTGTGGTTTTTTCGACAATGTATTTTTGTCGAGCAGTCTTTTAAAAAAAATTGTTTTGTGTTATAATTAAAAGGATATAAAGACGTAGTATTAAAGACTTGAGGTGAAAGGTTTTCTATGAAAATAAAAACTATAGTTTTAATGATATTTTTATTACTATCAGTATCATTAACTGGTTGTGGTTTAACTAATGTAGGAGTTGAAGAATTATTGACAGCTCCTAAATTAAGTAAAGAACAATCAGATATATATAAAGTTATAAAAGATAAAGTTGGACAAAATATTGATTTTGTTTATCCATTATCTGGAGATAATCGTTCTGCTTATCTTATAGCAAATTTAGATAATGAACCTACAGATGAGGCGTTGGTTTTTTATAAAAAATCAAATTCAACTAATCAAAATATAATAAGAATTAATGTGCTGGATAATTATAATGGTAAATGGCAATCTGTTTATGATAAAAAATGTGATGCTTCTAGTATAGATAAAGTAATAATTACTGATTTGGCTAAAGATAAAAAACCGTATATAATAATTGGTTTTAATATGCTTGATATAGCTGAGAAAAATGTGTATATATGTGAATATAAAGATGGTATATTAGAACAGATAACTCAAGGAAATTATTCTATTTGTGAAGAAATAGATTTTGATAAAGATGAAGATAGTGATGTTGCATTAATATCTAATAGAGCAGCTGAAGGTAGTTCTATAGCAATGATTTTATCTGCACAAGATGGTAAGATTTTTAATAAAACAGTTTTGCCTATGCAAGATGAAACGACTAAATATGTTAGTTATATAAAAGGAAAGCTTGATAAAGATACACCAGCATTGTTTGTAGATTCTTTAAAAAAGAATGGAAATATTGAAACGGAAGTAATAACATATAAAAATGGCAAGTATTTAAATTTAATGGACAATGGAGAAAAGACTAGTTCAAAAGAAATTGTTAATACTGATATATTTCATACAGAAAGACCAGATGGATATTACAGCCAAGATGTAAATAACGATGGAATTATAGAAATACCTGTAATTACACCTTTTCTTGATAAAGAAAATTGGAATAACTCAACAAATCCAAAATTTATAACAAAGTGGTTTGGATATAAAAACAATAAATTTGAAAAGATATTTTCAAGTTATTATAATGCAAAAGAAGGTTATACATTCACTTTTATAAAAAGATGGGATAGAGCAGTTGCTTTAAAAGAGAATACTATAACAGGTGAAAAAACATTTTATAAATATTCTGATGATTCAGAAGAAGATACGTTAGATTTGCTTACAATAGTTACTGTGTCAAGATCAAAAGCTAGAAAATATGTCGAAAATGGATTTTTTGAAATAACTAAACGAGGTAGAATGACTTATTTAGCTAAAATATTAAATGAGTCTGATGTACTTGGAATTACAAAAGACGAACTTATTAATAACTTTTATTTGATTAATTAGCAGAAAGGAAGTTTAAGATGAAAAAGATTTTAGTTTGTGAAGATGAAGATGTAATAAGAGAATTTGTTGTTATAAATTTAAAAAGAGCAGGTTATGAAGTAATAGATGTAAATTGTGGAGAAGAAGCTTTAAAAGTTTTTGATGAAGAAGGTGGAGATTTTGATGTTGCACTGCTTGATATAATGATGCCAGGAATAGATGGATTTGCAGTGTGTAAAGAGCTTAGAAAAAGAAGTTCTAAAATTGGAATAATAATGTTGTCAGCAAAAACTCAAGAAATGGATAAAGTAAGTGGACTTATGCTTGGAGCTGATGATTATATAACAAAACCATTTTCACCATCAGAATTACTTGCAAGAGTTGATGCAATATATAGAAGAGTTAGTATGAGTTATGATAAAAAAGAAGAAGTTCAGTTTATAACATCAGGACCATTTGTGCTTAATGTAAAAAGTAGAACAGTTACAAAAAATGATGTGCTAATTGATTTGACTCAAGTAGAATATCAAATACTAGAATATTTTATTAAAAATAAAAATACTGCACTTGATAGAAAAAGCATTTTGTCTCATATATGGGGAGATAGTTATTATGGTGATGACAAAATAGTAGATGTTAATATAAGAAGAATAAGAATGAAAATAGAGGATGAACCTTCAAATCCAATGTATATATTGACTATTTGGGGATTTGGATATAAGTGGACTTCAGGAGAAGAATAATTTTTGCTGAGAGGAATTATAGGTATGGCAAAAAGAAGTATAATGTGGCGTTGGATAGTAAATAGTTTGGGAGTAATACTTATTATTTTAGTAGCTATTGAAATAGGTTTTGGAGTTACTATAAGAAATTATTATTACGGTTCTACACAGCAGTATTTATCTTCAAAACTATCAATAATAACTAATTCACTTAGTAAAACATCTCAAAATGATTATGAAAATTATTCTGTAGAATTACGTAATTTTATTGAAAACTTTTCACAAAAAGAGCATGTTGAACTAATGGTAATAAATTTTGATGGAGAAATTGAAATTACTTCATCTGGATTTAAAGCTCCTAAAAATGTTGATATGACTGATTATGAAATGGCAAAAGTGAATTCTGTTGGAGAAGCATATCATATAAGCGAACTTGATAGTGGAGAAAAAGTGATGTCTTATTGTGTTTTAGTACCACCAATAGCTAATGGTGATTATGAAGCAATAAAAATAATGACATCTTTATCTCAGATTAATAATTACATATTAAAATTTATGATTTTAATAACAGTTATTTTTATAGGAATAATAATGATTGTTATATTATCAGGAGTTTATTTTATAAAATCAATAGTTATTCCTGTAAAACAAATCAGTAATACAGCAAGACAATTTGCTGAAGGTGATTTTTCAAAACGTATAATAAAGAAAAACGATGATGAACTTGGTGATTTGTGTGACACTATAAATAAAATGGTTGATGAAATATCCAATTCTGAATCTATTAAAAATGAGTTTATTTCATCAGTTTCACATGAACTTAGAACACCTTTAACAGCAATAAAAGGTTGGAGTGAAACGCTTAATGAAATAGATGATCCAGATACTATAAAAAAAGGAATGCGTGTTATAACAAGCGAAACGCAAAGACTTTCTCAAATGGTAGAAGAATTACTTGATTTCTCAAGAATTCAAGATGGTAGATTTATGTTGCAAAAAGATACTATGGATATTTTAGCTGAGCTTGGAGAAGCAGTTTTAATTTTCCAAGAAAGAGCATATAAAGAAAATATCAAAATTGTTTATTATGAGCCAGAAATGATAGAGTTTGTATATGGTGATAAAAATAGAATAAGACAAGTGTTTATTAATATAATTGATAATGCTATAAAATATTCTGATTCAGATGGTGTAGTAACAATAGATGCTTTTGAAGAGGAAAATAGTGTTGTTATTACAGTAAATGATACAGGTTGTGGAATTTCAGAAGAAGATTTGCCTAAAGTTAAAACTAAATTTTATAAAGCAAATCATACTAGAAGAGGTTCTGGAATTGGTTTGGCTGTTGCGGATGAGATAATACATATGCATGGTGGTAATTTGGATATAACAAGTACTGAGAATGTTGGAACAACAGTTAGAATAAGTTTACCAGTTGCTCCTAAAAAGACTGAAAAAAATGAAGATATTGCTGCATTATAATAATTGTACTAAGTGGCTAGAAAGGAATAATATGGCTGATAAATCAGAAGAAAAATTCAAATCTAAAATAGGTGGACAAGCTCTTATTGAAGGAATAATGATGAGAGGAATACATAAAACTGCTATGGCATGTAGACTTTCTGATGGTAGCATTGATATTGAAGAATGGGATATAAAAAATGGCAAAGATGCTCCATGGTACAAAAAAACTCCTTTTATAAGAGGAATATTTAATCTTGTTGATTCTTTGGTAGAAGGTACAAAATGTCTTAATAAATCTGCAGATAAACAGCTAGAAGATGAAGATGAAAAGCCATCAAAATTCGAAGAGTTTTTGAGCAAAATATTTGGTGATAAATTATCAACAGCTATTACTGTTTTTGCAAGTATAATAGGTATAATAATTGCAATAATTTTATTTATGTTTATTCCAACTATGATTACAAAATTATTAAATAAATCTGTACATAGCACAGTTGCATTAACAGCAATTGAAGGTGCGATAAAAATAATAATATTTATTATTTATTTGTGGCTTGTATCTAGAATGAAAGAAATTAAAACTACTTTTAAATATCATGGTGCGGAACATAAAACCATCTTTTGTTATGAACACCGTGAAGAGCTTACTGTGGAAAATGTTAAAAAACAATCAAGATTTCATCCACGTTGTGGAACAAGTTTCATTTTAATAGTTCTTTTGATAAGTATTATTGTATTTTCTTTTGTAACATGGTCTTCTCCTTTTATGAGAGTTGCGCTTAAAATAGTTTTCTTGCCTGTTGTTATTGGAATTGCTTATGAAATAATTAAACTTGCTGGTAGATATGATAATACAGTGACTAGAATAATTTCTGCTCCTGGTTTATGGCTTCAAAGGCTTACTACTAAAGAACCAACTGATGAACAAATAGAAGTTGCAATTGAAGCTATGAAAATAGTTATACCAGAAAATGCTGAGGAAGATAGATGGTAAAAAAATCTTTAATAGAAGAGATTAATAATATAAATTATAAGCTTCAAAATTCTAAAATAGAAAATAGTAAAAATGAAAGTTATATGATTTTTGAATATGTAACAGGAATTGATAGATATAAAATTGGTTTTGATAATCAAACTTTAATAACTTCAGATCAAAAATTAAGGATTAATGATATAGTAAAACGTAGAATTAATGGAGAACCATTGCAGTATATATTTGGTTTATGGGAGTTTTATGGTCTTGAGTTTAAAGTTGGCGAAGGTGTTTTGATTCCTCGTCAAGATACAGAAACATTAGTTGATGTAATATTAGATTTTACTGATAAAAACAAGTCTTATAAAATTGTTGATCTTTGTAGTGGAAGTGGTTGTATTGCTGTTTCTATTGATAAGAATTTAAGTAATTGTGATGTTACTGCTGTTGAATTTTCTGATAAGGCTTTTGAGTATTTACAAAAAAATATAAAAATTAATGAGTCTTTGGTAAAACCATTAAAAGCTGATGTTTTGGATCAAAATGTTGCTGATGATTTTTGTGATTTAGATATAGTTGTTTCAAATCCGCCATATTTAAACGATTTTGATATGAAAAATCTCCAAAAAGAAGTAACTTATGAGCCTGAAATGGCTTTGTATGCTGAAGATAACGGTTTGCATTTTTATAAAAATATAACATCAATATGGTCTAAATGTCTTAAAGAAAATGGAATTTTGGCTTTTGAATGTGGAATAAATCAACATGAAGATATTAAAAAAATTATGATAGAGAATGGTTTTAAAGATATTTGCTTTAAAGAAGATTTATGTGGTATAATTAGAGTAGTTTTTGGTAGAAAATAATTAATTTATATATAGGAGGACATGATCATGGCTGCTGCTAGGAGAAGTTCAGATTCCAAAGTTAAAGGTAAAATTTCTAATGAGGATAAGCAAAAGGCGCTTGCTACTGCTATTGAGCAAATAGAAAAACAATTTGGTTCAGGTGCAATTATGAAACTTGGACAATCTCCAGATTTAAAGGTTGATTGTATACCTACTGGATCATTGTCACTTGATTTAGCACTTGGAATTGGAGGAGTACCAAAAGGAAGAGTAATTGAGATATATGGTCCTGAAAGTTCTGGTAAAACTACAGTTTCTCTGCAAATAGTTGCTGAAGCTCAAAAACTTGGTGGACAAGCTGCGTTTGTTGATGTTGAACATGCTCTTGATCCTGTTTATGCAGGAAATATAGGAGTTGATATAGACAATATGCTTGTTTCTCAACCAGATTCAGGAGAACAAGCACTTGAAATAACAGAAGCATTGGTGCGTTCAGGAGCAGTGGATATAATAGTAATTGACTCAGTTGCTGCAATGACAACAAGAGCTGAAATAGATGGAGAAATGGGAGATAACCATGTTGGACAGCTAGCAAGACTAATGTCACAAGCAATGAGAAAACTTACAGCTGCTATTTCAAAATCAAATTGTGTTGCGATTTTTATTAACCAAGTTCGTGAAAAAATTGGAGTTATATATGGCAATCCAGAAACAACACCAGGTGGACGTGCATTAAAATTCTATTCTTCAGTTAGAATTGAAGTTCGTAGAGGAGAAGCGTTAAAATCAGGTGGCGATATTATTGGAAATAGAACAAAATGTAAAGTTGTAAAAAATAAAGTTGCACCACCATTTAAAAATTGCGAGTTTGATATTATGTATGGTGAAGGAATTTCGCATATGGGAGAACTTGTTGATATTGGATCTGAGCTTGGGATTGTTAAAAAAGGTGGAGCTTGGTTTAGCTATGGAGATATTAAAATTGGACAAGGTAGAGATAATGCTAAAAAATTCTTAGCTGATAATCCTGAAATTGCAAATGAAATAGATGAAAAAATACGTGCACATGCTGAAGAAACTATTGCAAAAGCAAAATCATCAAATTCATCAAAAGCAAAAGAAGAGAAAAAAGAAGCTGTAAAATCATCAAAGAAAAAAGCTGTTGTGATTGATCCAGAAGATGATTTTGAAGAGTTTACTCCAGCTGAAGATTAATACATAATATTATGGATGAATTAAGAAATATAATTTCTATTGAAAAATTTAAAGGTAAAACATATTGCGTTAGGATTGATGACGAAGAAATTTATCTTAACGCAAATATTATTTCTGAGTATCACATTAAATCTGATATGCAAATTCCACAATCAGCTTTAGAAAAAATAATTTTTGAAAATGAATATAGACGTGCTAAAGAGCGTGCGTTTTATTTGCTTGATTATAGAGACCATTCTTGTAAAGAAATGCGTGATAAACTTTTGAAAAATTATTGTGAAGAAGTGTGTGATGCTGTTGTTGATAAACTATTAGAAATAAGACTTTTGGATGATAGAAATTATGCAGAAAAATATGCAAGACAGCTTTTTGAAATTAAAAGGCTTGGTAGATATAAAGCACGTTTTGAAATGCAGAAAAAAGGTATTGATAAAGAGATAATTGAAGAAATTTTAGAGCAGTATGATGAAAATACTGATGAAAGATTATCTGAACTTATTGATAAAAAGTATGCAAGATATTTAACAGATAATAAAGGCAAAGATAAAGTTTTTAATGCACTTGTTAGAAAAGGTTATGCTTATTCAGAAGTGAGAGAAGCTTTAAATAAATATATAGATGAGGAAGAATACTAATGAGTATTAGAGTGGGAATGGTTTCCCTTGGTTGTCCAAAAAATCAAGTTGATGCAGAACAAATATTATATGATTTACGTGAAGATGGATTTGAAATTGTAACAGATGCAGCATTAGCAGATGTTGTATTAATAAATACCTGTGGATTTATTGAGTCTGCAAAACAAGAATCAATTGAAACAATTCTTGAATTTTGCACACTTAAAAATGAAGGTAGAATAAAGAGTGTTATAATTACTGGATGTCTTGCAGAAAGATATCAATCTGAAATTTTAAAAGAAATTCCTGAAGCAAGTGGTGTTATTGGAATTGGATGTAATAGTGATATAAAAGATTATATTAAACAAACTTTGAAAGGTGAAGTTGTTGAAGCTTTTGGAGATAAACTTAATCTTGATATTGATAGAAAAAGAATTATTTCAACTCAACCACATTTTGCCTATTTAAAAATAGCTGAAGGGTGTAATAATAATTGTACATACTGTGCAATTCCATCAATTAGAGGCAGATTTAGAAGCAGAACAAAAGAGAATATTATTGATGAAGCAAAATGGCTTGGTAAAAATGGTGTTAAAGAAATTATTCTTGTAGCACAAGATTCAACTCGTTATGGTGAAGATTTATATGGAAAATCTGAGCTTGCAAATTTGCTTAAAGATCTTGCTCAAATAGATGATCTTAAATGGATAAGAGTTCTTTATTGTTATCCAGAAAGAATAACTGATGAGCTTATTGATGTGTTTGCAACAGAAGAAAAGATTGTAAAATATATTGATATTCCAATTCAACATTGTAACAGTGAAGTTTTAAAAAGGATGAACAGAAAAGGCGACAAAGAAACTCTTGTTGAATTAATAAAGAAACTTAGAGAAAAAGTTGAAGGAATTGTTATAAGAACTACTTTGATTGCTGGTTTTCCAAAAGAAACAAAAGAGCAGTTTGAAGAGCTTTGTGAATTTGTTTCTGAGATTAAATTTGAAAGATTAGGATGTTTTTCTTATTCAGTAGAAGATGGAACTGCTGCTGCTAAATTAGATGGCCAAATTGATGAAGAAGAAAAACTTCGTAGAGCGGATATAATAATGCAAGAACAAGTAATGATTTCTGATAATTTTAATCAAAGTCTTATTGGAAAAACATTAGAAGTTGTTACAGAAGGTTTTGATAGATATGCTGAGTGTTATTTTGGAAGAAGCTATATGGATGCTCCTGAAATTGATGGAAAAATCTTTTTCACTAGCAAAAATCAGCTTTCAATTGGCCAGTTTGTAAATGTTAAAATGGATGACACTCTTGACTATGATTTGATAGGAGAAGTTGTTAATGAATTTGCCGAATAAATTAACTCTTTTAAGAGTATTTTTGATACCTGTATTTTTGATTATGCTTTTTGTAAATAAAATTCCAGGTAATATGTTTTGGGCATTAGGAATTTTTGCAGCTGCATCAATTACAGATTGGTTTGATGGATATATTGCAAGAAAAAATAATTTGATAACTGATTTTGGAAAATTTCTTGATCCGTTAGCAGATAAAGTTTTGGTTATGTCAGCTTTGGTTGCTTTTATTGAGCTTGAACTTGCTCCAAGTGTTGCAGTAATTATAATTCTTGCAAGAGAATTTATGGTAACATCTTTGAGGCTTGTTGCAAATAAATCAGGTGGAAAAGTTATAGCTGCTGGATTTGCTGGAAAACTTAAAACAGCTTTTACAATGATAGCAATTGTAGTTATTTTATTGCTACAAGGATTATTGCAAATAGATGTAGCATTTAATTTTGATGTTGTTTTAATTGGTGAAATTTTGATTTGGATAGCAACAGCATTAACAGCAATTTCAGGAATACAATATTTGTGGCAATATAGAAATGAAATTGATCCTACAAAATAGTATTGATTTTAGTGAATTTATATGGTACTATAACATATAATGTAATAAGTATAAATGCGTAACAGAAAAAGTAGTTTATTTTAAATTTTTTAGAGAGTGTCAAAATGGTGAAAATGGCATAAATTTAAATAAATGAAGTGCATCTGCTAGCACAAACGGTGAAATTATAGTATCTGTTTGCGAACAACTCGCGTTAAGAGTTTTGAGTAATAAATCGGAGTGGAACCGTAGTGTTAATAACTGCCTTCGTGGGATAATTTCCCATGGAGGTTTTTTTAGTATATTATTAATAAAGTTTTATAGGAGAGATTTATATGTTGGACATAATTAAAAAAGATATTCAAATAATAAAAGAAAAAGATCCAGCTGCTAGAAGTACTTTTGAAATACTTATGACATATTCTGGTTTTCATGCTATTCTAGCGTATAGAATTGCTCATCGTTTTTATAGAAAAAGATTTTTCACAGTTGCTAGAGTGATTTCTCAAATAGCTAGATTTTTCACAGGAATAGAAATTCATCCAGGTGCGAGAATAGGAAAAGGATTCTTTATTGACCATGGCATGGGAGTTGTAATAGGAGAGACTACTAAGATTGGTAACAACTGTATGATTTATCAAGGAGTGACTTTAGGTGGTACAGGAAAAGATCATGGGAAACGTCATCCTACTCTTGGAAATGGAGTAATGGTTGGTGCTGGAGCAAGAGTTTTAGGACCTTTTAAAGTAGGAGATAATGCGAAAATTGCTGCAAATGCTGTTGTTTTAAAAGAAGTTCCAAGTAATGCAACGGTAGCGGGTATTCCAGCGAGAATAGTTAATAAAGATGGTAAAAAATTAAATAATGAGCTTGACCATATTCATATACATGATATTGTTGGTCAACAACTTAAAAATCATTCTAAGAAAATTGCAAAATTACAAAATGAGATAAATAAACTTAAGAAATAATTTCTCTGGAGGACTTAATGAAACTATACAATACGTTAACTCGGCAAAAAGAAGTGTTTAAACCAAGGTTTGAAAATAAAGTTTCAATGTACACATGTGGACCAACAGTTTATCATTATGCGCATATCGGAAATTTAAGATCTTATATTATGGAAGATATATTAGATAAATATTTTAGATTTGTTGGATATGATGTAACAAGAGTAATGAATATAACTGATGTTGGGCATCTTTCAAGCGATGGTGATACTGGTGATGACAAAATGCTTAAAGGTGCTAAACGTGAGAAAAAAACAGTAATGGAAATTGCTAAATTTTATACAGATGCATTTTTTGATGATTGTAAAAAATTAAATATAAAAACACCAGAGATTGTTGAACCTGCAACAGCATGTATTGATGAATTTATAAAAGTCATCGATAGTCTTTTGGAAAAAGGATATGCTTATGAAACAGGTGGAAATATTTATTTTGATACTTCAAAACTTGAAGAATACCATGTTTTTCATAATTTTAAAGAAGAAGATTTGGCTGTAGGAGTTAGAGAAGGCGTTGAAAAAGACGAAAATAAAAGAAATCCTACTGACTTTGTTTTGTGGTTTACAAAATCAAAATTTGATGATCAAGAATTAAAATGGGATAGTCCGTGGGGAGTTGGATATCCAGGATGGCATATTGAATGTTCATGTATAAGTATGAAACATCTTGGTGAATATTTAGATATGCATTGTGGAGGAATTGATAATGTTTTTCCACATCATACAAATGAAATAGCACAAAGTGAAGCTTATTTAGGACACAAATGGTGTAATTATTGGTTCCACGTTCATCATTTGAATACTAACTCAGGCAAAATGAGCAAATCTAAAGGTGAATTTTTAACAATATCTCTTTTAGAAAGTAAAGGTTATAATCCACTTGTGTATAGATTTTTCTGTTTGCAATCTCATTATAGAAAATCTTTGGTTTTTTCATATGAAAATTTGGATAATTCTGTGATTGCATTTAATAAATTGGTTAGTAAAATTCATGTTTTGCAAAATAGTGATCAAGGTGATTTAATAAAAGAAGATTTTGATTTATATAAAAATTCTTTTACAAATGCTTTGGATAATGATTTAAATACATCTTTAGCAATAACTGTGTTGTATGATGTGTTAAAATCAAATACAACAGCAAAAACAAAGCTAGCTTTAGTAGAAGAATTTGATAAAGTTTTTTCTCTTGATTTGTTAAATCAAGCAAAACATATTGAAGATAAAAAGGATGAAATTCCTGAAGAAATTGTTGAGCTAGTGCAGAAAAGAAAAACAGCAAGAGCAAATAAAGATTTTGCACTTGCAGATAGTATAAGAGATGAAATCTCAAAAATGGGATATATTATTGAAGAAACAAGGCAAGGAACAAAAATAAAGAAAAAGTAGGTATTTTTTATGAATAATAAAGTTGTTAGATATGGTGTTATAGGATTTATAGTGTTGCTAATCATAGTTGGATTAGTAAGTTGTTTTAATTTTGGTTCTCAAGTTGCATCATTAGAATATAATGATATTGAGTTAGTTCAACTTGAAGGTCCAAAACAAGGTCAAGAAATTGCAATTGTTGATACAACACTTGGTCAATTCAAAATAATGTTGTTTAGAGAATATGCTCCAAAAACTGTTGAGAATTTTGTGAATTTATCAAAAGAAGGTTATTATGATGGTAAATATGTTCATGGAGTTCAAAAAGGATTGTTTTTCATGGCAGGAACATCAAGTGCGGATGGAGTTATAGTAAAAGATCCAGACAAAGAAGACAAATATAAAAAACTTGAAGATAAAGAAAATAATGATGAATATAAAGCAGCAAAAAAATTATATGATACTGAGATGACAAAACGTGATAATGAAGTAAATAAAAATTTATGGCCATTAAAAGGTAGCATAATCAGTCTTGGACCAGATATGAAAGATTCAGGAATATATTTCACAGGTATAAATGAAAAAGAAATCACTAAAAAAGAAAAGAAATCAATAAATAAACAAGAAAAATTAAATAAAGATCTTGCAAATGCATTTTATGAAAAAGGTGGCATTATAGATTTTTCACAAAAATTCACTGTTTTTGCTCAAACATATGAAGGTTTAGATGTGTTTGAAAAAATATGTAATGTAGATACAAAAACAAAATCACTTACACCAAAAGAAGAAATCAAAATAAAATCTATTAAAATTGAGAAGTTTTCTAAATAAAATGTAATTTTTAAAAAAATATTTTATTATTAAATTAAGTAACAATTATGATTTTTTTTCTAATATTTTAAACTAAAGCTTCTATTGTATTAGGAGCTTTATTGTGTATAATAACAGTATAGACAGTGTTAAAAAAAGCATGTTTGTCAATTTTCGACATAATTTGTCTGAAAAAAATATTAAAAAATGCTTTTAATTTATTAACAGTTGTGGTATAATGATATAGATATTGAATAGGAGAGTGCATTTTGGAAAAGATATTTATAAATGGCGGCAATCCTCTCCACGGGGAAGTAGAAATCAGTGGTGCTAAAAATGCTGCAGTCGCAATAGTTTCTGCAACAATACTTTCAGATGGACCATGTATTCTTGAAAATGTTCCTGAGATCAGTGACATTTCAATTTGTTTAAGAATATTATATGAAATGGGAGCTAAAATTACTCCAATAAATAAAAATACAGTTAAAATAGATACAAGAGGAATTACTGAGCCTTCAGTTCCATACGATTTAGCTAGGCTAATGAGAGCTTCTAGTTATTTTCTTGGAACATTGTTAGGAAAATTTAATAAGGCGTTAGTTCCAATGCCAGGAGGTTGCGATTTAGGCGATAGACCTATTGACCAACATCTTAAAGCGTTTAGAGCTCTTGGAGCAACTGATAATATTGATCATGGTGTCGTGGAAGTATCAGCAGATAAATTAATAGGATCACAAATATATTTTGATTTTATAACTGTTGGTGGAACAATGAATGCAATGTTTGCAGCAGTAAAAGCAGACGGGCTTACTATAATAGAAAATGCAGCTAAAGAACCTCATATTGTTGATTTGGCTAACTTTTTAAATTCAATGGGAGCCGATATAATGGGCGCAGGCACTGATGTAATAAAAATACGTGGAGTTAAGAAATTAACAGGTACAAGTTATGCAATTATTCCTGACCAAATTGAAGCAGGAACATATATGGTTGCAGCAGCAGCTACAAAAGGAAATGTTTTAGTAAAAAATATTATTCCTAAGCATCTAGAATCTATTACAGCCAAATTAAGAAAAATTGGTGCTACAGTAATTGAAAATGATGATAGTGTTAGAGTTTTGGTTGAAAAACCTTTGAATAAAGCAAGTGTAAAAACTATGCCACATCCAGGTTTTCCTACTGATATGCAGCCTCAATTGTCTACATTATTAGCAATTGCACAAGGGACAAGTATAATTACTGATGATATATTTGATAATAGATTTAAATATGTTGCAGAGCTTAGAAGAATGGGAGCAGATATCTCTGTTGATGGAAAAGTTGCTATTATACAAGGTGTAGATCATCTTGCTGGTGCTCCAGTTAAAGCAACTGATTTAAGAGCAGGTGCAGCACTTATTATTGCAGGACTTGTAGCAAAAGGTACTACTGAAATTGACGATATACATCATATTGAACGTGGATATGAATGTATTGAACAAAAATTAGCTGACCTTGGAGCAGATATAAAAAGAAGAACTATTCCTGGTGCTACAATGCGAAGAGCATTATAATATAAGGAATGTGGTTTTATGTCTAAAGTATATCCGTTGTTTAGTTCTAGTAAAGGAAATTCCACTTTTATAGGACAATCTAATAGAGGAATTTTGATTGATATAGGTGTAAGTTGTAAAAGACTATTAAATGGGCTTGAAATATGTGGAGTTGATGAAAATGCTGTAAAAGCAATTTTCATTACTCATGAACACGGTGATCATATTTCAGGTCTAAAAGTGTTTGCAAAAAAATTTCATGTTCCTATTTATGGTGAAGAAAAAACTATTGAAAATCTAATACAAAAAGATAAAATTCCTGTTGGTGCAGATGTTAGAATAATTTCAAATCAAGGTGTTGAAGTTGAAGACATGTTTGTTACTTCTTTTGATACTATGCATGATGTTGAAAAAAGTTGTGGATATAAAGTCAAAACAAATGATTTGAAAACAATTGTAACTTGCACGGATTTAGGCTGCGTTACTAAAGTTGTTGAGTCTAATCTTCTTGAAGCAGATTTGGTTTTGCTTGAATCTAACTATGATGAGAAGATGCTTGAAAATGGTAAATATCCTTATTTTTTAAAGAAAAGAATTTCTTCTGATGAAGGACATTTGTCAAATATAAAATGTTCTCAGACAATAAAAAAGCTTTTAGAAAATAAGACTACAAAATTTATTTTAGGACATTTAAGCCAAGAGAATAATACACCTCAAATTGCTGAGAAACAGGTTTTAGAGTATCTTAATCAATATAAAAGAAATCAAGATTACATATTAAATATTGCACCTGTATCTACATGTGGACAATTTTGTGAAGTATAGGAGAAAGATTTATAATGTTAACTATAAACATTATAGCTGTTGGAAAATTAAAAGAAAAATATTTAAAACAAGCTATTGATGAGTATTCTAAAAGACTTAAAACAATGTGCAAATTTGTGGTTGTTGAAATAAATGAATATAAAATTTGTGATAATCCTTCTAAAAAAGATATAGATAAAGCTTTAGAAATGGAAATGAAAACAATATCATCTTATTTAAATAAAGCGTCATATAATATTGCGATGTGTATTGAAGGCAAAAAATTATCTAGCACAGATCTTGCAGATGTTTTTGAAAAAGTAGCTGTTAATGGCAAAAGTACTATTAATTTTATTATTGGAAGTTCACATGGTATTTATGATGAACTAAAAAAATATTGTGATCTTAAATTATCAATGTCTGATATGACTTTTCCTCATCAATTAGCTAGAGTGATGTTGACTGAGCAAATTTATAGAGCTTTGTCTATAAACAATAATACAAAATATCATAAATAACAAAAACCTTACTATATTTGATAGTAAGGTTTTTTAATATTATTTAATTTTAATTACTTAGTTTTTTTGTTATCTTTTTCTGCATTTTTTTGAACTTTTTTAATATATTTTTCAGGAAGGTATCTTTTATAAGCATCATCATTTTTAACTACAGAATAATCTTTATGCCACTCAGTGATTTTTTTAGAAAATTCATCACCTTTAAGAGAGAAAAGAGCAGTTGGTTTTAAATCATTTTTAAGATCTTCTCTTTTAAGAATATCTAAATTTTGAACAACATAATATTGAGCAGTACCTTTAATAAAGGAATATTTATTTGCATCTTTAAGTTTAAGAATTTCTTCAACAACAGGTGTTTCTAAATAATAATAACCTTCATACACTACAGCTTCATTTCTAAATTCATCGGTATTTTCTTCTGTATCTTGGTTAGGAGATAAAGATTTATAATAATCATCAATTAAAGTATCAATATTTTTGGCTTTTGCTTCTAAATCTTTAATTGTCTTTTTAGCTTCGTCAACAACTTTTTCTTTGCCAGCATCATCAAGTTCTTTGCCGTCTTTATCTGTTATAGTAAAAGGTAATATTTTAACACGTTTATAATTATCAGTAATATTTTTATTAATATCATTTTCAGAAACTTCTTCTAAACCATCTTTATAATAGTATTTTTTAAACAATAAATCAGATTTATAATTTGTAAGAATTATATTTTGAATAGATTTTTTACCTACACCGTTTTTTTCATAGGTATCAGAATTGTTTTTCCAATCTTCTTCAAATTTGTTTTCAACAATTTTTTGATCTTTTTCAGTAAGTTCAAGTTTAAGTTCATCAAATTTCTTATTAATAGCAATAGATTCTCTACATTTATCAGTTGCAAAATCTTGAATATACTCATTTATAGTTTTATCATCAAGTTTTTTACTAAAAACTTTTTTCTCTGTAATTTTATCATCATCTTTTTGCAATTTAGTAAAAGCATCTTGATAACCTTGGTTCATATAAAATAGGTATACTCCTGCGTTAACTTTTTCTTTATCAATTTTAGCTATCCATGATGTATCAGCACAAGCAGATAATGAAACAGCAAGACTAGCTACGCAAATCATAGACAATAATTTCTTAAATTTAGACATTACATTTAATCCTCCTGAATTTTATATATAATAACTCTAATATTATAACTTATTTATGGTAAAAAGTCTATAGCTGTTTGACGATTATTACAAATTAAGACAATATTATGAACAAGATGCTTGATTTTTGGAAGTTAAATTGATATAATAAATTGTGATTGTTAAATAAATTAGGAGGTAGGAAAATGCCAAAACTTAATAAGAAAAACAAGTCAATTAATCCTGCCAGAACTATAGCTTTAAGTTTTATATTAGTTATTATTATTGGTACAATATTGCTTATGCTTCCTATATCTTCGAGAGATGGTACAGTAACTGATGTTATAGATAGTCTTTTTACAGCAACTTCGGCAACTTGTGTAACAGGTTTAGTTGTTTTTGAAACATATCAACATTGGTCTTTTTTTGGACAAAGTGTAATTTTGTTAATGATACAAGTAGGTGGACTTGGAATTGTTACTTTTGTAACATTTTTTAACTTTGCTATTGGTCGTAAACTTGGTCTTAGAAGAATGCAGCTTGCTTCGGAATCAGTAAATTATGCTGGTTTTAATGATACTGGATATTTAATGAAAAATATTATTAAAATATCTTTAATAACAGAGCTTATTGGTGCACTTGTTCTTATGACTGTTTTTGTCCCTCAATATGGTCCAAGAGGAGTTTTTAAAGCTATTTTTATATCTATATCAGCTTTTTGTAATGCTGGATTTGATATTTTAGGAGAAAAAACACCTTTTGTAAGTTTGATGGATTATTCTAGTGATCCTGTTGTGCTTGTGACGGTAATGCTGCTTATAATATGTGGTGGTGTTGGTTTTATAGTATGGCATGATTTAATAAACTATAGAAAAACTAAACATTTAGAATTGCATACTAAATTAGTGTTGTTAGTAACAGCAATGTTAGTAATTTCTGGAGCAGCAATAGTATTTGCTTTAGAATATAATAATTCTCTTACACTTGGAGAAATGAGTTTTGGTAATAAAGTATTAAATTCGTTTTTTCAATCTGTGACATTTAGAACAGCAGGTTTTAATACTGTTGATATTGGATCATTTAATCCTATTACCAAAGTTTTTGCAATAATATTTATGTATATTGGAGCAGCGCCTGGATCAACAGGTGGAGGTATTAAAATTACAACAGTTGTTGTTATTGTTATGACAGTTGTGAGTGTTCTTAGAAATAAAAATGAAACTACAATTTTGAAGAGAAGAATTGATAAATCAACAATATATAAATCTCTTACTATTGTGATGCTTTCATTAACAGTAATTTCAATTTCAGCTATGAGTATTTATGTGTCAATTGGAAAAGCTGGAAATGCTTCTGCTGTAGATACATTATTTGAATGCGTTTCTGCATTTGCCACAGTTGGTCTTTCTGCAGGTGTCACATCTGTGATTACTTTGTTTGGTCAATTTGTGTTGATTTTCTTAATGTTCCTTGGTAGAGTAGGTCCAATTTCTGTTATATTGTTCTTGATTATTAATAGTGATGAGAAATCTAAAAAACAAGTTATTCCAGAAGCAAAAATTATGGTTGGATAGTAATAATTATTTATAATATATTGCAATTTTAAAATTAATATGATATACTTTTTTTAAACATTAAGACTGAGAGAGTAGTTGTTAGAAATTTTTTCAGAGAGCAAAAGTCATAGTCTGAAAGCTTTTGTATAAATTATAATAATGAAGTTCACTCACGAGTGGTTTTGCTGAAGATTTTTTTGTAAGCTAAAACGTAAATCTGCGTTAAAGATGCGGGCATAATAAAAGTGCCTTTAAAATTAACTTGGGTGGTTATAAACAAGCAATGCCTTGTCCTGATTTAGGGCAAGGTTTTTTATTATTTATGTAAAAAATATTTATCTTTATAAGATATTTTGGAAAAGGAGTTTTATATGAAACAGGCATTAGAAAATATTAAAATTAGTGCAATATCTGCAATTGAAAAATGCCAAGAAGCTAAAGAACTTGAAGATTTAAGAGTTAAGTATCTTGGAAAAAAAGGTGAGCTTACTGCGATTTTAAAACAAATGGGTAAATTGTCAGCAGAAGAAAGACCTTTGATGGGACAATTAGCTAATAGTGTTCGTGCTGAAATTGAGACAAAGATTTCAGAAACAAGCAAAAAAATAGAAGAAATTGCTTTGCAAAAAGCTTTAGAAAATGAATATATTGATGTTACTCTTCCTGGAAAAGATGCTAAAGTAGGAAAATTACATCCACTTAATGCAGTTCTTGAAGAAATCAAAGATATATTTACAGGAATGGGATTTGATATTGCTGAAGGACCTGAAGTTGAATATGATTACTATAATTTTGAGGCATTGAATTTACCAGCAGATCATCCAGCGAGAGATACACAAGATACTTTTTATATAAAAGATAATATTTTATTAAGAACTCAAACTTCACCAGTTCAAGTAAGAGTAATGGAAAAACAAAAACCTCCAATTAGAATTATTTGTCCAGGTAGAGTATTCCGTTCTGATGCTGTTGATGCAACTCATTCTCCACTTTTCCATCAAGTTGAAGGACTTGTTGTTGACAAAGGAATAACAATGGCTGATTTAAAAGGTACACTTGAATTTGTTATGAAAAGACTTTATGGAGAAGAAGCAAAAATAAGACTTCGTCCTCATCATTTTCCTTTTACTGAACCTTCTGCTGAAGTTGATGTTATGTGTTTTAATTGTCATGGTGAAGGTTGTAGAATGTGTAAAGGTGAAGGATATATTGAACTTCTTGGTGCTGGAATGGTTCATCCTAAAGTGCTTGAAAATTGTGGTATTGATCCAAATGAATATTCAGGATTCGCTTTTGGTTTAGGTTTAGAACGTATTGTTATGAGAAGATATGGAATAACTGATATGCGTTTGTTATTTGAAAATGATTTAAGATTTTTAAACCAATTTTAATTATTATGAATATTAATTATGAATTTTAATTTTATACCACTTTTAAAGTGGAGATTTTTTGGAGGTAAAATACATGAATTTATCAATGAAATGGCTTTCTGATTATATTGATGTTGATTGTGATATAAAAGATTTTGTTGCTGGAATGACTATGTCTGGCTCAAAAGTAGAAGGTTATGAAGAAGAAAGTGAAAATATAAGTAATGTTGTTGTAGGAAAAATTTTAGAAATTGCTAATCATGAAAATGCTGATTCTTTATTTGTTTGTCAAGTTGAAGTTGGCAAAGAAAGTCCTATACAAATTGTTACTAATGCTAAAAATGTTAAGGTTGGAGATTTTGTTCCTGTTGCTTTGGATGGAGCTACTTTACCTGATGGTAAAATTAAAAAAGGTAAACTTCGTGGAGTTGAAAGCTTTGGAATGTTTTGTGGACTTGAAACTTTAGGTTTGACTTTAAATGATTTTCCTTATGCTGATAAAGATGGCGTTTTAGTTATTGAAACTGAACAAGATTATGAAGAAATTATTATTGGACAAGATATTAAAGAAGCTTTGGCTATTAATGATACATCTGTTGAATTTGAAATTACTTCAAATAGACCTGATTGTTTGTCTGTAATTGGTCTTGCAAGAGAAGCTTATGCTACTTTTAATAAACCTCTTGATTTAAGAGAACCAAAATTTAATTCAAATTCTGAAAATGTTTCAGATTATATTTCTGTTGATGTTCAAAATAAAGAGCTTTGCTGTAGATATATGGCTGGCATTGTTAAAAATGTTAAAATTGGACCTTCTCCAAGATGGATTAGAGAAAGACTTCGTGCTAGTGGAGTTAGACCAATTAATAATTTTGTTGATATTACTAATTTCGTTATGCTTGAATATGGTCATCCTATGCATGCTTTTGATATGAAATATGTTGAGGATAATAATATTGTTGTTAGAAATGCGAAAAATGATGAGAAAATTACAACTTTAGATGGTATTGAAAGAACTCTATCTGATGAAATGCTTGTTATTGCTGATGGCAAAAAACCTATTGCTGTTGCTGGAGTTATGGGCGGAGAATATTCTGGAATAATGGATGATACTACTACTGTTGTTTTTGAGGCAGCTTGTTTTAATGGAGCAAGTGTTAGAAAAACTGCTAAAAAACTTGGTATGAGAACAGATTCATCTGCTAGATTTGAAAAAGGTCTTGATGCACAAAATGCACATGCTGCTTTAATGAGAGCTTTTGAACTTGTTGAAATACTTGGTTGTGGCGAAATTGTTGGCAATGTTATTGATATTGATAATTCTGATAAAACATTAAAAAGTGTTGAATTTGATTATGAATGGACTAATAAATTTCTTGGAACTAATATTCCTGAAAATGACCAAATTGAGTATTTGAATAGATTAGGATTTGTTGTTGAAGATGGAAAAGTTATTTATCCATCTGTTAGAATTGATATTGAATGTAAACAAGATGTTGCAGAAGAAGTTGCTAGAATTTATGGGTATAATAATATAAATTCTACACATATTAAAGGTATTGCTCAAGCAAAATTGACTGATGAGCAAATTTTTGAAAACAAAATTCAAAATTCTATGGTTTCACTTGGATATAATCAAATTTTGACTTATTCATTTACAACACCAAAACATTTTGATAAAATTAATCTTCCAAAAGACAGTGTTTTAAGAAATGCAGTTAAAATTATGAATCCACTTGGCGAAGATACAAGTGTTATGAGAACAACTGCTATTCCATCAATGCTTGAGATTTTATCAAGAAACTATAATTTTAGAAATGAAACTGCAAACCTTTTTGAAATATCAACTGAATATCATAAAAAATCTGAAAATGAGCTTCCTGATGAGCCAAAAATGCTTGTTGTTGGAGCTTATGGAGAAGATTATGATTTCTTTAATATAAAAGGTGATGTTGTAAAATTACTTGAAGTTTTGAAAATTTCTGATTATGAAATAATGCCATTTAGTGATAAATACACAGTTAGTGATGCTAGTGCTTTTCATACTGGTAGACGTGCTGTTATTATTAAAGATGATGAAGTTATTGGTTATCTTGGTGAAATACATCCAGTAGTTTTGAAAAACTATGAAATTGGCACAAGAGCATATGTTGCTAAAATTAGTTTGCCTAAAATGATGGAAGTTAGAAATAATAATAATATTTCTTATAAACCTTTACCAAAATTTCCTGCCACAACTAGAGATCTAAGTTTGATTTGTGATGAAAAATTACCTGTGGCTGAAATTGAAAAAGCAATCAAAAAAGGTTGTGGAAAAATTCTTGAAAATATTAAACTTTTTGATGTTTATCAAGGTAAACAAATTGAAGATGGTAAGAAGAGTATTGCTTATACAATAGTGATGAGATCACATGATTCTACTTTAACTGATGAACAAGCTGATAAGGCTATATCAAAAGTATTAACAAATCTTCAAAAAATAAATGTTTCTATAAGACAATAAAAGCAATAAATACTATTGATATGTAAATAAAATTCATGTATAATGTAATTATAAAGTAAAAGGAGGAAAGAATATGCATGACCAAACAATGACGTTTTGTGTTAAAGAGGATAAGGAAAAAGAGCTTAAAAAGACATTGCTTTCTATTTATGATTCTCTAAGAGAGAAAGGTTATAATCCTATAAATCAAATTGTTGGTTATATTCTTTCTGAGGATCCGACATACATAACAACGTATAATAATGCACGAAGTTTAATACGTCATATAGATAGAGATGAGCTTTTACAAGTTCTTGTACAATCTTATCTAGGAGAATAATTTAAGAGAATGTGGATTTTTTCACATTCTTTTTTATTTTAAAATAATGAAAATTTTAATTTTTTTATACAATTAAGTAAGATATTTCTAAGCAAAAATAATGGATTATTAATTTTTTTCAACATATGTTATTAGTGATGTTAAAAAACTGACTAAAAATTTTATTTTATAAAATTTGTGGTTATGTAATCACTCTAATTTACCTTAAATAAAGTCTAAATACAATGGGAATTATAATATTGTAAACAAAAAATATTATAAAGAAAGAAGGAATTGTATGAAAAAGACTTTATGTGTTTTGTGTCTTAGTTTTGTGGTAAGTACATTTTTTTCAAAAAGTGCACAGAGTAAAGATTTAATGGTAAATCAAAATTTAAATAATGCTTCGTCACCTTTTTTAGAAGATGAAAATATTAATGCTACAGAAGAAAAGAAAAATAGTGTTTCACAAAAACTTTCTGATGCTGAGATGGTAAAACTAAATACCACAAAAGCGGGTTATGGACAAGGTGTAAGATTTGACGATAAAAATAGACCATTTGGAGCATTAGATTTTAATGCAGAATTTTTAAAGTATAATAGTTTTGCAATTCAAAATACTGAAGAAAAAGTTATATGTTTGACTTTTGACCAAGGTTATGAAAATGGATATACTTCAAAAATACTTGATGTGTTAAAAGAAAAAGGTGTAAAAGCTACATTTTTTATTGTTGAAAGTTATGAAAAGACCAATGAGGATTTGATAAAAAGAATGATTAGCGAAGGACATGTTATAGGAAATCATTCTTGTAATCATTATTCTATGCCAACTTTGGATATTAATACGTGTAAAAAAGAAATTTCCAATTTGCATGATAAAATAAAAACCAAATACGATTATACTATGGAGTTGTTTAGACCACCAATGGGAGAATTTTCTCAACAATCTTTAGCAGTAACTCAATCTTGTGGATATAAAACAGTTATGTGGAGTTATGCTTATGCTGATTGGGATGTGAAAAAACAAATGGCACCTACAACTGCTCTTAATAAACTTAAAAAATCACTTCATCCAGGTGCAATTTATTTGCTTCACTCAGTTTCAGCAACTAATGCAGAGGTTTTAGGAGAATTTATAGACTATGCTTTAGAAAATAAATATGAATTTAGCACTCCAGAATAAATAATTATTTATAGAAAAACGCTTTTTATAAGGCGTTTTTCTATTTTAGGTTAATATAATATAGAATATTTTGATATAAGATAAATTAATTGACAAAAAAATTTTATATGTTATAATAAATAACATATGATTCAAAAGATGTGAAAGGTGATGTTATGAGTAATACTAAAAAAGTCCTTATATCTATAGCATCAATTTTGGCTGTAGGTTTAGGTGGATTTGTTACAGCATTTAATTTTTCTACAGAATTTAACAGTGCTATAAAAAAAATGACTAGTAATGGTTCTGAGCTTTTGTATACTTCTGATAAAATATATTATACAAACGTAGCTTCCGAAGTTTCTAATGTTATGTCAAAAGCTACTGATATAATTAATGGAAAATCTGAAAGTGGTACGAAATCTTCTTGTAAAGTTGTTTTTGGAAAGAAACATAAAAATAAATTAATAAAATCTAAATTAGATAATTTTTCTTTTGAACGTGAAAGTAATTCAAAAGATGAAAAGAATAAAGAAAATATCAAATTTTTTATTAATGATAAAAAGTTTATAACATTAAACTCTTTTTCAGATGTTTCTAAACAACGGTCATTTATCCAAATTCCTGAGATTAGCGAGTCTTATATAGGTATAAAACAAACTAATACAAAAGATATCTTAAAAAATTTTGGAGTAAATATTGATGATAAAAAACAATTTTTAATGCCTAATAATGCTGATAATAATTTGTTGTTCGGACAATGTATTAAAAATACTAGTTTGATTTTTGACCAAAATTTTATTAATAAGATTATTGAGATTTATTGTGAATCTGATAAAGATGCTGTTAAGGATTCAAAAAAACAAAGTGTTGTAAAAGGTGATATTGATGGTGTAGATTATAAATACACTAAATATATTAGCGAAATTAATAAAGATAGTGTTGATGATTTTTTAGATAATTTTTTAGAAAATATTAAATCAGATGATGAAATTTCTGATGTTTTTGAAAAAAATAATGTTTTATCAGAAAGTAAATTTAATACTATTTTACAGCAAATTATTGATATAGTTAAAGAAACTAATGTTAATGCTGAAATAATAACTTGGCTTGATTCTGAAGATAGAATAGTAGGTAAAGAGCTTAAGGATAATGAAAATAATTTTTCATTTGGATATATGATAGTTGATAATAAAAAAGAGAGTGGTATTAAAGTTTGGACTAATATATCTGAGCAAAATATAATTTTTGAAGGCAGTTCAAAATATTCTGATCAAAAATTGAATGGACAATATTCAATTAAAGTTAATGATGAGGAAAATGATGAATATGTTTCAAAAATTGAAATAAAAGATTATGAAGTTATAGATAAAGGACGCAACTTGATTAATGGAGAAATTTCTTTTTCATTATTACAAGGTAGCGATTTGGTAAAAGCAAATATGAATTTTTTGACAGAAGATAAAAAACAGACAATTGAAAATAATTTTGAGTATAATGGTGAAGATATGATGGATGTATCGTTATCATACGAAAATATTGATGAAGAAGAAATAAAACTTCCTAATGAAGAAGAAGTTTTTGAATTTAATGATAAAAAAGATATGGCTGAATATTATAAAACTATAGATGTAGATGCAGTTTTAGATATTTCTAAAGAGGTTGTAGGAGAAAATATAAAACTATTGCCTACAAAAAATATTGATGAATCAGCAGAAGTTGTTGATTTAAAGGATAACGAAGAAGATGACTTTAATCATATTTTACATACTAATAAATTTAATTTTGAAAATTTAGATGTAAAATTAGGTGAAAATATTATTAATAGACCATATTATGCAAATGATTTTAAGGATTATTTTAAATGGCAAGATGATGATATGAATGGTATTGAAAAATTAAAGGCAAAACAGCGTTGTTTTGGCAAAGTAGATTCTGATGAAACAGATTATACATATCTTTGTTGCCGTAATAATACTAATCAAGAAATTCCAGTGAAAGATGGTCTTGTTACTTATATTGTGTTAGAATCTCAGAAGAATTTGGTTCCTTTTTATATTAACAATATTACATTTGGATCTTCATTAAATGATATAGTTAAAGAATTTGGACTTAGTGATGAAATAAAAAAACAATATGAAGCGGTTACTGATAATGTTTTGTGTGTAAATATTTCGGATAAAGAATCTAATTTAAATGGTTGTACATTTGTATTAAAAAATAATAGTGTTTATGAAATAAAGCATACATATTTTGCGTAATAAAAAAACAGCGAGTTGTTCGCTGTTTTTTTGTTATTTGATTATTTTTATTTTATTGGTAATTAAATAAATAATTTTATAATATATATTAATGTGAAATACAGTTATAAAAGAATTATATGATTTGTTTAGATGTACAATTGTTAGTAAAATTATAAAAACAGCATGTTAAATGTATTTTAATATGATTTAAGTGAATTTATATTTTATATAAATTATTTTTGTTTTACAACACAATTTTGCATTGCACAAAAATTATGGAGGTTATTATGCAAAACGATAATATGTCTAATTATTTTAGTTTTCCAAAAGGATTATCAGCAAAGTCAAAGATGAGTACTGATACTAATATGACCACAGCACAGATGAGATATGCTAAAATGGAAAAGTCGGCTGATGTTATTGATAAAAAAGAAGTTAATAATATGTCTGCAACTAAAAGTGTATCTTATTTTGATCAAATGAAAATGAATTTGAAAAAGATTGCACAAGAAAGAAATGAAAAAGCTAATATTGCAGATAGAATGGCTGAAAAAATTGAAATAAGTGATTTAGAAAATAAAGCAATATTGCCTTTAGCACAAAGTAAAATGTCTTTTCAATATACTCTTAAAAATATGTTGATGCAAAATATAGGTGAGTATGTTGTTATAGAATATTATGTAGGTAAAGATATGCTAGTTAAAAAACAAGGTATACTTTATAATGTTGAATCAAGCTATGTTATTTTATTTGATGAGAAAAATCAGAATTTTGTTATGACAGATCTTTCTTCTATAAAATTTGTTACATTTTATTCTTCTGATCAAAAACCAGAATAAATAAAAAAGGTATTGGATTTATTTTCCAATACCTTATATTTTTATATGTTATTAGCAAACACAAGAAGTCCAACCAAATGTATCTTCAATTTTTCCATATTGAATTCCTGTCATTGTGTCATAAAGTCTTTGAGAAATCTCACCAATTTGGTTATTGTTTATTTCCATAACCATATCGCTCCATTTTAAATGTCCAACAGGTGAAATTACAGCAGCAGTTCCTGTTCCGAAAACTTCTTTTAGTTTTCCATCTTTATAAGCTTTAGCAATTTCTTCAATAGAAATTCTTCTTTCAGTAACAGTATAGCCCCAAGATTTACAGATTTCAATAGTAGATTTTCTTGTTATACCTGGAAGAATTGATCCTTGAAGTTCTGGTGTAACAATTTCATTGTCTATAACAAAGAAAATATTCATTGCTCCAACTTCTTCAATGTATTTTCTTTCAACACCATCAAGCCAAAGTACTTGAGAATAATTTTGTTCGTGTGCTTCATGTTGTCCAATTAATGATGCAGCGTAGTTTCCACCTGTTTTAGCAAATCCCATTCCGCCTCTTACTGCACGAACATAATTTTCTTCAACATAAATATTTACAGGATTAAGTCCAGATGAGTAATATGGTCCTGATGGAGAAGTGATAATAATTAATTTATATTTGTCTCCAGCACGAACTCCTAAAAATGGATCAACAGCTATTATAAATGGTCTAATATAAAGTGAAGCACCATCTGAATTTGGAACCCAATCTTTATCTATTTCAACAAGTTTTTTTGTTGCTTCAACACAAAAATCAACATCAATTTCTGGAATTACAAGACGATTGTTTGAAACATTAAGTCTTTTAAAATTTTCTTCTGGTCTAAAAAGTTGGATTTTATCATCATTAGTTCTGTAAGCTTTCATTCCTTCAAAAACTTCTTGACCATAATGTAAACACATAGCAGCAGGACTTAGCTCAATAGAGTCATAAGGCATAATTTTTGCATTGTGCCAACCTTTGCCTGTTTCATAATCCATCACAAACATATGATCAGAGAAAATTTTTCCGAAACCAAGACTAGATTCATCTGTTGGTTTTTGTTTTGGAGATTGTGTAAGTTCGATACTTATTTTATCCATATCTATACCTTCTTTCTATATACCTTTTTTTATTATACCAAAAAACGAAAAAAACATCAATTAATAAAATATTATGTAAAATAATATTAGTATAATATATTATAATTTATTTATCATTGTAAGAACAACTTCAGCGTTGCGTTTTGCAGCTATTTTTTCGAATTCTTCAAAAGAAAGTTCACCAGCATCATCAGCATTATCAGAAATACATCTAACATTCACAAATGGAATTGAATTTCTAAAACAAACATGACCAATTGAAGCACTTTCCATATCAACTGCTAATGGTGAGAATTCTAAGCAAATTCTTTCTTTAATATCATTGTCAGAAATAAATTGTTCGCCAGAAACTATTTTACCAATAAATGATGTGTAATTATTTATTTCACAAGATTCTTTAGCCAAATCAGTAAGTTTTTTATCAGTTTTAAAATTGCCGGAATAAGGAGGATAGTTTTGTAAAAATCTTGTTGTAACGTCATGGTGCATAACTTCTGATGCAATAACAATATCACAAACTTTAACTTTAGAGTTCATTCCTCCAGCAATACCAGTATTAATAATACAATCAACTTTAAAAATATCTATAAGAATTTGTGATGCAATAGCTGAATTAACTTTAGCAACACCACAACAAACGTTGATTATTTTTTTATTATTTACATTGTTTATGTAAAAATCATAGTCAGCATATTTTTCTATAGCAGTATCAGTTAAAGTGTTTCGTATATCAGCAAGTTCAGATGGCATAGCTCCTATTATTCCTATTGTTTTCATATAAAATCTCCTTTATTTTTAAACATAATAAGATTAATTTAATTAAAAAATGTTTTAAAATTAGTCTTTTAGTATTATATCATATTTTTTTATGTATTGTAAATTAGTAATAATACTAAATATTTTGGTATAAACTCATATATTCTCTTTTATAATAGTATATCAAATTTTACGTGGTTTGTTAAGATGAAAATATAAAAATTAATTTGGTGTTGACGAAATGATGATTTTGTTATAAAATATAGTTGTGAGTAAGCTATGTGATAGCATGTACGTTATATGTGCATGAGGAAAGTCCGAGCATCAAAGAGCAAGATAGCAGTTAACGGCTGCCGAGGGCGACCTTAGGGCTAGTGCAACAGAGATATACCGCCTTGTTTTTTCAAGGTAAGGATGGAAAGGTGAGGTAAGAGCTTACCAGTGCATAGGAGACTATGTAGCTATGTAAACCCTATTTGATGCAACACCGATTGGGACAATAAATTAATGTCTGCTCGGCAGATTTATTGTTTAAGGTGGCTTGAAATTTATGGCGACATAAATTCTAGATAGATTATCACACACGACAAAACTCGGCTTATCGGCTTAGTCATTTTTTAAAAATAAAATTCTGCATTTATGCAGAATTTTTTTATATCTCACAAAGTAATCTATAAATTATCATATTATTATCACATAAATGGTTATAATAATAATTAGTAAATATTAAAAAAGGAGAAATTGAAAATGTTTGATGAATTCAATTCAAATGATTCTAAAGAAAATAATTCACAAAATGATGTGGAAAATATTCAAGGTTTTACTGATTATCAAAAAGCTAAGGACGATGATATAGTAATAGAAGTTCAAGAGCCAAATCAAGTAGCTTATTTTCCTTCTAATTCTTCTGATGGTAATAAATCAAAAAAGAGTAAAAAAATATTGAAAGTAGTTCTTGCAGTTGCATGCGCATTTGCAATATCTGTTGGTTCGGTTTTTGGTTATATTGCTTTAGATAATAATGGCTTTTTTGATGACTCATCTTCTATTGGTAATATAGGTAACAAAAATAATGAAGAACAAAAAGGTAACATGGATAAGGATTTGCCATCGTTATACCAAATGGCTGCACTTGAAAATGCTTTAACAATTCCGGAAATCGTTAAAAAAGTTTCTCCATCAGTTGTTGGTGTTTCATCTAAACTTCCTAACGGAACAGCTACAGGAACAGGTATTGTAATGAGCAAAGATGGTTATATAATAACTAATGCTCATGTTGTTGAAGATGCTATTTCGGTAACAGTTGTTCTTCCAAAAGCTGATAATAAAAAAGTAGAGGAAATGCAGGCTACTATTGTTGGAACAGATACAAAAACAGATTTAGCTGTTTTGAAAGTTTCTCAGAAAAATTTGGCTGCTGCTGAATTTGGATTGTCTAAAGATCTAGTTGTAGGTGAACTTGCTATAGCTATTGGTAATCCTTTAGGATTTGAACTCCAAAGTTCAGTTACTGGCGGAATTATATCCGCTTTAAATCGTAATCTTGTTATTGATGATAAGAATATGACATTGATTCAAACTGATGCCGCTATAAATTCTGGAAACTCTGGAGGTCCACTTATAAATAGTTTTGGCCAAGTAATTGGTATAAATTCATTGAAATTATCTTCTAGTGGAAGTATGTTTTCTGGCGGTGCATCTGTTGAAGGACTTGGATTTGCAATTCCTATAGATCAAGCTAAGGTAATAATTGATGATTTAATTAAACATGGATATGTAAAAGGTAGACCAATGATAGGTATATCTGGTGAAGAAATTACAGCTGCTTATTCTAAATATTACAAATTACCACAAGGTGTTATGGTAAGATTAATTGAGCCAGAAACTGGAGCTGCAAAATCAGATTTAAAAATAGGTGATATTATTGTTGGTATACAATCTAAAACAATAACTACTATGCAAGAACTTAACGAAATTAAAGATAAATATAAAGCAGGCGAAAAAATCACACTTAGTGTTTATCGTGATGGAAAAAATATTGAAGTTGTTATTGAACTTACAGAAGCAAAACAATAAGCGCACAATTAATGTGTTTATTTATAGATAGGTTAATGGAGCGCCTTGTGTTGACAAAAGTCTCCAACAAATTATAATATAAAATTAATAATCAGCATCACTCGATTTAATTACGAGTGATGCTGATTAATTTTGTTTTTATTTTTTTATAATATATACCTTATTATTGTAACTATATTATTATAAAATAAAGAAATAAAAATCATAGTTGTAATATTTAATATGATTTTAGAATAAAATGTGTCAGGACATGTTTTATAGTTTTTCGTATTTTATATTATTAAAAATATAAAAATAGTGCTATATTTGAGAATTAATTAATAAAAAAGGAAACCTTTTTGATAGCAAAGGTTTCCTAAAGTTAAAAAAATGTCTATATAGTTTTTAGAATAAATTTATTTATTACATGTTCAATTCCATTGTCATCATTTGAAAATGTTATGTAATCACTTACTTTTTTAACCTCTGGTTGAGCGTTTTTCATCGCAACTCCAATTCCAGCATATTCAATCATAGAAAGATCATTAAATCCATCTCCACATGCAATTAAATCTTCTTTTTTCATATTCAAATGTTCTAAAAGAATTTTTAAAGAAAGTGCTTTGTCAATTCCTTTTGGAACAATTTCTAAGAAAAATGGTTCTGATCTAAATACATTAAATTTGTATGATAATTTGTCAGCAACTTGTTTTTCAATAGATGCTAAATAATCAGTATTGTCCACCATAATACATTTTGGTACATCGTATGTAATTGTGTCTGGAAGATAATCTGATTGTAAAAATGGAATGCCACATATATCAGTTTCAATTTGGACATACTTATCATGATTTTCAGAAATTACATGTGTATCACTATATGTCATAATGTTTACATTAAAGTTTTTTGAAACATTATAAATTTCTTTTATATCATTTTTTGAGATATTTTTTTGATATATAGTTTCATTTGTAGTACAGTTTTTTATTAATCCACCATTAAAAGCTAGTACATATCCGGATGATTCTTTAAGTCCAAGAGTATCTACAATTTTAGTTATTCCTGAAAGTGGTCTACCTGTTGCAATAACAATAGTTGTTCCATTATCTTGAGCTTTTTTGATTGCAGTTATGTTTTCTTTTGATATTTCTTTTTTTGAATTAAGTAGTGTGCCATCTAAGTCTAGCACAAGTATTTTATTAGCCATATATTACTCCTTTTTCTATTAAATTAATTATATCATTATTATTTATAAAAGATATTAATATTATAAAAATATTACATTTGTCGATTTTGTTGTTTTAATTTATTATTTTTAACTAATAATGTAAAATAATTGAAGTAACATGTTGATTATATGTGATAAACACATTAAAATTTGTGATTTAGTACAAGTTGCATAAAAAATACTTTTATTATCACTGTAATTTAAATATTTTTTAGTGATAATATACAAAATCATAAATATTCAGGTAAAATCCAACAAAAATATAAAAATTAAACTTGACAATTTGTATGTTCGATGATAGACTACAAGTATGCTTTGTGGAAAGATAATACATAAAATAATTACAAAAAATTAATTTAATGGAATATTATTAATTTTAATACAAATATTTACTGTATCATGTTAAATGTTAAAAATATAAATAATTATATTTATTACGTATATTTAACATTTATGTTTTTCTATTTTAAACTACGGTATTAAAATATATCATCGGATATGTTTGTAAAATACAATTTTTATTAAGGAGAATATGTATGAAGAGATTTTTAACACTCTGTTTGACATTAGTTATGTGTGTTTCTTTAGCTGCTTGTGGAGATTCATCTGAGACAGCTAACACAGGTGCTACTGTGAAACTTAAAGTTTGGTGTTCTAAAGAACAAGAAAAATTAACTAAAAACTTGTTAGAAGAGTTTAAAAAAGAAAACACAGATAAGAATTATGATTTTAAAATAGGTATTGTAGGAGAAAACAATGCTCAAGCTAAAATCCAAGAAGATTCAAAAGCAGCAGCTGATGTTTTTGCTTTTGCTGGAGACCATCTATATCCTTTGATTGATTCAGGATTCTTATATGAGATCACAAAAGATAAAGATGAAATTTCTAAAAATAATTTAGATTTCACAGTTGATGCTGCTATCAGAGATGGCAAGCTGTATGCTTATCCAATTACTTCTGATAATGGATACATGATGTATTATGATAAGAGTGTATTCTCTGAAGAAGATGTTAAGTCATTTGAAAAAATGCTTGAAGTTGCTCAATCTAAAGATAAAAAAGTACAAATGGATATAGGAAATGCTTGGTTTACTGCAGCTTTCTTTATCGGTAATGGATGTACAATTAAATTAGATGAAACTGGCAAAAAACAAATTGTTGACTTTAACAATGCAAAAGGTGTTGAAGCTGGTGAAGCAATTAAAGCTATTACTGCAAATAAAGCTTATATAGCTGGTAATGATGAATTATTAACAGGTAATATTGGAAAAAATATTGCTGCTGGTATATCAGGAACTTGGGTTTCTGCAGCTATTAAAGAAAAATTAGGCGATAATTACGGTGTTGCTAAACTTCCAACAGTAAAAATGGGCGGAAAAGATGTACAACTAGGTAGTTTTGCTAGTGCTAAATTAATGGGTGTAAGTTCTCAAACAAAATATCCTTTAGAAGCTCTTGCTGTTGCAAATTATTTGACAACTGAAAAATCACAACTTGCAAGATATAAAGCTGTAGGTGCAGCTCCTTCAAATATTAAAGCCTCAGAAAATGCTGATGTAAAAGCTGATGTTACACTTGCAGCACTTGCTGAACAAGCTAAATTTGGTGTTGCACAAAAAGAAGTAACAGGAAATTTCTGGGTTCCTTTAGGTGGATTTGGAACAAAAATGATTAGCAAAAAATATGACAAGACAGTTAAAGAAGAATTAGATGGTGTAGTTGCTCAAATGCAAAAATAATATGTAATATCTCTAACAGCTTGGAGTATGAATTACTTCAAGCTGTTTATAGGTTTTATAAATCTAGAAAAGGAGGCTGAATAATGTGACTTCTAAATCTTATAACTTAACGTTTTGGCAAAAATCAAGTCGTTTTTTTAGTAAATTACCTTCAGCTATAGTAAATGGAATAAAAAAGATTGTATCAGCAATATTTAAAGCAATAATAGCGTTTTTCTTAGGAATTGGACATTTTTTTCAAAAGTTTATTAAAGGTGACGTAAAAACTAAGATTTCATTTTTCATAATGGGTTTCGGGAATCTAGCTCGAGGCCAAATAATAAGAGGAATATTATTCCTTGGAGTTCAAGTTGGGTACATATTTTATATGATAAATATGGGTGGATTTTATTTATCTAAATTTGGCACATTAGGAACTGTTTTAAGAGAACGAGTACTTGATAAGGACCTAGGGATTTATTTATATAAAGATGGAGATAGTTCTATCAAAATCTTACTTTTCGGTGTAGTTTCAATAGCAATTTGTATTGCGTTTATAGCTGTGTATGTTATTAATGTTTGCTCATCATATAAAGCTGAACAAACACTTAAAAAAGGTGAAAAATTACCTAGATTCAAAGATGATATAGGTTCATTACTTAATGAAAAATTTCATATTACAATGCTGTCTATACCAACATTAATGGTTACAGCATTTACTATATTGCCAATTATATTTATGATATGCATGGCATTTACAAACTTTGATAAAGCACATCAACCTCCAGGAAATTTATTTACTTGGACAGGTTTTGATACATTTCATAATATGTTTTCTGGTAATCCATTTATAGCGAAATCTTTTGGAGGCATTTTAGCATGGACACTTGTATGGGCTGTATTTGCAACCTTCACAAACTACATATTTGGTATAATACTTGCTATGCTTATTAACAAAAAAGGTATTAAGCTTAAAGGAATGTGGAGAACAATATTTGTAATTACAATTGCTGTTCCGCAATTTGTTACATTAATGCTTATGTCAAAATTCCTTGATGACAATGGTGGATTAAATGCATTGTTAATTCAGTTAGGTTTAATTAGTGAGCCTATAAAATTTCTTACAAGTACGGCTCTTGCGAGAGTTACAGTAATAGTAGTTAATATGTGGGTTGGTATTCCACATACAATGCTTATAACAACAGGTATTCTTATGAATATTCCAGAAGATATGTATGAAAGTGCAAGAATTGATGGAGCTGGACCACTTAAAATATTTTCAAAAATCACACTTCCATATATGTTGTTTGTAACAACACCTCATTTGATAACACAATTTGTTGGTAATATTAATAACTTTAATCTTATTTATTTCTTATCAGGAGGAGGACCTGTAATGGGCAACCTTTACCAAGCGGGAGATACAGACTTATTGGTTACATGGTTATACAAACTAAGTATACAATTCCAAGATTACAACTTAGCTTCAGCAGTTGGTATTATAATATTTATAATAACTGCTACATTCTCATTAATTTCGTATAATCTTTCTGCATCTTCTCGAAAGGAGGGCCAATTCTCATGATAAAAGGCTATAGATTAAAACGTTCTATTACAAATACATTTGTGTATATTGTTTTAGGAGTATTATCAATAATTTGGCTTTTTCCTATAGTATGGCTAATATTATTTTCATTTAATGCTGATCCTAATCCATATAGTTCTCATGCAATTCCTCAAGAATGGACTTTAAATAACTATATTGATTTATTTACTAAAACAGATTTGTTTAATTTTCCACAATGGTTTTTAAATACATTGTTTGTTGCAACTGTATGTTGTATTTTATCAACATTTTTCACTTTGGCAACAAGTTATTCTTTTAGTAGACTTAGATTTAAATCAAGAAAAAAATTCTTAAATGTAACTTTAATACTTGGAATGTTTCCAGGATTTATGAGTATGATAGCAATATATCATATGCTTAAAGAAATTTTAGGTTTAGAGCAAAGTTTATTAGCGTTGATATTAGTTTATTCAGGTGGAGCTGGTTTGAATTATTTTATATCAAAAGGATTTTTTGATACAATTCCAATAGCTCTTGATGAAGCAGCAACGCTTGATGGAGCATCTAGAAATCAAATTTTCTGGAGAATTACTTTGCCAATGTCCAAACCAATTGTTATTTATACTGCGTTAACAGCTTTTATGGCTCCATGGCTTGATTTCATTTTTGCTTCAGTTATAATGAAAGATAAGTATGATTCATATACTGTTGCGGTTGGTATGTTCGAGATGATAACAAGAGAAAATATTTCGTATTATTTTGCACAATTCTGTGCGGCTGGTGTTATTGTTGCTATTCCAATATCTATTTTGTTTATTATTATGCAAAGATTTTATGTTGATGGAATTGTCGGCGGTGCAGTTAAGGGCTAATTTAAATTGTTCTTTATGGCTAACAAAATTGTTTTGTTAGCCATAAATTATGCTATAGTATTTTGGAGGATTTTATGAAGAAATTACTTGCGTTAGTTATATGTTCTGTGTTAATATTAACATCTTGTGGAAATAGTAATAATACTCAGTCAACATCAGTTAATGTAGTTGGAAAAGGAACTCCTGTTTCAATAGATGATAATTACAAAAATTATTATGAAATTTATGTTGGTGGATTTTATGATTCTAATAATGATGGAATTGGAGATTTAAATGGTATCACAGAAAAACTTTCATATTTAAATGATGGTGATGATTCAACTACTGATGACTTAGGAATTGATGGTATTTGGTTAATGCCTATTATGCCTTCTGATACATATCATAAATATGATGTAAATGATTATTATAAAATTGATTCTGACTATGGCACTATGGATGATTTTGATAAATTAGTTGAGGAGTGTAATAATAGAGGTATTGATTTAATATTAGATCTTGTTTTAAATCATACTTCAATAAAGCATTCTTGGTTTAAATCTGCTAGTGAAAGTCTTAAACATTTTAATTGTGGACAAGCACAATGTATTTATGAAGATTTGTGTCCAGAGCATAATAAATATTGTGATTATTATATGTTTTCTGATGAAATTGAATCTGGTGTTAAACAACACCAAGTTAATGGTACTAAATGGTACTATGAAGGACAGTTTTGGGATCAAATGCCTGATTTAAATCTTGATAATGAGGATTTAAGAAAAGAAATATTAGATATTGCAAAATTTTGGCTCGATAAAGGTATAAAAGGTTTTAGACTTGATGCTACAACTCATTTTTATAGAGAAAATGAAACAGAAAATACTAAGTTTTTAAATTGGTTTTACAAAGAATTAAAGAAAATTAAAGAAGATGTTTATCTTGTAGGTGAAGCATGGACTGACTATAGCACAATTTACAATATGTATGAAAGTAAATTACCAAGTTTTTTTAACTTCCCATTTTCTCAATCTTCTGGTAATATAATAAGAGCGATAAATTCAAATGAGGGTTACGATTTAGCAAAAAAGATACAAAACAATCAACAAGAAATGTGTAAATCAAACAAAAATGCTATTGATGCTGTATTCCTTACAAATCATGATAATGCAAGAAGTGCTGGTGCATTAGCACGAGAACTTGAAAAAGAAAAAATGGCAGCAGCTTTATATATGATGATGCCAGGAAATTCTTTTATGTATTATGGAGAAGAAATAGGAATGTTAGGATCTGGTTGTGATGAAAATTTACGTCAACCATTTGTTTGGTCAGTAAAAGATAAAAAAGGAATTTGTACTCCTGTTGCAGGCTCTTCTAATGAGGAGACATATGAAAAAGGTTTAGATGAACATTTAAAAGATAATAATTCGCTTGTAAATTATTATAAACAAATTATTAGAATTAAAAATCTAAATCCAGAGATTGCAAGAGGCAGTGTAACTGCAATTGACACTGGTGAAAATTTTGTATGTGCTTATCAATCAGAGTACAATGGCAAAAAAGTTTATGTTATACATAATCTTGCCAACAAAGAAAATACAAAAAACGTAACGCTTGAACATAATTTATTTGGAAATAGTGAAGTAGAAGCGTATCTTTCTGTGAAAAATGAAAACTATAAAATTGAGAACGGAAAAATTACACTTCCTTCGTATTCAACTATAATTTTAAAAGAAAAATAGTAAGGTGGTATTAATATGGGAAAAAGCGACGTTAAAAATGATGTTACAATTGAAAACAATATTAAAAAAGTAAGAGACGCAGGTATTTTATTGCCTATTTCTAGTTTGCCTTCTAAATATGGTATTGGTAATTTAGGAAAAGAAGCTTATGATTTCGTTGATTATTTAGTAGAGTGTGGACAATCTGTATGGCAAATACTACCTATTGGTCCAACAAGTTTTGGTGATAGTCCTTATCAATCATTTTCAGCTTTTGCTGGTAATCCTTATTTTATTGATTTAGATAAATTAATAGAAGAAAAAATGCTTACAAAAGAAGATGTAGACGCTTATGAATGGGGCGATGATGAAAGTGATATTAAATACGATATAATTTATGAAAATAGATTTAAAGTATTAAGAAAAGCATTTTCAAATTTTAAAGAGTCTAAAGAATATACTGAGTTTTGTAAAGAGAATAAATATTGGCTTGATGATTATAGTTTATATATGTCTATAAAAGCTACTTTCGATAATAAAAGTTGGCTTGAATGGGATGACGATATTAGATTATATAAAAAAGAAGCAGTTGAGAAATATAGAAAAGAACTTAAAAATGATATTGATTTTTGGAATTTCATTCAGTTTAAATTCTATGAGCAATGGTATAAACTTAAAGAGTATGCTAACAAAAATGGAATTAAAATCATTGGAGATATTCCGATTTATGTTTCAATGGATTCAGCTGATACTTGGGCAACTTATGATCAATTTTTATTAGACGAAGATCATAAACCAACTGTTGTTGCTGGTTGTCCACCGGATGGTTTTTCTGCTGATGGTCAATTATGGGGAAATTCTATATATGACTGGGAAGAAATGAAAAAAGACAATTTTGAATGGTGGAGAAAACGTACTGCGTTTAGTGCTACTATTTATGATGTGATAAGAATTGACCATTTTATAGGAATTGTAAGATACTACACTATTCCTGCTGAAGATACTACAGCGAAAAACGGAAAGTTCTGTAGAGGTCCAGGAGCTGATCTACTTAAAGTTATAGATGAAGCTAGAGGAGAAACAGGAATTATTGCAGAAGATTTAGGATTTATTGTTGATGAAGTAGCAAAATTTATTAAAGAATCTGGTTATCCAGGTATGAAAATTTTGCAACATGCTTTTAATGATGATACTACTAATGAGCATCTGCCAATTAACTATGAACCAAACTATTGTGTATACCTTGGAACACATGATAATGATACAATGGTCGAAATAATAAATAACTTGACAGAAAAGTCAAAAAAGTTTATGATGAGTTATCTAAACATTGATAATATGAATAATGTTGTATGGGATTTAATTAGAGCTGCTTATGCTAGTGTTGCTAATCTTGCTGTTATACAAATGCAAGATATTTTGGAACTTGATAATTCAGCTAGAATGAACGTTCCTGCTACTGTAGGAATCAACTGGAGATGGAGAGTTACTAAATCTCAAATGACAGATGATATTGCTAAAAAACTTAAGTCATTATCAGTGACTTATGGAAGATAGAACTATAATAGAGGATAATAACTTATGGAGGTTTTTATGAAGTCAAATTTTAAAAAGGATATTTGTTCAATTTTAGAAATGGACTATGGTAAATCTGTAGAAAATGCTACAACAACTGAGATTTATAATGCTGTTTCTAAATCTGCTATGAATCAAATGAGAAAAAACCAAATTGAATTGCCAGAAAAGAAAACAGCTTGCTATTTTTCTGCTGAATTTTTAATTGGTCGTTTGGTTTACAGTAATTTGTTGAATCTTGGACTAATTGAAGAAACAAAAGAGTTTTTAGAAGAGAATGGTCTTGATATTAACATTTTTGAAGATGTTGAAGATAATGCTCTTGGTAATGGTGGTCTTGGTAGACTTGCAGCTTGTTTCTTAGATAGTGCTGCTTCACAAAACATTCCACTTAATGGTTATGGAATTAGATATAAATACGGTATCTTTAAACAATATTTTGAAGATGGTTTACAAAAAGAAATTCCTGATAACTGGCAACGTTTTGGTGATCCTTGGTCTGTTAAAAGAGAAGATAAGGCTGTAGTTGTTGAATTTGCTGATCAAAAAGTTATTGCTATGCCTTATGACACTCCTGTAATTGGTTACAAAAACAATGTTGCTAATGTTCTTCGTTTATATGAAGCACAATCTTTTGAAAGTTTTGATTTTGATCTATTTAATGAACAAAAATATGATAAAGCATTTGCTGAGAAAAACAGTGCAGAAGCTATTTCAGCTGTTTTATATCCAAATGATGATACTGATAAAGGTAAGAAATTAAGAATTAAACAACAATATTTCTTTGTTTCTGCTGCTTTACAAAATATTCTTGCTGATTTTAAAGCTGAAAATGGAGATAAATTTAACAAACTTCCTGAATATTTTGCTATTCAATTAAATGATACACATCCTGTTGTTGCTATTCCTGAACTTATCAGATTGCTTCAATTAGAAGGTGTTTCATACGCTAAAGCATTCCAAATTGTTAGAAAAACTTTTGCTTACACTAACCATACTATTATGGCTGAGGCTCTTGAAAAATGGAATGTTAAACTATTTAAATCAGTTCTTCCAAACATCTATAAAATCATTGTTAAAATCAATAAAACTCTTGAAAAAGAGCTTGATACTTTAGGTGTAAAAGAAGATGACAAAGAACAATACAGAATTATTTCTGATAATCTAATTTACATGGCGAGACTTGCTATATTCGGCACATTCTCAACAAATGGTGTTGCTCAAATTCATACAGAAATTTTGAAAGATTCAACTATTTCTGAATGGTATAAGCTATATCCAGAAAAAATTAATAACAAAACTAATGGTATTACACAAAGAAGATGGCTTGCGTTATCAAATCCTCAACTTTCAAAATTCATTACTGATAAAATTGGTGATGCTTGGACAACTGAGCTTGATGAACTTAAAAAGCTTGAAAAATTTGTTAATGACGAAGAAGTTATTAGTGAATTTGCAAATATTAAGAAAATCAAAAAACAAGAACTTGTTGAATATATTGAAAAACATGAAGGCAGAACTATTGATTCAGAAAGTATTTTTGATATTCAAATTAAGAGACTTCATGAGTATAAGAGACAACTTATGAATGCATTGTCTATTATTTATATTTATCTTGGTATTAAAGATGGCTCAATTAAGGACTTTAATCCAACAACATTTATCTTTGGTGCTAAATCAGCTCCTGGTTACTGGAGAGCTAAAGCTATTATTAAGCTAATTAATGAAATAGCTAAAAAAGTTTCTGAAGATGAAGAAGTTAAGGACAAGCTATCTGTTATATTTGTTCAAAACTACAATGTTTCTTATGCTGAAAAATTAACTCCAGCTGCTGATATTTCTGAGCAAATTTCAACAGCAGGTACTGAAGCTTCTGGTACTGGTAACATGAAGTTTATGCTTAATGGTGCTGTTACTCTTGGAACATTTGATGGTGCTAATGTTGAAATTGTTGAACAAGCTGGTGAAGAAAACAATTACATCTTTGGTGCTAGAGTTGATGAAATTGAGAAAATTTCTAAAACTTATGATCCTAAGGAAATTTACAAGAAAAATAAAGCTATCAAGAGAGCTATTGATACACTTATAGATGGTACTTTTGATGATGGAGATAGTGGTTTATTCAAAGACTTGCATACTTGTCTTCTTGAAAAAACATATAATAATGCTGATAATTATTATACTCTATATGATTTTGAAAGCTATGTTGAAGCTAAACTTAGAGCTAACAAAGATTATGCTGATAAATCTATGTTTACTAAAAAATGCTTTATGAATACTTGTAATGCAGGTAAATTCTCAAGTGATAGAACTATTAAACAATATGCTGATGAAATCTGGTTTAAAAAAGCATAATAATTTATTAATAAAGAGTCTTCAATTTTGAAGGCTCTTTTATTTTTAAAAATCCAAATTAATAAAATATTAATTATTAAATCATATATTTTTATTTATACATAATATTTGCTTGTGTTTTTTTGTAGATACTATTATAATAATTATTATAAATATAGTTGGGGGAAAAATATGAAAAAAATTTTGGCAGATAATAATATTGTAAATAAAAAAAATATATTAGTAATGACATCTTCATTACTAGCAACTAATCTCTTTAAAAAGAAATCAAAAAAGAAAAAAGGCAAAATAAAAACATTTATAAAAACCAAAAATAATATAGATAGAATATATGATGTTGTTAGTATGTATTCTGCAAAAAAGACTGTTGAAGATAAAAAAGAAGATTTTGAAATAGAACAAGCCACGATTATTGAAATTTAGTTAATGTCATAAACTATTATTTTGGCAGAAAAATTTTAGAACAGGTGATAATATGAAAAAATCTTTTTATAAATTTATTGGAGTTGTTGTTGGTGTAGTAGGAATAATTTTTACTATTTTGTTGTTTTATGTGTTTAATATTGTGGATTTTGTAGAAACAAAGGACACTGTTAGTAATGAACTCGATATATTAATAGAAAGAATTGATGAGAAAAATGTCCAATTTGAAAAATTACTTGAAAATGTTAGTAATGAAAATGTTTCAACTGCTAAGGCAATTTCAATTATTATTAATCATGAATGTAAAACGTATAAGACTATAGATTCTTTAGAAGAATTAAGAGTTGCTGTTAATGTTGAAGATATTGAAATTACAGATGCTGATGGAAAAGTAGTTGCTGGAACTGGATCTTATATTGGTCATAATATTAATAAAAATGATGTTTTAGAAAAATTTTCTGATGGTCTTGATGAAGATAATTATGTAAAAACTATAAATAATATTAGTAATGATGATTTTTCTCAATATGTTGCTGTTTCAAGATTAGATGATGAAGGTTTAGTTATTATCAGTTCTGATTTAAAAACATTTAGAGATGCTTTTGATTTTATGATAACTCCATATTCATTAGAAAATGAGGCTCATATTAATAAAAGTACTGTTTCTATTATTGATAAAAATACTTGGACTATTTTAAGTAATAGTGATAAAAAAGTGGTTAAACAAAGATTCCAAATAAGTAAAGATAAATTTGAAGAGATAGATTTATCAGGAGAAGGTTATTTTGATACTGAATATAAAGGTAATGATACTTATGTTTTTTATAAAAAACATGGTGATCATGTTTTGATTTCAATGGTTAATAAATCTGATATTTATAGCAGAAGAAACTCTGTTACTGTTTCATGCTTAATTTGTACTATTATTTTATCTTTTACAGCAATTTTGGCATTTAGAAAAAAATATATAGATTTTGATTTAGAAAAAAATATTGCTTAGGAGTAAAAATGAGAGTTGTTATTGATGCTGATGGATGTCCTGTTGTGAAAATTGTTGAAAAAATTTGTAAAGAAAAAAATTTACCTCTTATATTAATTTGTGATACTTGTCATGTTTTTAACTCAGATATTGCTGAAGTTATTACTGTTGACAAAGGCGCTGATAGTGCTGATTTTAAACTTGTTAATATTTTAAAGAAAGATGATGTTGTTATTACTCAAGATTATGGTCTTGCTGCAATGTGTCTTTCAAAAAAGGCTAAAGTTATTAGCCAAAACGGTATGGTTTATAATTCTGATAACATTGATTCGCTTTTGCTGGCTAGATATACTGCAAAAAAAATTCGGAATGCTGGTGGAAGATTAAAAGGTAATTCAAAACGTACTAAAGCACAAGATGATGAATTTATAAGACAATTTTTAAAAATATTATAGTAATAAAATGTCGATACTTAACGGTATCGATTTTTTTATGTTAAAAATTATTTTCAACATTAATCATACAAGCGTTATTAATTGAATATATTTATGTTAGTAGTACAAGAAGAAACTTTTTTTACAGGAGGAATCTATGGATTTTAAAGTTAACAGAGAAATGTTCTCTACAAAAGAGGTTGTATATGATGGTAGCATTGAGCAGTCAGTAGAGCTTGATTATATTTTGCCTGATTATTTTCCTGAGGTTTTTAGAGTCTTAAAGTGTCAAATGTCACCTAGAATAGTTTCTCACAGCATTAATGGTGACAAACTAACTTATGAATTGGTCGCTTGTGTTAAGGTTATTTACATGAGTGAAAATTCTACAACAGTAAGATGTGTTGAACAAAAGATGACTTTTTCTAAATCAGTTAATCTTTCTAAACACTCAGAAAAATGTGTTGCTAGAATAATGCCAAAAACAGAGTATATTAACTGCCGTGTTGTAAATCAGCGTAGGCTTGATTTAAGAGGTGTTGTTAGTACTAAAGTTAGAGTTTCTGGAGAAGTTAAAACAGAAGTTGTTTCAGATGCTTATGGTGGAAATATTCAACTTAAAAAGAAGAAGGTTTCATATTCTTCAAATACACTTACTGCTCAAAAACGTAGCACTATTGTTGAAGAACTTAGCATGGGTGAAGTTAAACCGGAAATCATTTCTATTATAAGAAGTGAAGCAAAAATAATGAATGTTGAACAAAAAACTATTACTGGTAAAGTAATAATTAAAGGTGAGACTGTTGTTAATATGTTATATTCTTGTGAGAAATCTGAAGAGAATGAGCTTGAAACAATGCAGTTTAATATTCCTTTCAGCCAGATAATGGATGTTACTGGAATTACTGAAGAATATGATGCTATGATGTCAATGAACGTTGTTTCTTGCGAAATACTTCCTAAAATGGGCGAGAATATGAACATGGTTGAATGTGAAGTTGTTTTAGAAATGTCTTGTGTTGCTAATAAATATGAAAAAGTTGATATTCTTGTTGATGCTTTCTCAACAACTAATCCGGTTGATTTTAAATTTATGGAAACAAAACTTGAAATGAAGCCAGAACCTATTAATATGGTTGAGAGTGTTAAGACAAATATTAAATATACTGATGGTTCTATTAAGACAATCTATGATTCATGGGCTAATATCACTAGTGTTATGAGTAGAACTGATATGGACAAAAAAATGATCACTATTTGTGGTACTTGTAATATAGTTGTTATGGCAAAGAATGATGAGAATTGTCCAGTTTATTTAGAACATGATGTTCCTTTTGAGACAGAAATTCAAATGGATAATATGTATGATAATTGTTATGCTGATCCTACTGCTTGTGTGATGAATTGTTCTTATAAATTAACTTCTACTGATTGTATTGAGGTTAAGGTAGATATTAAAATTGGTGGATATATTTATAATTCAATTGGTGATAAGATTATGACTCAAATAGAGGTTGATTCAAATACCAAGAAAATGAGAGAAAATAATCATTCAGTTAAACTTTATTTTGCACAAGAAGGTGAGGAAGTTTGGGAGATTGCTAAAAGGTACAGCACATCTATCAAAGCAATAATAGATGAAAATGATATGATGGATGATTCTATTACCAAAAAAGGCATGATACTTATACCTATGGTTGATTAATACAATACTATTTATATTTTTTATGTATAGGAGGATTTAAATGCAAACTAACGACATATATAGTGATATTGCCAAAAGAACTGATGGTGATATTTACATAGGAGTTGTTGGACCTGTTAGAACAGGTAAATCGACTTTTATTAAAAGATTTATGGAAACTTTAATTATTCCAAGCATTAGTAGCGAATATCAAAAAGAAAGAGCTGTTGATGAATTACCACAATCTTCTGCTGGTAAGACAATTATGACTACGGAGCCTAAATTTATTCCTGAAGAAGCTGTTGAAGTTAGTTTAACTGAAGAAGCAAAAATGTCTGTTAGAATGATTGATTGTGTTGGTTATATTGTTCCTAGTTCTTTAGGATATTTTGAAAATGAAGCTCCTAGAATGGTTAACACTCCTTGGTTTGATGGAGAAGTTCCTTTTAATATGGCTGCTGAAGTTGGTACACAAAAAGTTATTACTGAACATTCTACTATTGGTTTGGTTGTTACTACTGATGGTAGTATTACTGATATTCCACGTGATGAATATGAAGAAGCTGAACAAAGAGTTATTGAAGAATTGCAATCTATTAATAAACCTTTTGTTGTGCTTTTAAACTCTATGTATCCTGAAAGTGATGAGGTTAAGGCACAAGCTAAGACTCTTCAAGAAAAATATTCAACTCCTGTTATAGCTGTTAACTGTTTATCTCTTAGTGAAGAAGATATTAAAGTTATTTTAACACAAATTTTGTTTGCGTTCCCAATTAAAGAAGTTAATATCAAAATGCCTAAATGGATTACTTGTCTTGACAAAGATAACTGGCTTAAAAATGATATTTTCTCTTGTATTAAATCAGCTGCTCAAGGCGTTGAACTTGTTAGAGAAACAAAATGGTGTAGTGATGCTATTGCTGAAAACAAACATGTTAATGAAACTAAAATTAGCAACATTGATCTTGGAAAAGGTAGTGTGAATATTTCTGTTTCTGTTGATAATAATTTGTTTTACAAAATTATTGGTGAGGCTACTGGAATTGACATTAAAGATGAAAGTGATTTAATGCCACAAATTTTAATGCTTGCTAAAACTAAGAAAAAATATGAAAAATTAGAAGCTGCGTTAAATGAAGTTGAGGCTACAGGTTATGGAATAGTTATGCCTACTATGGATGAACTTACTCTTGAAGAACCTGAAATGATTAAACATAGTGGACAATATGGCGTTAGACTCAAAGCTACTGCTCCATCTATACATTTAATGAGAGCTGATATTATGACAGAAGTTGCTCCTATTGTCGGTAATGAAAAGCAATCAGAAGAACTTGTTGAATATATGCTTAGTGAATTTGATGATGATCCAGAAAAAATTTGGGAATCAAATATTTTTGGAAAATCACTTCATCAGCTGGTTAATGAAGGTTTGCAAAATAAGCTTTACAAAATGCCAAATGGTGCAAGACAAAAATTACAAACAACTGTTGAAAGAATTATTAATGAAGGTTGTAATGGTTTGATTTGTTTCATTATTTAGCATCATATGTTTTTGATTATATAAAAGAGAACTTTTTATATTAAAAAAGTTCTCTTGTTTTTTGAATAATTTCCATTTTTTGATTTAAAATAATGTTAAAAATACAAAAGGAGAATATTATGAATTTTGAAAATAGTTTGACAAAAGAAAATTTGATGAGAGCTTTTGCTGGAGAGTCACAAGCGAAGAATAGATATCTTTTTTCTGCTGATGTTGCTAAACAGCAAAATTTACATGTTATTGAGCTTGTTTTTAAATACACTGCAGGACAAGAAAAAGCTCATGCTAAGGTCTTTTTTGATTATTTAAAAGAGGTTAATGGCGAAAATGTAAATGTAGATGCGAAATATCCGGTTGATAATTATACTGATATTATTCAGCTTTTAAGAAGTTCTGAGCATAATGAATTTGAAGAGTTTAGTGATGCTTATAAATCATTTTCAGAAGTTGCGAAAAGTGAAGGTTTTACTAACATTTCTAATACTTTTGATGCGATTGCAAAAATAGAAAAAACTCATTCTGATAGATTTGGTGAACTTGCTAGATTAATGGAAAATAATATTTTGTTTGAAAATGATACTGAAATTGCTTGGATTTGTTTGAATTGTGGTAATATTCATTATGGCAAAAAAGCTCCTGGAAGATGTCCTGTATGTCATTATCCACAAGGTTATTTCTTAAGAAACAATTTAGCTTTGTTTTCATAAAATTTAATATTGCAAATAAAAAAGGAACTTCTCTTTTATGAAAAGTTCCTTTTAATTTATTGTTTTTAGCTTACTTTATCAAATTGTGAATTATAAAGATCATAATAAAAACCTTTTTTAGCTATAAGATCATTATGATTACCTTGTTCAATAATATTACCATCTTTCATTACTAATATAATATCAGCATCTTTAATTGTTGAAAGTCTATGTGCTATTACAAAACTTGTTCTGTTTTCCATAAGATTATTCATAGCTTTTTGGATAAGTGCTTCGGTTCTTGTATCAACTGAGCTTGTGGCTTCATCAAGAATTAGTATAGGTGGATTTGCTAAAATTGCACGTGCAATAGTTAGAAGCTGTTTTTGACCTTGAGAAATATTATTTGCTTCCTCATTTATTTCTAAATCATATCCTTCTGGTGTAGTATTTATAAAATGATCACAATGTGCAGCTTTTGCAGCAGCTATTATTTCTTCATCAGTTGCATTAAGATTTCCGTAAGAAAGATTTTCTTTAATTGTTCCGTTAAATAACCATGTGTCTTGAAGAACCATTCCGAAAATTTCTCTAAGATTATGTCTTGTTATATCCTTTATATCAACACCATCAATTTTGATTGAGCCTTTATTTATATCATAAAAACGCATTAATAAATTTATGATAGTTGTTTTTCCGGCTCCAGTAGGTCCAACGATTGCAACAGTTTGACCTGCTTTTACATTAACATTTACATCATGTAAAATTGTTTTTTCTGGAGTATATCCAAATGTTACATTTTCAAAATCAACATTGCCTTTGAAATGTTCAAGTGGAATATAATTTGTAGATTCTGGAACTTCATCATCTTCTTCTAGGAATTCAAAGACTCTTTCAGAAGCAGCCATTGTTACTTGTAAAATATTTGCCATTTGAGCAGTTTGGCTTATAGGCTGATTAAATTGTTTAATATATTGGATAAATGCTTGGATTCCACCTATAGAGAAATTATAGAAGATAGCAGCGTATCCACCAACAATCGCAATTGCAACATATGATAAATTTCCTATTAACATCAATGCTGGCATCATGATTCCTGATAGAAAATTAGCTTTCCATGATGTTTTATAAAGATCTTCATTTATTTCATCAAATTCAGAAATTGATTTTTCTTCAAGATTATAAGCTTTTATAATTGTATGGCCAGAGAACATTTCTTCTATATGACCGTTAATTGTACCAAGAAATTTTTGTTGATTTTTAAATTGTTTTTGAGAAAATCTTACTATTATTGCAACAAGAAGTGCACTTAAAGGTAATGAAATAATTGCTATTAATGTCATAAATGGACTAATTGTAAGCATCATTATAAGAATACCAATTATAGTAGTTATAGAAGTTACAATTTGTGTCATGCTTTGTTGAAGCGACATAGAGATTGTTTCTACATCGTTTGTAATACGGCTTAAAATATCACCATGTGATACTGTATCAAAATAATTAAGCGGCATTCTATTAATTTTTTCTGTAATATCTTTTCTTAATTTATAAGTTACTTTTTGTGAAACACCTGAAATAATAAATCCTTGTATATAGTTAAATAATGAACTTATAATAAAAAGAATTATTAATATTATAGCTAGTTTTCCTATATATTCAAAATCGATTTTTATTGGTGAGTTTGATTTCATTGCATCTTGGAGGCTATATTGCAAACTTGTTGTTGCATTACCAAGAATTTTTGGTAAGAAAATTGCGAATACAGTAGAGATAATTGCAAATATTATTGTTACAATTATTCCGACTCTATAAGGTTTTAAATATTTTACTAATTTACCAAATGAGCCTTTCATATTTTTTGCTTTATCTAAATTGTTTGGATTTTTTTTATAATTATGCATTTTCAAGTTCCTCCTTTGAAAGTTGTGAGGAAGCTATTTCTTGATATACTTTACAGTTTTTAAGAAGTTCCTTATGAGTTCCTTTTCCAACAATTTTACCATTATTCATTACTAGAATTTGTTGAGCATTTAAAATTGTTGAGATTCTTTGTGCAACAATAATAGTTACAGATTCTTTAGTATGTGGAGCTAATGCTTTTCTTAAAGTTGTATCTGTTTTAAAGTCAAGAGCAGAGAAACTATCATCAAAAATATAAATTAATGGTTTTTTAATCAAAGCTCTTGCTATAGATAGTCTTTGTTTTTGTCCACCAGAAACGTTAGTACCACTTTGTGCAATAGGAGAATCATATTCAGCAGGTTTTGAAGATATAAAATCTTCAGCTTGAGCTATTTGTGCAGCAAGTTTTATTTCTTCTTCAGTTGCATCAAGTTTACCTTGAGAAATATTTGAACCTATTGTTCCAGAAAACATAACTGCTTTTTGTGGAACATATCCTATTGCTTCATGCAAAGTTTTTGTATCATAATCTTTTACATTTATTTCATTAACTAAAATTTCTCCTTCTGTAACATCAGAAAATCTAGGAATAAGGTTAATTAAAGTTGATTTACCACTTCCGGTACTTCCTATTATAGCTGTCATTTCACCTTTTTTAGCTGTAAAAGAAATATCGTTAAGGATTTTTTCATTTGCTTTTGGATATGAGAATGATACATTTTTAAATTCAACGCTAGCAGGCACATCTTTATTTATTTCTGTAACAGCATTTTCTTTGTTTTTAATAGAAATATCTTGGTTTAATACTTCACGTACTCTTTTCCATGAAACAATAGCTTTTGGAAGCACAATTGTTACCATTGTAAGCATAATAAATGAGAATATAACTTGCATTGCATAGTTTATAAATGCAATGATGTCTCCAATCATTACATCTCCAACTTCCATTCCTTTTGCACCAAACCATACGATTGCAAGTTGGACACCTTGTAAAACAATCATTAAAAGTGGAAATGTTAAAACCATTATTCTATTTAATCTAATATTAATTTTTGTAAGATACTCATTTGATTCATCAAATCTTTTTTCTTCAATTTGTTCATTTCTAAATGCACGTATAACTCTTATACCATTTAATTGTTCTCTTGAGATTTTGTTTATTTTATCAATGCTTTTTTGAACTTTTTTAAACATAGGTACAAGTATTAATATTAGGCCAAAAACGCCTATTAATGTAATTGGAATTGCTACTGCAAGAATCCAACTTAATTTTTTGGATGTTTCAAGTGCTTTTGTTATACCACCTATAGCCATGATAGGTGAGAATACAACAATTCTTATAAACATAAAAATAAACATTTGAATTTGTTGTATGTCATTTGTATTTCTTACTATAAGAGATGAAGATGAAAATAGATTAAATTCAGTAAATGAAAAATCTTCTACTTTTTTGAATGTAGCTGCTCTTAATTCTTTTGCAGCTCTTGAAGAAATAACAGCTCCAAAATAACTTGATATAATTGCTGCAACGCAACTTATTATGGTAATATAAATCATTTGTATTCCTATATTCCAAATGTAATCCATGTCTTTTAAAATAATACCATTATTAATTATGTTTTGCATATATCCAGGTAACGCTAAATCTGCTCTAACTTGGATATAAAGTAATGCAACAGTAATTAAAAATGATACAGAATAAAATGTGATCGTTTTAAATTTATTTGGTTGGTTGTTCATTTTGTTCCTTTCTTCTAAATTCAAAATATTTTGAATTTTGTGTTAAAAAAAATGATTTTCTAAATAACAAATTTATTCGTAAATTTAAAAATAAAAAATATATAATATTATATATTTTTTATTTTACATAAGAAACACAATATTTGAAAATATTAATTATAAATATGGGTTAAAAACATTTATAATATTGAATATTGTCTTAATAATATATTAAAAATTTACTACCATAAAATTTGCTATACAACTAACATTATATTACTTTTTATTTTAAATTGCAATATCAAATTTATACCAAAACAATAAATTTTTTTAATCTGAATATGAAGTTGAATATTTTAAGAAAAAATATTATAATAGAAAAATCGATTATTTAGATTATCACAAAATTTATAAACTAAATGGTTACTTTGTTTTTTATAGTGAAGTATAATAATAGATGAATTTTTATTTTGGAGGATTATAATGAATTGGGCAGAAGTTAAAATTTATACTACAACAGAAGGTATAGAGGCTGTTAGTGGCAGTCTTATGAATCTTGGAATTAATGGTTTTGTTATTAAGGATTCAAAAGATTTTGAGGAGTTTTTAGAAAATAAAACAGGTAATTGGGATTATATAGATAATGATTTAATGGGATTAAAAGATTGTGAAACAACAGTTACAGTATATCTTGCTGAAAATGAGCAAGGCAGAAATACTCTTTTAAATATAAAAGAAGAGCTTAAGGCTATTAAACAAAGAGATTTAAATGATGAATTTGGAAGACTTGATTTTGAAGTTTCAAATGTTAATGATGAAGATTGGGCTAATAATTGGAAAAAGTATTTTAAACCTTTAGAAATTGGTGATAAACTTATTATTAAACCTAGTTGGGAAGAATGTGAAAACAAATCTGGCAAAAAAATTATTGAAATAGATCCTGCATCAAGTTTTGGAACTGGTCAACATAATACTACACAGCTTTGTTTGGAACTTGTTGAAAAATATCTTGAAGATGGAGATAGAGTTTTAGATTTAGGTTGTGGAAGTGGAATTTTATCAATTGGTGCTGTTTTGCTTGGTGCAAAAGAAGCTGTTGCTGTTGATATTGAAGAACATTCAGCTAAAACTGCTAAAGAAAATGCTCTTAAGAATAATATAGATGAAAATCAGTATACTGCTTATTGTGGTAATATTATTGAGGATGATTCTCTTGTATCAAAAATAGGTAATAATTTTAATATTATATGTGCTAATATTGTTGCTGATGTCTTAATTGGCATGAGCAGTATTTTTAAAAGCTTTTTAAAAAATAATTCTATTCTTATTGTTTCAGGAATTATTTCTCAAAGATGTGATGAAGTTATTGATGCTATTACAGAAAAAGGTTTTGAAGTTTTGCAACAACATGAAAAAGATGGTTGGGTTGCAGTTGCTTTAAAAGCAAAATTTTAATAAATATAAAATATTTATATAATAGGTTAAAAAAATTGTTGATAAATGACGTAAAAAATTGTATAATAAAGCCAGTGTGGTTTATCTTTACTTTAATGTGTTAAAATAAAGATAAATATTATAGTAAATATTATATGCAAAATATATTTTGAAAAGATCTTGAATTATAAAAATTAGTAAAATATATAAAGGAGAGTTTATGGCGAAAAAAACATCTTACGGAAATGATGCTATTGTATCTTTAAAAGGTGCTGATAGAGTTAGAAAACGTCCAGCTGTTATATTTGGCTCTGATGGAATTGAAGGTTGTAAGCATTCTGTATTTGAAATACTTTCTAATTCTATTGACGAAGCTAGAGATGGTCATGGAAATGAAATTTGTATTACAAAATATAAAGATAATATTTTTGAAATTGAAGATTTTGGCCGTGGTTGTCCTGTTGATTATAATGAAGCTGAGAAATGTTTTAACTGGGAACTTGTTTATTGTGAGCTTTATGCTGGCGGTAAATATCAAAATAATACTGGTGAGAATTATGAATATTCTCTTGGACTTAATGGGCTTGGCGCTTGTGCAACTCAATATTCTTCTGAGTTTATGGATGTTGAAGTTTATCGTGATGGAAATAAATATAATCTTCATTTTGAAAAAGGAGAAAATGTTGGTGGACTTAAAAAAGAGCCTACTAAATTAAAAAGAACAGGTACTAAACAACGTTGGAGACCTGATCTAGATGTTTTTACTGATATTAATGTTGATGATGAATATTTTGAAAATATGCTTAAAAAACAAGCTGTTGTAAATCCTAATATTAAATTTATCTTCCGTTCACAACAAGAAGATAATAGTTTTAAACAAACGGAATTTATTTATGAAAATGGTATTAGTGATTATGTTAAAGAGATTGCTTTAGATAATAATCTTACTTCTTTTCAAACTTATTCTGCTGATAGACAAGGTAAAGATAGACCTGATAAGCCAACATATAAAGTAAAACTTAATGTGTGTTTTACTTTTTCAAATAAAATTAAGTTTGCTGAATACTATCATAACTCTAGTTTTCTAGAACATGGTGGTTCTCCTGAACGTGCAATAAAACAAGCTTTTGTTTCTCAAATTGATTCTTATTTAAAACAAAATAGTAAGTATCTTAAAAACGAAAGCAAAATTACTTATTCTGATGTTGAAGACTGTTTAGTTATTGTTTCTTCTTCTTTTTCAACACATACTTCTTATGAAAATCAGACTAAAAAGGCTATTACAAATAAATTTATTTATGAAACTATGACTGAATTTTTAAAACATCATCTTGAAGTTTATTTTATTGAAAATCCAGATGAAGCTATAAAAATTGCTGAACAAGTTTTGGTTAATAAACGTAGCAGAGAAAATGCTGAAAAAACAAGACTTAATTTAAAGAAAAAACTTGCAGGGAATATTGATTTATCTAATATGGTTCAAAAATTTGTTGATTGCAGAACTAAAGATATTTCAAAAAGAGAGATATATATTGTGGAAGGTGATTCTGCTTTAGGAGCTGTTAAACTTGCTAGAGATGCAGATTTCCAGGCTATAATTCCTGTTAGAGGTAAGATTCTTAATTGTTTGAAAGCTGATTATGCTAAAATCTTTAAAAATGATATTATAACTGATATTATTAAAGTTTTAGGTTGTGGTGTTGAAGTTAAAACTAAATCTAATAAAGATTTATCATCATTTAATTTGGAAAGTTTGCGTTGGAACAAAATTATTATTTGTACTGATGCGGATGAAGATGGATTCCAAATTAGAACTCTAATTTTAACTTTACTTTATAGATTAACTCCTACACTTATTGAAAATGGATATGTTTTTATTGCTGAGTCACCTCTTTTTGAGATAACTACTAAAGATAAAACATATTTTGCTTATAGTGAAAAAGAAAAAACACATATTTTAGATGAAGTAATTGCAGGTAAAAAATATACTATTCAGCGTTCAAAAGGACTTGGTGAAAATGAACCTGATATGATGTCTTTGACAACTATGAATCCGGATACGAGACGTTTGATTAAAATATCTGCTGATGATGTTAATGCGACTGCAGAGATGTTTGATATGTTACTTGGAGATAATCTTCAAGGAAGAAAAGATTTTATTTCGGAATTTGGGCATGATTATATTGAACTTGCCGATATTTCATAAACAAGGAGTGTCAACATGGCAAAACGTAAAAAAGAGCCTCAAAAACAAGAATTACCTACTAATGCGTATATAGAAGGTTCTGGACTTGTAGTTGAACAAAAAATTACACAAACGCTTGAGAAAAACTATATGCCTTATGCGATGAGTGTTATTGTTTCGAGAGCTTTTCCAGAAATAGATGGATTTAAACCTTCTCATAGAAAATTGTTATATACAATGTATAAAATGTCACTTTTGAATTCTACAAAGACTAAATCTGCGAATGTTGTTGGACAAACAATGCGTCTTAATCCTCATGGTGATGGTGCTATTTATAAGACAATGGTTCGTCTTACACGTGGTAACGAAGCATTGCTACATCCTTATGTAGATTCTAAAGGTAACTTTGGTAAATCATATTCAAGAGACATGGCTTATGCTGCTTCTAGATATACTGAAGTTAAATTAGATCCGCTTTGTAATGAACTTTTTAGAGATATTGATAAAGATACTGTTGATTTTATTCCTAATTATGATAATACTACTACAGAACCAACTTTGTTGCCAACAACATATCCTGCTATTTTGGTTAATGCTAATGTTGGTATTGGTGTTTCAATGGCTAGTTCTGTTTGTCCATTTAATATGGCAGAAATTTGTGAGACTACAATTGCTCTTATGAATAATCCTAGTCATGATATTATCTCAACTTTGAAAGCTCCTGATTTTCCTGGTGGAGGTTATATTATTTATGATGAACAGGAAATGCTCAAAATTTATAACACTGGTAGAGGTTCTGTTAAAGTAAGAGCTAGATATAATTATGATAAATCTGCTAATTGTATTGAGATTACTGAAATTCCTCCTTCTACAACAATTGAAGCTATTATTGAGAAGATTATTTCTCTTATAAAATTAAATAAAATAAGAGAAGTTTCATATATTAGAGACGAAACTGATAAAAATGGTCTTAAAATTGCTATTGATTTGAAAAGATCAACTGATCCTAATAAATTAATGCAAAAATTGTTTAAGATGACTCCATTGCAAGACGTTTTTTCTTGTAATTTTAATATACTTATTAATGGTTATCCAAAAGTTATGGGCATAAGAGATATAATTTTTGAATGGATTGATTTCAGAAAAGATTGTATTAAAAGAAGAATTGCTTTTGAATTAAAGAAAAAACGTGAAAAACTACATTTATTAAAAGGTTTGGAAAAGATACTTCTTGATATAGATAAGGCTGTTAAAATTGTTAGAGAAACTGAAGAAGAAGTTGATGTTGTTCCTAATTTGATGATTGGTTTTTCTATTGACGAAATTCAAGCTGAATATGTTGCTGAAATTAAACTTCGTCATTTGAGCAGAGAATATATTTTAAAAAGAACAAGTGAAATTGATGAACTTCAAGATGCTATTAATAAAATGCTTGAGATTTTAGATAGTGAGTCAAAATTAAAGAAAGTAATTATTAATGAACTTAAAGATGTTATTAAAAAATATTCAAAACCAAGAAAATCTTTGCTTTATTATTGTAAAGAAGAAGATTTAGTTAAAATTGAAGAAGAAGTTCCTAATTATAATGTACATTTATTTCTTACTAAAAGCGGGTATTTTAAAAAGATTACTCCACAATCTTTAAGAATGAGTGGTGAACAAAAAGTAAAAGAAGGCGATGTTGTTGAAGTTGCTACAGAAGCAACTAACAGGACTGAATTGTTATTTTTTACTGATCAATCACGTGTTTATAAAACAAAAGCAAGTTCTTTTGATGATTCAAAAGCTAGTTTGCTTGGAGATTATATTCCTGCTAAACTTTCTTTTGAAGATGATGAAAATGTTAAATTAATGGTTTGTACGGCTGATTATAAAGGATTTATGATTTTTGTTTTTGAAAATGGTAAAGTTGCTAAAGTTCCTCTTAGTGCTTATGAAACAAAAACAAATCGTAAAAAACTTGCTAATGCTTATTCTGAAAAATCAAAAATAATTAATATTTTTTATATTGAAGAACATGCTGATATAATGCTTAGAACTTCTAATGGCAGAATGATGATTTTTAACACTGCACTGTTATTACCAAAGTCAACTAGAAATACTATTGGTGTTCAAACTATGACTTTGAAATCAAAAAATGTTGTTGACAAAGCTTTTGTTGTTGATGAAATAACACAGGAACTTTCTAAATATGTTACTAAAAATATTCCTGTAGCTGGACCTTTTGCAAAAGATATTGAAGATCCGGATCAAATTATCATTTTAATTAAAAATAAAAAAGACTTATCTAATTTTAGGTAAGTCTTTTCATTTGTCTTATTATATTTTTTGTCTCTTTATCAACTTTATATGATTCAATTATTTTTTGTAAAGCTTTATTATATGTGAATTTATCAAGTGTATTATTTTTTAAATAAGACATTGTTTTTTCAGGAAATTTTATAAAGCATATTGAAATATTCCATGCAACTGCCATTTTTACATAATAATCATCGTGTTTTATTTTATCCATTTCGTTTAATATATCTGATATATGTTCTTCATCTATAAAATGAAAAATCATTATTACAACAGCAAAACGAATGTCATAAGTATTATTTGAATTTAGATATTTTTGAATAAAATTCCATGTAACACTTTGATTCTTTTTTATTATTTTAAGTTCTGAACACACACAATCACATATAGACCAACAATTTATTTTCGGAATGAAATTTTCTAATTGTTTAAAGATAACATCTATATCTTGTTTTAGATTTCCTATGATAAGTGCTTTTAACAAAACTTCTTCATAATAAATTTCATCATTAGAATTAAGATAATCAAAAGGATTATCTTTCGCTAATTTTTTAGCTAATTTTCTTAAAATAGGAATCCTTATTCCTAAAATATTATTTATATTTGGATTTAATCTTTCTGCAAATAATTTGAATTTTTCTTCTGATAAATCTATGAGTTCTTGTCTTATTTTAAGTGTGAAATTACTCATTAAAATCCTCCAAACAAAGCTTATTAGACCATTTTTAAACCATTAATAATAAAATTGAATTTAACATCTAAATACAATGCAGCACGTTTACACAAAAGCATTCTTTCTAAGAAAATTTCAAAATACTCCATTACAGAAGATATTTCAGTATTTATAGTAAGATCCATAATTAAAGATTTTTTATCTTCGCTAAAATATAATTTTGATTTTTCAGCTGCATAGTTAACTCTATCATGAATATCAAATTTTATAAGATCACGATTTCGTACTCTTGAACGTCTTACATCAGCTTTGTCAGCAATAATAATTGCAGCAGACATAGGACTTAGAGGCTGAGCTGTTCCTTCATCATGATGACCTATTGCAGTTATAATTTGAGCTATTTCATGTGGCGGAACATTTATTTTATCAAGCAATCTAAAAGCCATTTGAGCTCCACTTAAAGCATGGTTTTGTCTATTTATACAATTTCCAATGTCGTGCATATATCCTGCTATTTTACAAAGCTCAATAATACGTTCGTCATATCCAAGTGTTTTAAGAATCATTCCTGAATTTTCTGCAACAATACCAACATGTGCAAAGCTATGTTCAGTATAACCAAGTTCTTTTAAAGCTTTGTCTGCATATGTTATATATGTTTTTATATCTTCATTTTCTTTTATATATTTATAAGTTACAGTACTCATTTTGTCCTCCTATATTATAATTCATATACTATAAAAGCCTGCAATAAACACAGGCTTTTATATATTATAGAAAATTTTTATATTTTAAATTAAGGATAATTTTTGTGTTAAGCTTTGCAATTTGTTTTATATCAAATCTGACATAGAATATAAACCAGCACTTTTTCCATTTAAGAAAACAGCTGCATTGATTGATCCTGTAGCAAAAAGCTCTTTTGAAGCTGCTGAATGTGATAAAGAAATTACTTCGTCATGTCCAGCAAAGATAACTTCATGTTCTCCAACTATTGTTCCACCACGTACTGCATGTATTCCAATTTCTTTTTTATCTCTTTTTTGACGCATTGAATGTCTATCATATGTATAAACACAAGAGTTATCTAATGTTTCATTAATTGCATCAGCAAGCATTAATGCAGTTCCGCTTGGAGCATCAATTTTTTGATTATGATGTTTTTCTATAATCTCAATATCATATTGGTTTCCTAAAACAGCAGTTGCTTTTTTTGAAAGTTCAACAAGCAAATTAATTCCTAATGACATGTTAAATGTGAAAAATACAGGAATTTGTTTTGCTGCAGATTTGATTTGAGCAATTTGAGTTTCGCTATATCCTGTTGTAGCTAAAATAACAGGAACGTTTGTTTGAAAGACAATATTCAAGCAAATTGTCTAAAGCAGATGGATGAGAATAATCTATAATAACATCAGGTTTTGATTCTAGTTTTTCAGCAGAATCAACAATAGGAAAATCAGCATATTTTTCTGTATTAACATCAATACCAGAACATACTACGCAATCATTTCTTTCTGAGATAGATTTATAAATTACTTTACCCATTTTGCCATTACAACCATTAATAGCAATATTAGTCATATATACACTTCCTTATATAATTTTTAAATCTTTCATTGTTTTTTTCAAGATTTAATTTTGCTTTTTCGTTCATAGGAACAAGTGGCATTCTTGTTGGGCCTACATTTTTATTCATAAGATTCAAAGCTTCTTTAATAGGAATAGGATTCACATCACTAAACAAAGCTTTTATTAATGGAGTGTATTTTATTTGTTCTTTACCAGCCTTGGCAAAATTATTTTCTAAACACATTTTACACATTTCATGTGTTTCTTTTGGAAGCATATTTGATATTACAGAAATAACACCTTTTGCTCCAATAGACATCATTGGAACGATTATACCATCTTCTCCACTATATACGTCAAGTGCATCACCACATGCAGATATAATTTGTGATGCATAATCAACACTTCCTCCAGCTTCTTTAATAGCAACAATATTTTTATGTTTTGAAAGTGTTACTAAAGAATCTATAGAAATGTTAAGGCCAGTTCTTCCTGGAATATTATAAAGCATAATAGGAATGTTAACATTGTTAGCTATTGCAGTAAAAATGTGCAACTATTCCAGCTTGAGATGTTTTGTTATAATATGGAGGAACAATTAATAGTGCATCAGCACCAAGTTCTTCAGCTTCTTGTGATAATGTAATAGCATAAGCTGTATCATTGCTGCCTGTTCCAGCTATAACAGGAACTCTTTTTTGCAACTTTTTCTACTGTGAATCTAATGCATTCTTTGTGTTCATCATCAGTCATTGTTGATGATTCACCAGTTGTTCCACATACAATTATTGCATCAGTTCCGTTTTGTATATTAAATTCAATTAATTCTTCTAATTTGCTATAATTAATACTTCCATCATTGTTCATAGGTGTAACAATAGCAACTCCAGCGCCAGTAAATAGAGTATTTTTCATGTGTATTTCCTCCTAAATTAATCAAGATAACCTTTTGCAGCTAAAAGCTCTGCCATTTCAACAGCTCCACCTGCTGCTCCACGGATTGTGTTATGTGAAAGACAAACAAATTTATAATCATATTGTGTATCTTCTCTAAGTCTACCAATACTAACACCCATACCGTTTTCAAGATCACGATCAAGTTTAGCTTGAGGTCTATTATCTTCTTCAAAATATGTTAAGAATTGTTTTGGAGCTGATGGTAGTTCAAGATCTTGAGGCTCAGCTTTGTATTCAGACCAAAGTTTAAGAATTTCTTCTTTAGTTGGTTTGTTCTCAAATTCAATAAATACTGCAGCTGTATGACCATCTAATACAGGTACTCTCAAACATTGAGTTGTGATAGAAATATCAGAAGCATTTACTATTTTATCTCCTTCAATTTTACCCCATACTTTTAATGGCTCTTTTTCTGATTTTTCTTCTTCTCCACCT
>CBDDDI010000005.1:0-593065 GCA_965226565.1 Oscillospiraceae bacterium
AAATCTTTTGATTATTAAAGAATTCAACTTCTTGTTTATATGTATCACCATTTTCAGCTGCTAAATAAGTCGCCATAACATTATTTGAGTTTAATATATTTTGGTATAATTCATCATTTTCTGCAAAAGTTTGTCCCAAGAAATCAATTGCATCTTTTGATCCATCAACACCATTTATAACATAAAAACTTGATCCACCTAAGTTAGATGCATTTTTTGATTCTGAATTTTTAAGACGAGGGAATGGTGCAATGCCCCATTTACCTGTTTGACTTTTTTCTTGTGCTATACTTGGTGTAAACCAGCATCCTGTTGGAACAGTAGCAACTTTACCAGTATTAGGAGCACCAACAAATTGTGACCATTCTGAAATTATTTCGCCATTACCTGATTTAAATAAATCAACATAAACTTTAACAGCTTCTTTTAATGTTTCATTATCTTTTAAATCTGGTGTTTTACCATCTTCTTTAACATACCATTTTCCTGCTGATTGCATCATCATTCTTATTTGAGCTACATCATTAGGATCTAATGTTAACAATTTAACACCTGTTTTTTCTTTAAGTTTTTTACCTAATTCAATGTATTCTTCCCATGTTAAATCTTGCATATCTTCATCAGTGTAACCTGCTTTTTCAATCAAATCACGTCTATAATAAAGAACAGCACATCCATTATCAAATGGAACACCATAAATTTTATCCCCATCAGTCATAAATTCTAATTTATAATCTGCAAACTTTTTAGGATCAGTTACACTTGATAAATCAGAAAAACTTCCAGGATATGATTTCAAGAACATTTGTGCACGATAGTCTTCTATTAAAACTATATTAGGCAAACCATCTGTTGAACCTGAACTTAGTCCTGTGTTCAATTTTTGAATAATATCTTTTTGAGCATATTCAACAATTTCTATTTCCAACTCAGTTCCAGGATTTTTTTCTAAATAAATTTTTTTAGCTTCTTCTAATGCCGCAACATTAAAGTTTTTATCCCATGCCCAAGCTGTAATTTTTTGTTTTTTATTGGATTTACTTCCACCACCGCAAGCTACTAAGCCAAAAAGCATAGTACATACAAGGAATAAACTTACTATTTTTTTCATATAAAGACTCCTCCTTCAAATTTTTTATACACTATTACTAAAATATATAGGCATATAACCTAATTTCTTGATACTTATATTATAACTTATACCATAAAAAATGTATGTGATTTTTTAACGTTATATTTATATAAAATTTTTCAAAAAATTATTTGAAGGCAAAATTCTTTTGTACTTTTTTACGATATTGGTAATTTTATTTTTACTTTCGTACCGATTCCAACATCACTTGTTATAGAAACTCCATAATTATCTCCGAAAAATAGCTTTATTCTTTGGTCAACATTTAAAATTCCAACACCATTAAATTTTTCTTTTACTAATTTTTTATCTAAAGTTTCAATTCCATCGCCATTATCAATTATTTGACAGACAATATCATCATCAACTCTATCTATTAAAATACGTATATGCCCTTGTTTTTTCTTTTGAAAAGCATGAAAATATGCATTTTCTATAAATGGCTGTAATATAAGTTTTGGAATTTTATATTTTAACAAACTATTATCATAATAAAAATTAGCTTTTACATTATCTCCATATCTTGCTTCACTTATATACAAATAATTTGATAAATTATCAATCTCCTGCTCTATTGTTATCATTTCATCTTGTTTACTCAAAGTGTTTTGTAATAAATCAATAAGACATTCTATTGTCTTAGTTGCCTTTTCATCCTCTTTTCTCCAAACCAAATATTTAATAATAGATAATGTATTATATAAAAAATGTGGATTTATTTGCATTTGTAAAGCTGACAATTCTAATAAACGTTTTTGTTTTTCCGAGTCAATTATATTTTGTGTATATTTTTCTATTTCTTCTATCATTGTATTATAAGCTTGAATCAACTTTACAATTTCACCGTCTCCACTTATATTATCAATTTTTACAGGTACAGGATCTTTAGATTTATTTATATGATTAATAAATCTAGTTAATGGTTTTGTTAATTTCTGTGTTGTTATAAAAACAAGAATTATACCAAGCAATGATACTAAAATTATAAAAAACAATATATTTTTTTGAACTTCGTTAACATTATATAAAGCATCATCAATATTTGTCTCATTTACTAAATACATGTCTAAAACAGGAATATGTTTAGTAATCGTTATTACTTTTTCTCCATTAACTTTAATAATTTTATAATTTCCAGTTTGATCTATGTATTTTTTATTTTGTCCTATAAATTGTTTTTCGTTACTTGAAACAACATTACCTTTTTTATCTATTAAATACATTGAATTGTATGAAGTAATGTGTTCATTAAACAAAGAATATATAATACTTTCATCATATAGAATATACATTGTTCCAAGATTTTTTTTAGTAAATTTATGTTCCATTTGTTTGGCTACAACAATTCCTTTAAAATTACTTAATGATTCACATTGTATATATTCATACACAATTTTCTTTGGATTTTCTTTAGACAAATCTGTAACATTTTCACATATAATATTTTCTAAATCCAAAAGCTGCATATTATTTACAATATAAGAATTACCATTATTACCTTTTATATAAATTGTTTTGATATAATCTTTTGAAAAATTATATTCTTTAATCCATTCTTCTATTTTATAATAAATTTCGAACAATTTAGTATTTGTAGTTTTTCCTGGATTAGATAATAATTCATTCATATATGAATTTCTAGTATATCTATCAATATACTCTACATTAGAAATATTAAACTCATCAAAATTTTTAAGAACTAAATTAATAGCACTATTTTGTGATTTCACATAAGATTTAATAAAAACTTGTTCTATTAAATTAGATGTTGTAGCATATATTAAAATGCTTGTCACTATTATTGTAGAAATAAAAATAATAGCAATTTTTTGAAAGAAGCTTAACTTCATTTCTTCACCTGCACTTCACGTCTATATGCTTTAGGACTAACACCAACTATTTTTTTAAACACCTTACTAAAATAACTCTGATCTAAATAACCGACTTTTTCACATATCATATTAAGAGAAAGATCTGTAGATTGCAACATAGTTTTTGCCTTTTCTACTCTAATCTTGTTTAAATATTCACTATATCCAACACCTAAGTTATGACTAAAATATGTTGATAAATATGAATAGCTTATATGGAATTTATCAGCAACTTGTTTTAAAGTAAGTTGTTGTTGACTATTTTGTTTTATATAATCAATTATTTTGTTTATAAAATTATCTTCACCGACTGAAATATTCTTTATTGAATTATTAACATAAACAAATATATTTTCAATTTGTGATATTAAATCATCTAAAGAATAAATATCATCAATTATATCCATTACTGAAAAATAATCATATTCTTCGTTATTATTTAACATATTATTTTCTTTCAAATAATCAAAACAAGTATAAATAATATGTTCTGTTTGTTTTTTCACATCTTCTTCAGTATATCCATCTGTACAAGTAATTTTACATAAAAAATTATGAATACTAACAAAGCTTTCTTCAAAAAACTCTATTTTATTTTTATACATAGTATAAAGAGCTAATTTTTGTTTTGAAATATTAATTGACTCAAAACAAATTATATCATTTGATATAAAAAATTGTGATAATGCAGTATTATTGGTGTTTATTATATTTTCAATTAAACTCTTTTTATTATTAACAGGATTAGAATAAATTAATTTTATTCCAAGTATCTCTTCAGATAAATTATCAACAAATAAATTTATATCTTTAATGAAATTTTCTTGAATTCCATTTGTTTCAACAAGACAAATTAAAATTTGATTTTTAGTTAAATAAAATATAACATCTTCAAATTGATTACTAAATTTATCTTTTAATATCTCATAATAAAAATTTTCTTGAGCTTTACTAAAACCAATAATTTTTTTAATATTAACACCTAAAACTGCTATATTTTTATTAGAAATTTCATCAGGAAGTTTTATAGATTTATTTCCATCAACCACCATTTCCAAAAACGCTTTTATACTATTATCATTTGATACTGGTTTAACACCAATTGTAATACAAATATTTTCAAGTGCTTCATTAAGAGATTCTGGTGTTAATTTAGCTTTTAAAATATATTCTGTAATACCATATTTAAAGCAGGTTTTAACATAATCAAAATCACCATAATTACTAAGAATTATGACGTGAATATGAGGATATTTTGTTTTTATATATTTTGTCAATTTTAGTCCATCAAGCACAGGCATAATAATATCACTAATAACAACATCAGGATTAAGCTCATCTACCATTTTGCAAGCTTCCATTCCGTTTGAACATTCGCCTACAATATCGTACATTTCCTGTTTTGATTCTAAAATATATTTAATAGCTTGTCTAATAATAAGTTCGTCTTCAACTATAAGTATTTTACATTTTTTCATATCTATCCTCTTTCATGACATAATTAACTACTTTATATACTTACATACAATTATTAACAAATCAAATATAATTTATAAAATATGATAAAATATTTATATCATTATACTATACTTTATGGTAAAATTACAATAGATACATTATAAAAATAATGAAAACCAACTATACTTTATTAATATAATCAATTTAAAAATTACTTAAATTACTATAATACATATGGTTTAACATTAAATCTATTTACTACAAAGGAGCTTACTATGAAAGATATTTTATCAATAATTGAAAATCCTGAGATTTTTAGAATTAATCGTTTAGATGCACATTCAGATCATACTTTTTATGAAACAAATGGAAAAACTCTTTATGATAATTTAAATGGCGATTGGAATTTTTATTATAGTAAAAATTTATTTGAAAGACCTGTTGATTTTTATAAAACAGATTTTGATATATCAAATTTTGATACTATTTCAGTACCATCTCATATACAATTAAATGGTTATGATAAAATACATTATGTAAATACTATGTATCCATGGGATGGAGTTTGTAATCTTCGTCCACCATATGTTGATAAAGATTATAATCCTGTAGGAAGTTATGTGACATTTTTTGATCTTAAAGAAAATTTTATTAATAAAGATGTTTGTATATCATTTAAAGGTGTTGAACAAGGTTTTTCTTTATGGTTAAATGGAAAATATGTTGGATATTCAGAAGATAGCTTTACTCCATCTGATTTTGATTTAACACCATTTATTAAAGAAAAAAACAATAAACTTGCAGTAGAAGTTTATAAAAAAACATCTGCCTCATGGCTTGAAGATCAAGATTTCTTCCGTTTTTCAGGTATATTCAGAGATGTTGTTCTTTATGCAAAAACAAAACAACATATTGATGATATTTGGATCACACCTACAGTTTTTGAAGATCTTAAATCAAGTGAATTTTCATTTAAAATAAAAATGAAAAGCGAACCAAATATTAGTTTTAAAATATTAGATGAGAAAAATAAAATAATTTTAGAAGATAAACCAAAATTAACTTTTAAACAAATAGAAACAAAAGAAAAAGCTGAAAACAAACATGAATATTATGTTTCACCAAAATACAATTTAAAAGACATTAATATTTGGGATATATCTAAACCATATATTTATAAACTTGTTATAACTACATATGATAACAATGGAAATGAAATAGAAATATCAGAACAGCCTTTTGGCTTTAGACATTTTGTAATTCGTGATGGAATTATGTATTTGAATAATAAAAGATTAATTATTAACGGTGTAAATCGTCATGAATGGAATCCTAAAAAAGGTAGATCAATTAGCAATGAAGACATGATTGCTGATATTGATGTTTTAAAAAGAAACAATATTTCTGCTGTTCGTACAAGCCATTATCCTAATCAAAGTTTATGGTATGAGCTTTGTGACAAAAATGGCATTATTGTTATGGATGAAACTAATCTTGAAAGTCATGGCTCATGGCAGAAATTAGGACAAGTTGAGCCATCTTGGAATATACCTGCTAGTTATTCTGAATGGAGAGATATTGTTGTAGACAGAGCTGTATCTATGTTTGAAAGAGATAAAAACCATCCATCAATTTTATGGTGGAGTTGTGGAAATGAATCATATGCAGGCGAATGTATACTTGCAATGGCAAATTATTTTAGACGTAAAGACGATAGTAGATTTGTTCATTATGAAGGTTGCTATTATACACCTGAATTTTCTAATATAACAGATGTGTATAGTCGTATGTATGCATATCCTAATGAAATTGCTGAATATATAGAAAACGGTGGAACTGATAAACCATATATTCTTTGTGAATATATGCATAACATGGGAAATTCAATTGGTGGAATGGAAAGTTATATAAAACTAATTGATAAATATCCAAATTACCAAGGTGGATTTATTTGGGACTATATGGATCAAGCAATTTATAAAAATATTAATGGCAAAGATGTTCTTTGTTATGGTGGAGATTTTACTGATAGGCCAACTGATTATAATTTTAGTGGCAATGGAATTCTTTTTGCTAATAGAAAAGAAAAGCCAGCAATACAAGATGTTAAGTATTGGTATGATACTCCAAAAAACCGTCAAAAACAAAATGAACACAATGCTAAAAAAATAAAGGAAACAAAAGAAAATATACAAATTGATAATACACAAGAAATTACTATAATAAATGGTGATTGCAATTTAGGTGTTAAAGGAAAAGATTTTCACTTTATATTTTCTTATGACAAAGGTGGTCCTGTATCGCTTGTTTATAATAACATAGAATGGTTGTATAGACCTTCAAAACCAACATATTGGAGAGCTGTTACAGAAAATGACTATGCTAATGGATTTGCTATAAAAAGTGGTGTTTGGAATTTAGCTGATATATATTCAAGACACACACCTGATTTAACTGTTGATACAAATATCAAAGGACAAGTTACAATAAATTACACTTTTGATACACATATTGGAGCTATAACAAAAATATCATATACTGTTTATTCAAATGGTGTAATTAAAGTTCATCAATTTATGAAAGGCAATAAAAACTTACCTAGTTTACCTTTGTTTGGTACTGAATTCATTACAGATTTTGAAATTAAAGAATTTTCTTATGTTGGATATTCAGGAGAAACTTATCCAGATAGATTTAAAGGTGGTATTTATGGTAATCACAAAGCTTTAGTTCACACAACAGATTACCTTGTTCCACAAGATAATAATGCACATGTTTATAATAATAGTTTAACTCTTGAAAAAGACGATGGTAATAAACTAAAATTTATAGCTTGTGATAAACCATTCCATTTCTCAATATGTCAAAATACAGCTATGGAATTAGAAAATGCAACTCACAAACACGAACTTCCATATACAGGAAGAACAAATATAAAAATTCTTTCTGATATGAGAGGTGTAGGTGGAATAGATACTTGGGGAGCAGATGTTGAAGAACAATATCATGTAGAAGCTAATCAAGATTTAGAATTAACCTTTTATATTACAAAAGGTTAATTAATAATAAGATTTTTACTATATTTAGTTGTCAAAATAATTTCTGACACTAAAATTATTTATAAGCTTTTTTCATTATCTCTTTTTATTAAATAAAGCGTATTATGTAAATAATACGCTTTATTTTTATTATTTTATTTTTTATAGAGTTCTTCACATTTCACATCAATAAAATTTATTTTTACATCAATCTCATTTAATGAAGATGCCGCTATATAATATCCATCACCTTTAAAAGTATATATCAAAGTATTTTGATATATATTTTTATTTTTACTAATAATATATGAAAAATCTGTTTTCTTCATTTCATCACATATTCCTGTTCCTTTCATTTTAAAATAACTTTCTTTTAATGACCAAAGTTGTGTAAAAACTCCTTTAGGATTTTCAGAATTTTTAATAAGCATTTGTTCATTTTCACACATAACAAATTTCATCACATTATAATCCTCAATGTTTTGTATATCTACACCTATCTCATTAGATGACAATCCACAACAAACACCTTTACTACAATGAGAAATATTAAAATGAATATCAGAAAACTTATCAAACATAGGCTTATTATATTTGGTATAAGTAAATTCAGGAACAAAAGTCATATCATATTTTTTTCTTAATGCAAATTTTAATAAAAGATAGCTATAAACACAAAGAGCTCTATCTTGAGTTCTCTTATATTTATTTGCATACTCTAATCTTGATGCTGGAAGCAAAGATAGACCTTTATTTAATAATTCTTCATCAATTGGAAACATGTTTTCTATAACAAATAGCTCCAAATTATATCACCTTTTTTATATACTTACTTTTTAGATTTCTTAACTAAACCAATTATTAAAACTATAGTTCCAACAACTATACAAGCTATTGATAAAAAGAAAAATAAATCAACAACTATACTATAGCTACTCTTTAAACCTATCTGTCCAGCCAAAGCTGACACATCATAAGCAGTACCATTTTTTAATATAGCAGTTACTATTACCACTAATATTCCAAAACACAAAGTTGATAATCCACCAATAATCATTACAAATCACCTTCCTATAATTATTTAAATCAAATTACGTACTAAGAATTACTAACTATAAAATCCATCACATTTTTAACAGTTTTAAAATCTCCAATTGCTCTATCAGGAATTTCAATATCAAATTCATTTTCAACATCACAAATTAAATCAACTAATTCATATGAATTAAGACCTAAATCAGTTAATAAGACAGTATTTTCTGTTATAAGCATATTTTCATTTTCGGAATGTTTAATAAGAATTTCTTTTAATTTTTCAAACATAATTATACCTCCTTACTTATATTGTCTTTTTATTTTTTTTATTGTTGTTTTTTCAAACTCTTTATCTCTAACAATAAATTTTGCTATATTTTTATATGGTGGCTGAGATTTATTAAATCTAATTATATCTTGATCTAAATTTATTAAACTCTTATCATAATTTTCTGTATCTAAATACATTTCAGCTACAATTATATTATCTTTTTCAAATACAATTATTTCTTTGATGTATGGTAAAAAATTTTGTAATGAAAATTCAAGTTCTTCAGGATATACATTTTTACCGTTATTAAGAATTATTAAATTCTTTTTTCGTCCAGTAATAAATAAAAAACCATCTTTGTTTATATATCCTATGTCACCTGTTTTAAACCATCCTTGCTCAAAAACATTTTCTGTAGCTTCTTCATTTTTATAATATCCGATCATTACATTATCGCCTTTTACACAAATCTCACCATTACCATCTTGATCTGGATTTAAAATTTTCGCCTCACATCCAGATAATATAGTACCAACACTGTTATCACAATAATGAAATTCTCTATTAAAAGAAATTCCAGGAGAACATTCTGTTATTCCATAAGCATTTAATATTGAAATTCCTATACTTCTAAAATCTTTAATATACTTAGAATTAATTGGAGCTCCACCAGAAATAATGTATTTTATATTTCCTCCAAAAATATCTAATATAGATTTAAATAATTTCACTCTTAAATCTATTCCTATTTTTAATAATAAATTACTTAATTTTATTAATATTCTTAAAGACTTGTCTTTTTTATTTTTCTTAGCAGTATTCCAAATTTTATTATAAAATGTCTCAATAAATAAAGGAACTAAAACTATATTATCAGGTTTATATTTTATTAAATCACTTGCAAATGTTTTAAGACTTTTATTTATTATATTATTACATCCATAATAAAGCATTACTAAAACACCTGCAGAAGATAACGAATGATGTAACGGAAGTATATGCAAATTACTTCCACTAACACGACAAGATTTAGATAAAGATAAAACACTTGATAATACATTTTTTTGAGAAAGCATAACTCCTTTTGCCATACCTGTTGTTCCAGAAGTATAAAGTAACACAGATAAATTTTTATTATCAATTTTTATATTCTCTATCACATTTTTATTTTGAATCATTTTTTTACCATTACTTAAAATCTCAAAAAAATCATTCATATCAAAATAATGATTAATATTTATTTCAGACTGATTTAAATAATCTGAAACATCTCTATAAGTATGAGAAAAGACAAAAACATTTGCTTTAGAATCATTAACAATATTTTTTATATCATCTAAAGGAAGTTCTTTATCAATAGGAATAATAACATTATTAGTATTAACAGCAGCCAAATAAGTCAAAATCCATTCATAAGAATTTTCTCCAATAACTGCTATCCTCATATTATTAATTCCTAAATTCAACAAATATGCTGATAAATAATAAACATCAGAATATAATTCATTATAACTAATATGTATTACTTGTCTTCTCTTCTTATACGTTATTGCTGTTTTATCTCCATGCTCATTTTTTATGTATGATAAAAACTCTCTAAAATCATTAATTTCTTCAACCAAGTAATATGGATAAGGTTTATTTTTCATACAATCATCCTTTAAATATTATTCATATAATACTTCGCTAAGATTAATTCTTTTTATACTAGACATCATTAAATTAATAATAATATTGTAAAGTATAAAAACTACAACAACTATCAATATAGAAATAAGTAATGAAACCTTTAATGTTATAAGAACATCAGTAGTTGTATTAACCATATCTTGCAAAGCTAAAAGTACAGGCTCTACTAAGAAATATCCAATTATAGATCCACTTAAAACTGCTGTTGAATAGATATTTACAATTAAATTAAATATTTTCCTATCTTTATATCCTAACAATGAGAAAATAACAATATCTTTTTTATTTTCTTTAACATTAAGATATGCTATTAAACATGATATACCAGTAACAAGTAAAATAGTAAGTACAATCAAAATTGGAATTATCGACATACTACCACTTAACAATCCTTTTACATCATCAATTTGTTGATCTTTAGAAATAACTGTTCCATCATCGCTAAAAGGTTTTTTGCCATTATTTAAAAATTCTCCATTAAAAGTAGTTAAACTAACAGCATCAAAAATTAATTTACTACAATCTCTATCTACATAAAAATTAGTATCATATGCTACTGAATTAATTCCTGAAATATTAAATCTCATAATCTTTCCATTAGAAGCACGAAAAGTTAATTGCGAATTAACTTTAACATCATACATATCCGCAAACTTTGCTGATACTACTATACTATATTTAGGAATTGGTAATAAAGAATTATTATTTTCATCTACTATTTTTAAAGATTTACAATTAGTATTCAAAGATAAAATATTATAATAAGTATTTATTTTTGTTCCTAAATAATCAAGTACATATAATGAATCTTGTATAAATGTTTCTGAAAGATTATCATATTCAAAATTATTTATTTTGTAAGAATAATGAGCGACAGAATCATAATTAAGTTCATTATTATATTGTTCTATTGGCTTAGATGACAAATTAAATATTGCTATTGAAAATGTTGATAAAATAATTGCAAATATACTAACAAACATTATTGCTACAAATCTTGATATACGTTTTAAAATATACGCAGCACGAATTTTTGTATCAACAGAAGCTTTATCAAATATTGTTTTTGATTTTTGAATTATTTTATTTGCACCTTCTGATGCTCTATCAAGTATCAAATTCATAATATTTTTATTAAGAAGCACTTTACATTTCATAACAATAAATAAATTAAATATAAATAATACTATATTAACAAATATTATTACACCTAAAATAGTAACAAAATCAATATCAGTTTTTATAATATTAAACACATTACAATAAGATTGCATAAATCCTTGTGCCATTAAATATCCAAAAACTGATCCAACGACTAATCCTAGAAAAACAGGAATATTCACAACAAAAAATGCGACTGTCAAACTTTTAGAACTATAGCCCATTCCAAGAAGAACACCATAACTTTTTTGCAAAGATTTAAACCAGTTATTTATAAGCATAAGTGTCATAAATATAATTGTTACAAAAAACAATATTACTCCTGCAGCCATCAATGACAAACTCATTGAAAAATTTGATAACAAACTATTAAATGATGAAAGTTTAGTGCTTGATGCAACAAATTTTACATCTGGATCATCCATCATATTTAAAACTATTTTATCAATTTCTTCATTAGATTTTTTATCATTAAATATACCTAAAAACAAAATTTCTTCATCATCATTTTTAAACAAATCATATGCTTTGTTTGTAACAATCACACCAGCATTATTTTTTGATGTCATTGATGTAGAAAATTTAGAATTATAAATAAGTGATTCTGAAGCTTGTGTATATAAGCCAGAAACCTTAAATTCTTTAGAATCTATCATCAAAACATCAGATACTTTAACATTGTTTTGTTTAGCATATTGATAAGAAATCAAAGCTTCATTATCAGTAAGCGGTTTGTGTCCTTGATTAATATCTATTATATTAACTTTTTCAGGCATAGTATTTATATACCAAACAATATCATCTAATTTTTTATATATTCTAGAATAAAATTGTGAAGTAAAATTATATTTAATCTCAAGTGGTTTAATTCTATTTACAAGATATTTATCTAAATCCACTTTATACTTTTCTAATAAATCTTTTTGAGATAATTCCATTACATCTTTAGTAGGTATTTTATATTCTTTTATAACATTTTTTATTTCATCATCAGTTAATTCACATTTAGGAAAAACTCTAAATTGTTCTAAATTACAATTTTCAAGCTGTTTGTTATATTCTTGCTGTAAAGGTATGTTTCCTAAATATAAATATGAAAATAAAAAACCTAAGATTGAAGAAATAATAAAAAATAGTATCAATATTAATTTACTTCTCATTAAACTTCTTAAATTATTTACTATAATAGTTATCGTAGCCAGTCCACCTCCTCAACAGTTTTAGAAGCGATATTTAAATCATCACTAACTAATCTACCATCACGCATTCTTAAAACTCTTTTGGCTAAATAAGCAATTTGTGGATTATGTGTAACTAATATAATTGATAAATTTCTTTCTTTTTGAACCTTTAACAACAATGAAAGCACCATTTTACTAGTTTCACTATCAAGTGCACCTGTTGGTTCATCACAAAATAATATATCAGTATTTTTTGCTAATGCTCTTGCAATAGAAACTCTTTGTTGCTCTCCTCCTGATAATTGATACGGAAATTTCTTCATCTTTTTTTCAAGTCCAACATCTCTTAAAATCTGTTTTACTTTCTTTTTATCTCCTGACAAACTAGCTCCTACTAAAACATTTTCTTGTACATTTAAATTAGGTAAAAGATGATATGCTTGAAAAATAAATCCAATATGATCTTTTCTTAATAATGTAAGTTTATTTTTATTTATATGACTACTATCTACATCGTTATAATAAACAGAACCAGATGTTGGTTTTTCAAGTGTACTAGCAACATTAAGTAAAGTGGTTTTTCCAGAACCTGATGAACCTAAAATTACAACAAATTCACCTCGATACAATTCTAAATTAATATCTTTTAAGGCATGAACTTTACTATCATTTCCACCAAAATCTTTTGATACATTAACTAGTCTAACAATTGTTTCCTTATTTTTAGCTGTATTATTCAATATCATTTCCTCCAAGCTCATTTAAAAGTAAATTTACATTATATCTTAAATTATTTGGATCTGATAACATTGTAATATGAGTACCTTTACCTTGTACATACTTAACTTTTTTATCAGAAACTTTATTCCAACCTTCTCTAGTATCATTTTCATCTGGTAAAACATCTTCTGATAAAAGATTTACAAACTCACAATTAGGTATAACTTTTGTTTGATCACGATGTTTATCACAATACTCTTGATAAATTCTTGCTTCTTCAATAAGACCTTTTCGTTCATTATTAATTAATTTTTGAACTGCATCAGAATTAAAGAAATTAGCATCTAAATTTGTTTCTTTAGTAAAATTCTCAATCATTTCATTAATACTGTCATCAGAGATTGTAACATATTTAATTCCTTCATCCCATTTAAATCCATCTATCATAACAATTTTTGATACACCTATACCTTTAGAATTTAAATAATCAGAAGTATCATACGCTATATTTCCTCCTCCTGAATATCCCATTAATACTGGTGATTCATCTAAATTAGCTTGATTTCTTATGTATTCACCAAACATTTTTGCCATACCATCATTTTGTGTCAAATGAAAAACATGAAAACAATATTCAGACATTATAGTCGACATTTTTTCAAAAAGTGGAATATAAGCAACTTTAAGCATTGCAGGCGGAAACATAAATATATGCTTTTTAGCTTCTTTATTAATAACTGTTACAATTTCATCTTTTGTAGAAGAATAATTTTTAAATCCATCTATAATTTGATTAGTCAAATTTTCTTTCTTTTCAAGATTTAATAAGTATTTTAAATGCTTTTTAAAATTTTGCACTATTTTATTTATTGTCTTTTTAGGATAATAATATGGTGAATATCTAATATCTACAGTAAATCTTTTATTCACATTAAAAATATTTACCACCATAGGATTTGTAGAACGTATATTATCACTCACTTCTTTTCCAACACCAAATAAAACTCTTCTATAATCAGTATCCTCTTGTTCTTCAAATGAGCCCATATAATTAAACAACGGTGCTGCAACCATATGTTTATTAATAAATGAATATGATACTCCACTTTCAGGAATTGATTTTATTTCATTTTTAATTTCTTCTGCCATTTCTAAATTAATATCATCATCACAAACATTAATTTTGATAGGATACATAGATGTAAACCATCCAATTGTACGAGCAATATTAAGCATTGGAATATCCGTTTCACGTCCATGACTTTCTAAAAATAGTGTTGCAAAACAATCATCTTTTGATTTTAGTGCATATGAAAATGCAAGCAAAAGCATTTCTAACACACCTGAAGTTTTTTCTGATAATTGATGAGAAATATTAGATGAAAAAGCAAAAACAATTTGATTTAATTCTGATAATAATTCTGGATCATATCTTCTTAAATCATCATTATTAATTCTACTATCCCAAAAATTTCTCACTGCATTTATTTTATCTTTATCATAATAATTATCTAACGCTTCTGCCCAACTACGAATTGAATCAGTTTTATTTGGCAATTCAGGCTCTTTATGTATTTTTAAAGATTCATAAACATTTATAAAATCTTCTAAAATTATTCTTTGAGATATACCATCACAACACCAATGATGAAGCACTATTAATAAATACTTTTTATTAAAATTAGTTTTAATATACGCTGCACTTATTAATTCTCCTTTTTCTAAAGAAATAGAATTTTGTACTATATTGCATTTTTGTTCAAAATTAAATAAGCTACAATTAATTTCAAATACTTTTGGCATTATATTTTCTGCATCTACAAATTTTGAAACATTACTACCATAACTATAACTTAGCCTTAATGCATCATGATGTTTAATTAATCTAATAAGAGTTTCTTTTATTAAATCTTTATCCATCTCATCATTAACTTTTAATAATATTGATTGATTAAAATTAGATATTGAATTTCTATCAGAAATTTCAACTAACCTTTTTTGAGTAGGTAATAATATAGTTTCTCCTGATAATGCTTCTTGTGGTATTTCACGATTTGATAAAGTTATATTTTCTGCAAGTTTTCTAACGGTAGGAAATTTCTCAATATCTTTTAAATGTATATTGTATTCATATAAAAGTGAAACTAACTGAATTGACTTAATAGAATCTCCACCAATAGCAAAAAAGCTATCATCTATACTTACATTTTCGACATTTAATACTTTGCAGAATATGTCTGATATTTTCTTTTCTAAATCATTTTTAGGCACAACATATTCTTGAACTTTTTCTTCTTTAATTTCAGGCAATAATTTTTTGTTTAACTTACCATTATTATTTATAGGCAATTTTTCTAATTTCATATAATTATGAGGAACCATATATTTAGGAAGTTTTCTATTAAGCATTTGCTCTATTATTGCACAGCTAATTTCAATATCACTTTCATAATAACAACATAAAGCACTATTAGAATTAACAATAACAGCAACATTTTTAATTTCATCAATAGAACGAATTTGAGATTCAATTTCTCCAAGCTCAATTCTTTGCCCATGAATTTTCACTTGTTTATCAATACGTCCCATGTAATTAATACAACCATCTGCTCTCCAGCTTGCTAAATCTCCTGTACGATACATTAATCCTTTACCAAATGGATTATCTATAAATTTTTCTTTATTAAGTTTAGGTTTATTTAAATATCCTATTCCAACACAATCTCCTGCAACACAAAGTTCACCTGGTTCTCCAATTGAACAAAGCTTATTATTATTTAATATATAAATTTGTGTATTTGAAAATGGTCTACCTATAGTCGTATCTAAATTTTCTACTAATTTTGTTGTGATCCATACTGTAGATTCACTTGGACCATAGATATTATAAATATCTGCATCAGTATATTTTCTTAAATCAACAAATAATTCTTCAGGAAAAACTTCTCCACCTAAAATTATTGTAGTCATTTGTTTTAAATATTCACAACAAGTTTTATCATAAATTAAAGCTCGCATTTTAGATGGTGTTGTTTGAATACTAGTTGCTTTATTTGCAATAGCATATTCAGCTAAAGCATGTTGTTCATTTTGTTGTTCTTTTGATGCAAGAAGAATTGTTGATCCATTTAATAATTGCAACAAACTTTCTGTTACAAAAATATCAAAAGAAATCGTAGTTGTAGATAACATTACAGGATTTAAAGATTTTTTTATAGAATACATAATTTGCAAATTGTTATAACAAAAATTCACTGCATTTTTATGTGTGATTATAACACCTTTAGGTTCACCAGTTGATCCTGATGTATAAATAATATAACAATTATTACTAGAGCTAATTTCTATTGGTCTTAAAAATGCTCTTGACCTACCTACTGTCTCTTCTATACATATTTTTTCTATATAAAGCTCGCTAATTAATTCTTCACATTTATTAGAATATATAACACATTCAGATTCACTATCTCGAATCATAAAATCAATTCTCTCAATAGGCAAACTAGGATCTATTGGCAAATATCCATTACCTGATTTTAATATTCCAAGCATAGCTATATAAATATTTTCATCTCTATTTAAAACAAATGGAATTATTTTATTTTTAGATGAGTAACCTAAATTATTTATATTTACTGCAAGTTTATCTGATAATTGATCTAATTCCAAATAACTTAATTTTTTATCTTGAAAAATAACAGCAGTTTTATCAGGATGTGTTTTTACTTCTCTTTTAAATAAAGAAACAACAGTTTGCTCAGATGGATATTCTATACTTGTATCATTAAATAATAATTTTACAACATCTTCTTCTGCCTCATCCATTATTGATAAATTAGAAATTTTGTCATTAGAATTTTTAATAATATTTGAAAAAAGAGTTGTCAAATGATTAAAAATATATTGAACATCATCTAATTTATAGTATTTTAAATTATACATAAACTGAACAGAAAGTTCTTCACCTGGAAAAATACTAATGGTTAAATCATAATTAGTTTGTTCTCTTGTAAATTCAACTTTAGCATTATTTTGTTCTAATAATTTTTCTGTATTTTTGTCAATAGAATAATTCTCAAATACAAGAAGTATTTGAATTAAATTACTGCCTAAACCTGTTTCCTTATTTAATCTAGTAAGTGGATAAAGTTCATATTTATTACTTTTTAAAGCATTTTCTTGAACTTTATTTAATAATGAAATACAAGTATCATTTTCATTTGTTGTCACTCTACAAGGAATTGTATTTACAAACATTCCTATAGCAGTATTAATATTGTCAACTTCAATATTTCTTCCTGAAACAACTTTTCCAAAAACAATATCATTAGAGTTATTATATCTTTGAATCAAAATTCCAAGTACTGTTTCAAACAATGTATTAAGTGTAATAAAACTTTTCTTACAAAAATCACAAATTTCTGTTTTTAATTTATTATCAAAAGTAAATTTTGTAGATTTAACCACTTCTTCAGCTTGATAAACTTGATTAAAAGGTCTCATCATTGAGCTTCCTTCATATTCTGATAGCATATTAATCCAAAATCTATCATAATCAGAAGTAATTGTCTCATCTAGTTTATCAACATATTCATCAAATTTCATTTTAGGAAATTCAGATAATAAGTTACTATCACTTTCAAATTTATCGTTATTAATATGAGTATATAATGATAAGAAATTTGTTAAAAACAAACCAAAACTCCAACCATCAAATATTAAATGATGGAAAGTCCAAACTATTTTATATGAATTGCTTATTTTAACAATTGATAATCTAATAAGTGGTGGATTATCAATATCAAAACCTTTTATTTTATCTTCATCTAACCATTTATTAAAACTATCTAAATTCTCAAAACTTAATTCATTAATAAACTTAATATCAGGTTTATTAACAACAACTCTACGCATTAATTCATCTTTACACCAAAAAGCTGTTCTTAATATATCATAATAATTTATAAGAAGTGAAAAAGCTTTTTTTGCAGCAAAAACATTAATGCCATTTTTAAAGTCAATAACATTTTGAATAATATATGTTCCATCATGTTGATCATTTAAATAATAATAAACCATACCTTCTTGCATTGGAGTTAATTTTCCAATTGACTCTATATTATTACCATAACTAATAGTAATAGGTTTTAATTGATTATAATTAATTTTTGCATTATCAAAATCTGATGGTGTAAGATATTTATTTTCATATTTAGTACAAAAATCAACTAAATCTCTAATGTTTTTTTCTAATTCAAAAGGCATAGCATCAATTTGACTACCAGTATATTTAATAGGATTAATAACGATTTTCGCATGAAATTTGTTGTTAATACAAAAACAATCTATAGTGATATCATTTTCATAATTATTTCCTCTATCAATATCACGAGAAAGATATCTATCATCAATAACAACATTAAAATCATTTAAAAGTTCATTAAAATCTCCAAGATAATTTACACGAATATTTGGAACCACATTATTAAAATCAACTCCACAATACTCTTTTAAGACCATAAATCCTGTACCATTATTTGGAACAGAGCTCATAGCCTCTTTAGCAGCAATAATATCATTTTCATAATCACCTGTTGAAGTTAATTTAACAGGATATATCGATGTAAACCAACCTATAGTATTAACTATATCATCAAAACCATCAACCATTGTACGACCATGACTTTCAAATTCTGCAACAACTATATCTTTATTAAATATTGATCCGAAAGTTCTAGCAATAGCAGCTCCAATAATATCATTTATTTGAGTGTTAAATGCTTTGTGACAATCTTTCAAAAGTGCTGTTGTCACATTTTGATCAAACGTCAAATGTTTTCTAATATAAACAGGTCTTACAACAAAATCACTTTCAATCTCTAATTTTGGCTTACAATGTTTACAAATATCTTTCCAATAAGGTATTTCTTTTCTAAAAGTATCTCTATTTTGATATAATGTTTCTGACCATGATAAATATGGTGAATCAAAATTAAAATATATTACCTTTTCATTTCTTTTAATTTTATTTAATATCTCATTAAAATCGTTTAATAATATTCTCCATGATACACCATCTATAACCATATGATGAATAGAAATAAGTACATAATGACCATCTAATGTATGAAAAACTCCAAGTCCTATTAATGTTTGATTTTTAAAATTGATTTTGTTTTTGATTTCAATAGAATGTTGTTTTATTAATTGTGGAATATCTTCAATTTTCTCTTGAATAAAATCATATTCATTTATAATATAAGACCAGCTAAAATCATTATTTGCATATTGATAATCATCTTTAAATTTAGCATGAAGCATAGGATGCTTAGAAATAAGCAATCTTATTATTGTTTCTAAAACAGATTTAGTTATCACTTCTTCATATTTTAGTAAAAATGATTGTAAATAATAATTAGGATTACTATATTGTTTATTAATAAAATATTTTTGAATTGGACTTAATCTTGCAGATTTTAAATTAGATATAGCAACTTTTTGATCTTCTTTCATTTCTGTTATAGCATCACAAATAAGCCTAACAGTCTTTAAATTTGTTAGGTTCCATACTTTAACATCTAATTTTTTTTCACGTAAAAGTGAAACTATTTTAATAGCTTTAATCGAGTCTCCACCAAGTTCAATATAATTATCATCCATACCTACTTTTTCAACATCCAGAACACGCTCAAGTATTTGAGTAAATATTTTCTCTTTGTCTTTAGAAGGCGCAACATATTCAACAGAAGATGAAACTTTAATATCTGGCAAAGCTTTTTTATCCAGTTTTCCATTAGCAGTTATAGGAAACTTGTCTAATTGCATTATTAAAGATGGCATCATATATGAAGGCAATAAGCTTTCTAACTCAGTTCTAACTTGATCTTGTGAGATTTCTCTTGTAGCACAAAAATATGAATAAATTTGTGCATCTTCACTTCCATTTTCTTTGCATATAGCAACTGAATCAGTGACATTAGGAATTTTTCTTATAGCACTTTCAATTTCACCAAGCTCAATACGAAATCCATGAAATTGAATTTGATGATCCATTCTTCCAACATAACGAAGATTTCCATCTGGTAACCATTCTGCCAAATCTCCAGAACGATACATTTTTCCATCACCAAAAGGATTATCAACAAAACGTTCATCAGTTAATTTTTGATTATTAATATATCCTAAAGATACACCTTCACCAGTAACACAAATTTCTCCTATCATATTAATACCACATATAGTATTCTTATTTAAAAGATAAACTTGTAATGTTGGAATAGGCTTACCAATATTGCTAATACCATTTTGTATTTCAATATCAGTAATTTCTTTATATGTAACATGAACAGTAGTTTCAGTAATTCCATACATATTTATAATCATAGCATCAGAATAAGTATCATGCCAAACTCTAAGTTTAGCAGGCAATAATGCTTCTCCACCAAAAATAATATAGCGTACAGATCTCATTTTTTGTTCATCATCTACAGCCATTAAATTATAAAATGAAGATGGTACCTGATTTAATATTGTAAGCTTTTCTTGATATATTATATCTAAAACTTCATATGAATTTTTAACTTGTGTTTCTGATGGAAGAATTAATTTTGCACCATTTGTTAATGCTCCAAAAATTTCCCATACTGAGAAATCAAAACAATAAGAATGAAATTGCATCCACACATCGTTATGTGAAAAATCAAACTGGAATTTATCATTTTTTAATAATCTAACGACATTTTTATGTGATATCATAACTCCTTTTGGTTTGCCTGTTGTTCCAGAAGTGAAAATAATATATGCAACATCATTAGGATTTATTTTTCTAAAAACATATGTATTTTCTTTATCAAAAACATCATTATCATTTATATTTAAACATTTTATTTCTTCTTCATAATAAGAAATAATTGATAAATCATCAGTTAAAATAATTGATGGTTCTGAATCTTTAAGTATAAATTTCTTACGTTCATTTGGATAGTTAATATCTATTGGAACATATGCTGCTCCAACTTTTAAAGTAGCTAAAATAGCTATTATTTGATTAACTCCTCTGTTTATAAACAACGCTACTTTATCACCTGCTTTTACACCATTTTCTTTCATAGTATAAGCAAGTTTACCACTATATACATCAAGTTCAGAATAAGACATAGACTTTTCTGTATAATCTTTTATAGCTATATTATAAGGAGTTTTTAATACTTGCATTTCAAACAAACTTATTATTGATTCATTTCTAGGAAAAAAAGCTTTTTCTTGATTAAAATCATATACTACAGTCTTTTTTTCTTTTTCATCAATTATATCCATATTTTCAATAATAGTATTTGTATCTTTTATACCAGCCATTATTATATGCATAATTCTATCATGAAATCTTTGAATATCTTCTCTATCAAATTTCTCAGTTTGATAATCATAGGAAATAGTAATATTTCCTGTTAAAAAATCTTCACCAATATGAATCATCAAACTTTCTGTTTGAAATGAATTATTATACCAAGTTATATCAGCATTAATAGTATCTTTAACACCAACATTTTGATAACTAATAGTTGTATCATATAATTTACCTGAGTATCTATATTCTTCACGAATATTAGTCAATATTTTTGAATAATTATATTTTTGATGTCTCATAGCAGATAACATTGACATTTTAGAAGACATAATACAATCTATAAAACTAGCTGATTTATCAATTTCTACAAGTGCAGGAACAGTATTTACAAACATTCCTACTGTGTTTTTAAAATCAACTGAACGATTATGACACACAAATCCTAAATAACTAGAATCAACATTTTTAAATTTAGTCATATAAACACTGTAAGCACATGAATAAAGTGTCATTAAAGAAACTTGGTTATCTTTACAAAATTCTGAAATTTCTTTAATTGTATTATAAGATAAAACAAATTTTTCTCTTTCTGCTCTAAAATTTTCTGAATCTTTTTCACTTAAAAAAACTGGAGATTGATTTTTTTCAAATGTGTCTAACCAATATTTTTTATCTCTTGTTGCACCTTTAGAATTTAAATAAGTCTTCTCAACTTCAATATAATCAGTGTATTTATAATCTGATTTATTAATTTTATTATTAAAATATAAATTATAAAAACACTCTTCTATAACTTTTGCACTCCATGCATCAAAAATAATATGATTAATATTTAAAAGAATACCAAATTGCCTGTTATCTATATTTACACCTCTAATTTTACATAAAGGATTTAAAAGTAATTCTTCTTTAGCTATTCTTTTTGCATAATCATCAACCAAATTACGATTTTCAAAATTAATTATTTCAGGTTCATTTTGAGATAAATCATCTACATTAATTCCTAAAAAATCATTATTAGATATTAATGAACAATTTAACACTTCATTACACTCTAAAAGATTTTTTATTGATTTACTCAAAAGCTCAATATTACATTTTCCATTATATAAATAAAGCACTGTTATATTAGCAGAAGTATCTTCATTAGTATATCTCATAGTATTATATATTAATTCTTGCTGAGTTGTTAGTTTATAATAATTTAGATTATTATTCATATAAGAGTCCTCCATATTTTAATAACATATTATTTACAAAAATTGTATTATATATATAATTAACATGATATTACTATTATAATATCATGTTTTGTAAATATAAATCAATATTTGCAACATATTTTATCAAATATGTTGTATTTTTTGTATTATATTATAATTTTTGCATTTTATATTATACACATTTTACAAACAATCGTATGCCAATAATACAGTATATTAGTAATTTTGAATATATTATAAAATATATAAACAGGACAATTTCAATTAAGAAGTCATCCTTTAACATAACCTTTTACAATAAATTTTCATCAAATAAATCTTTAAGTTTGATAATAACAGTATCTACTTTATCATAATTAGTAGCTTTTAAAACTTCTAAAGCAAGTATAATACTATTTTTTTCTTGTGAAATAATAGATTTTTATACAAGAATATGATATCATTATAAAAATTTACAAACAAAAAGACAGTGCTACTTAATTAGTACTGTCTTTTCTAATATATTATAATACAGATTTATATTCTAAACCTTTTTCTTTAATTTTTGAATACAATAATATTCTTTCATTAAAACGTTCAGAAGCTAACAAAATCTCAGCATCAGTAGGATGTGACTTCATCATCTCCCAACGAAGCTCACTTTCAGGTGTTATACTAAATGTATTGTTTTTAGGCATATTTCTAAATTGTTCAATCAGTTTTGGTGATAAAGCTCCATTACAAACATAACTTCCTATTATCGTATTTTTATCTTTAAGCAATTCTATTCCTTTATCCAAAGATTTTTTCCCATGAAAGGAATCAGCAAAAGCAGCAAGTGTACAAAAAACGCCTACAGCTTTATTTTCAACTATTTTCATAAATTGCATCATTTCTTCAGTAGGACCACCTTTATCAACCCAATATCCACATAAAATTATATCTGAATCTATTTTAGGAACTCCATCTTTTATATCATGAATTGATTTATCTTGTATTTGAATATTTTTATATATTCCTTCTGATAATTTTTTTGTATTTCCTGATAAACTAGAATAAATAATTTGAACTTTCATTATTTATATACCACCTTTCTATAGTATATATATCTTTATAACATTTTAATTATACTATTATTTATAATCTAATTTTAATTATACTATTATTTATAATCTAATTTTAATTAAAATCTCTAATAACCATAACTTATAAAAAGCTATGGTTATTATGTAAGTAAAAAATATTATTTTGTAAGTGCATCTAAAACTGCATCTTTTATTCCATTTGAACTATATGTTGCTCCTGATACTACATCAATATTAACATTTTGTTCATCAACAATATTATCTTTCAAATCTGATGCTTTATTCATAAAATACTCATCATCACAATGCTCATCTATATCTATCTTTGTTATTTTTCCATCTTTAACAGTTACAGATACTTTTACATCTCCTTTAAATCCTGTACCTGTTCCTTTATAAATCCCATCTTCAAGACTTGATACATCTATATCGTATTTTGATATATTTGCTACTTTTTCTTTTATTAATGCATCTAAAACTGCATCTTTTATTCCATTTGAACTATATGTTGCTCCTGATACAACATCAATATCAACATCTTGTTCATCAACAATATTATCTTTTAAAGCTGATGCTTTGTTCATAAAATACTCATCATCACAATGCTCATCTATATATATCTTTGTTATTTTTCCATCTTTAACAGTTACAGATACTTTTACATCTCCTTTAAATCCTGTACCTGTTCCTTTATAAATTCCATCTTCAAGATTTGATACATCTATATCGTATTTTGATATATTTGCTACTTTTTCTTTTGTTAATGCATCTAAAACTGCATCTTTTATTCCATTTGAACTATAGGTTGCTCCTGATACTACATCAATATCAACATCTTGTTCATCAACAATATTATCTTTTAAAGCTGATGCTTTGTTCATGAAATACTCATCATCACAATGCTCATCTATATCTATCTTTGCTATTTTACCATTTTGTATTGTCACAGAAACTTTTACATCTCCTTTAAATCCTGTACCTGTTCCTTTGTAAATTCCATCTTCAAGACTTGACACATCTATATCGTATTTTGATGTTTTAGTTTTAGTTTCATTTTCATCTGAATTATCAACTATTTTTGATGAATCATCATTCTTAATTGGCTTGTTAACAACATCATCTTTAACTTTTGGTTTTTTATTAACAACTGTATTATCCTTATTTTTTATTGGCACAGGAGTTATAACTTCATTTTTATTATTGTTTTCTTTATATACTTTATCTTCTTTTGCTTTTCTTAATGCATCTGACACTGCATCTTTTATTCCATTTGAGCTATATGTTGCTCTTGATACAACATCAACATCAACACTTTGCGCATTAATAATTCTATCTTTAACAGCTAATGCATTATTCATAAAATATTCATCATCACAATGCTCATCTATAACTATTTTTGATATTTTACCATTTTGTATTGTCACAGAAACTTTTATATCTCCTCTAAAACCTGTTCCTGTTCCTTTGTAAATTCCATCTTTAAGTTCTGATGTATCTACATTATTTTCAAATGATTTTATTACATTTTTTATTGCTTTTGCTTTTACATTTACATTATTTGTTTTATTTTCTAATTCAAATTCTAATTCTTCAGTTTTATCTTTTGTAAGAGCATCTAAAACTGCATCTTTTATTCCATTTGAGCTATATGTTGCTCTTGATACAACATCAACATCAACACTTTGCGCATTAATAATTTTATCTTTAAGAACTGATGCTTTTTTCATATAATATTCGTCATCAGAATATTGATCTATATTTATTTCTGTTATTTTTCCATTTTTAACTGTTACAGAAACTTTGACATTTCCTCTAAAACCTGTTCCCGTTCCTTTATAAACACCATCTTCAAGATTTGATACATCTATATCATATTTTGATACATTACTAACTTTAATAATTTTATTTTTTGTAAATGCATCTAAAACTGCATCTTTTATTCCATTTGAACTATATGTTGCTCTTGATACAACATCAACATTAATACTTTGCGCATTAATAATTCTATCTTTAAGAACTGATGCTTTTTTCATATAATATTCGTCATCAGAATATTCATCTATATTTATTTCTGTTATTTTTCCATCTTTAACTGTTACAGAAACTTTGACATCTCCTCTAAAACCTGTTCCTGTTCCTTTGTAAATACCATCTTCAAATTGAGAAATGTCTATATCATATTTTGATAAATTAATTTCATCTAAAGGTAATTTATTATCAGAAATACTATTATCTGCATTTATAGCATTAACAGTATATCCAGCAAACATTATTAATGCTAATGAAAACATCGCTGCCATCGATGTTAAAGCAATTTTTCTATTGGTTTTTTTATAAAATTTGTATAATCTTAAAGTTCCATAAGTTAAGAATATTAAGCTGTATATAACAACATTTATAATACTTTTTACATTTCCTTCAAATGCTCTTGGTACCATCAACAATATTACATGAAGATAAACAAGTGAATAAAAAGCATACGCTAATCGCTGTAGCTTTTTCCAATTAGCAGCATTCATTCTTTTTCTTATAGCTTTGAAAGATGTTACAAACAACGGAGTCATAATTAAAACTGTACCTATAACTGCTATTAATTGTAAAACAACTGATAAATCTTTAGATTGATTTATTAATGATAAGAAATACATTTTAAACGTAGAAATAACATGACCATACGCTAAGATGCAAGCTATTATAGAAAGTTCTGCACGTATTGGCATAAAAGTTTTTTGAACTATTGAACCATTTTTAAATGCATTCATATACATAACTAGTGTAAAAAATGCAGCTGATAATGTTCCATATTGAAATAAAACTGAAAAAACTATATCAATTGATTTAGGAAAATTAATTATATCAATAAGTGAAGTCATTATTGCTATAGCTAAAAAACCTACATAATAACAAGCAGCATGCTTTTTTATTGATTTTCTTAAAACAAAAGAAAATAAGAGTGCAAATATTATTGCAATTAAAAATTTCATAAAATACCTCTCAACTCCAAATGTCCTATCTACAACGATAGAAGCACTTTATTTTTGTTAGTATAATTTAACTAACTGTGTAATAGGATAACATAATTAAACATTAATTTCAACAAATATTTGGATTTTATATTAAATTAGTTAATTTAAACTAAATTAATATAAATACATAAAAATATTTAGTAAAATAAATTGTAATATATGTTAATGTTATTTAATATATTACCTATAATTTATACTATCTATCATTTATCACTATTTATAAAAATATATACAAAAATAATATATACAAGTTATATATTGACAAAATACTAAATATATATTATATTAGTAATTGCTAATATACTGAAAGGAGCAAATATTATTGGATAAAATGAAAGTAAAAGCAAAAGAAATTTCATATTTATTAAAAGTATTAGCAAATGAAAACAGATTACTTATTTTATGTGAACTTACAAAAAAACCTATGAGTGTTTCTGATTTGCTTTTAAAATTAAAAATTACTCAATCTGGAATATCTCAACATTTAGCCATTTTAAAATCTCATAACATAGTGGATTATGATAAAAAAGCTCAAACTGTTATATATAGCATAAAAGATGAAAAAATTTATCAAGTTATGCAGGTTTTAAAAGAAATGTATTGTAATGAAGAATTGGAGGAAACTAATGAATAATAAAACTTTAGTTGTTATAAAAAAAAATTGTCCACAAAACCACAAATGTCCATCAGTAAAGATTTGTCCTGTTAACGCTTTGACACAAGAAGGATTTAATGCTCCTATTGTCTCACAAGATAAATGTATTAAATGCGGAAAATGCGTTGAATTTTGTCCAATGAATGCATTAGTTTTAAAATAAAAATACATACAAAAAACCTCAAACACAGATATTGTGTTTGAGGTTTTAATTTTATTTTCTACCTTTAGGATAATTTCGTTTTTTCTTTTTAACAGAAAAACCAAAACTACCTAATTTTCTTCCTAATTCAAAATACTCTCCGTGAGCATAAGCCACTAAACCAGCTTTATCAAGATGAAACTTTCCATTTTTATCAATAAATTCTTCTGCTACATCAACAGCAACTATATCGGCTAAAAACATATCATGTGAACCTAATCTAACTATGTCTGTAACTTTACATTCTAAATTAATAGGACTTTCATCTAACAAAGGAGATTTAACAACATTAGCTTCCTTTTTAGTAAGATTTAATAATTCAAATTTATTAATTTTTGCTCCACTTTTAACGCCACAAAAATCACATTGTTTTACTAAATCTCTTGTAGTAAGATTAATAACAAACTCCATATTTTTATTAATCAAACTATATGAATATCTTGATGGCCTTATAGAAATATATGTTTTTGGAGGAATTGTATTTATAATTCCAGTCCAACCTATTGTGATTATATTAGACTCTTTCATATCACCACAAGTCACCATTACTGGTGGCACAGGAGCTAGCAACGCTCCACCACGCCATTTTATTTTATTCAAATTATCACCCTATTTAAATTTGTTCTAACTCGTCGAGCCACACTCTAACACAAGCATCACTTGGCATTCTCCAATCACCTCTTGGAGATAATGTTACAGTTCCCACTTTAGGAGAATCAGGCAAACAACTTCTTTTAAACTGCTGAGCAAAAAATCTTTTATAAAATACTCTAATCCATTTTAAAATTACGTCTTTATTATATACTTCACTAAAAGCATATTTTGCAAGTCTAAAAATTTTTGTAGGAGAAAATCCCCATCTCACAACATAATATAAGAAAAAGTCATGAAGCTCATAAGGCCCAACTATATCTTCAGTCACTTGTGATATCTCTCCATCTTTAGGAGGCAATAATTCAGGACTTACAGGTGTATCAAGTACATCATAAAGAGATGATTTTAATTTTTCATCAGTTACAATATCTGCATAATATTTAATAATATGTCTTACTAATGTTTTAGGAACGCCAGCATTAACTCCATACATTGACATATGATCGCCATTATATGTTGCCCAGCCAAGTGCAAGTTCTGATAAATCTCCAGTTCCAACTACAAGACCATTATTTTGATTAGATATATCCATTAAAATTTGTGTTCTTTCTCTTGCTTGAGAATTTTCATACACAACATCTAAAATTTTATCATCATGACCTATATCTTTAAAATGAACATTTACAGCTTCTGTAATATCAATAGTTTTTAAAGTCACACCTAAACTTTCACAAAGTATTTCAGCATTGGTACGAGTTCTTTTTGTTGTACCAAAACAAGGCATAGTAACAGCAATAATATCAGTACGAGGTCTTTCTAACATATCCATAGCTTTTACTGCAACAAGCAAAGCTAATGTAGAATCAAGTCCACCTGACATACCAAGCACTAATGTTTTCGCAAAAGAATGAACTATTCTTTTTTTCAATCCAAGTGATTGAATTTTTAAAATAGTTTCGCATCTTTCGTCTCTTTCATATTTTGAATTTGGTACAAAAGGATGCATATCGATATATCTACTAAAATTAACTTTTGATTTCTTTAATGAAAAATCAACAACATCATAATCTTTATCATATTCAGGTACAAAACTTGTAAGTCTTTTTCTTTCTAATTCAATTTTATTAACATCAATTTCTGAAATAACAACGCAATTATCAAACAACTCAGATTCTGCTAAAACTGAACCATATTCACAAATCATATTATGTCCACCAAAAACTAAATCAGTAGTAGACTCTCCTTCTCCAGCACTCGAATATAAATATGCACATACAAGTGAACCAGATCTTGATTTTATAAGCTCTTTACGATAATAACTTTTACCAACAAATTCATCACTTGCTGATAAATTAATAATTGTATTTGCACCATTTAAAGCATGTTTTATAGATGGAGGATTTGCAACCCAAGCATCTTCGCATATTTCTATAGCAAATTTTAATTCAGAATAATCATCAGAGAATATAATATTTTTTCCAAATAAATATTTTTTATCTTTTATTTTAATTGTTGTATTTTGTTTTGGAGATTCACAAAAATGTCTTTTTTCATAAAATTCATTATAATTTGGCAAATGTGACTTCGGAACAACACCAAGTATTTCTCCTTTACTTATAACTACAGCACAATTATATAATTTAGAACAATTACTAATTGGTGCACCAACAATTATAATTCCTTCATAATTTTTAGTTTCTTTTGCTATTGTTAAAACACTTTCAATAGCAGAATTTAAAAGTTTATCTTGTAAAAACAAATCTTGACATGTGTATCCTGTTATACATAATTCTGGAAATACAATTAATTTAATTCCTTTATCAACAGAATTTTGTACAATATCAATAATAATATTTGCATTAAATACACAATCAGCTACTTTAATTTTTGGTGTAGCACAAGCAACTTTTATAAATCCATCTTGCATTATTTTTCTCCTAGAAGTTATAAATTATAATCATTATTTTAACATATTACTTTAATTTTTTCAATCGCATACCAATATTTATATGTTATTTGTAAATTATTATACAAAAATTAACGAATATATATTTCAAATATTAATCATCTTCATTTGGTTTACTATTAATAATCATATCATAGACTAAACATTTTCCATTGTGATCTGCAAATAAAATTGTATAATCACCATTATAATGAAAAACCTTATTAACTCTATCTCTTGTAACATAATGATCAAAAGTCACACGGTAAGAAAAAATATTCTCACTATATTGCAAAAAATCTTTAAATTTTATATTCTTAATTTGTGTGCTATCATGAGGTGTATAATCAGAAACTGGAATACTTCTTATCGCTTTATATATAAGTGTATTTGGATTTATGTATTGACCTATACTACTAAATTCAGCATCATTTGTTATAAAATTAGTATATGATTTTGCTACTTTAGTAATAAAACTAGTATATTTTTGACCTATTTTTTTATCTCCAATTGGTAAAACAGTATATTTATTTTTATCTTTTGTAATTTTTAATTTTGATCCATTTTCACTTTCAGATGTTATTACTCCATCCTTTATTAAACCATCTACTTCATATTTAACAAGTTTAGGTTTTCTTATCTGAGCAGTCAATTCATTTAATTCTTCGAAATCTATATCATTTTCTTTAATATATTTTTTTGATATCTCTTTTTTATTTAAATAAACTTTTGCTGATTTAGGTGCAATTATAATAGCTTTTTTAGTGAATTTAAATTTTCCTGAAAGCTGTTTAATTTTATATTTTTGATTTTTAAAAAAAGTTTTCTTTCCTTTTGGTTCAAGAGCAATAGTAGCTATTTCTTTTTTATCTGTATTTAAAGAATATTCAATTATATTAGTATTAGAACCTTTATTATAATAGGATATCTTTTTATTATCAATATTATCTTTTAAATATATTTTGAAATCATCAGCAGTCTCAAAAGGACTTACTATATCTTCACAATAGGTTAGTAATTTATCATAATCACCATCATTTAAATCCTTAACAATTGGATCAATAAGATTTGCAGGCTGGCATTTTTCATATTCATCAAGTCCAAACCACATTACAATTAATCCAATTATAATTAGTATAGCTAAAACAGAAAAGGCTGCAATATAAATTTTAAAAAATCTTGATTTTTTCATTATCTATCTCCTTTTACAAGTATAGCTGTTGGCATATCTCGTGTACCATATAATGAAGAACAATTAGTTATTATTTTATTTTTATAAATCATATGAGAAGAAGTTCCTCCATCAAGATTATATGCATTCACTGCTTTAAACTTTTTCATTTCTCTTATTAAATCTGCATATGTAGCTCCTATACTAGTTGTTTGTCTTCCATCAATAACAAGCAACAAAACAGCACCATCTGCACGTTGTCCAATTGCTGTTCTTGGATTCCAACCACCAGCAGTACCTTTAATTACAGCCGGTTTACCATTTACAATTAAAGTAGGTCCATATGAAACTGCATCTCTTATTCCCATATTAATTGCTTCTTGACCTGTAATATAACCTACATGAAGCTTATGATCTTTGTCAAATCCACACATATCAACACGTGTATTTTTACTTCCACATTTAAATACACCTTGTGAAATTACTATACCAATTGGCATTCCACCTTTGCCTACTCCATCTATATCCAAAAAACCACCAGCATTTGTTGCAGCGATACAGCCATGACTTTTAGCAATTTCAGTAACAGTCATACCTTCTAAATCATCACCAAAAGTAGGAATAGTACCAACAAAAACTCTTGAAGGATCATTCACAATCAACATTTTTCCTTTATATTTTGAAGAAATAACATCAACTACTTCAATTTTATTTTTATCAAATTTTTCATCTTCAAGCTCTTTATGTACAGTTATTAAATTCGCATCTGTCTTATCTTCAACAGGTTTTAATGAATTATTATTTATTATTTTATCTATTTCTTTATCAGAAAAAAACCATTTTGCTAAAAATTGCACTCCACTAGTCTCCATAACAGAAACTACAAATAAATCTCTAGCATGTTTAGAAGGTCCTAAATTTATTATTGAAATAGCTCCTAAAAGACCAACAAAGACAAATACTAATAATGTTATAAAAACAAGAAAAAATTTCAAAATACAATTAATAATCTTTTTTGCCACAGAACTTTCTGTTAAAAAACTTACCACCAACTATACACCTTCCTTTTAAACATCCCATCTATACTTTTTCTAAAATAGTCTTTTAACTAAGTACAAAACATATTTTAACATATATATGTATACAAGTAAATATTTATATTGTTTTGTAATTTTTTGTATTCATATTGTAGTATTATATCTTTATAATATGTCTAAAATATAATTAAAACCACCAATTTCATATAAAATTGGTGGTTTTTGTTAAATTGTTAAAATATATTTATTTTACGCAGCAATAGAAGTAAATTTAATATTCTTTCCTGCATTTGAAGGTGTGAAATCTGAATGTTCACCAAAATATACAGCTGCTCCAGCAGGTAATCTTACTGAATTTGCAGTTGTGTATTGAACTTTAAGACCATTGATCCATTCCTCACCATTAAAACCATATTTTCCTTTAGATTCTTTAGCAGCAAGTGCAACATAGAAATTGCTAACTACATCTTCTGAAGTAACATTTAAAAGATTTGCAATTTCATCTAAATCTTGTCCTTCGCTCATTAAGAAATCTTTATAAATTGTTTCACCATGACTATATTGTGTACGAATGTACTGACCAAACAAATATATTAAAGAATAATTTGAAAGTACATCTGAACCGCCCCAATCATTTGTAAGTGATACACTACCTTGTTTTAATGCTTTACTCATATTATAGTAACGAATACGTGAAGATACAAAATCATCTTTATATCTATCATATATTAAATATGTTGCAGCTTCGCTAAATGCTTCATTAATATATGTTGGAGTGTTTCCTCCTGTGTATCCAAAATGAATTAGATGTTGATACTCATGAACAAGTGTACCAAAACAATTTTTAACATTACCACTATTAGGATTGCTTGCTGATTTGTACATTCCTTGTGCTGCGTCAATATGTATAATGTCTAATTTATTGCTGTTATATAAATCATAACCATAGAAATATCCACCAACATAAGAATTTACACCAGCAGCTCCATCATTATCAATATCATAGCAAACTACATTAATTTTTCCATCTCTATCTAAATCAACTTCAGAAGTAGGAGTACCAAAAATTCTGCCCATTTCGCCATAAACTTTATCAAATTCATTTGAAATGTTATTTGCTTCAGCTTTAGTAATTTTGAATCCATCATTTCTTACTGGCGCCCATACATTACAATGAGTACCGACAGACATAACTTCAAAATTTCTGCTTTCTACAGTTGAAGATGCATTTATTGAAAGTGATCTAGTATCTCCAACACGATAATTAGCAGTAGCAACAGTGTTCATTGGAGCACTATATGAAAGATTTAAACCTGCAATATTTTTAGGAGCAACTTTGTAATTAGCTAAAACACTATTTGTATCAATTACTTTTCTTCCTAAATCGTCATACTTTGCGACATTTTTATTCACACTGATAACATTTTTGTCAACTGATGATACAGCACCAGTATTTTCGCTTGAAGCACCTTCAGTATCATTAGTATTTACAGCCACAAGAGTATTACCTGTAAATGGTGCTACTGTGTTAATACCATCTGTAGTAGGAGTAGGTTCATCATCATCTTCTTTATCTCCGCCAAAAAACCAATCCCACCAAGAAGCTTCCTTTTCTGTTTTTACAACATCTTGGTTAAAAGTATTAGTAGAAATCGCTTTTACGGAAATTGGGGAAATGCTTTGAGTTACTGCAATTAGTGAAACTAATGCAATAGCCAAAATCTTTTGTACTTTCTTTTTCATGCTTATGACCGTCCTTTTCTTAATGTCTTTACTGATAAATTAGAATAATTATCAATATACTTCAAGATTATACCATAGTTGAATTGTAGTTTCAATAAAGCAAAGAACATTTTGAATATATATACACAATCATTAAATAAAGTTGGTTTAATTTGTATATATATACATTAAATTATTACCATATCAATAAGATAATTTATAAAAGCACAGTAAAAACCCCAAAGCAATTAAATCTTTGAGGTTTGATTTCTATAATAAATAGTCATATTAAGTCGAATTATTATACATATAAATATATTATGTAGCAAAAATAAAAAACCTTGTCATTCTTATTTAAAGAAGTTACAAGATTTTATTATGGGGTGGGTAATGGGAATCGAACCCACGACCTCCAGGACCACAATCTGGCGCTCTAACCGACTGAGCTATACCCACCATAATTAGTGGCGTGCCTTACAGGATTCGAACCTGTGACCTACTGCTTAGAAGGCAGTTGCTCTATCCAACTGAGCTAAAGGCACATATTTTAAAACATAAAATGGAGCGGGTGATGGGAATCGAACCCACGCGACCAGCTTGGAAGGCTGGAGTTCTACCATTGAACTACACCCGCATCGTATTTTATTAAGTTGTTGTTGTTTGTGTCCTTCCCAATCAACGATATTTATTATAGCACACGAATTTCGTATTGTCAACACTTTTTTAAAAAAAAATTGATTTTTTTATTTTTTACGACGTCTATGTGCTATAACCTTATCTTTATACAATATTCCAACTAAACCAATTGCTCCAGTTATAATTAAAATAACTATAGACATTACAAAATTACCATCACTAATAGAAGACCCTACAAAAGTAGATGATACCACTGATGGTATACGAGCTAACGTAGAATATGTAAAGTATTTAACTGGATTAATTTTAGTCAAAGGAACAATATAAGTTAAAGCATCTTTTGGAGTGCCAGGTATTAAAAACAATATAAATACAAATGTCTCTAACTTCTTTTCATTATTAAGAAACTTCATATTTTGTATTTTTTCTATATCAATTACAGAAGCAACCAAACGCTCTCCAAACTTTTTAACTAAGAAATATATAATAATTGTGCCGATAAAAACTCCTATTAAACACAACAAAAAGCCTGTAATTCCGCCAAATAACACTCCACCTAATATTTCAATAGGCTCACCTGGAATAAGAGCCACAATTATTTGAATAACTACAAATCCAATATAAACAAGTGGACCAAAAACACCAGCTGATTGTACTATCTCTTTAAGTTTAATTCTACCTTCATCTGAACTTATAAATTTAATAAGTGGAATAGTAATAACAACTAAAGCTGTTATCACTACAAAAAATATTACAATAAATAATATTTTAATAACCTTACTTTTTTTATCTTGGTTCATAATACTCCCAACTAAAACTTACCTATTCTTTTTAAAATATTATTTGGTGGTAAATTTATGTACATACTTATTATATTTGTTAATGCTATATCATATAAAACAAATGCTATATTTGAAATACCCCAAAAAATAATAATTATATTTCTACCAAACTCATTAATTTCATCTTTAATAACATTTCTTCCAAAAAAAGCCATAAAAAGAAAATAAAATACTACTATTAACACATTAAAAACAGAGATTTTTGCTATCCATTCTAATACTCTAGATTTTATTCTTTCAAATTCAGATTTTAATATTGGATAAAAACCAAAAAACATTATATAAAGTAATGCTGCTTCTTTATCTGGAGACACAAAAATAGATAAAAATGCAACTGACGCATAGGTTATCCAAGCATATTTCTTTGAAACTTGAGTAACCAATATAATAAGTAATGCGCCTGCAACAGCAGGCAATGTATATGACAACAATGGCATAATACCAGTAAAAAACATAAGCACAAGGCTAATAGATCCTATTATGCCACCTAACGCTAACGGATAACTTTTATTATTATTTTTCATATTATTTAGCAGCAGCTAATTAAATCACCGCCCATACATTCACAGCAGCAATCAGCACATATTAATCCTTGACACAATTCACATCCACTACAACCACTAGCACCTCTATTTGTTCGATATTGTGGATATGGAGAACCATTCATATTGCCTTGTCTATTTCTTTGAAAATGATTAAAAGCTGCTGCATATTCTTGATTATTAGGATCCATATTTGATGCAGTAGTAAAGTTTTCAAGAGCTTCATTCAACCATCCACGTGTATAGCAAACACTACCTTTTAAGAAATACCATTCAGCATTTCTTAAAGATGGATCAACTGATTCTAATTTACCATCAGCTAAAGTTATATCTTTATTTTGAATTAAATTTCTAATTTCAGAATAATCAATAAAAGATGAATTTCCAGAAGCTGAATTATTATAATTATCAGCACTAGACGCTCCTCTTCTCATATTCATAATTTCATCAAAAGCATTATTTATCTCAGCCATTTTTTCTTCAGCCATTCCATTAACAGGACTGCTTTCTGAATAATTATCAGGATGATATTTTTTTATAAGATTTCTATACGCTTCTTTAATTACTGAGTCTGAATCTTTTTTTGAAACTCCTAATATTCTATATGGATCACTCATTATTTTTTCTCCTTACTAAATTCGTTCTTTATTATTAATAAAAAAGTATTTCTTAAACCTAAATATATAATATTATCAAAAATGTCTTTATACTTTTGCAAATTAAGATTAACATAACATTCTGCAATTTCACCTAAAGTCAAATTTATAGTATCTTCTGTTAACTCTAAAATTTCTTTTCGTCTTTGTTGCTCATCAGCATCCTTATTTAAATGATACACAAGAACATTATAATTATTATTTCTCAAATCTTTATTCATATCCTCAATTGCATCAGATAAATATACATATCTTCCAAGAAAATATCCAAGCCTTTGCAAATCTTCTTGTTTTGTTTTATCATCAGATATATACTTAGCTATAGCTGACATTATCTTTGAAGTAGGTTCAGCAGCTCTATCAATACTTTTACAATTTTCTTGTTCCAATTGTGATTGATTTCTCATTTCCTCTTCAATAATTTTTGATAATTCAGGATATTTTTTAGTTGCTTTTTTATATGCACCTTTAACAAAAGGCAACATTAAAGTAGAAATAATTTTCTTTTTTAATTCTTTATCATTTTTATCATCAACAAGTTTATGATAAAGTGACAAAACTGCAGCTGAAGATGTATACTCAAAATTTCCAGTACAATGAGCACATAACGTTTTCTTCAAAGGATGTGCTATACATCTTTCCTTCTCAATTTTCATTTCAGAATTATTCATAGACAATTCTAGCATTGCCAAAAAAGTAAAATCATAACTTAATGTAAATCTAAATAAAAATCCGTAATTTTTACCTAAATTTTTACAAAGACCACAATAAATAGACTTATAAGTATCATACTCACAAATTCTAAGATGTGGTTTAAATATTCTAATATAACCAAACAAAATTTATACCTCAAACATTATATATTACTTTAATTATAACACTTATAACTTTAAAGTCAATTGTAACAAAATTCAAAAATAATTTCAAAACATTTTTATCTCTTGACATTATATATATATATTGATATCATATCTATACTATTGTATATAATTGTATTTTTAAAATAAAAAATAAGAAGGGGCTTTTTATGAAAATATATACTTTTGATTCAACACTAAGAGATGGTGCTCAAGGTATTAATATTTCTTTTTCATTAAATGATAAAATTAAAATTATAAAAATCCTCGATGGATTTGGAATTGATTATATTGAAGCTGGAAATCCTTTTTCAAATCCAAAAGATACTGAATTATTTAAAGAACTTGAAAATATTAAACTTAATCATTCTAAAATAGTTGCATTTGGATCTACAAAAAGAAAAAATATTAATATTTCTGAAGATCATAATATTCAATTACTTTCAAATATGAATACTGAAATAATTTCAATATTCGGAAAGTGTTGGGATTTACACGTAAATAAAATATTAAAATCCACATTAGATGAAAATTTACAAATGATTTATGATACTATAAAATTCCTTTCAGATTCTAAAAAGAAGGTCTTTTTTGATGCAGAACACTTTTTTGATGGATATAAATCAAATCCAAAGTACGCTATACAAACTTTACAAACAGCAGAAAAAGCTGGAGCTAAATATATTATTTTGTGCGATACTAACGGTGGATGTTTTCCAAATGAAATACAAAAAATAACTGAAATTGCAAAAGAAAGTATTTCTATACCAATTGGGATTCACTGTCATAACGATACTGATTGCGCTATAGCTAATTCAATTTCTGCTGTATTAGCAGGAGCTACTCAAATTCAAGGAACATTTATAGGGATTGGTGAAAGATGTGGAAACGCAAACCTTTCTTCATTAATTCCAAGCTTACAAATAAAATTAGGATATGAATGTGTAAAAAATAGTTCTATTGAAACTTTGACAAAAACAGCTAGACATATTGCTGAAATTGCAAATGTAACATTAAATGATAACACTCCATACATAGGAAACAGTGCATTTGCACATAAAGGTGGTATGCATGTTGATGCAGTAAATAAGATATCTAATTCTTTTGAGCATATTTCTCCGTCTGATGTTGGGAACACTCGTCAATTTCTTTTATCAGAAGTTTCTGGTAGATCTACTATATTATCAAAACTTTCTAAATTTGCTCCTAATATAGATAAAGACAGTAGTGAACTTATAGCTATTATGGAAATGTTAAAATTACAAGAAATGAAAGGATATCATTACGAAGCTGCTGAAGCAAGTTTTGAACTTTTAGTATTAAAATTTTTAGGATCTTTTAAAGAATTTTTTAATATAGAATATTTTAAAATTATTGGTGAACAGTCTGGAACTTTACAAAAAACATCTACTGCTATGGTTAAAGTTCGTGTAAACAACACTTTTGAAATTGCAGCGGATGAAGGAGATGGACCTGTTAATGCTATTGACAAAGCTCTTAAATCTGCTTTATCAAAATTTTTTCCAGAAATCATAAATAAAATTCAGTTAATAGATTATAAAGTTAGAGTAATGAACACTGGTTCCGGTACTGCTGCAATTGTTAGAGTTCTTATTGAATCAACTGATGGAGAAGATGTTTGGACTACTGTTGGTGCATCTTATGATATTATAAACGCTAGTGTAAAGGCTCTTGTTGATTCGATTGAATACAAACTATATAAATCACTAAAAAATTAAAACGTCAATTCTTTTTGAATTGACGTTTTTTCATTTAATTATATTAAATTCAAATATAATATTCTAATAACAATTAAAATCTTCTATTTATTCTTCTATTTACTCTCTTATATTTCTTTTTTCTCTTTTTAGATTTAACTGAGAAAATAATAAAATATAAAATCACAGCAATAACACAAGCTACAAGTGCCATTATAAATATAGGTGATTCAAAAAAAGTTTGTGCCAAACTTAATCTATAACTAAATTCATCACGTTTTATATCTTCTGTTGCAATCAAATCTGTTTCAAAAATCAACTCACCATTATAAGTCAGTTTATATTTTCCTAACTTATCACCTTTTTTAACTGGAGCCATTGTATTATCTTCAAAAACAGCTTCTTTAATTATAGAATCAGTAGGAATATCTTTGTTCCATAGATAAACACATTCTTCAGCAGGTTTCAAATTAACACTAAATGCATTCTTACCATAAAGAACTTCTATATCATCAACTTCTGTTTCCTTTTCAATCAAAGCAGTTGGTTTTAATTTATTAAAAGCCCATTGATACAAATTCTTATGATCTATACAAGCATAATCTACAGAAGCACCATCTTTATTTTTATTAGGAGCCTTCATAGTAACTAACAAATAAGAAACTCCATCTTTTTCAGCAGTAGAAACCAAACATTTTCCTGCCTCAGGAACCCAGCCTGTTTTTATACCTTTAGCATATTTATAATAATACATACTATTAGGAAGAAGCATTCGGTTAGTATGTCTTATTAAATAAGGTTTTTTATTTACAGAATTAGCTGGCATTGTATAAAACGGAGAATTAACAATTTTATTAAACATTTTAAGTGACATAGCGTATTTTACAATTTTGGCCATATCACTTGCAGTTGTATATTGAGCTTTATTAAAAAAGCCTTGAGCATTAACATAATGAGTATTATTAGCTCCAATTTCTTTTGCTTTCTGATTCATCATTTGAGCGAATTTATTAAAATCACCATTTCCAATATCATATGCAATTATGTCAGCAGCTTCGCAACCAGATCTAAGCATTAAACCATATAACAAATCTTTATAGTTAATCTTTTGACCAATTTGAATTTGAGCATGTGAACCACCTTCACGATATGTAGCATCAAAAGACTCTGATTTAGCAGTAACAAAAGTTTTATCTAAAGCATCTATATTATCTTGAAACTTTTCCAAGGCAATAATAGCAGTCATAATTTTAGTTAAAGAAGCTGGATACAGCTGTTTATTCTCATTTTTTTTATATACAACTCTATCTTCATCCAAGTTAATCATATAAACAGCGTCAGAATGAAGATTAATTTTCGGATTAAACGAAACAGCACTTACTGATGTCTCAAATAAACATGTAACAATAACAGCTATTGCTACAAAAATAGTACATTTACGCATATAGACAAATCTCCAATTATGTATTAATATAATATATATTATATCAAATATATATTTAAATGTAAAGTTTTACTTTTTTAACTTACATCATTTAAATATTTTAATTTTTAAGGAGAACAGCATGGTTTATATTACAGGAGATTTACACGGAGATCTTAAACGTTTTGACAATTCTAAACTAAAAAAATTAAAGAAGAATGATACATTAATTGTTTGTGGAGACTTTGGATTTATTTGGAATGGTAGCAAAAAAGAGCAAAAATTATTAAAAAAGCTTGGAAATAAAAAATATAATATATTATTTGTAGAAGGTTGCCATGAAAATTATAATTTACTATATAATTATCCTGAAGTTGATTATATGCAAGGAAAAGCAAGACATATTTCAGGAAATTTATATCAACTAATTAGAGGAAATATTTTTATTATTGAAAATCAATCGTATTTTGTTTTTGGTGGAGGTCAAAGTCTTGATATAGACTATAGAAAAGAAAATAATACTTTCTGGAAACAAGAGCTTCCAACCAAAGAAGAAATGAATTTCGCAATTAATAATTTAGAAAAACACAATAATACTGTTGATTATATAATTACTCATGAACCACCTATAACTTTAAATAAATATCTTGATGTAAGTACAGATATTTTTGATACAAACCATTTAAATAAAAAGTTCGCATCTATTTCAGAATATGTTAATTTTGAAAAATGGTTCTTTGGCAAATGCCATTTAGATAAAATCATTTCTAAAAAATACATAGCATTATTTAATAAGATATCTGTCACAAATACTAAAAATTAAATAATAAAAAAATAAAGAAGGTACATTAATTTTAATGTACCTTCTTTTTTATTAATTTACCACAACACAAACTTCTATTGCATTTTTCATTTGTTTTTGACTGTTTGTTTTATTAATATTATTGTTTATAACTATATACGCTATAATTACAAGTGCAATTATTTCAATTACAATAATTAAAGACATAACTACTTTAAACAATCTAGTTTTTATTACAATCACCTTTTCTTTTATGTAAAATCAGTTTCAATAATTTGTTTTCTTAAAGACAAATCATCTGCGCTATACGCTATAACCAATTTAACATATGCATTTTCCTCACAAAGGTCAAACAAAGGCATAATACCACTATCAATTATTTCTTTTGTAGTAGAATAAAAATTTTTATTACTCTTTTCAAGTGGAGCTAAATAAAAATCAACATTATCTTTATACTTATTATAGAACTCTATTAAAGATAAATTTATATTATCTGATTTTTTAACACATGCAGTTCCACTATGATATGTGTATTGCAATATAGCCTTTATATTATCAGTAGGAATAATATTATTATAGTCAAAACCAATATAAGGATATACACATAACACACATTGTTTAAGCGACTTTATTTTTTTATATAAACAATTTATTGAGCTTTTTTCAAGATTATTGATATTTAATTCATTTTTAAGTACTATTTCTCCATTTTTCATTGCTATCATATTTCGACCTGTAGCTGTACTAAAATTATTTGAAAGAGTTTGACATTGTCTAATATCTGTTCCTTTAAAAACATATGATACATTATCTGTATTTCTATAAACAATGTAAACACCTTTATAATTGTAATTTCTTATAAAATAAACTGAATTGATAAAATTATCAATTCCATTAGCACGTTCATCAGTTAAAACATAATTGCTAGAAACCAACATAACAGGAATATCAATACCATATAACATTATACCAAGCATATTTGCAGTATAAGAAAGCGTATCAGTACCATGAGCAATTATAATTCCATCATAACAATCTAAATCTGTTTCTCTTATTTCGTTAATAATTACATTCCAATCATCAATCACCATGTTCTCGCTAAGAGTACTCAAAGGCTCACTTATATCAAAATTAACATCATTCAATCCTGTTTTACTATAAAATTGACTAACTAAATACTTATTAGTTTTTTTATAAACATTTATTTCATTGTTAGTAACATCAGAACCTATTGTTCCACCTGTAAAAATTATTTTTATTTTCATATTTCTCCTATAAAACTATGATTTTGGAAATTTAGTTTGATCCCAAACATGGCCATTAGATTTCATAAATTCAGTATCAACATTAAAAAATATATACTCTACTTCATCAGCTAAATCTGGCAAAGGATCATCCCAAGTCACATCAACATGATACCATTTATCCGAAATCTTAACCATATTCCATGCATGTTCATTACCATTAGCAAGACTATGAATAATAATACAATCTATATCAAGCATATCCATAAACATTTTAAATGTCAAAGTATAGCCCATACAAATAGCCTTTTTATTTTTTAACACACCATAAGGATTTGAACTATCTGGATCTACTTCAGCAAAGTCATTAAGAGCATTACGATCATACTTACAATTTATTATTATATAATCATGTATAGCCTTTTCTTTCATTAAATCCGTCATATTATCATTAATAACATTTGCTATTATCTTTTTAGACTCATTTAATATATATCTATCTTTAAAATCAGTTAATAATTCATCATTATTTTCTTTATATGCTTTAACTATTTTATTAATCTGTAGTGTTAAAATTTCATCTTCATCTAAACTTTCTGTATTAATTTCATCTAAATTTTCTTTGTTAATTTCATCAAGTTGACTTGAATTCTCCATATTAGTTTTATTAATCTCATTTAAATTATCTTTCTTAATATTTTGATTATTAGAATAAAATACAACTATATATACACAGATAATTAATAATATAAATACAGCAACTGATAATTTTCTACTCATAAATTCTCCTACTAATTTAGATAATATTCTAGATATTTTTTATTATGTTCAATCATTTCTTTATACAAATTATTTGATTTATTTAAATTTAATATAATTGAAGGTTCATCTAAAAAAACATTAAAAGCACATTCTAAATCTTTATTTAAAACACTATCCACCAATTTATTTGTATTATTAATAATTTTTTCAGTTAAAAGCAAAGTATTATTAGAAACACAACCTGCAAAAACAGGTTTTAAATAATTTTCGCTAAACAAAGCATTTGTTTCTACAATTGAACCTTTATCTAAATTATTAACTTGTCCTGAATTTAAATAAACAACATTAGTCATAATGTCTTTTTGACCAAGCAATGCTTTTATTTGAGCCAAACAATCAGTTCCAGAATAATCATATTCTAAATACTCCTCACCATTTAACATCTTTTTGCTCATTATAATTTTGTCATGCTCTTTCTTTCGCAAATAACTAGGTGATATAACACCAAGTTTCCAATTATTTATATTTTTAAGACTCCCACAATACCAAATTGGAAAATTTCCTGCAAAAAACATATCATTTGTAGCAACGACTTCTCTATATCTTAAATAAAAATCAAACTTAATTTTATGAGAATTTAAATATGGATTACTTTTAAAATCTATTTTTACTTTTTCATATCCTGATTTTGCATATTTGCTTGCATTACTATCATATAAATTTAAAAGGTTGTCACCTTTGTACATAAGTTCATTTGCAAAACAAAATTTATTTATTCCAACAAAATTAACTTTAACATCTTTCTTGCTTATGTCATCAATATTATCATTATCCTTAATTAAATCAATTAATAAATCTTGCAAAGAAAAGACATCATTAGAACAACCAAATGCTTTAATTTTAGGAAAAACAGTATACAACATTTTTAAACATGCTGACATAGGCTCTGACAAATTAATCACCCAAGCATTTGGACATAAAGATTTTGTTTTATTTGCAATTTCAATATAATAAGGCAATATTCTTAATGCATTAAAAAAACCACCTACACCTATAGCACTAGAACACGTTTGATAAATTCCATAAAGTTCAGGAGTTTTTATATCATTAATTTTGACATCAACATCTCCAACATCGATAGAAATAACAACAAAATCAGCATCTCGCAAAGTTTCTTCCAAAGTATCTGTAGCAATAAATATTATATCACTTTTTTCTTCTTTAGAAAACTCTCTAATAGTTTTATTTGCTGCTACTTCATTAGCAAGAGCAAATTTTTTGTCTATATCATACAACCTAACTGTTCCTGTCAATGAACTATCATAACAAATCTCAGAAATGAATTTTTTGCCAAAATCCATTGAACCTCCACCAATAAATGCGATATTTACATTTTTTTTTAACACTTAGATGTTCACTTCCTTTTTAAAAAGTACAATAATATTATGTTTTCTTTTTAAAAATTTGTCAACACATAAAAAACAAGAAAAGAGGAACATTATGTCCCTCTCGTATGAAATATAGTATATAATTATTTTTGTATTTCAGATAAACATTCTTGACAAATATTTTTACCTTTAAATTCCATAACATCTTCTGAATTATTACAAAAAACACATGAACGACAAAATTTCTTTAAAATTATTGATTCGTTATCAACATAGATTTCCAAAGCGTCTTTTTCGGCAAGATCAAAATTTCTTCGAAGTTCTATAGGCAATACAATTCTTCCTAGCTCATCAATTCTTCTAACTATTCCGGTTGATTTCATAAACAGTCTCCTCACTTAATTATTAATAGTACATTTATTCTATAATTTATTGTATAATACATTTGGTATTATACACGTTATTTAGTATTATTTCAATTGAAAATACGTTACCAAACTATTACCATTGTATTAATTTGGAGAAATTTGTTTAAAAGGAGCAAAAAAATATGATGAAATTTGTTTTCTCTGCTTTAATTGTTATTTCTGTAATAATAGGGATAATTAATGGAAATATTGACAAAGTTTCTGATATGGCTCTTAATAGTGGAAAAGAAACTATTGAGCTTTTAATTGTTTTAATTGGAGCTATGGCTGTATGGGGCGGAATGATGCGTATTGCAGATAAAAGTGGTATAACAGATAAAATTGCTAAACTTTTTAAACCTTTATGTAGAGTTTTATTTAAAAATTTAAGTCCAAATTCTAAAGCATTTAAAGCTATTACAGCAAATATTACAGCAAATCTTATGGGACTTGGAAATGCTGCTACACCTCTTGGTCTTGAAGCAATGAAAGAACTGCAAAAAGAAGACAAAACAACAAATACTGCAAGCAGAAATATGATTATGTTTGTAGTTTTAAATACTGCATCTATACAGATTCTTCCAACAACAATAGCTACTTTAAGATTAGAGCATGGATCAAAAGCACCACTTGAAATATTACCTGCTATACTTATTGTGTCTTTAATAAGTTTAATAGTTGGAATTACTATGGTATTTTTATTTGATAGAAAGGAGTTGTAGAAAATTAATTACACATCTTACATAGTACCTTTAATTATGACTTTTATCTGCATATTTGGTATAATTAAAAAAGTTGATGTTTTTAATGAATTTATTTTAGGTGCTTGGGAAAATATTAAAATAAGTGTAGAAATATTACCACCACTAATCGCTTTAATGTTATCTATAAATATGTTTCGTGCTTCAGGTGCTATTGATTTAATTTCTACTGCATTAAATCCTATTACAACTTTTTTAGGATTTCCAAGCGAATGTGTGCCTCTTGCATTAGTTCGTCCTGTTTCTGGAAGCGGTGCTCTTGCTGTATATCAAAGTATTATTTCCGAAAATCATCCTGATGGATTTATAGGCAGAGTTGCAAGTGTATTAATGGGATCAACAGAAACAACCTTCTACACAATAGCTGTTTATTATGGTGTTATAAAAATTAAAAAAACAAAACAAACTCTTATTGCTTCACTATCTGCAGATTTTACAGGATTTGTTTTTAGTGCATTAATGGTTCGTCTTATTTTGTATAGAAATTAAAAGAAAAAATATTTTTGAAAAAAATAAAAAAAAGTAGAAAAAAGTGTTGACAAAGCTTTTTCTATTTGCTATAATAAATAGGTCGCAAGGGACAAGCAAAACTTTTAAGACGTAAAATGAGCCATTAGCTCAGCTGGCAGAGCATTTGACTTTTAATCAAAGGGTCTGGAGTTCGAATCTCCAATGGCTCACCAATACAATTTTAATTTTGACTTTTTAAATATTTTAACAGTATTTATTATAATTGTAAAGTGAGAAATTAATTTCGTAATAATAGTTTTTCTTAATTTATTCTAAAATATAATACGAGCCATTAGCTCAGCTGGCAGAGCATTTGACTTTTAATCAAAGGGTCTGGAGTTCGAATCTCCAATGGCTCACCAACATTAAAGTGGTGAAAACGGTTTATCAATTGATAAACCGTTTTTTATTGTATTAAAAAATATTAAAACAAAAAAGGAATGGTTTATATCATTCCTTTTCTTTTATTTATTTTTAATTAAATCATCTATTAAAGGTGTTTTAATATTCTTCATTTTAAATGCTCTTATTGAAAGTGTGAAAAATATAATGACCTTTAATACGTTTATTATTGAGGTTAACGACAATATTAATTGACTTTGACCAGTATATGTAGCCATTTGACGATATGATACATCAAATCCATTTATAAGCAATGATATATTAGGAATAATATTAACAAGAACGTCTAATACAGAAAAAACTACAGCCAAACAAATTGTTTTTTTAGCAACAAAACTTAACCATTCATTTTTTTCTATTATCAATAAATATCCTGCAAGCAAAAATAAAGGTACATAACCTCCAAATAAACCAATCATATATACTATTGCACCTAGCAATCCAACAGATATACCTAATTTTGTTTTCATCTACATCTTCCTCCAATATTTAAGTAAAAAATTATAGTGTAATAATATCATTAATGTAAAATAAAGTCAAATACTAAAAAATAAGAGCAGTTTTTATAAAACTGCTCTTATAATAATATCAACTATTCTGTTCTAAGTGCAACAACTGGATCTTTTTTAGCTGCAGCTTTTGCAGGAATCAATCCGCCTATTACAGTAATTATAACACTAATTATAATTAATACTATTGCGCTCATAATAGGTAAATTAACTTGTATTATTTTATCATCTAAAACTGATTGTAAAACTGAAGTTATTGGAATATTAATAATTAAAGTAAATAGTATACCAATTATTCCAGAACAAAGTCCTATTATCATTGTTTCAGCATTAAACACTTGTGAGATATTTAATTTTGAAGCACCAAGTGCTCTTAAAACACCTATTTCTTTTGTTCTTTCCATTACAGAAATATGAGTAATAATTCCTATCATAATACAAGAAACGATTAATGAAATTGAAACAAAAGCAATTAACACATATGAAATTACATTTATTATAGCAGACATTGAACCTGTTGCCATTTCTACATAATCAGTGTATACTATTTTATTTTCTTCAGCTACACCTTCATTATATTCTTTTATCATATTTGCAACAGCTTCTTTAGACTCAAAATCATCTGTATAAATACTAATAGCACTTGGAGTATCATAACTTACTTTACCAAAATCCTTCATATTTCCATTATAAGTTGAATTTCCAATACTATTATCATAAATAGATACTAAAGCCTCTTTGTTATCTTCTCCGTTAAGCCATTGATCCATAGCAGCAGCTAAACTAGCCTCATCTTGCATCATCATTCCTGGTTCAATAGTATCAAGTTTCGCTTCTGGAGTGTTAGAAGCATCTTTTTTATCATTTCCTTTTTGCAATTCGCTTGAATACATTATATAAGAAAATAAATTTGCTTTATCAGAAATACCTAATCCTGAAATATATTTTTTAGCATCTTGTATCTTTTCTTTATCACTTTTAGCTTTAAAATGCATACCAGTTAATACATTTTTCTCTTTATCTTTTTCTTGAGCAACAACTACTTCACTTTTATTTGTACTATCAATAACATGATCTGTTAATTTTGAAGTATATCCTACAGCAGCCATTGACATTAGCTGTTCACTCGCCTCTTTATCAGGTTTTGCAATACCAACAATTTTAAGTTTTGTAGATTTTTTTAATTCATCTTGATTTGTATTATAAAAATCATCATCTAAATATTTAAAAGTACCATTTTGATTTTTTATATAACGTTCACTTGATGTTACCATATAAAATTCTTGATTAAGAACTTTATCATAATCCCAAACAAGTTCTTTTGGATCTTCTTTATTTTCAATAGCATTTGATATTTCTATATATTCTTTGTCATTTACCAAACCTAATTGATATAAAGTATCTATTTGTAGTGAATTATTTTTATCTAAAAATAAAACTACTTCATCATATTTTTTTGGCCAAGTACCATGAATCATATTATAATTATCTGTAATAGCAGGACTAACTATATCATTTGAAGTTGAAAGCATTTCTAAAAAATTTCTAGCACCAGTAGATCCAGAAGAAGAACTCATCATTGACATAGACATTTTCTCATTTTGCACCATCATTGACATCATGTCGCCTGAATTATCTAAAAGTTTTGATGGATCCGAATTAGTATTTAAAAGTTTTTTATCTTTGTCATATGTGTAAATAGAAAAATTAGTACTGTATGAATAAACTATACCATTTTTACCTAAATACTTATTTATATCATTCTTTGAATCATCTAGATATTTTTTAAAATCAGTTAAATTATTTTTTGATATAAAAGAAGATTGCACTTTTAATTTTTTATAATTTGAATAAACCTTATCCTCTTTATTATCTTTAGCCTTACTTTTATCAACGCTAAAATTAAACATTTGACCAAAATTCATAGTCTCAGAAGCTATTGAAATAGGATAAGAAACCATCATTTCACGTTGCAAATTATCAATATAAGTATTTACACCTGTAGACATTGACAAAATAACTGCAATACCTATAATTCCTATAGATCCAGCAAAAGATGTCAAAAAAGTTCTTCTTTTTTTAGTTGTAAGATTTTTAAAACTTAATGACATTGATGTAAACCATGACATTTTCGCTTTTTTAACCTTTTTCTTCTTAGCTTCTTGTTTTGACTCTACTTTTTCTTTTATTTCTTCTTCTGTTACAGGATTACTATCTCCTGTAATTTTACCATCTCTAAGATTAACAATACGAGAAGAATATTCTTCAGCAAGTTCCGAATTATGAGTTACCATAATTACTAACCTATCATTTGCAACTTCTTTTAAAAGCTCCATAATTTGAATACTTGTTTCAGTATCCAAAGCTCCAGTAGGTTCATCAGCAAGAAGTATATCAGGATTATTTACTAACGCTCTAGCAATTGCAACACGTTGCATTTGACCACCAGACAATTGATTTGGTCTTTTTTTAATATGATCTTTCAGTCCTACTTTTATTAAAGCCTCTTTAGCTCTTTTCTTACGTTCACCTTTTGAAACGCCACTAATAGTTAATGCAATTTCAACATTTCCAAGCACTGTTTGATGCGGAATTAAATTATAACTTTGGAATACAAAACCAATTGTATTGTTTCTGTATGTATCCCAATCTCTATTTTTATAATCTTTAGTAGATACATTATTTATAATTAAATCTCCACAATCATAACTATCAAGTCCACCTACAACATTTAATAATGTAGTTTTACCAGATCCACTTGGACCTAAAATTGATACAAACTCGTTATCACGAAAACTCAAACTAACATCATTTAATGCACGATGAACAAGATCACCATCTCTATATTCTTTTTTTACATTTTTTATTTGTAACATAGTTTTCTCCTTATAAAATTAAATATAATACTCTATATTAATACCTACATTAAATAACAATATAACATATTAATATGTGTATGATACCATATTATTCAATATATTTCAAATACAGCTATAAAAAAACACTCCTAAAAATAGAAGTGTTTATATATTAAAATATTATTTTTTATTATAAATAATTATAAAATTTTCTCCATAACACATTTTTGAGGTTTTAATCCGCGTTTTTCATAAAATCTAAATGCATCATCATTAAAAGACCAAACATTTAAAGTTACATTATAATAATCCTCTTTTTTTGCATAATCCAAAACATGATTATATAATTTTTCTCCAATATGTTTTCCTCTTTGACTTTCATCAACGCATATGTCATCAATATGAAGAGTTTTTATATCTGTCATAATATTATTATTCAAATATTGTTTGCCTATAGCAAAAACATATCCAATTACACCAAGTTCATCATCTTCTGCGACAAAAACTAAATACACTTCATCAATAAGAATTTCTTGCAATTCTTCTATAGTAAATTTACTTGTTTTTGTTTTAAACAAATCAGGTCTTCCTACATAATGAATTTCTGCAATTTGATTTAAAAGCTTAATAATACTTTCAATATCTCCATAATCTGCTTTTCTTATTCTCATATAATATCCCCTTTTTATTTTTAGTTTTATCTTTATCACTATAAAATAATAATTGGAATAAATTTTATACTTAAATTTTATTATAAAGTATATATAATTAACAACAAAATGTTAGTTATTATTGATAATTTTAACATGTTATTTATAAAAAATCAATAGTTAAGCTCCTATATCTACTTTTACAAACGGTAAATTTACATTAATAGAATATTCTTTACATAACTCAGTTAGCTCATCTTCATATTCACCTAAAGCAGTTGTAAATTCAGTTAAAGAAGACAATGAGTTAAACATAGATATAAGATCACCATTTTCTGATGAATTTTTAATTTCAGTAACAGCATTTTTAAATATTTCTAAAGCATCTGTATACAATTGATGCACTTCTTTTATTTCAGGATTATCAATATCTACTGCTTGAGAAGATTCAATTAATTTTAATAAATTAGGCATAATATCTTGTGTAACTTTAGTAGAAACATCTGAACCATTTGATTGATCACTAATTAGATCAACACATGATTTTACTAATTCTTGTTGTTGATCGTTTAAAGGAACCATTTCCGAACTAATATAATTAGTTAGTTTCTCAGAATCAACGTCGAGTTTTTTGTCATCTTTACATCCAGTGAACAAAATATTTAATGAAATTAGTAAAGTTAAAAATATAAATTTTTTCATAGCATACGTCTCCTTATTATTAGTATTAATCTCTAAATATATTATACTATAACATTAAAATATAAATCAATATATGTTTTGTATAAATTTTTACATTTATTATTAATAATTTTAACTTACTGTGCATTTGTAACTGCTATTGTAACTAAAATTAAAATAAAGGTGTTATAATTTTTATAATCCATATAAACATTGCTTTATACCATTTTTCATTACAATCTTTATATTTGATTTGTTGACATGATTCTAAAGTATTTAAATAATCTTCTTTTAATTGATTTACTGCTTTTGATTCATATAACCAAACACCACACTCAAAATGATGATATAAACTCCTATAATCTAAATTTACAGTACCAATTGTAGCAACACAATCATCACTTACAAATGTTTTAGAATGAATAAAGCCAGGAGTATACTCATAAATTTTAACTCCAACTTCAATTAACCTTTTATAATATGAACGTGTAACAGCATGTACATACCATTTGTCTGCAATATGTGGTGTTACAACTCTAACATCTACGCCACGTTTTGCAGCTCCTATAAAGGAATTTAAAAGATCGTTATCTATTATAAAATAAGGAGAATTTATATAAACATACTCTTTAGATTGATTTAAAATATTTTTATAAACATTTTGAGATGTATATTCAGTATCAAGAGGACTATCAAAATAAGGTTGTACAAAACCTTTTTCAGCATTTTTTTCTATATAATTATATTCAGGCCTATATTTTTCAAACTCTTCTTTTTCTTTGCTATGGACATACCAAGTTTGCAAAAACATTACTACAAAAGAGAAAACAGCATCTCCTTTTATCATAACAGCACAATCTTTCCAATGACCATGTTTAGGATATTCATTTATATATTCATCAGCTAAATTTACGCCTCCAGTAAATCCTATTTCTCCATCTATAACTATAATTTTTCTATGATCACGATTTTGCAATACAATATTTAAACTTGGTCTAAGAGGATTAATAACCTTACACTTTATTCCTAAACTATTAAGTTTTTTATCATATTTATATGGCAAAGTAGGTACACATCCTACATCATCATACATTACTCTTACATCAACACCTTGCTTTGACTTTTCTATTAATATATCTAAAATCTCATTCCACATCTTTCCTTCTTGTATTATAAAATACTGCACAAAAATATAACGTTTAGCTTTTTTTAATTCCTCTTTAACTTTTTCAAATTTTATTTCACCTAAACGCAAATACTCTGTATCAGTATTTTGATATACCGGACAATGACTTGCTTTATATATATAATTCGATTGTGTAGAAATAAGAGAATTACTGTTTTTTAAATTATTTAAAACTTCCTTATCTTGAATTAATGTTTTTTCTAATTTTCTTTGAAGTAAACTAATTATATTTCTATATTTTTTATTAATAACAGGATGTCCAAACAACATATATAATGTTACTCCTGTTACAGGCAAAATTATTATACACACTATCCAAGCTAATTTAATTTCTGGTATTTCATTTTTACTAATCAAATATAATACTAAAATAAGACCTAACAAAGAGGAAAAAGCATAAATATAAGTAAAATGTTTATTAAAATAATATACTACACCAACTATAAAAAATAATTGTAATAAAAGTGCAATAATAATAAATGTAATTTTGCTTAAAACTATTTTCATAATATTTTTCATTATACTTACCTCATTTTTTTATTCATTTATTTTTATAATACCATATTTATATTAATTATAACAATAAAATATAAAAATATATATTATAATTAAAAATAAATTTTATAATACACCTGTAAATAGGCATATTATAAAATTTATAATTTACTTTCTATATAAAAATTCTTGCTATATTAGCAAATAAACCACATATTATTATTCCACACACAGTTGGTAAAAGAAATGAAACAACAGTCCATTTTATACTTCTTGATTCTTTTTGAATAGTAAGACAAGTTGTAGAACAAGGCCAATGCATTAATGAGAATAATATAGTACTTATCGCTGTAATCCAAGTCCAACCATTTTCTACAAGCAAATTCTTAAGTTCATTAATATTTTCTAATTCTAAAAGAGTTCCTGTTGACATATAAGTCATAATTATTATAGGCATTATTATTTCATTAGCTGGAAAACCTAATATAAACGCCATTAAAATAACTCCATCAAGTCCTATAAATCTTGCAAATGGATCTAAAAATCTTGTACAATGATTTAATAACGTCATATCTGCTACTACTACATTTGCTAAAACCCATATGATTAAACCAGCTGGAATTGCAACCACTACTGCTCTTCCTAATACAAACAAAGTTCTATCAAAAATAGATCTAATTATTACTTGTTTTATTTGTGGCTTTCTATATGGAGGAAGCTCTAATGTTAAAGATGATGGTTGACCTTTTAAAAATGTCATTGATAAAAACTTTGATGTTATAAAAGTCATTAAAACACCTAAAACTATAATTAGTGTTAACAAAACTGCTGCATAAAAAGACTCAAATTTTGATCCTACATATCCAACAAAAAACATTGATAATATAGCAATCATGGTTGGAAAACGTCCATTACAAGGAACAAAATTATTTGTTATCATTGCAATAAGTCTTTCTCTTGGAGAATGGATTATTCTACAACCAATCACACCTGCTGCGTTGCATCCAAATCCCATACTCATGCTTGGTATTTTTCTGTATTTTTATATACATATTGTTTTTTAATATTTTGTCCTTTAAACCTTAAATATATTTCTATCTTTTGCTTTTTTACTTTTTTCTCATTAACAACAACATATTCACCTTGTGATATTTTTATATGATCAATAAAATTAAAAAGAAGCTTTGGAGTAAGCTTACAATTTTCAATAAACTTATCAAATTTGTCTTCATACATTTTTTTGTTATAATTACTATTATTATTTTTATCCAAAAGCTGAGTTTTAATATTTAATATTTCCTTTTCATATTGGTCAAGCAATTTTAAAAATCTATCTTCTGATATAATACCAAGATTTCTATCTTCGTATATTCTTTTTATAATACAATCTAATTGCTCTAACTTTTTTTCTAATTTATTTTTGGAAACAGAAATATTATTACAAAAATTATTACTTTTTTCTATTATATTTATAATTTTATTTTTCTCATCTTTAATTTTAATAAAATCATCTTGCAAAATATTTTCTACTATCTCACATAAATGATTATATAATATAAAATGATTTGTACATTTATTTTTACCATACAACTTATATTTTCCACAAGTTAAATTATAACCTGAATTTTTAGAAGTTTTTGTAGTTGACATGTTTTTTCCACAATCCATACAAACTGCTATACCTGAAAATATATTATAAAATTCATTTTTCTTTTTACATAATCTTAATTTACTCATACGATTTGCAATCTCAAAAGTATTCTTATTTATTATAGGCTTATGAGTATTTTCTGCAACATATAAATTATCTTTATTATTTATTGTTTTTTTATTTTTAAAAGAAATTGTTGTTGTTTTACCTTGAACTAAATTTCCAATATAAACTTCATTATGTATAATTTTTAAAATAGTAGAAGATGTCCATACCATATTTTTTGAATAATCATAAATATTAAGATGAGGCATTTTATAACACCTATATACTGCTGGAGACATTATTTTTGATTCATTTAAATCCTTTGCAATTTCTGTAGGTGCCATACCATTTTTAGCATTAGCAAATATTTTCTTTATAACATATTCCACATCTTTATCAATAACTAATTTATTTTTATTTTCATCACTTCGTTTATATCCATATGGAGCAAATGCACCAATAAAACTTCCTTCTTTCATTTTTGTAGCAAGTGCTGATCTTATCTTTTTACTTATATCTCTAGCATACATTTCATTTATAACATTTTTAAATGGAGCTATATCACTATATTGATTTATTGAATCATATCCATCATTTATAGCAATAAACCTCACATTTTTTGAAGGAAAATATATTTCTGTATATTGACCTGTTAAAATATAATCTCTTCCTAATCTAGAAAGATCTTTTACTATTACATAATTTATTTTTTTATTTTCTATATCATTTATCATTCTTTGAAAAGATGGCCTATTAAAATTTGTTCCACTATAACCATCATCCACATATTCATCCACTATATTATAATTATTTTGAAGTGCATAATCTAAAAGTAATTTTCTTTGTGTTGATATACTTGAACTTTCAGATATACCATCATCTTCACGTGACAATCTCATATAAATTCCAACTCTGCAAGAATTCTTATTCATCACAATCTTCCTCATATATATCAAAATTTTCTTCCAATATGTATTGTGCAATCATTTCTTCTAAATCATTGTCATATAAATAACATATATCTATATCATATATTTCTTCATCAACTTTTTTCATTGATTAACCTCCATAATACTTATAAAATACACGATAAATTCTTATGCATTATCATTAAATTATATTCTATTTTTTCCTATGTATTGCCAATTCATAATTAATTATGTTAATCTTATTAAGTTAGAAAAATTAAACGAAAGGTATTTTCATGAAATTCTTTAAAAAAACTGATGTATTAATAATACTTATTTTAATTGCTATTTCTATTATTGGAATTTTAATTTATAATTTGTTTTTCTCAAAAATAAATGGAATTGCTAATATATATTATGATTCAAAACTTGTTAAAACTATAGATCTATCTTTAAATAAAGATTATTCTTTTTATTTAGATCAAAATCCAAATGTATTAATTCATGTAACAGATGATGGATATATTTATTTTGAAAAATCTAATTGTCCTAATAAAATTTGCATAAAATCAGGAAAAATTAAAAAAGTTGGAAAATCTATTGCTTGTTTACCAAATAAAATTGTTATTAAAATAGTATCTTCTAAAGAAGATTTAAATGCTCCTGATTTAATACTTGGAGGTTAAATATTTTATGAAACAACAAAAAAACACACAATCAAGTGTGAATTTTAAAAAAACAAAACAAATTGTTTTTACTGGTATTTTATTTGCAATTGCAATAGTTTTATCAATAGTAGAAGGAATGCTTCCTCCTTTCACTATATTACCTGGTGCAAAACTTGGTTTATCAAATATAGTTGTAATGTATGCTATATTTTTTTTAGGAGTAAAATATTCATTATCAATTAGCATTCTTAAAAGTACTTTTGTAGCTATTACAAAAGGAGCTGTTACAGGATTTATTAGCTTTAGCGGTGGACTTTTTTCAATAATAATAATTTATTTATTATTATTTATATTTAAAAATAAAGTTTCTTATTTAGTATTAAGCATATCTGGAGCTATATTTCATAATATAGGCCAGTTTTTAGCTATACTATTTATATATGGAAACATGGGAGTTTTGGCTTATTTACCAGCACTTATTATTTTTGGAGTAGTTTCAGGAATTGCAACTGCTACTTTATTAAAAATAATTTTACCTGCATTTAAAAAAATAAATTTTCTTGGAGAACAATTATGAAAAAATTAATTTGCATTACAATTGTCATGCTGCTTACAATACCAACTTTTGGTTGTAATAAAAAACAAACAGATGAAAAATTACATAAATATGAGACGCAATGTATTGATTATTTTGATACAGTTACTCAAATAATTGGATATACTAAGTCTAAAGAAAAATTTAATGATTTTTCTGAAATAATTAGTAGTGAATTGAAAAATTATCATGAGCTTTTTGATATATATAATGATTATGATAATATTAATAATATAAAAACAATAAATGACAATGCTGGAACTAAACCTATTGTCGTTGATAAAAAAATTATTGATCTACTAACTTTTTCAAAAAAACAATACGAGCTTACAAAAGGAACATTTAATATTGCTTTAGGAAGTGTTTTAAGCATTTGGCATGAATATAGAGAAAATGGTTTAGAAAATCCGGATAAAGCTGAATTGCCAAATTTACAGCTTCTTAAAAATGCTAATAAATATACAGATATAAATAAAATTATTATTGATCAGAAAAAATCTACAGTTTATTTATCTGATAAAAAGATGAGAATTGATGTTGGTAGCGTTGGAAAAGGATTTGCTGTAGAGGAAATTTGTAATAAACTTAAAGAAAAAGGATATAATCATTTTGTTTTAAGCGTTGGTGGAAATGTAAAAACTGTAGGAACAAAAAAAGAAAATAACAACTGGAATGTAGGTATTCAAAATCCTTCTAATACAAATAATAACATCGTTGTTACATCTCTTAAAGATAATTCATTAGTTACTAGTGGTAATTATCAAAGGTATTATACTGTCAACGGTAAAAACTATCACCATATTATAGATCCTTCTACATTAGTGCCTTCATCATATTTTAGTTCTGTTTCTATAATTACAAAAAACTCTTGTCTTGCTGATATTCTTTCTACTGCTATATTTAATATGCCTCTTGATGTAGGTCAAAAATATATTGAATCACTTGATAACACAGAAGCTATGTGGATTTTAAAAAATAATGATGTTGTTTATTCTTCAAATTTTAATAAATTTATAAAAAAACAAATATAAAAATTTAATGCAAAATAAAATAAATACAAATAAAAATGTCTCCATCTAAAATAGATGAAGGCATTTTATTTATACTATATAATTATTTTTTATCTTTTTTATCTTTCTTATCTTTAAATCCTTCTGTACTCTCTCTCATAAATAAAATTTTTACAGTAGTAATTATAAGCTTCATATCAAGAAGGAATGAGTAATTTTGAATATACATTAAATCTAATCTTAATTTATCATAAGCTGTTGTATTATATTTTCCATATACTTGAGCATATCCTGTAAGTCCACCTTTTACTTTTAACCTATACTTAAACTCAGGAATATCTTTACTATATTTTTCAATATGTTCTACTCTTTCTGGTCTTGGACCAACTATACTCATATCACCTTTTAATATATTAAGAAGCTGTGGTAGCTCGTCCATCCGTATTGCTCTAATAACTCTACCAACTGGTGTGATTCTTGGATCTTTATCAGTTGCAGGAATTACTCTATTATCCTTTTCTGCATCAACAATCATACTTCTAAATTTAAGAATATCAAATTCTTTATTATTAATTGTAGCACGTTTTTGTTTAAAAAATACTGGACCTCTATCATAAATTTTTATTGCTAATGAAATTATTATCATAAATGGAGAAAAAATAATTAATGCTAATGATGATAACAATATATCAACAAATCTTTTAAGAATCTTTTGTCCCATACTAAGACCTGTATTTTTACATAATAATATTGGTGTATCAAACAAATCTATATTATCTGCACCTCTAATTATTATATCAGAGATTTTAGGAGTTACATAAGTTCTAATTTGTTTTTCATAACAAAATTTTAATATATCATTTCTGATTTTACTAGGAACATCACATATTATTACACCTTCAAAAGACGGTATAGTTTTTAATATTGATTCAAGTCCACTATCAATATTTAATGAATAACATATTCTATATCTATCATGTCTTTCACCCATTTTATATACAAGCTCTGTAGCTAATGAACTACCATATATTATAACAAGTCTTCTTGGTGGATATAATTTAGCAAAGATTATACAAGCTAAAAAAGTCCAAATAGTAAGCAATATAAAATCAAAAACAGTAACAAATACTAACCATTTTGGATTAACCAACCTTCTAGATGTAAGACTTATTTGAAAATATGTAATAGCATTAACTGTGAATATAGTCAAAAATTGAGAATATAATATATTTAATTTCTTAAGGTAACCAACTTTAAATGCGCCAAATATTCTACCAAAAATAATAAATATTGCAACATACAATACAATTGTTAACCAATTTCCTCTTTTTTCAAATTGAAAAGCTTTTGGCATTTCTATATTATATTTAGTGTACCATATATGCATATAGTTAATAGTTATAATAAAAAGAATAACCGCTGCGTTTAAAGAACTAAATAATTTTCTTAATTCAAATTTATTATTCATAATTCTACCTTTCATTTTAATAATAATATTATTATTTTAACATTTTTTAATTACAAATACAACCTATTATTATGATTATATAACATTATTTGTTTAAACAGTATTTATTAAACAATATCTACTAAACAGTATTATAAATACAGAAAAATACCACTCACATGGTAAGTGCTTGCTTTCCGCATGCATTACATCTTTTAAAAGATTTATCAAGATTAAATGCAACTCTAGGTAAATATCCTAAATCTTCAAGCAATGAAAATAACGGAAAAAATATCATCATTGGTGGTAACATTACTGATACAACCCATGCAAGAACTCTATAAATACCAAATATTAAGATTCCATAAATATTTTTAGAAACATCTAAAAATATTGCAAATTCTACAAGCTTTTCTTCTATCCAAAACAAACCATTTGCAAGCATTGCAGAAGGAACATTAGCTCCTGTAATCGTAATCCAAAAAACTACCATCAAACACAAAATCATTAAAGGATATCCAAACCAACGACTTGTCAATAATTTATCTATTTTTCTATCTCTATTCATTTTAGTTTTTTCTGTTTCAAAAACAGTATCTTCACATAAACCTTGTGCTGTAAAAACTAAACATGACACAATTTGTTTTTGTATTTCTTCATGTGTAATCTCTTTTGACTCAAGCTCTTCTTCTATTACTTCTAATAAAGATTTTATTTCATTATTATTTAATATATCTTCACCATATGTTTGCTTAATTTCTTCAAACAAACTTTGATCTTTACTTTCAAGCATTCTTAAAGCAAGCCATCTAGAATTAATCTTACCTTCAAAAATTTCTTCTAATTTAGGTTGTAACATTTCTACAAAATCTTCAATTACAGCTGTGTATGTCACATTAAAAACTTCTTTTTTATTTTCTTTTAATAGTTTATCAGCTACTTTAGGTAATTCATAAAGAGTTTTTTTATTTTGCGCATTAGTAGCAATAACAGGAACACCTAATTGTTTTGAAAGAGAATCTAAATCAATTCTAATATTTTTTCTTTTTGCTTCATCTATAAGATTTACACAAATAATTATATTACTATATATTTCTAAAATTTGCAACACTAAATTTAAATTTCTTTCAAGACAAGTAGCATCACAAACAACAATTATAGCATCTGAATCTCCAAAACAAATAAAATTTCTTGCTATTTCTTCTTCTTCTGAATTAGATAAAAGAGAATATGTACCAGGCAAATCAATTAAAACATACTCATTTTCTTTTGATTTACAAATACCTTGTGCTATTTTAACAGTTTTTCCAGCCCAATTTCCTGTATGTTGGCTCATTCCTGTTAATCCATTAAACACAGAACTTTTTCCTACATTCGGATTACCTGCTAATGCTATAATCTTATCATCTTTATTTCTTTTTCTTATATTTGAATCATCTTCGCATGTATTAGATTCATTTATCCTATTAAAAAATTTCATAATATCTCACCTCAACTTTAAATTAGTTATATATAAGTCTCTACATTTATATGTTTTGTATCTTCTTGGCCAAGTGCAATTACTGCGCCTCTTATTAAATATGCAACAGGATCTCCTGATGGACTTTTAAATAAACATTCTATTTCTGTACCATTAATAATACCTATATCCTGAAGTCTTCTAAAACTTTCTAATTTTGAATCTATATTAACAACTTTGGCTTTTTCACCTTCTTTAAGATCACACAAGATAAATTTTTTTTCCAAAGCATAAACCTCCTTTTAATATGTATTATAATATATATATTAATGACATCTTGTACTTATTTATAAAAAAGAGAATTTGACAAGCATTATCGAATATTGTTAATATTAATTTAAAAAAAGGAGGCATAAAAATGTCAATACCACAATCACCTGTTATTCTTTTAAGTTATATTAATACTCAATTAAGAGATAATTATAAAAATTTAGATGCGCTTTGTGAAAATCTTAATGTTAATAAAGATGAAATTATACAGAAACTTTCATCTTTAAATTATTCTTATAACAAAGATTTAAACCAATTCAAATAATTTTTAAATTATGTATTTGATTTTTTAATTCTTGCAAACTATTGCGATTTGTGCTAAAATTAATATACTTGTTTAAAATTAAAGTTTATGTACGGAAAGGAAAATACAAATGGCTCACCAATTTGTTTTAATACTTGATTTTGGAGGACAATACAATCAACTTATTGCTAGAAAAGTTAGAGAATGCGGTGTTTACTGCGAAGTACGCTCTTATAAAACCTCTATTGATGAAATCAAAAAATTAAATCCTGTAGGAATTATTTTCACAGGAGGACCTAACAGTGTTTATCTTGAAACTTCACCAGTTGTTTCTAAAGAAGTTTTTGATTTAAATATTCCTGTTTTAGGTATTTGTTACGGATGTCAATTTATGGCTCATACTCTTGGAGGACAAGTCTCAACTTGTATTACAAGTGAATACGGAAAAACTGATACATCTTATACTACATCATCTTTATTATTTGATAATGTTGGTGAAAACGGAATATCATGGATGAGTCATACAGATTATATATCAAAACTTCCAGAAGGATTTGTTTCTATTGCAAAAACAGAAAACTGTCCTGTTGCTGCTATGGAAAACGTTTCTAGAAAATTATACGGTATTCAATTTCATCCAGAAGTTAATCACACTCAAAACGGAAATAATATGTTACACAATTTCTTATATAAAGTTTGTGGATGTACTGGCGATTGGACAATGGGCAATTATGCTGAGACTGCTATAAACAATATTCGTGAAAAAGTCGGAGATAAAAAAGTTTTATTAGCTCTTTCAGGTGGAGTTGACAGCTCTGTTTGTGCTGCTTTACTTTCAAAAGCTATCGGAAAACAATTAACTTGTATTTTTGTTGATCATGGTTTTATGAGAAAAAATGAAGGCGACGAAATTGTTGAAGCTTTTAAAGATTGGGATATTAACCTTATTAGAGTTGATGCAAAAGATAGATTTATGGCTAGACTTAATAACACTAGCGATCCAGAAACCAAAAGAAAAGCTATTGGCGAAGAATTTATAAGAGTTTTCGAAGCTGAAGCTAAAAAAATAGGTAAAGTTGATTTCCTTGCACAAGGAACAATTTATCCTGATATAATTGAATCTGGTACAGGCGATGCTGCTGTGATTAAATCTCATCATAACGTTGGTGGATTGCCTGATTATGTTGATTTCAAAGAAATTATTGAACCATTAAGACTTTTATTTAAAGATGAAACTAGAAAATTAGGTCTTGAACTTGGACTTAGTGATACTCTTGTTTGGAGACAACCATTTCCTGGTCCTGGACTTGCAATTAGAATTATTGGAGAAATTACTGATGAAAAACTTCTAATTCTTCAAGATGCAGATTATATTTTCCGTGAAGAAATTGCTAAAGCTGGAATGGATAGAGATATTCATCAATATTTTGCTGTTCTTACATCAATGCGTTCTGTTGGTGTTATGGGAGATGGCAGAACTTATGATTACACTTTAGCTTTAAGAGGTGTAACTACAACTGATTTCATGACTGCGGATTTTGCAAAAATCCCATATGAAATACTTGAGAAAATTTCAAGTAGAATTATTAACGAAGTAAAATCTATAAACAGAATTGTTTATGATATAACTACAAAACCACCTGCAACTATTGAGTGGGAATAATATAAAAAATTATTTATATTTATTATCTAGTATAAAATTTGAGTTAAAAAACAAACATTAATAGACAACTATATTATCACAATCAAAAGTAACTTTTTAACATATAGCTTAAAACAATGTATAGTATTTCAGTCATCCATATTATTTCAAAATATTTTTAAGTGATAATTGCTTATTAAATTATCGTATTTAAAACGATTTGTATAGTAAGAAGACTAAAAATTGAAAAGCATATTTTAAAACTAAGGCTTGTCTAGACTCAATTTAAACCGAAATATACTATGTTAATTGTGGTATGAATTTAGCTTTATTTGACAAAACTTAAGCACTCTATTTTTACTATAGTTAGAGTGCATTTTTATGTACTAATATAAATACATTATACCTAAAAATTTGCATTATTATGGAGGCCTTATGAGTAAAAAAATTATAAAACTAAAACGTGAATTACATGACAGAAATTTTACTAAGTTTGGATTAGATTTGAATCCTACGGTATCATTAACATCAGCATTAATATTATTAGCATTTTCAATCTATGCATTTATGGATTTAGAACGTGCATCAAAAACAATGAATGCATTTAAGAATATAATTATTGATAAATTTGACATAGTTTTTATTATCGCAGCTAATATTTTTATTGTTGCGCTAATTATTTTAGCAATATCTAAAGCAGGAAAAATACGAATTGGAGGTGAAGATGCAAAACCTGAGTTTGGTCGTTTCTCGTGGTATTCAATGCTAATATCAGCTGGTATGGGAATTGGTCTTATGTTCTGGTCAGTTGGAGAACCTATTAAACATTTTGGATCATCACCAATATTTAAAAGTTCTAATCCTGCTCATACTGCACTTGCCACAACTTTTTTCCATTGGGGTGTTCATCCATGGGCTATTTATGCTATTATATCATTAGCTCTTGCTTACTTTACTTTTAATAAAAAATTACCATTATCACCACGTTCATTCTTTTATCCTATTTTTAAAGATAAAATTTTTGGAGTTCTTGGAGATATTATTGATACATTAGCAGTTTTAGCTGCTTTAGCAGGATTATCTGCTTCATTAGGATTAGGTGTTAAACAAATTAACAGTGGGTTAAACCATTTGTTTGGTATAACCTATTCTACAACTATACAAGTTATTCTTATTACTGTAATTACTCTTATTGCAACTGCATCTGTTGTATCAGGTATTGACAAAGGTGTTAAATTTCTAAGTGAATTAAATATTAAAGCTGCTTTTGTTCTTATGATAATAATTCTTATTGCAGGACCTACTTTTAATATTTTAAAAGATATAGTTATGTCAAGTGGAGTATATGTAACAGGTCTTGTGAATGCTTCTGTTAATGTTAATAACATTGATGCAAATTGGTCGCATGGTTGGACTATTTTCTATTGGGCTTGGTGGATTTCTTGGAGTCCATTTGTTGGTATGTTTATCGCTAAAATTTCTAAAGGACGTACAATACGTGAGTTTATCATAGCTGTTATGGTTATACCTACAATATTATCTATATTGTGGCTAGGAACTTTTGGCTCAACTGCACTTGCTGTTGACGCATCAACAAGCGGAGCATTAAAAGAAGTCGTAGATAGTAATTTATCACTCGCATTATTTAAAATGGTACAAATGATAAAAGCACCATTTTTCTCCTCAATTATAAAAACAGGCGTTAATATATTTGCAGTCTTATTAGTTATTACCTTCTTTGTTACTTCAAGTGACTCAGGTTCACTAGTTGTAGATAGCTTAGCTAGTGGCGGTAAACTTCACTCACCTGTTCGTCAAAGAGTTTTTTGGGCTTTAATGGAAGGCTTTATTGCAGCATTACTGCTTTTGATAGGAGGTTCACAAGCACTAAATATATTGCAAACAGCAGTTGTTACAACAGGTTTACCTTTTGCAATTATTATTACTATTGTAACTTTCTTACTCATAAAAGAACTTGTCTTTGTTAAAAGGAAACCAAAACTTATTAAAGATGAACTTTTACAAGATAAGAAAAAAAATTAACTACTAAAATAATATAAAACTAGACATTATAAATTTTTTATTTGTAATGTCTTTTTTATTTACAATCATATATGATGATAATCAATATACTATTGAATATATTGACAAATAATGTATCAATATGTATAATATAAACATATTGATAGTTTAATATACAAAAGCTAGGAGATATTATGACAGAATATATTATCAGCAAATATAAATATGATGGTATTTACAACAAAGTTCATAGAATTACTTGTAGTGAAATTAAAAGTCTATGTGATTATAAAATAATTGGTTGGTATTCTAATGAAATTGAAGCTGTTGAAGAAGCAAAAAGAAAATTTCCTAATAAAAATCCTAATGGATGCTATTATTGCTGTAAAAAAGCATATAATAATTAAATTTAAAACAGATGTTAAATTTAACATCTGTTTTTTTGTTATTTATAATCTAATATAATCACTAAAAACTTCTTGCATATTTTTTTGTTTTAACATATCTCTAATTTCTCTTACACTTCTTTGATCAGATATTTCAAATTGCTCATCACCTTTTGAATCATTTTCATGACCACCTACGCCTGTTTTTACACCAGCTGATATTTTTGTAGCTATTATTCCAATAACATTGTCTCTAAATTCTTTTCTTTCTCTAGTAGATATTGTAATTCCTGCAAAAGGTAAAAAAATACGATATGCACACATAATTTGTAAAAGCTGTTTTTCATAAACAACTTTATATTTATTTTGCTCTTTATTTTTATAAGGTCTTAAACGTGGAACTGAAAAACTAATCTCTGCTTGTGGATATTTTTGTTGCAATAATTTAGCATGTACTCCACCAATTAAAGCATCATTTCTATAATCATCAAGTCCTAATAATGCGCCTAACGAAACTCCTCTCATATTACCAATTAACGCTCTTTCTTGAGAATTAAATCTATATTCAAAATCTCTTTTTGGTCCACTTAAATGAAATTTTTTGTAAGCATTTTTATTATAAGTCTCCTGATATATACTTACAAAATCAGCACCTTTTTTATGTAAAAAACTATATTCATCTGAATTTAAAGGATATATCTCTATACCTATAACTTTAAAGTATTTTTTTGCTAATTCTACTGCATCTCCAATATATTCAAGATTAGAATGATACCTTGATTCACCTGTTAATATTAAAATTTCCTCTAATCCTGTTTCAGATATTGATTTATATTCTTTTTCAATTTCATCAAGCTCAAGTTTTCCTCTATTTATTTTATTTTTACAATTAAATCCACAATACACACAATTATTAACACAATAATTAGAAATATAAAGAGGTGTAAAAAGCGTTACACTATTTCCAAAATGCTTCATAGTTTCACATTTTGCTTTTTGTGCCATTTGCTCTAAATATTTTTCTGCTACAGGTGAAAGAAAAGCTGCAAAATCTTGTATAGAAAGATTTTCTTTACTAAGAGCTAATAATACATCTTGATCTGTAAATTTATCAAAATCAAACTTATTATAATAATATAAAGATTTATCCATGATCTCATTATCTATTCTTTCCATATGATTTAAATCTGATTTTGAAATACCATCTATATACTCCATATTTAACTCCTTAATTTTCTAAAAATCCTGTTAATGGCGATGAAGCTTCACCTGAAAAATCTAATACACGTCCAAGTCCTGCTAAATATGCCATTCTTCCTGAATTAACTGCCATTTTAAAAGCTTTTGCCATTTTTACTACATCTTGTGCTGTTGCAACTGCTGTATTTGCTAAAACTGCATCAGCACCAAGTTCCATAGCTTCACAAGCATGACTAGGTGCACCAATACCTGCGTCAACAATTATTGGCAAATCAATTTCTTCTATAAGCATTTTAATAAAATCTTTACTAATTAAACCTTTGTTACTACCAATAGGTGCTGCAAGTGGCATAACTGCACATGCTCCTGCTTTCACAAGCTCACGTGCTGTTATTAAATCAGGACTCACATAAGGCAACACAACAAATCCTTCTGCTGCTAGAATTTCTGTTGCTTTTATTGTTTCATAATTATCTGGCATAAGATATTTACTATCATTTATAACTTCAATTTTCACAAAATCTCCACATCCAAGTTCTCTAGCTAGCCTTGCAATATTAACAGCTTCTTTTGCATTTCTTGCTCCTGACGTATTAGGTAAAAGAGTAATATTTTTCGGTATGTAATCTAAAATATTACTTTCACCTCCTATGTTAGCACGTCTTAAAGCTAATGTTACAATTTCAGATTCTGCATTTTCAATAACTTCTTTTGTTTTATCTAATAAAAATTTACCTGTTCCTAATAAAAATCTTGAATTAAATTCTTTACCACCAATTATTAACTTATCTTTCATGTTTAAACCTCCTCAATTCCTAATATTAATCTTAATATCATATTGCTTTGATGACCTGCACAAATCATCACACGTGGTGACATAAGTTGACTATATTCTTTTATACCATTTTCACCATCACCACATATATAAAGTCTGCTCATAACTTTTTTAGTGTTAATTAGATTAGAACTAAAATAACCTGCCATACCTGAAGATGAAACTATTTTACAATTTGTATTAAGTAACAATTTTTCTACCATCATTGCTTTGTAATCTGGTTCATCAAAAGCTTCACATACAAATTCATAGTCTTTAAAAATCTCTACAACATTATCACTTGTTATCTTTATTGTTTTAATTTCAATTTCTATGTATGGATTAATTTTTAAAAGCTGTTTTTTTATTGCAGATGTTTTATACATTCCTATATCACTTATAAAATATGACTGTCTATTTATATTACTTATATCAACAATATCAAAATCAACAAGAAATAATTTACCTATTCCAATTCTTGCAAGTAAAACTGCAATATTAGAACCTAAACCACCTAATCCTGCAATAGCAACTTTTGCATTTTTTATTTTATTTTGAACCTTTGCAGTATGTTTTTTCTCTAAAATATTTTCAAATTCTTCTCTATTAATCATTATCCACCACCAACAAAGCTTACTACTTCCAAAGAATCAGTTTCTTTAATAATTACATTATTAAAATTTAACTTTGGAACAATTTCACCATTTAACTGCACAGCTACATGTGCTATATTATAATTTAATTGTTCCAAAAATTCTTTTAGTGTACAAGACTTTTCTAGTTTAACTTTATTACCATTTAATGTCATAATTTCTCCTTTTAAGCAACAAAAAAAGAACCAATCTTACCTAACGTAAGTTTGATTCTTAAATATATACCACAAAGAAACTCCCTACGTCAGCATTACCTGTCGGGTAAAATGGGTAAAAGGCTTCTACCTTACTCTCAGAACCATTTAATATGGACTCCCCAGTTCAATTTATTCACTATTAAATTTTACCAATTAATAGTAACACTATTTGATTTATATGTCAACACTTTTTCAAATTATTTATTTTTAGAAGTCTTTATAGCATAAACTTGTTCGTGTAATATTTCTTTTGATATTAAAGAGACTTCATCATCAGTAGTAAATGTTCCTCCTACTGTCATAAGCACATCATTATAATGAAAAAGACCTATTGATAAATCTGATTTTTCAAAATTAGCAGCATCTGAAACTATTTGTAATTCTTTTATTTTGCTAAATTCTTTTAAACCTAAATATATAAAATTACAACGTTTATCTCTTTTTACTGCACTATTTATTATACTCCATTCTTTATTAGATAAACTAAGATTATTATTTAAATCATTAATAATAATTAACTGAAAAGAGTACTTATCATCAAATTTTAAAGAATATCTATTAATTTTATTTATATACTCTACATCGATTTTTTTATCAAAATCTATTTTATCACCATATACTAATATTTTCGTTGGATGTATTTTTGAAGCTATTTCTATATCTTGTTTTATAGTTGTCAAATCTTTATTTGATTGACCAATTCCAAAGAAATCTATTATTAACCAAAGCACAAATACAGTAATTAATAATGCATTTAGTAATAAAATAATTTTTTCAACTTTTATTTTCTTCCTCATCTTGTCCTCACCTAAACTGTAAATTATGAATAATTTATTTTATATGTTTGTGAATTCTCACTTGTAAATTTAAGCTTTGCTCTACTATTTTTTTCATTTGCTACACCATATCTAGCACAAACAGATAAATTCATTGAATATCTTTCTTTAAATGCTGTCCAATCAAAACTTCCATATTGATATGATGAATTAAATAAAATCATATTTCTTTTACTCTTATTATTAAAATCTAACCTATTTGATATATAATCAAAAGAAGATTTATAAAGAAATTCGCTAAAATTACTATCATCACATATATTACAAAAATCACTACTATAACTTAAACCTGATCCTACTATCCTATCTCTTAAATTCCAATTATATTCAAATACATCTAAAAAAGCATTTTTAGGATTATTATCCTGAAAAACACATTCTTCTGGAAGTTTAGAAGATAAATTTAAATATTGAGAAAATCCATAATAATTCTTATTTTTTTTATTTTTAAATTTTGTAGGTTCCATATTTAATTTTACAAGAATCGAATTATAATTTTTTCCATCAATTCTTTCTGGATATTTATATTTATCAATAAATACATGAGTATAGCCTATAACAGTATCCTTACTTATTTTTTTATCATCACCAGTATATTTTACTTTTAATGTTCTTTTATAATCATAATCTTCAAAATCTTTTAGTTCTGCATTTTCTGCAAAAACTGATGAAACATTTATAATTAATGATATTAATGAAACAAATATTAATAATAAAACTGATTTTTTTATCATAAATCTTATTCTCCTTTTATAATTAAAACAATTCTCTAGCAATATTTCTAATCTTTTACATAATTTTACCATTTTTAAGATTAAATGTCAATTATCAAATAAAAAAATTACTGCTTAGAACAAACAGTAATTTATATATTATTAATTTTCATAAGTCTTAAGTATATTTTCTGCAACTTCGCGTTTAGATTTTCTTGAATCCATTGCTTTTTTCTCAAGATATTTATGCGCCTGAATTTCACTCATATTCAAATGTGAAATAAGCAAACATTTTGCTCTATCAATAATACGAATATCTTCAATTTTCTTTGTAAGTTTAGTATTATCTTTTTGTATTTTCTTAAGTCTTGCATTTGTTGCTTTTGAAATTTTTAATGCTATCCAAAGCAAATTTTTACTTATCGGTTTTGGAACAGTTATAACTCCAAAATCTTCAACATTACTTGAAATATACTCATAAATATCATTTTTAACAATTAATATTACTTGACCAGTCCCGTTTGTTATAAGCTCTTTTGCTAATGATTCGCCTGACTCATTATAAACAGGACTGTTAATTATAAATAAATCATAATCATAATCAAGTGCTAATCTTCTTGCATCACCACATGTTTTAGCTATAGTTACATTTTTACAAGAAAATTTTTTCATAATATGAAGTATTGTTTCAGCACTTTTTTCTGTATAGGAAACAATTAAAACACTCTCCAAATTTATCACCTTTCAATTACAATTGTTCAAAATATGTGTTTTGATAATAAAGAGCTTTATTAGAAGCATTTTCAAATTCATCGTATTCTTTTCTTTTAATTTTTATATATTTATCTAAAAATTCTTTATTTAAATGTTTTCTAACAAATTCACTTTTTTCTGCTAAATCTATAGCCTCTTTTAGATTTTTTGGCAAAGAATCTAAACTATCTACTATTCCATTTAAACTTTCTACATTTTCATCAAATGATTTTGGTAAACTCAATTTATTTTCTATTCCATACATTCCTGCATATAAAATTAAAGAAAAAGCCAAATATGGATTTAATGTTGCATCAGGAGAACGAAGTTCCATACGTTCATTACCTTTACTTACAACTGGAACTTTAATAAGATGAGAATAGTTTTTAAGTGGTGAGGATTCTAATTTAGTTGGTTCAAATTGTTCCAAACGTTCATATGAATTATTATTAGGATTTAAAAAGAGAGTTATTTCAGGAATTTTTTCTAAAACACCAGCTATAAAATATTTAGCATATTTAAAATTCTCTGAATTTTTATCACTAAAAATATTAACTCCATCTTTATAAATAAGCATATTTATATGCATTCCATTTCCGATTTTATCTAAAAAAGGTTTAGGCATAAAAGATGCAAATAATCCATTTCTTGCAACAATTGATTTTACAACTGATTTAAAAGTTAAAAAATGATCTGCACTAGTTAAAACATCACTAGCTTTAAAATTAATTTGATTTTGTCCTGGTCCTTTTTCATGATAAGATGATTTTGGATTTAATCCCATTTCTTCAAGACACAAACATATTTCACGTCGTATATTTTCACCTTTATCAATTGGAGAAATATCTAAATATCCTCCATTATCTAATGTACTTAAAGTTGGATCGTCTGTTTCAGTAGTTTTAAAAAGATAAAATTCACATTCAGTACCAATTTGACAATTAAATCCTAAACTTTTCATATTTTCTATAGCATTTTTAAGAATAAATCTACCATCACTTTTAAAAGAAGTTTTATCAGATTTTTTTATATCACAATAAAAACGCAATACTGAATTCATATTTGGACGCCAAGGTAATAAAGATAAAGTATTCATATCAGGAAATAACAATAAATCAGAATTATTATCATCAGAAAAAGCATTTATAGTAGAAGAATCAAATGGAATTCCATTTTCAAATGCTTCCTCAATTTCACTTGCCATAATAGAAATATTTTTTTGATTACCAAAAGGCTCACAAAATCCTAATCTAATAAATTTCACATCATTTTCTTCTATAAATTCATAGATATCATTATTTATCATTAAATTCAACTCCTAAAATATAAAAATGCTTATCAAATATCGCAAAATCTCTTCTAAAATTAAAAGCAAATAATCTAATATTTAATAAACACCATTGTTTTTTTCTTTTAAGTTTATCTTAAAATTATTTGTTTGTCAATTAAATTTAATTATATTCTTCCATAAATAAACTGAAAAAATGTATTGACAAATTTATATTTTTATGATAAACTGTGAATCGTAGACAACAAAGACGTTGTGAACTTAACTGTTCATAGCGTCTTTTTTTATTTTTTGATTGGAGGATAATTTTTATGGATAAGATTCCTGGATTATTTGGAAGTATGGTTTTTAACGATGAAATTATGCAAAATAAATTACCTAAAGACATATATAAAGCATTAAAGAAAACTATTGAACTTGGAAAACACTTAGAACTTGATGTTGCTAATGTTGTTGCAGCAGCAATGAAAGATTGGGCTGTAGAAAAAGGTGTAACTCATTTCACACATTGGTTCCATCCTATGACAGGTACTACTGCTGAAAAACATGATAGCTTTATATCTTCTGTTTCTAACGGAAATGTTATAATGAAATTTTCTGGAACTGAATTAGTTAGAGGAGAACCTGATGCATCATCTTTTCCTAATGGCGGAATAAGAAGTACTTTTGAAGCAAGAGGTTATACAATTTGGGACACAACATCTTATGCATTTATAAAAGATAATACACTTTATATTCCAACTGCTTTTTGCTCTTATTCAGGAGAAGCTTTAGACAAAAAAACTCCACTTTTAAGATCAATGGAAGCAATTAATACTCAAGCTTTAAGAATTCTACGTTTGTTTGGAAATACAGATGTAAAAAGAGTTAATTCAACTGTAGGACCTGAACAAGAATATTTTTTAATAGATAAAAGTTTATATTTAAAAAGACCTGATTTAATGTATTGTGGAAGAACACTTTTTGGAGCAAAACCACCTAAAGGTCAAGAACTTGATGATCATTATTTTGGAGCTATTAAACCAAGAGTCGCAGCTTTTATGCAAGAACTTGACGAAGAGCTTTGGAAACTTGGAATTATGGCAAAAACAAAACATAATGAAGTTGCACCAGCTCAACATGAACTTGCACCAATTTTTACAACAACTAATATTTCTGCTGATCATAACCAACTTACAATGGAGCTTATGAAAAGCATTGCTGATAAACACGATCTTGCTTGTTTGCTTCATGAAAAACCATTTGCAGGAGTTAATGGATCTGGAAAACACAATAACTGGTCACTTTCCACTGACACTGGAGCTAATTTATTAGAACCAGGTGAAACACCTTATGAAAATGCACAGTTTGTACTATTTTTAGTAGCTGTAATTAAAGCTGTTAACGAATATCAAGACTTACTTCGTATTTCTGTTGCAAATGCAGGAAATGATCATAGACTTGGTGGAAATGAAGCACCTCCTGCTATTGTTTCAATATTTCTTGGTGATGAACTTACAGAAATATTAAACTCTCTTGAAAAAGATACAGATTATGAAGGTGTTGATAAACTCCAAATGGAACTTGGAGCAACTGTTTTACCTCATTTTCCAAAAGATACTACAGATAGAAACAGAACATCTCCATTTGCATTTACAGGAAATAAATTTGAATTTAGGATGCTTGGATCAACATTCTCAATTTCAGGTCCTAACATAGTTCTAAATACAATAGTTGCTGAAATTCTTAATGGATTTGCTGATGAATTAGAAAATGCAAAAGATTTTAATATAGAGTTAACAAAACTGGTTAGAAAAACTATTAAAGAAAACAAAAAAATTATTTTTAATGGCAACAACTATTCTGATGAATGGGTTAAAGAAGCTGAAAAACGTGGATTGCTAAATTTAAAAACTACTGTGGATGCACTTCCTGAATTTATTAAACCTAAAAATATAGAAGTTTTCAAAAAACACAATGTATTTACAGAAAATGAAACTCTTTCACGTTATGAAATTTTGATGGAAAATTACCAAAAGACAATACACATTGAAGCATTAGCTTTTGCAGAAATTATTAAAAAAGATATTTTAGGATTCTCTTTAAGTTTCCAAAAAGAACTTTTAGAAATTCTGACAAACAAAAAATCAATTGGAGTTAACAGCTATTTAGAAGAAAAACTAATAGAGAAATGTTCTTATCTATCAAAAGAAATTTACTCTCAATTAGAAAAACTTGAAAGCAAATTAGTTGAAACAAAAAATATAACTGATTCATTAGAACTAGGTAAATTCTATAGAGAAACAATTTTTATTTTAATGACTGAAATAAGAGTTATGGTAGATGAACTTGAATTATTAATACCTAAAAAACATTGGACACTACCAACATATGGCGAACTACTATACAGCGTAAACTAAATATTTCACAATGAGGTGTACTTACTTTTTAAGATAAGTACGCCTTTTTATTTTAGGAGGTTTTATGGAATTTTCATCAATTAACACAATATGGACATTAATTGCAGCAATGCTAGTATTTTTTATGCAAGCTGGTTTTACAATGGTAGAAACAGGTTTTACTCGAGCAAAAAATGCCGGAAATATTATAATGAAAAACCTTATGGATTTTTCACTCGGATCAATAGCATTTTGGATATTCGGATTTGGACTTATGTTTGCTGGCAACGGATTATTTATCGGAGGATTAGATCTATTTACTAAAGGAGATTATAGTAGCACCATTCCATCTGCAGCTTTTATAATTTTCCAAACAGTATTTTGTGCAACAGCATCAACAATTGTTTCAGGAGCAATGGCAGAAAGAACTAAATTCTCATCATACTGTATATGTAGCGTTATTTTAAGTGCTGTCATATATCCAATTTCAGGTCATTGGATTTGGGGAGGCGGATGGCTTTCACAAATAGGATTCCATGATTTCGCAGGTTCAACAGCAGTACATATGCTAGGAGGAGTTGCAGCACTTGTAGGCGCAAAAATACTAGGACCTCGTATTGGAAAATATTCAAAAAGTGGCAAATCAAAAGCAATTCCTGGGCATAGTTTAACTCTAGGTGCATTAGGTGTATTTATTTTATGGTTTTGTTGGTTTGGATTTAACGGTGGATCTACTGTTTCTATGACAGGAAATGCAGTAAAAACTGCATCTAATATTTTGATTACAACAAATATTTCAGCAGCTGTAGCAACTGTTACAGTTATGATTATTACATGGATAAGATATAAAAAACCTGATGTTTCTATGACTTTAAATGGTTCTTTAGCAGGATTAGTAGCAATAACAGCTGGATGTGACCAAGTCTCTCCTACTGGATCATTTTTCATTGGATTAATTGCTGGTTTTGTAGTTGTATTTGGTATAGAATTTATAGAAAAGATTATTAAAATTGATGATCCTGTTGGAGCAATTGGTGTACACGGAATGTGTGGTGCTATAGGAACTATTTTAGTTGGTGTTTTCTCAACTCAAAAAGGAATTTTATATGGTGGAAGCTTCAAATTTCTTGGCGTTCAAATAATTGGAGTTTTATCAGTTGCAATTTGGGTTGGTATAACTATGACGATTGTTTTTAAAATTATTGAAAAAACAATTGGTCTTCGAGTTACAAAAGAAGAAGAAATTGCTGGACTTGATATTGAAGAACATGGTATCATAAATTCGTATGCAGATTTCATGCCTATAGATACTAACATTAAAAGCACTAATACTATTTTAAAATCTGAGACAATTCCTGTTGTTGATAATTCATCTTCAGATCTAACAATGAAAAAAATTATTGTTATTACTAATCAAGCAAAATTTGAAAAATTAAAATTTGCTTTAGATAATATTGGTATAACTGGCATGACAGTAACACATGTTTTAGGATATGGCATGCAAAAAGGTAATATGTACCGTGGTGTTGAAGTAGAAACTTCTTTACGTCCAAAAATTAAAATAGAAATTGTTATAGCTAAAACACCTGTAGAAAAAATTATTTCTACAATTAAAAATGCATTATACACAGGTAATATTGGAGATGGTAAAATATTTATTTATGATATAAAAAAAGTAATTAAAGTTAGAACAGGCGAAGAAGATTATGATGCACTACAAGACGAATAATTAAAATAAAAAAGCAGTAGAAATTAGTTATAAAAGTTTCTGCTGCTTATATTTGATAAACAACTTGAAATCTTTAATAAAGTATGATATAATTACAAATGTAAATATTAAAGCGACAATGAGGTCGTACATATAAACATTCTTTTAGGAGTGTTTTTTATGTACGACCTCATTTTTATTTTTAAATAGGAGGACTAATATGATTAATAACACATTGTATGATAAAGAATTTGAACACGATGCTTGTGGAATAGGTTCTGTTGTATCAATTGACGGTAAAAAAACACACCAAGTAGTTTCAGATGCTTTAGAAGTAGTAGAAAAACTTGAACATAGAGCTGGTAAAGATGCTCTTGGAGAAGTTGGAGATGGCGTTGGAATTATGCTTCAAATATCACACAATTTCTTTAAAAATCTAGATTTAGGTTTCAAAATTGGTGAAGAACGTGATTACGGTATTGGAATGTTTTTTCTACCAACTGATAAACTAAAAAGAATTCAAACAAAAAAACTATTAGAATTAATTATTAATAAATCTGGATTAGAATTTTTAGGTTGGAGAACAGTTCCTACTAATCCTTCAATACTAGGTAAAAAAGCAATTGATAAAATGCCTCAAATTGAACAATGTTTTATTAAACGTCCTTTAAACTTGAAAAAAGGAATTGAATTTGATAGAAAATTATATACAATTAGACGTGAATTTGAACATAGTGCTTCTGGTACATATGTTGTGAGTTTATCGTCACGTACAATTGTTTATAAAGGTATGTTTTTAGTAACACAATTAAGACAATTTTATCTTGATTTATTAGATACATCTTATATTAGTGCAATTGCTATGGTTCACTCAAGATTTTCTACAAACACAAATCCAAGTTGGGAAAGAGCTCATCCTAACAGAGTTATTTTACACAATGGTGAAATAAACACCATTCGAGGTAATGCTGATCGTATGCTTGCAAGAGAAGAAACTATGTATTCTAAAGTTTTAGGAAATGATATAGAAAAAATCTTTCCTGTTGTTGATGCTAAAGGTTCAGACTCTGCAAAACTTGATAATACTCTTGAATTTTTATATATGAATGGTGTAGATCTTCCTTTAGCTGTTATGATGACTATTCCAGAACCATGGAGAAATGATCCTTATATGGGCAGAAAGAAAAAAGATTTTTATCACTACTATGCAACAATGATGGAACCTTGGGATGGTCCTGCTGCAATTTTATTTTCTGATGGAGATATAATGGGTGCTGTTTTAGATAGAAACGGATTACGTCCATCACGTTATTATATTACAAAAGACAACACTTTAATTTTATCTTCAGAAATTGGTGTTTTAGATATAGATCCTTCAAAAATAGTTAAAAAATCAAGATTACAGCCAGGTAAAATGCTTTTAGTTGACACTGTAAATAAAAAAATTATTTCTGATGATGAATGTAAAAATTATTATGCTTCTAAAAAACCTTACGGAGAATGGCTTGATAGAAATTCTTTACAACTAAAAGACTTACAAATTCCAAACAAAAAAGTAGAAATACACACTGAAGAATACAGAGCTAAACTATATAAAGCATTTGGATATACACACGAAGATGTAAAAGGTAATATTTTACCTATGGCTAAAAATGGTTTAGAGCCTACATCTGCTATGGGTATTGATGTTCCACTTGCAATTTTATCAGATAAACATCAACCTCTTTTTAGATATTTTAAACAGCTATTTGCTCAAGTTACAAATCCACCAATAGATTCTTTACGTGAAGAAGTTGTAACTGATACTACTGTTTATATTGGTTCTGATGGAAATTTGCTTGAAGATAACGCTGAAAACTGCTGTGTTTTAGAAGTTTCAAATCCAATTTTAACTGGTACTGATTTGATTAAAATCAAAGCTCTTGATAAAAAAGGTTTTAAAACAAAAACTGTTTCTTTATTATATTACAAAAACACTTCTTTGGAACAAGCTCTTGAAAAATTGTTTGTACAATGTGATAAAGCATACAAAAAAGGTGCTAATATAATTGTACTTTCTGATAGAGGAATTGATGAAAATCATGTTGCTATTCCTTCATTACTAGCTGTTTCAGCTGTACAAAAACATTTAGTTAAAACTAAAAAATGCACTGCTATTTCTATTATCTTAGAAAGTGGTGAACCTCGTGATGTTCATCAATTTGCAACTCTTTTAGGATATGGTGCTAGAGCAATTAATCCTTATTTAGCACACGAATGTATTGAAGAATTAATAGATAAAAAAGTTCTTGATAAAGATTTATATACAGCTATTAATGATTATAATGATGCTATTTTACATGGAATTGTAAAAGTTTCTGCTAAAATGGGAATCTCTGTTATTCAATCTTATCAATCCGCACAAATTTTTGAAGCAATAGGAATTAACAAACAAGTAGTTGATAAATATTTTACTAATACAGTAACTAGAATTGAAGGAATTGGACTTGAAGAAATTGCAGAAGGTGTAGAATTTAAACACTCAAAAGCATTTGATCCACTTTCATTAGGAACAGACACTACTCTTGATAGTTTAGGAATTTTGAAACTTAGAACTGGTAAAGACAAAGAGGACCATTTATATAATCCAGAAATTATTATTGCTTTACAACAAGCAGCACAAAACAATGATTATAAAAGATTTAAAGAATACACAGCTATGGTTGATAATGAACACAAACCACATACTTTAAGAGGTCTTTTAGGTTTTAATTTTGATGAAAGTAAAGCTATTTCAATTGATGAAGTAGAGCCTGCAAGTGAAATTGTAAAACGATTTAAAACTGGTGCTATGTCTTATGGTTCAATTTCTATAGAAGCTCATCAATGTATGGCTACAGCTATGAACAGATTAGGTGGAAAATCTAATTCTGGTGAAGGTGGAGAAAATATAGATAGATTTAACACAGAAAGAAATAGTGCTATTAAACAAGTAGCATCAGGACGTTTTGGTGTTACTTCTGAATATCTATTAAGTGCAAAAGAAATCCAAATCAAAATGGCACAAGGTGCAAAACCTGGTGAAGGCGGACATTTGCCTGGAGCAAAAGTATATCCTTGGATTGCTAAAACACGTCATTCAACTACTGGTGTGTCTTTAATCTCGCCTCCTCCACATCACGATATTTACTCTATTGAAGATTTAGCTCAACTTATTTATGATCTTAAAAATGCAAACAAAGACTCTAGAATTTCTGTAAAACTTGTGTCTGAAGCTGGTGTTGGAACAATTGCAGCTGGTGTTGCAAAAGCTGGAGCTTCTGTAATATTAGTTTCAGGATTTGATGGTGGAACTGGTGCTGCGCCAACAAGCTCTATTTTAGATGCTGGACTTCCTTGGGAATTAGGCCTTGCTGAAACACATCAAACTCTTATACAAAATGGTTTACGTTCAAGTGTGATTATTGAAACTGATGGAAAACTTATGAGTGGTAGAGATGTTGCTATTGCTGCAATTTTAGGTGCAGAAGAATTTGGATTCTCAACAGCTCCTTTAGTTACTATGGGTTGTATGATGATGAGAGTTTGTAATTTAGACACTTGTCCTGTTGGAATTGCAACACAAAATGAATGTTTACGTAAAAGATTTAGAGGTAAACCTGAATATGTAATGAACTTTATGTTGTTTATTGCACAAGAGCTTAGAGAAATTATGGCTAAACTTGGAATCAGAACATTAAATGAATTAACAGGTAGAACCGATTTAATAAAAATTCGTGATAAGAAAATTACTAAAAGAGCTGAACTTGTTAATATGAGTAAGATCATTTCTGATGTATATGCTGACCACAAAGAGAAAATTTTTGATCCAGATAAAAAGTTTGATTTTAAATTAAATGAAGTAATAGATGAGAAAATATTACTCAAAAAATTTAGAAAAGCTATTGATAATAATACTAAACATAGTGAAAATATTGATGTTTGTAGTACTGACAGAACACTTGGGACTATTTTAGGTTCTGAAATTACTAAGAAATTTAAAACTTCACTTGAAGATGATACTTATACTGTAAATTGCTTTGGTGGAGTTGGCCAATCATTTGGAGCATTTATTCCTAAAGGTCTAACTTTAAAACTTGAAGGAGATGCAAATGATTATTTAGGAAAAGGATTATCTGGTGGTAAAATTATAGTCTATCCTCCAAAAAATAGTGAATTTAAATCAGAAGAAAATATAATTATAGGAAATGTTGCTTTTTATGGTGCTACTTCTGGAGAAAGTTATATAAACGGAATTGCTGGAGAAAGATTTATGGTTCGTAACTCAGGAGCTACTGCAGTTGTTGAAGGTTGTGGAGACCATGGTCTTGAATACATGACAGGTGGTAAAGCAGTGATTTTAGGAGAAACAGGCAAAAACTTTGCAGCTGGAATGAGCGGAGGAATTGCATATGTTCTTGATATCAAACATGATTTATATTTAAAACTTAATAAATCATTAGTATCTATGCTAGAAGTCACAAATAAAAATGATATTGAAGATTTAAAAGGATTAATTAATAATCATTTACAAGCAACAAATTCAAAACTTGCTGAAAAGATTTTAAATAATTTTGACAAATATTTACCTTACTTCAAAAAAATTGTACCTAATGATTATCAAAAAATGCTTAAATCTATTAGCGAATTTAAAGAAAAAGGATTATCTTCTGATAAAGCTTTAATGGAAGCATTTACAAAATCACTAAATAAATAAAGGAGGAGTAGACATGGGAAAACCAACTGGATTTTTAGATTACAAAAGAAAATCTAACGATAAAATAAACGTTAAAGAACGAATTAAAAATTTCAATGAATTTTATGATTATATTTCTGAAGAAGATAGACAAAAACAAGGCGCACGATGTATGAATTGTGGTGTACCATTTTGTAGCTCAGCTATTGAACTTTCTGGAATGGTTACTGGCTGTCCACTTCATAACTTAATTCCTGAATGGAATGATGAAATATATCAAGGTAACTATTCTCAAGGTTTATCAAGACTTTTAAAAACTAATTGCTTTCCTGAATTTACAGGAAGAGTGTGTCCTGCACTTTGTGAAAAAGCTTGTATAAATGGACTTGACGATGTTCCTGTTACTATACATGATAATGAACTATTTCTAATTGAAAAAGGTTTTGAAAATGGAGAAATGATTCCTATACCTCCTAAATTTCGTAGTGATAAAAAAATTGCTGTAATTGGATCTGGTCCTGCTGGTTTAGCTGTTGCAGAAAAGCTAAATAAAAGAGGTCATAATGTTACTGTTTTTGAACGTGATGACAAATTTGGTGGACTTTTAATGTACGGAATTCCAAATATGAAGTTAGACAAATCTGTTATTGACAGAAGAATTGATCTTATGACTCAAGAAGGAATTACATTTATTGCAAATAAAGATTTTGGCAAAAATCTATCTTTAACTGAACTTGAAGAAAATTTTGATGCAATAGTTTTATGTTGTGGAGCTAAAAAAGCTAGAGATCTAAATCTTGAAAATAGAGATTCAGAAGGAATTCATTTTGCTGTAGACTTTTTATCAAGCACAACAAAAAGTTTAATTGAAAACAACTTAAAAGAAAATTCATATATATCTGCTAAAGATAAAAATGTTGTTATTGTTGGTGGTGGAGACACAGGAAATGACTGTGTTGGAACATCAATTCGCCATGGTGCTAAATCTGTTGTGCAAATTGAAATTATGCCAAAATTACCAGAAAAACGTCTTGAATCTAATCCTTGGCCAGAATGGCCTAAAGTTTGTAATACTGATTATGGCCAAGAAGAAGCAATTGAAACATATGGTCATGATCCACGTGTTTATCAAACAACTATCAAAAAAATCTATCAAAAAAACAATCAAATAACTGATGTTTTAACTGTTAAAGTTGAATTTAAAGACGGAAAGTTACATGAAATTGAAGGAACAGAAAAGAAAATTAAAGCTGATTTACTTTTAATTGCAGCTGGATTTGTTGGATATGAAGATTATATTGCAAAAAATATTACTATTCCTACAAAAAAAGATATCTCTTTTAAAACTAATCATGACAAAGTTTTTGCATGTGGAGATATAAAAAGAGGTCAATCACTTGTTGTATGGGCTATTTCAGAAGGAATAAAATGTGCTAAAGAAATAGATTCATTTCTTATGGGATACACTAATTAATAATAATATAAATTACGGAGGATTCTTTAATGAATTTAAATCAGAATTATGAAAACTTAAAAGAAAGTTATCTTTTTTCAACAATTGCAAAAAAAGTAAATGAATATACAAAAGCTAATCCTCAAAATAAAATTATTCGTTTAGGAATTGGTGATGTTACTTTACCATTAGCACCAATTGTAATAGAAAAGATGGATGAAGCAGTAAAAGAAATGGGCTTTGCTGAAACTTTTCATGGATACGGAGAAGAACAAGGATATGAATTTTTAAGAAACGCTATTTGTAATTACTATAATAAAAAAAATGTAAAATTGAATAATGATGAAATTTTTGTTAGTGATGGAGCTAAAAGTGATATAGGAAATATTCTTGATATTTTTGATAAAGACAATACTGTTTTAATTCCAGATCCAGTTTATCCTGTATATGTTGACACTAACATTATGGCTGGAAGAAAAATTTTATATTTAAATGGAAATGAAGATAACAATTTTCTTCCTATGCCTGATTTTGATGTTAAATGTGACATAATCTATTTGTGTTCTCCAAACAATCCTACAGGATCAGTTTATAACAAAGAGCAATTAGAAGAATGGATTTCTTATGCTTTAAAAAACAATGCTGTTATTTTATTTGATAGTGCTTATGAAGCTTTTATCACAGATAAATCACTTCCAACAAGCATTTATGAAATTGATGGAGCAAAAAAATGTGCTATTGAATTTTGTTCTTTATCAAAAAAAGCTGGTTTTACTGGTGTTAGATGTGGATATACAGTTATACCACATGAACTTATTATTAATAACTCTAGTTTAAATAAATTATGGTTACGAAGACAAACAACTAAATTTAATGGTGTACCATATATAGTTCAACGTGGTGCTGAGGCGGTATTTACAAACAAAGGATTTGAACAAACTCAACAAAATATTGATTATTATATGAATAATGCAAAAATAATTTCTAAAACTTTAAAAGAACTTGGAATTTGGTTTGTTGGTGGAGAAAATTCACCATATATATGGCTTAAATGTCCTAATAAAATGAGTTCATGGGAATTTTTCGATTTCCTTCTTAATAAAGCAAACATTGTTGGAACTCCAGGTCAAGGTTTTGGTGCAAATGGAGAAAATTATTTTAGATTAACAGCATTTAATTCACAAGAAAATGTAATAGAAGCTATAGACAGATTAAAAAAAGTTTTAGATAAATAAATTTTAAAATTGATGTTTGCTAAAAAATTGTAGCATACATCAATTTTTTATAATTTTTACTATTTTTTGTGACATAATAAATTAATCAGATTATTAAATCTTCAAATTTAATTAAGGAGAATAAAAATATGATTGTATTAAAAATTGAAGGTATGATATCCATACATTGTGTTAAACGTCTTGAAAAATCACTTAGAAATGTTGATGGTGTGACACATGCTGATATTAATCTTGAAGACAAACAGGCTATTATTAAAGGTGATAATATCTCAGAAAATGATTTAATAAAAACAGTTTCTGATAATGGATATGAAATAACAGAAATAATTTAAAACATATTTAAAAATAAATAGCATTACAGATAATATAATCTGTAATGCTTTAATATTTATAATTTTTTCTTTATATGAATTAAACTTAAAATAGACATTGACACTGGTAAAGATAAATAAATTATATTAAATTTATTAGCAACTGATCCATTATTTATAAACATATTAAAAGTATACATACAATTATGTAAAGTAAAATTATTTAATAGATTTATTCCACAATAATTTAATAAAAATGAAGTTGCAAATAATGCAGTTGCAATAATAATAGTATTAATATAATCTTTAAAAAATATTGACAATGCAAAGATAGTAAGCATTATTAATAAAAAAACAATAAACTTAACTGAATATACAAAAATCAAATACTGTAAAATGTTTATGTTTTCAGGATAATTGGAGAACATTTTAATACTTGCAATAGGTTCAAATAATGAGTCAGAACCATATAAATTAATAACTTTCACAAAATAAGGAACATAAACTACAATAAAACAAATTATTGTATAAATTAGTCCAGTTACACTTTTTGAAATAAACAAACGTGTTTTGCTATTATAAACTCTAACTAATTTTATTGCATTATTTTTATATTCTATACTAAAAATACTTGCATATCCAATAATTAATATTAAAGTTAAAATTAATGTATTATAATTATTTTGAAATACATCATCAACTCCAATTAACTTATTAAATCCTTTATCAAAAACAAAGCTTAGTTTTTTACCATTATCATAATTTCCTTTTAAATATTGATATTTTGGAAATATATTTTCTTCAAATAATCTTTGATAATAAAATATAGATGAATATTTTTGAGAGATTACATTAAACTCAGTTTTATCAATTTCTCCTAATGCAGCTTTTTCTTTCCACATATTAAATTCTGCTAATTTATCTTCGTAATTCTTTTTATCATCAAGTATTTTTTGCTCTTTTAAATCAGTATACTCACCTGCTATTTTTGATATATATGCCTTTTGATATTTATCTTCAGGAGATAAATATTCTTTAGAATTATATATATTTATAATTTGTAATATTGTTAAAACTATGATAACTAAAATAATTTTATTTGTGAAATAAAGTTTATAATTTTCATATGTAAATAACGACTTAGGTATAACTTTTTTATATTTAATTTTCTTAAATATATTTTTTAAAAAAGACTCATCAAAAATATTATTCCTTGAAAAAACCAACACAATAATAACTGAAAATAAAATTATTTCTATAAAAACAACTATCCAAAATATACTCACTATAGATATTGGATAACCAAAAATATTTATATTTCTACAATTGCTATATATGCTATTAATATTTATTAAACTTATCAAATTAATATATTTAAAAAACATTAAAGATGAATTACTATTAATCAAAGTATACATAAGAATATTAATTATAGCTAATAAAAATAATGATATATTAATTAAAGTATTATTATTTACAATTACACAAATTAATAAAATTATTGTTGATAATAACATATATATTGCAGCTTTACTACAAAAAAACAACACTATATATTCAAATACATTTATTTTCATCAAACTACCAGTAAATCCAAAAACTGATTGCAATGATCTTGATAAATCTCCTAAACCATATGTATTTATAGCACAAATAAAATTAGCTCCATAGATAGTCATAACTAAAAAAATCGATAATATCCAAAGCGTTACGAGTTTTGATAAAACAAAATAGATTCTACCATTTTTACAAGGTTTTATTAATTTAAACAATCCTTTATTATTTTCATAAATAAATAAAATATTACATATAAAAACAATTAAAAAAATAGCCAAGAAATCAGAAATTTGATGATTTGTAGCCATGTTTAAACCTTTATCAATATCATATTTAAGATCTATATCTTTCATATTTTGATACTGTTTAGCAGTTTTAATTATATTTCTTTTTGAAAAATCTTTTTCATTAGAAAAAATAGAAATATTAGAAAGCATATTGGCTTTATTATCTATCTCTTTTAAGAAATCATCATAATTTACTATATTATTTAAATTTTTAGAAGCTTCTAAAAAAAGAATTTTTTCTAAAAATGGATCATCAAAATATTTTGAAGAACTTTCAATTGACGGATACATTTTTAAAATTTTTTGTTGTTTCTTAGACATTTCATCAAAAGAAAAATTTTGTGTAAACTCTATAGTTTGCAAATAATTTATCTTTTCATCTACAAATTCTAACCGTTCACTATCTGAAGAAAAATTAGCTAAATCCTCATTAAGCTGTGAAAAAATTTTCAAATCAACTTTTTGATTCATATATTTTTCTGGAAATATCTCTTTTTGATATAAAAATATACAATTTATTGCTATTCCAAAAATTAAGAAAAACCAAAATTTTTTCCGCGATATAACTTTATATATTTCTAAAAAAACTAACCTCATATTTCCTCCTAGGCTTTTATATCATCAAAATGATATAAATATACTTCTTCAAGAGTAGGAAGAACTTTTGTATACTGATAACCTGTTGGTATTTTTTCTGAAATGAGTTTAACACAAACTCCATTTGTATTTTTTGAAATATTTGATATTTTAAAACTACTTTCTAAATCAGGTATATCTTTTTCTTTACAATTAACTTCAAAAACTAAATCATTCATATTTGAAATAAAATCTTGTGGAGTTTGCTTGCTTATTACTTTTCCATCTTTTAAAAGTATAATCTTTTTTGCTATAAACTCAATATCAGAAACAACATGTGTTGCAAAAATCACTATTTTATTTAATGCAACCTTTGAAATCAAATTACGTATTCTTATTCTTTCTTTTGGATCAAGTCCTGCTGTTGGTTCATCCAAAATTAATACACTTGGATTATTTAAAATTGCTTGTGCAATTAAAACTCTTTGTTTCATTCCTCCTGAAAATACACCTAATTTCTTATCTAGTTCAGAAGTCAAATCAACAAGTTCAGCATATTCTGCAATTTCTTTTTTAGCTTGTTTTTTTGGCATACCTTTCAATGCAGTTATATAATATAAAAATTGCTTTGCTGTAAATTCATCATATAAAGTTTGTTGTTGTGGCATAAATCCTAATTTATTTTTAAAATTCTTACCTAACTTTTTAATATCTTCATTATCAAACAACACTTCACCTGTTTTTAATGATACGTTTCCACTAATAATGTTCATTAAAGTAGATTTGCCCGCACCATTTGGTCCGAGCAATCCATATATTCCAGATGAAAGTTTAATATTAACATTATCAAGAGCTTTTTTATTTTTATAATATTTTGAAACGCTCTTAATGTCTAATGTCATTTTCTATTCACCTTTCCACATTTCAATTTGTTTATTTGCCTCTTTAACAATTTTTTCAATTCCAGCTTGTTTCAGGTCTTTTAATAATTCATTATAAAGTTTTTCAAAATTTCCTTTACCCCAAAATAAGTTTTTTGCATACTTATCTAAAACTTTTGAAGTACTTCTTATTTCTTTTTCAACTTTTTCTGAATCAAATTTAAATCCACACAAAGGTGTGAATTTAGCTTCTTTTAATCTTTTCTTATCAAATTCTCTAATATTTAAAGGTTCATCTTTATCACAAGATGCTACACTCCATTGACTTACAAAAGTATTATTAGGATTATATCCAGCATAATTTATTATATCAACATAACCATTTTCATCTATAACATAATCCGTTCCTTCTTCACCATATTGAGATATCATTGCTATTTCTTTATTTGTATAAAGAAGTGATAACAACTCTAATGCTTCTTTCTTATTCTCAGACCATGATGCTATTGCATTGCCATTAGAATAATTTTCAGAAATATATATGTCTTCAAACATAGGAACTACTTGATATGTATTATTTTCTTCATCAGAAAGATATGTATAAGGTTTTGATGGTTCACAACAAAATTCTGTTAATTTAATTATATTAGACTGCTTTCCAACATTGGCATAATAATTTTTACTTTTTAAAGATTCACGCATATATTCATCTTCAAAAATATTATACACATATAAATTTTTTGAAGTAGTTGCAACTCCAACTGTTGAACAAATCAAATCATAATATTCACTTGATTGACATGGTGCTACTACATCACATTCATAATTCATATATTCAATTGTTCCAATTTCAGGATCTACATATACTTTATTATTACTCTCAGAAAATTTCCAAGCAAATTTTTTAAAATTGTTTGGATTAATATTTTCATTGTTTTTACTTATTGCGTATTTAAAACCCATATTGAGTTTATTATTAAAATTTAACGGAAGCATAACTGTTTTTCCATTAACTTTACTAGCTTCTAATATTTTTTCTGAAGGAAAAAATTCATATAATTTTTGTCCTTCTTCTGTTTTAAAATAATCATCTAATGGATAATAAATATCTCTATTTTCAAATTCACAAGCAGAAATAATATCTACTTGTTGATTATTATCCTTCATTTTCATTATCTCATCTTCATAATGCATTTTAAGAGTTTTGAGCTCTTCTAATGTTTCAGTCCCATTTGGTTCAATATATTCAACTACTTTTAATTTTATGTAATAATCATATCCTTTTTCTTTTAGTCTTTTATTTAATAATTCTACATGTCTATCACTTGGTTTCGCATAATTATCGACTACCCAAACGATCTCTTTACCTTGATCAAGACACAATTTTTCAGATAAACCACTATTTGGCTTTTTATCACAAGCAACAAATAGATTTAAAACTAAGGACAAGGAAAAAACTAAAAATATAATTTTTTTCATTTTCGCTACTCCATCTTATAGTTTAATCTGCTTGTATCTTCTAATTAATTATATACAAAGATAACAGGACTTATTTAAGGAATTACTTTGACAAAACTAACGTACAATCAAAAAGCTTTTTAATTATTTAACTTACATCACCTGACTTACATATGTTTTTGTTACAAAATCTTTTCCATAAGAATATTTATGAGTTGTATTAACATTAAGTATTGAATATTTTTCAGATTCATATTTAATTTTCAAACTAGCCATACCATAATGTAGTGTTCCACGTCTTATTTTAGTTCGTATATCATTTTTACCGTAATAACACCTATACGTTGTTTGTGCTATTGCACTAATAGGATGACCAGAACTAGTAAGACTGTAACCATCTTTTAAATTAGTACTTAACGCTGAAGTTGAATACACATAATTATTACCACAACCAAACTTATCATACTTTGAATCATAGTAATAACCGCCCTCTAATGTCTGTGCACACACAGCTGCTGATGTTGACAAGCAAATTGCACTTGCCGCTAAAATACTTAAAAATTTCTTCATAATAAAATCCCCTTAATTTTACTGATTTATAATAATTTTGCCAAAGTAATTCTAATTAATAAGATATAAAATTATCTTTATTATCAAAAAAATCTTTCTTGGAAATATAAAATCTTTTAGGTTCTTTTCCTTTTTCAGTTAGATATACAACATATCCATTAGAAGAGATAAACTGTATATTAGGTTTATATTTTTTTACTATTTTATTATGCTTTGTAATTAACGTATTTCTATCTTTTATAACTAAACTCTCTTTTTCTAAAACAAACATTATATTTTTATATGTATCAAGATTTACTACAGTAAAATCTTCTTTGAATTCTTTTTTTTCTATATCATATGAATACTGCTTTTGAGTTTTAGTATTTATATAATATACTTTATTATCAAAAAAGCCTCTAATATCTTTACTATAAGCATTATCTTTAAAAAGCAATTTTTTATCTTTAGATTTTATATCATATTCAAACATCTTTATATGATAATTAGACAAGTCTTGTAAATTATCTTTTAAATTAAATGAGGATTCAAAAAAATATAAATTATCATCATCCATACCAAGCAACGCAACTACTGTATTTTCTTCTTCAGTAAAATACAATTGTTCTTCTTTTCCTGTATCCAAATTAATTCTTGATATAACATTTCCTCCAGAAAATTCTGTTGTAGATGCTACATCTGAATATTCAAGAAACGAAGATATGTAAATATAATTTTTATAAATATATGCATACTGTATACTTGGTGAATAATTCTCATTCTCAACATACTTTTCATTTAACACACTAATCTTCTTTTTATTTAATCCATTAAGATCACAAACATATAAAGCATCTATAAACTTCTTTTTATCTGATCCAATTATGTATAATTTATTCTTATATGTAGCTATCATATTAACTATCTCAGTACAAAAAGCTGAGCAATCTTTATTATTATGTTTGCAATTTGGTTTGTTACACAATACAACATTCTTTTTTGCCTTCTCATCAAAAAAATATATCAAATCACCTTTTACATTATATATTCCATTTTCAATACTTGAATATTTACTAAGTCTAATTGGTGATGTATTTAAAATCGTTTGTTTACTAGTTTGAATAGTTTTATTTGTACAACCAGCATTTATAATTATCAAAAACACAATTGAAAATACTAATATTGTTTTTCTCAAACTTTGCCTCCTATATCAAAATAAAGTAAATAATTTATCAAAGTTATTTATACATATACGTTTTGTTTTAAATTAACCAAATATGTATTTAAAAAGAAAATATATTAGATAAATTTAACAAATTTCCTCTCTGTAATGCTAATGCTATCACTTATAATTAGATATGTCAAGCAAAAATATAATTTTCGTTAATCTACGCATAAAATGTTATTAAATTTTGTTAATATTGCATAATTATTTTTTGTTCTATTGACTAAATATTTAATTATTTAATGTTGTGTAATGTGTTTTTTATACATAAACACTAAATAATATTAAATAAAAATCCATCTGCAAAACACAGATGGATTTTTTCTATTTTATTCTATTTCTTCTTTTTTTAATAATAATAAATGTAATTAACAAAATTATTGGTAAAATAACTAATGGAATTAAATAATATTTCTTTTTGCTTTTTACAGCTCTAAATGATATTTTATGTGAATCTTTTATAGGATTATTAAATACAACATATTTTCCTTGTTTCTTTGCTTTTACAGATACCCATTTTTTATTTTTAAGCACTTGTATTGATCCATATTTTTCAGGCATTAAATATCTTACTTTTTTTATAGGCATTTTTGTATTATTTATTTTTATTTCAAAACTATTTAAAACATTTTCATCAAGTTTTTCTCTTTCTGTAATAATAAGTTTTTCTTCATTTGTAAACAAACCATCAACTAAAATTATATCTATATTTTCTAATTTTTGTTTACTTGATAAAGTAGTAATATTAGGCTCATAAACTGCATTAACTCTTTCATTAGTAATAATACTATTCATATTAAATTTTTCCCAATATCCATAATGACCTTCTTTATAAGGAATTGATGGTAAATTATGCTCTAAAACATCTTTTCCATAATCAACTTTGATTGTTTGTGTTTTTACACCATCTACATAAAAATCAATATACATTGATTTAAACATAGAAGGAATATTTTCAACTTTTAAAAGGTTTTTATAAACTATAGGTTGTGCTTTTCCTTTATAGCTGATTCCATCTATTCCTCCAAGACTATCATTTACAAAAAAGTTTTCTTTTGCTGTACCTTTTTCTAACAAATCTCCTGCTATACTTCCTACAAATCCACTTTCAGCAATCATTTCAGATAATGAATAACTTTTTTCAACATTATTTCCATATCCAACAATTCCGCCTATATAAGCTTTTCCTATAACCAAATTTTTAGAATAACATGATGAAATCTTTGCTTCTGAATGACCAGCTATTCCACCAACATAATCACCATCAATACTTTCTATTTTTGCCATAGAACTGCTGTTTACAACGAATCCAAAATTCATATATCCAACAACTCCGCCAGCACCATCTTTTTTAGAAATAACATCTCCAGTATTATCACATTTATCTACAACAGCAATTCCTCTTCTTGTTTCATTATAGTTATTTTTACGTGTTATTTTATAATCATCTTCTCTATCAAAACTAACTTCAAAAGAAATTGATCCTGTAATTCCACCAATGTTTATATCTCCATCAACATTACCACTATTATCACAATTCAAAATTTTTCCTGAAGTAATATTTTCAATATCTTCATAAGAAACATCATCAACTTTAAAAACTTCAGTTCCACTAGCAACCATTACATCTTCAATTATATCAATCATCAAATTTGCTACAACAGCGTACTGATTACTTATTTTATTGAATTTTTCAAATAAATTATTTGTACGAAGTATTACCGTGTCATTTAAGTTTTTAATATTATCTGAAATTGATTCAAATGAATCAAACAACTTATCTTTTGATTTTTGATATCCATCTGAATCTGTTACAATCACTACAGTTTCTTTTTCCGTTAATTTCTTAAATAAATCTTTTGTAAGATTTGAAGCAGTATTTAAATCCTCTACCATTTTATCAAGATACTCTACTGATGTTTCAAGCTCTTTTATTAATTCTTGAACTTCTTTATCTACTTCTTCTGATGATGTTAATGATTCAAATTCTTCTAAAGCTTTTGAAGAACATTCACACGCTTTTTTTAAACTATCATTTGTTTCATTAATATCATCTGCTGCTTTTCTTAAAGCAACAGTAATTTCATCTTTTGGAGCTAAATTAATAGCCAAATCAATTGCATTTTCAGTAGATTCTATAGCTGTTTTTGATAAATCGATTGCATTTTCCAAATTCTCATTAGCTTCTTTAATATATTTTACAGAAGCTTCTCCAGCTTTACCAAAATCTTTTAAATATTCTGACAATCTAGATAAATTATCAGATGTTTCAGAAAGACTATCTATAGATTTTTGTATATTATCTAATGAATTAACTAGAATTTCTGAAATAGGAACCAATCCATCTGCAATTTCTGTCATTGTTACACTTAATTTATTTAATGAATCTGAATTTTCATCTAAAATTTCTTCAACTTCATCAATTACTTTTTGAGTATTATCTTTACTATCATTAATAGATCCTACTAAATCATCCACTTGACTTCCTACTGTTTTATTCATATCCTGACTTTCTTTAGTAAAATCAGTTGTTAATTCTCCTAATGTATTAATTTCTTTTTGTAAATCATTCAATTTAGATGGTGAATATACATATGAAACATAAGGTTCTACTTGTCCAACAATTCCTCCTACTTCTTTTCTGCCAAACACATTACCTTCATTTTTACATTTAGTCACATATCCAGATTGTCTTCCTATAACTCCTCCTATATTATATCCAACATGAGAATAACCTATAGTGGCTGTATTTTTACAACTTTGTACTATACCTGTATTTATACCAATTATTCCACCTATATCTACAATATCAGAAGCTATATAATCAATTGTTAATTTTGAAATATCACTACTTGATCCTGATTTATTCAAATAATTATCTGAAGGAATAAACTCTGTATTCATTTCTGCATTTCCTAAATAATTATCTGAAGGAATAAGCTTTGTATTTACTTTAGCTAGATTTTCACATCTAATAACTGTTCCACTATTATTTCCTACATTTCCTCCAACTGCAGATTGACCTAAAACACTTCCACAAGTTTTAGAACGTGTTACAAATCCTATATTTTCTCCAGCAATTCCACCTACATTTGCCTTGCCTTGAATTTGTCCATCAAAAACACAATTATTAATACTACCTAAATTTTTTCCAGCTATACCTCCTACATAATTGCCTTTTCCATCAATTACTCCTTTTACTAATAAATTTGATACAACAGCTTTTTCACCAATTTTACGAAATAGTCCTTGTAAATCCTGTTTTCCTTTTATATTAAGCCCGCTTATAATATGATTATTTCCATCAAAATTTCCCAAGAAAATAGGTACACCTTTAAAATCTATTTTGCTTAATTCAATATCTTTTTTAAGTAAAACTTTCTTATCTTTACTATAACTATCAAGTGTACATTTTTTTGCAAACTTCTCAAAATCTTTTGCTGTATATATCTCAATTATATTTTTATCTGTATTCTTATTTTCAGCTGCAAATACAACACCTGGAATTACCGACAAAGTAAATACCAAAAAATATATTAGCACATTTTTATATATTTTTCTCATACTATTCTTCCTCCTCGTTATCTTCCAAATTATCATTTTCTAAATCTTCATCTTCTATATTTTCTTCACTATCAAAACTTACTTCTATCTCACCTTCACCAACAATAGTTCCGTAAACTTTAGCATCAATATATCCAGACACATATCCTTTAACATATCCATTAGTTTTGATTTTACCATTAATTTTCTTTCTACGTCTTTGCAGTTTAACAGAAAATGATGTTTTTTCTATAATATTAGTTCCTATATACAATATAGAAGGCAACACAAATAAAACTAATATCATAGATATTATTGTACCTCTTCCTATACATTCACCAATTACTGCAATTGTACCATCTGTTGTCACATATTGTATTACAATACCTGCTGTAGCTAGAATAGTACCTGATGTTATAATAGTTACAAAAGATTCATCCAAAGCTTGTATTATTGCTTTTTTCCTATTCATAACTTGTTTTAACTGCATATAACGATTTGTTATTACTATAGCATAGTCAACATTTGCTCCCATTTGTATTGAAGACACAACTAAATATCCTATAAAAAACAATCCTTTATTTTGTATGTATGGAAAAGCAAAATTCATAAATATAGCTGATTGAATTATAATGATCAGTAACACAGGTGCTCCAACTGAACGGAATGTAAACAGCAACACTACCATTACAAACAAAGCAGATAAAACACTTATTATTATATTATCTCTACTAAATGTTGATGACAAATCTAAATTACTAGTAGGATTTCCTACTAAATAAACTTCATCATAATATGTATTTACTTTCTTTTCAATCTCATCTAAGAAATTAAAAGTTTGCTCTCCTTCTTCAGGCAAATTCAAAAACATCAGCATTCTACTATATTTTTCACTTTCAAGTTGTTTTTGACCATTTTTTATTTTCTCACTATTTGATTCTAATTCTTCTTTTAAATCTGCATCTAATGTTACATATTCATCTTCTACCATTTCATCTAAGAATAAAATTAAATCAAGTAATGGCAAAGAATAATTCTCCATATTGTTTATAAGCTTTCCGTAATTCTCGTCATTAATTGCATACGTTGCATATAACATTCTTGCTACTTCATAATCTAAATCCATTAATTCTGAAAATTCTCTTGCTGTGAGTTGATCTGTTAAAGTATATCCATCAAGTGCATCTGTATTTGCTATACCCATGATTTTTTCTACTTCATTATATTTTTCTAAATCTTTTATTAATTTTGCTTCTTTTTGATAATCTCCACTTGGAATAACTACTGCAAGTAAATTTTGTGATCCAAATTTCTCTTTGATTCTATCACTATCAATTTGACTTTGACTACTTCTAGCTGCTCTTGCTTCACTTACTCCAAATAAATATTGTGTTTGATTTGAAAACCAAAATGAAAAGATAGCACATATAGCAAACACTGGAATTACAACGTTTTTTAATTTTAATGATTTACTAGCTATTTTTTTAATAGATGGAACAAAATTTTTATGTTTAGTTTTATCAATCCATTTACTTGCCACAACTAATAATCCAGGCATTAAACAAAATACACAAACTATACTACATAAAATTGCTTTAATAAGTACAATTGAAAGGTCAGCACCTATTTTAAAGTTCATAAATGACAATGCTAAAAGTCCTGATATTGTTGTTAAACTACTAGAACACACTTCTGGTATTGCTTTTGATAAAGCTGTTATACAAGCTTCTCTTGCTTCAAAATGAGTTCTTTCTTCTAAAAAACGATGACACAAAATTATTGCATAATCAATCGCAAGTGCTAGTTGTAATATTACTGCAACTGAATTTGAAATAAAAGATACTTTACCAAATAAATAGTTTGTTCCCATATTTAATAAAGCTGCAACACCAAATGTTATCATCAATATTATAATCTCTGCATACGACTTTGATGTAAATAAAAGTACTACAACAATTATTACTAATGCTATAATTAAAATTATATTCATTTCTTCAGCTAAGGTTTCTACCATTGATGATCCTACTGTTGTTTTAATTGAAACATCATATGGCTTAGTTAATTTTTTTATTTCTTCCATAGCTGATAAAGAAATTTCATCTGTTTCTTCTCCATCAAAAGTTATCACAAATAAAGCTGATGCATCAAGATAATGATCTTTATTATTTTCAAATGTTAATGATGAAACACCTTCTATTTCTTTTATTTCCTCAGAAAGTTTTTCTGCATCTTCAAAAGTAATATTATTTACCATAACTTGTGCCGTACCAAATGTAACAAATTCTCTATTCATTACATCTAAACCTTTTCTTGTTGCTGTATCTTCACTTAAATATGTTGTTATATCATTTTCTACTTTAGTCCAATTCATACTAAACATACAAAAAATTGACGCAATAATAAATATTAAAAAGAATAAATTCCTTCTATCTACAATTGTTTTTGAAATACAAGCTACAAAATTTGAAAATTTCTTTCCTGACATATATTACCTCCCGTACAAAAGACAGTTAATTGACAACTGTCCATTAATTATAGTATAATATAAATATATTAAATAAACAATATACAATATCTGTATTTAGTATGATAATTGACATTTCGACTATATCTGTCAATTAAAGAAAGGATTTAACGAATTATGAGCGAAATAAAAGATTTGAGAGTTTATAAGACTAAAAAAGCACTTGTAGGCGCTATGATGGAACTTTTAAAGAAAAAAAGATTCGATGATATTACTGTTCAAAAACTTTGTGAAGAAGCTACTATTAGAAGAGCGACATTTTACACACATTTTTCAGATAAATTCGACCTTTATTCCTATACACTTCGTGATCAATTTAATAATTTTCCATCATTTAATAAGCTAAAAGAAAAAGGATATCAAAAAAATATATTCAGAGAATTGATACAAGATGCTATTAAATTTTTAGATGATAACCAACTTATAGTTAATTCACTTATAAAAAGTGATTGTGTAATACACATGATAAATATTGTTTCAAACGTTTTATCTGAAGATCTAGTTAACGCAACAAAAGATAATTCTAATTTTTCTACTTATAATTTCACATCACAACAACTCATTTCACGTTTTTATATCACTGGAATATTAAATACTTATATATGGTGGATAAAAGAAAAACCTCCTATAACAAAAGAAGATTTCATTGAGCTTGTAAACAAATTAGTTATTTTATAAAAAATAAAATCTGAACATTTTCTATTTGAAAACATTCAGATTAATAAAATTAATTTTTTGTTTGACATTTTTCTGTTCTATAATATTCTAAATATCCTGTTCCAAGACCACCAATAATATTTCCGATTAAAATAGTCATAAGAGATGGTAATAAATTTAAGCTAAATCCATGTTCTATAGCATAATAGGAATAAAAGAACATATTTGCAACTATATGATCAAATCCACAAATTGCAAAAGCTGTAATAAACAAAAATGTAGATATCACAGATAAAATTTTATTATCTGGATAAATCTTTTCTCCAAAAGTAGCATATGTAACAAGTATAGCACAAAAAATTGCCATTATAAAAATGCTTACATACGTATCGTTTAATTTAACTTCTACTATTTTATTTATCCTAGGAACAATTTTTTCATTTAATCTTGTTAAACTTATTAAAAATGAACAGATTATTGTACCTACTAAATTTCCAAAAAAAGATATTACCATATCATTTATTTTATACTTTTTATGTGTATAATGAGGAACTACTTTAGTAAATAACATATTATAAAAATTTAACACAAGAAAAATTCCTACACAAAAGAAAAACGAACCAACAATTTTATTTTCTATTACTGTATATAATGTTGCTCCAATTCCTATATAAACACCTACTATTATTGAGCTTATCCATTTTTTCACTCTATCAATCCTTAATTTAAAACTATATTTTAACTGTTAAATTCTTTGATGTAAATATTTCTTTAACTTTTGAAATTTCATCTTTTGTTGGCTCTCTAGTATCATAAAGAGTATATTCCATATTCATTTCTTTCCACTTAAATTCGCCCATTTTATGAAATGCTAATAATTCAATATTTTCTATACATTTATATTTAGATAAATATTTAGCCATTTTTTCTAACATATCATAATCTAATGTTATTCCTGGAACTAAAACATGTCTAATCCACACAGGTTTATTTATTTTTTCACAATAATCTAATATCTCAAGAGCATTTTCATTTGACATTCCTGTTAATTTTTTACACACATCATCATCAATAGACTTTATATCTAATAATAACATATCGCTTATATCTATAACATTTTTACATTTTTTCAAAGGAACTGAACCTGAAGTATCAATTGCTGTATGAATTCCAACTTCTTTAATTCTTAAAATAACATCTTCTATAAATTCAGTTTGAAGCATAGGCTCTCCACCTGAAAAAGTTACGCCTCCAGTTTTTATAAAATTCTTATAAGATTTTATATTTTTTGCAATCTCTTCTGATGATACAACTTTACCAGAATTTTTATCCCATGAATCAGGATTATGACAATATAAACATTTTAAAGGACAACCCTGTAAAAAAAGTACATACCTAATTCCAGGACCATCTACTGCTCCAAAAGTTTCAATTGAATGAATTCTTCCTTTTATAACATTATCCATTTATTAATACCTCACCTAGTTTGGAAAAATATAAGCATAATATTTCTGCTTATTAATGTGTCAAAATACAAAGTTTTGAGAAGATTTATAATAATATAAACCTTCTCTTGTAATATATACATAATATACCTAATAACTTTAAAAATATTAATATTTAGAATCTTGTATGGAAAGTTCTATTAATTACATCAAGTTGTTGTTCTCTTGTCAATTTAATAAAGTTTACTGCATAGCCAGAAACTCTTATTGTTAATTGTGGATATAGTTCAGGATGCTCCATAGCATCTTCTAAAACATCTTTATTTATAACATTTACATTTATATGATGTCCTTTATCTGCAAAATATCCATCAAGAAGTGCTGATAAATTATTAACTTTATCATCTTCACTTTTACCTAAAGCTTGAGGAACTATTGAGAAAGTGTAAGAAATTCCATCTTCTGAAAAATTATATGGTATTTTCGAAACAGATTTCATAGATGCAATACAACCATCTGTATCACGTCCATGCATTGGATTTGCTCCAGGTGCAAATGGTTCTCCAGCTTTTCTTCCATCAGGAGTAGAACCTGTTTTCTTACCATAAACAACATTAGATGTTATTGTCAAAATTGACATTGTTGGTTTTGAATCACGATAAGTTTTATGTTTATCAAGTTTCTTCATAAAGCCTTTAACTACTGAAACTGCGATATCATCTACTCTTTCATCGTTATTTCCGAACTTAGGATAATCTCCTTCAATTTCAAAATCAACAGCAATACCTTGTTCATTTCTAATTGGCTTAACTTTTGCATATTTAATTGCAGAAAGACTATCAGCTACAACAGATAAACCAGCTATTCCAGCAGCAGATGTTCTTAAAATCTCGTCATCATGAAGTGCCATTTCAAGTCTCTCATAACAATATTTATCATGCATATAATGAATAATATTTAAAGTATTAATATATAATTTAGACAACCATTCAGTTATATTTTCAAATCTAGCCATTACCTGATCATATTCAAGATATTCAGAAGTTATTGGAGCAAGTGCAGGTCCAACTTGAATACCATGTTTCTCATCTACACCACCATTAATAGCATATAAAAGAGCTTTAGCAAGGTTAGCTCTAGCACCAAAGAACTGCATTTGTTTACCAATTCTCATTGCAGATACACAACAAGCAATTCCGTAATCATCTCCAAATTTTTCACGCATTAAATCATCATTTTCATATTGAATTGATGATGTTTGTATAGAAATTTTAGAACAGAAATTCTTAAAGTTTTGAGGAAGTCTTTCGCTCCATAAAATAGTCAAGTTTGGTTCAGGAGCAGAGCCTAAATTAACAAGTGTATGCATAAATCTATATGACATCTTTGTAACCATAGGACGTCCATCTAAAGACATACCTCCAATTGCTTCTGTTACCCATGTTGGATCACCAGAGAATAATTCATCATAAGCTGGAGTTCTTAAGAAACGTACTATTCTTAGTTTCATAACAAAATGATCAACAAATTCTTGGATTTGTTCTTCAGTATAAACGCCTTCTTTTAAATCACGTTCAGCATATATATCTAAGAAAGTAGAAACTCTACCAAGTGACATTGCAGCACCATTTTGCTCTTTAACTGCAGCTAAATATCCAAAGTATGTCCATTGAATAGCTTCTTTTGTATCTTTAGCAGGTTTTGAAATATCGCAATCATATTTTGCTGCCATATCTTTTAATTCTTTTAATGATTTAATTTGCTCTGAAATTTCTTCTCTTTGTCTTATAGCAGGACTATCCATTATATCAAAAACAAGTTGTTTTTTTGCTGCTTGTTTTTCTTCAATTAACAAGTCAACTCCATAAAGAGCTACTCTTCTATAATCACCAATAATTCTTCCACGTCCATAAGCATCAGGTAAACCTGTTATAATTCCTGTATGTCTTGCAAGTCTCATATCTTCAGTGTATGCATCAAACACACCATCATTATGAGTTTTTCTATATTTAAATACATTTGCAACTTCAGGATCCATTTCTTTTCCGTAAGCTTCAAGCTCTGTATATATCAATCTAATTCCACCAAAAGGCATAATAGCTCTTTTTAAAGGTTCATCAGTTTGAATTCCTACAATTGTTTCTAAATCTTTATCTATATATCCAGCATTATGTGATGTTATTGTTGAGATTGTTTTCTCATCTATATCATAAACGCCTTTTCTTTCTCTTTCAACTTTCATTTGCTCAGAAAGTTTACTCCACAATTTCTTCGTATTCTGAGTAGGCCCTACCAGAAAATCATCATCACCACAATAAGGTGTAAAATTAGAGATAATAAAATCTCTTACATCAATTTCTTTTTGCCATTGACCTTCATTGAATTTCATAAAAATTCCTCCTAATAATGTGAAATAAACAATTATGAACTAATGCTTTTAGGGCCCTAAATTTACATTAGTAGCATCAGATTCATTGAGTTTATTGTAACACACTTATTTTAAATAAACAACAATAAAAAAGTATATAAACTTACCTCTTATTATATTTTTTTTATGCTTATTAGACAAAGCGTTATATTTTTAACAATGTTTTTTCCATCTTTTTACTACTATAAATTGTGTGTGTAAAAAATTAGTATACTATATATACATATATTCTAAATAAAATTTTTTGTAAAAAAATACTCCTTGAGAATTATAATTCTCAAGGAGTTCGTAATTATACAATTATTTTATTATTTGCTTTTTCAATGAATTTTTTAGTGTTAACTACAAAACGAGTATGATCTGCTTCTCCAATTACACCACTTTCATCATAAGCAATAATTTTAAAATCAACTTTTCTACCATCAACTGCTTTAATTTCAGCTTCTGCTTTTACTTTCATACCTACAGGTGTAGCAGAAACATGTGTTGTTGAAATTTTTATACCAACACTAGATTCACCATCTTCAAGAAATTCATCAAGACAATTCATAGCTGAATTTTCCATCAATGCAACCATCATTGGTGTTGCATACACATCAGCAATTCCACTTCCAACACTTGATGCTAATTTAGAAGATGTTACAGTGTCTTCAGAAACATAACTAAAATTAATCTTTACTTCCTTCATTATTATCTCCCTCAACATACTTTTCACCTAAAATAATGTCGTATGTAATCATATCCATTTCTTCATCACGTTTTACTGTATTATCATACATTGATGTATAAACAGGAGTTTTATTTATTTTATCATATATTTTTTGAGATACTTGGTTTTTTGGTGCATCAATTAAATCCATTACTACATATGGAAGATAAAAACTTGAAACTATATCTTTTGGAGCTTTACTATAATCTAAACCAAAATTATCCCAAATAAAATAATTTTGAGCATATAGATTTCCAGCTTCGCTTCCAGTAATACCAAGTTTATTATAAATAGAATCTTCACCTTTAAAACAAGGTAAGTGATCACCAGTAAACAATACTATTGTTGGTTCACCTGACTCTTCAATGTTCTTTAAGAACACTTCAAGATTATCAAGCATATTTTCAATACCGTCTAAATAATAATCTAATTGTGATTCTGAAGGATCAGTAGACTCATAAGGTTGATGATTTTGCATTGTTGTTGTATGAACAAAAACTGGTTCATCAGTATCTTCTATCATACCTTCAATTTGATTAAATATTACTTTATCAGATATGTATGTTTTATAATTTTCTAAAGGCTCAATCATATTATCATCAAAATACATGTTGTCAAATCCAAAATTAGCAAATCTTCTACCTCTGCCATAGAATGAACGTGCAAAAGTATGTATATAATTTGTATTGTATCCTAAAGATTTATAATGAGCAGGAATAGTTTTTTGCTCTCTATCTTTTAAAAGCTTTGTAGGCATATTAGGATCATTCAAAGATCTTACAGGCAAACCAAAAAGTAATTCAAATTCAGTTTTAACTGTAAAACTTGCAAATGCAGGAACTGCAGTTTTGCCCAAATATCCTTTTGATGATATTCTATCAAACGCATCATAAACATTGCTATCAATATTTAAATTTTTAAATTCTCTAAAATCAGCAAAAGCCTCTGACATAACTACTACTACATTAGGTTTTTTTGAAAATTTGTTATTAATAACATCTTGATCTAAAATTTGTTTAATTGCTTGTTGACTATATCCTTCAGGTTTTTTTATTTTCTTACTAATAAATTCTGTTGTTGTTTGTGCTAAAAAAGCTACAAAATTATTATTATCAAATTTTTCATTCAATACTATTGCATTTTCAGATTGAGTAGCATCTATATTAAATACTGCATACACAGGTTTTGCTATTGCAGGAGAAAACATCAAACATAATACCGATAAAATACATGCTGTTGATGCTGCAACTCTTTTTTTAATTTGCATTTTAATAACAGGATTAAAATAATACACTAAACCTACATATGTAAACAAAATTAACACCATAATAACTAACTGTGGAGTTATTTTTATATAAGCAAATTTTGTTAAATTATTCAAATTCTTCGCTAAAGTCACATCTGTTAATATTAAATGATTTCCGCTAGTGTTAAATTTAAATAATTCAGAAATTGAAAGCGTTCCGAAAATTATTGTCATTATAAACGTTGAAATATATACTTTCGATGCTAAAAAAGCAATTGCGTAATAAATTATTGAAACTAGCAAAACACTAAACAAAATTACAGAAGGTCTTTCAAATAAAAACACTATAAATTTCGCTGGTGACTTCATTTGAATAATTTCCACCATAACAGTCAAAAAGACAGGAAATGCTAGCATTAAAACTAAATTTGTCGCTTTATATTTATTTGTATTTTCTAATCTCTTTTTAGTCAAATTAGAAAATTTATTTCTTATTTTCTTAAAAAAATTAGCCATCATTTACCTCCGAAAAAATTGCACGTTCTACACTCACACAATAATCATATCACAAAATATATATTTTTTCAATATGTAATAATATTTATATAATAATTATAACAAAAATATAAATATTATTACTTTTATGTGAAAATATTATTATTTAGAACGATTTTTTGCTCTCATAGTATTAGATAAGATACGTTTTCTTATTCTTAATGATTCAGGAGTTACCTCAAGAAGCTCATCTTCTGCTAAAAATTCCAAACAATCTTCAAGACTTAAATTTTTAGGTGGAACAAGTCTTAATGAATCATCACTACCACTTGCACGTGTATTTGTAAGATGTTTTTTCTTACAAACGTTTACTACAAGATCTTCTGATTTTGGTGAACACCCTACAATCATTCCTTCATAAACAGGAACACCTGCTGGTATAAACAATTGTCCTCTTTCTTGAGCATTGAATAGTCCATAAGTTACTGCATCACCTGTTTCAAAAGCAACCAAAGATCCTTGTGATCTTTTTGAAATTTCACCTTTATAAGGTTCATAACAATCAAATATTGAGCTCATAATTCCTTCACCTTTTGTTGCAGTAAGGAATTCACTTTTATATCCAAACAATCCTCTTGCTGGAATTTTAAACTCAATTCTCATTCTTGAACCATGAGGATTCATTCCAATCAATTCACCTTTTCTATTTCCCATAGCTTCCATTACTGATCCCATACAATCTTCTGGAACATCTATTAGTACTTTTTCAATTGGTTCATGACGAACTCCGTCTATTGTTTTAAATAAAACTCTTGGAGTTGAAACTGAAATTTCAAATCCTTCTCTTCTCATATTTTCAATAAGAATAGATAAATGCATTTCTCCACGTCCAGAAACTTTAAAACTATCAGTATTATCAGCTTCACAAACTCTTAAAGATACGTCTTTTAAAAGTTCTTTTGTTAATCTATCACGAATTTGTCTTGTTGTTACAAATTTACCTTCTCTTCCAGCAAAAGGACTATCATTTACTGAGAAAGTCATCTCAACAGTAGGTTCACTAATTTTAACAAAAGGCATTGCTTCAAATTCGTTTTGAGCACATATTGTATCACCTATTGTAATATTTTCAACACCAGAAATACAAACTATATCTCCTACGGTTGCTTCTTGACAAGGAACTCTTTTTAATCCTTGAATTTGCATCATAGTAACTATTTTACTATTATAAGGATCTTTCAAATTATGATAATCACCAATTGTAACTTGTTGATTAACTTTCATTGTTCCTCTTTCAATTCTACCAACAGCTATTCTACCTACATATTCATTATAGTCAATAGATGAAACTAACATTTGAGTTGAACCTTCTGCGTCACCTTCTGGACAATCAACGTGTGACAAAATTGTTTCAAACAAAGGTTTTAAATCTGTGCCTTCTTCATATTGGCTAATTGACGCAGTACCAGCTCTACCAGAACAGAAAAGAATTGGACTTTCAAGTTGCTCTTCTGTTGCATCAAGATCAAGCAACAATTCAAGAGCTTCGTCTCCAATTTCATCAAGTCTAGCATCAGGACGGTCAATTTTATTTACAACTATAATCAATTTCAATCCAAGCTCAAGAGCTTTTTGTGTAACAAATCTAGTTTGAGGCATTGGACCTTCCGCAGCATCAACAAGCAATATTACACCATTAACCATTTTTAAAACACGCTCAACTTCTCCTCCGAAATCAGCATGGCCAGGTGTATCAATAATATTTATTTTAACATCATTATAAACACATGAAGTGTTTTTAGCCAAAATAGTAATTCCTCGTTCACGTTCTAAATCATTATTATCCATAACTCTATCAGCTACGACTTGGTTATCTCTAAAAGCTCCACCTTGCTTTAACATTTCGTCAACTAATGTAGTTTTACCATGGTCAACGTGAGCTATAATAGCAATATTTCTTAAATCAGTTCTTTTCAAATTTATTCCTCCAATGTTAACAGAAATCAGGAAAATCATAATTATAATTATTATTACAAATATACTATTCCTGATTGCTGTAATAATAAACCTTCTATACATAATTTATACTACTATAAACTATAACACAAAGACTTATTCATTATACATTATTAACAAAAAAACGTCAACATTTTTTATATAACGCTAAAATTCTTTTGTATTAACCTCTAATTATATATTTAACTTTGATATATTTTTTATTAATTATAAAACAGTAAAAAAATAATGCAGTTACAATTTGCAACTGCATTATAAATCTTAATAGAATTTTATCTATGTTGTTCCAATGCTCTAGCAAGTTGATCTGGACATGATGTTGTCTTATTGCCACATTTAATATTTTTTAATTTAGCAATTACTTCTTCAACACTCAAACCTTCTACAAGAGATGCAATACCTTTTCCATTACCATTACATCCTCCAACAATCTCAACATTTTTTACTTTTCCGTCTTCGATTTCATAATTAATTTGTCTTGAACATACTCCTGATGGTGTATAACTAAATTTCATAACTTTTCTCCTTAAAAACTCATACTAAATTCTTGCTACTCCCGATTTTTTTGCAGCTTCGGAAACTGCTTTTGATACAGCCACAGGAACGCTTCTATCGAATGCATCTGGAAGAATAAACTCTGTTGTAAGTTTATCATTGCTAACACAATCTGCTATAGCCTTTGCAGCAGCCATCTTCATTTCTTCATTTATGTCTTTTGCTCTTACTTCTAAAGCACCTTTGAATATTCCAGGAAAAGCGACTACATTATTAATTTGGTTTGCAAAATCACTTCTTCCTGTTCCGACAATAAATGCGCCTGCGTTTTTAGCTTCATCTGGCATAATCTCTGGTACAGGATTTGCCATTGCAAATATTATTGGCTTGCTATTCATAGTTTTAATCATTTCTGGTGTTAAAAGTCCAGGTTTTGACACTCCAATAAATACATCTGAATCTTTTACTGCGTCAGAAAGAGAACCTTTCACATGGTTTTTATTTGTTATTTTTGCAATTTTTTTATGTGCATCACTTAAACTTTCATCGCCATCACAAATCACTCCGTTTATATCAACCATTTTAATGTTTCCTACATTAAAACCTAAAAGGAGATTTGCAATTGCTGTTCCAGCAGCTCCTGCACCATTAATAACAATTTCTATATCTTCAAGCTTTTTATTAGCAATTTTACATGCATTCATTAATGCTGCACAAACTACTATAGCTGTACCATGCTGATCATCATGAAACACTGGTATATCCAGCTTCTCTTTTAATTTTTTCTCAACTTCAAAGCATCTTGGAGCAGATATATCTTCAAGATTTATTCCTCCAAAACTAAGTCCTATAAGTTCAATAGCTCTTACTATTTCATCTGTATCCTTTGAATTAATACACAAAGGAAATGCATCTACACCTGCAAACTCTTTAAATAATGCACATTTGCCTTCCATAACTGGCATACTTGCTAAAGGTCCAATATCTCCAAGTCCTAAAACAGCAGTTCCATCTGTTATAACAGCAACAAGATTATTTCTTCTTGTTAACTCATAAGATAGCTCTGGATTTTTTTCAATTTCAAGACAAGGTTGAGCAACTCCTGGTGTATAAGCATGTGAAAGTGAATTACTATCATTTATACTTGTTTTTGAAACGATTTCAATTTTTCCGTTCCATTCATAATGCTTTTTTAAAGCTGATTCCATAATGTTCATTTTAAGTTCCTTCTATAATTAATTTTACTGTTTTTTATTAGCTAATTTAAAAATTCTATCAAGATTTTCTTTATCAGTTGTATTCATACCAATATGTGATGGCTCAATATTATATAAACCTCTAAAATCAGATCCACCTGTTACGATTAGATTATATTTTTCAGCAATTTGAAGTATTTTCTTTCTATCATTTTCTGTAGAAGAATAATGATAAACTTCAACTCCATCAATCTTACCTTTTTCTGCAAGTTCTTCTAAAAGCTCAATATTATTATACTGAGCTGGATGTGACATTACTGCAACACCTTTTGCAGAATGAATAAGATCAATAACAAAATTTACATCTGGATATTCTCGATCAACAGTACATGTACCATATTCATCATTAAATAACTCATCATCAAGTTTTCCATGAAATTCTGTAGCATAACCATAATCAATTAATGCTCTCATTATATGAGATTTATAAATACTTTTACTACCAGAAGCATGTTTTAATACTTGCTCTGATGTAATTGGATATAGCTTCATAACTTTATCAAGCATTTCTAAAGTTGAAGCTTTGCGGATTGCACAAGATTTTAAACAAAGTCCTTCTAATCTATCCGGTTTTTGCGGATAATAACATAATATATGTACTTTAGACTTTCTGGCTTTATCCCAAGCAGATAATTCTACTCCTGGAATTATTCTTACACCATAACGTTCTCCAAGTACAGTAGCACGTGAAATAGAAGATAGAGTATCGTGGTCTGTTATAGAAATGAAATCAATACCTGTTCGCTTTGCTTGGACTATAATTTCTTCAATGCCAAGCGATCCATCGGAAAGTTTAGTGTGACAATGCAAATCACCTTTCATAACGTTTACCCCCTAAATTGTATAGCTTAATGCAACTATTATTTTGATTATACTATAAACTACACTCAAAAAGCAAGATATTTGTTCAAAATTTTCAAAAAATTACTAAAAACTAAAACTTAAGGTCTTTAAACCACACCTCATCTACTTCGAATTCTTTATTATTAAGATACTCAAGTATACCTGAATTTGTTCTAAATTTAAATTTAAGTTTATATGAATATAACGCTTGTGTTTTTACATTGTATTCTCTATTAGCTTTATTATTACCATATTTCCCATCGCCAAGTAAAGGTATATTTTCATAAGCTAAATGTGCTCTAATTTGATGAGTTCTTCCTGTTATTAAATCTACTTCTAATAATGCTAAATTATCTTTTTTGTCTAAAACTTTATATTTTGTAATAACTGTTTTATTTTTAGGAGTTTTTTTATTACTTATAAAAACTTGCTTTTTACTTTCATCTTTCATCAAATACGCAGTTAAAGTGTCTTCATTTTTCTTAGGAATTCCTATTGTGACACATAAATATAATTTTTGCAATTCTCTATCTTTAATCTTTTGATTCAAAATTCTCAAACTTTCAGCATTTTTAGCACATATTACTATTCCGCCAGTATTTCTGTCAAGTCTATTACACAAAGATGGAGCAAAAGATAATTCGTTTTCAGGATTATATTCTCCTTTTTTAAACAAATAATTCTTAATTCTATTAATTAATGTATCAATAGTATTTTCATCATCTTCATGTACAACCATACCATTTTTCTTATCTACAAGTAATATATTTTCATCTTCATATATTATATTTAAATTTGTTGGAACTGTTAAAAATTCTTTGTCTGTTTCAACTTCAAAAAATTCATCATTGATATATAAAGATATTATATCTCCTTCACATAACCTAGTTGAAATCTCACATCTTTTTTTATTAAGTTTTATCCTTTTAGTCCTTATATATTTATACATTAAAGCTTTAGGCAAATTTTTTACAGCCTTTTGCAAAAACTTATCTACTCTTTGTCCAGCATCATTTGAATTAATTTTAAACTCTCGCATTTTAATCTCCATTTTACATATAATTATTTTATTATATCATTTTTAAAAACTGTTTTCAAACTTTCTTATATAACTAAAAAATAAAAAGGAAACCTTTAAATTAAGGTTTCCTTTTTTAATATTATATTTTACTCCATATATTTATAACTATAATCTGAATTAATTGATTCTGTTTTATCTACTTTAAAAATAGATACCAAAGAAACTATTGCTACTAATATACCAATTATATATATGAAAAATAAAACAAGATGATTAGTTATTTTTGATAAACACAAAAAGCCTATTGATCCAACAAAATTAAATGTTACATGAAAAATTATTGTTACTAATATAGATTTATATTTTATTACCATAAATCCTAATATTATTCCCATTATAAAAGCATATGCCATTTGAAATACATTTCCATGAGACAAAGCAAAAAATACAGATTGTAAGATTACTGCAACCACAATAGGCATACCTTTTTGAAATCTCGACAGCATCAAACCTCTAAATGTTATTTCTTCACATATAGGTGCAACTACTAATATTAATAACAAGCTTGAAAAATTAAATGATTGTATATATCCCATACTTTCATTATATTCTTCTAATATATTTTCAGGAATAAAGGCTGACATAATAAACAATACTGTTAAACTAAATCCAACTGCACTTATTATCATAAGTGGTATATAATTTTTATTGCTATTAATATTTAATAAATTTACCTCTTTTAAAAACTTTTTATTTCGCATTTTAAATATTAAAAAATATACAAAAATAGTTATTATCCAACAAACAATTATTATAGATATTAAATATTTAGAATACGTTTGTAAAGATATATCCATTATTTCTTGTATTTTTTCATAAGATATATCATCACCACAATTTTTAGCTGCATTATATCCTACTATAAAAGATATAATAAAATTAAGCATAAAACTAATTACAGCTTGTATAAGAAGAAATATTCCAAAAAAGCCAAGACCACATCCAAATGATTTAAAAAACTTTTTCATAAGTACTCCTTTACAATTGTCTTATTTTTACTATATTATACATTATTTTATACAAAATGTAAATATAATTGTTTTATTGTTACAATAATTATTTATATTTGAAGATAATTAGATAATAAAGTGTTTTTTACAATTTGACAAATATACCAAAATAGTATATTATTAAAAAAACTGCTACCGAAAGGATTTTATAATGCTTAATTTCAAACCTATTAAGATTTCAGATAAAAAAGACTTTGATAAAATTGTCAGACCTTTAAATTCTCTTATATGTTCACATTCATTTACAGACCTTTTTATTTGGAAACATAATTACAATACTGAAATTTGTTTTAAAGATAACTTTGTTTTTATAAAACAAAACTCAGATAAAAAAACTATATATACTTTTCCTTTAGGAACTGGCGATTATATTTCTGCTATAAAATTAATTAAAGAGGATGCTAATAAAAACAATACTCCTTTATATATTGCTGGAATAAATGAAGAACAAAACAAGATTCTTTCTGAAATCATGCCTAATGAATTTGAAATTGTTGATAGAAGAGATAGTGAAGATTATATTTATAATTCTGAAGATCTTATTTCATTATCAGGAAAAAAATTTCACTCAAAAAGAAATTTTATTAATAGATTTAAAAACACATATAAAGACAGATGGTCTTATGAACCAATTACTAAAAAAAATATTAGAGAAGTTTTTTATTATCATTTAAGCTGGTGCTCGTTAAATCTTAATAATGAAAATGAAGAAATTTTTAATGAAACTTGTGCTATATCAATTGCTTTAAAAAATTTTGATGAACTAGAATTGACTGGTGGATTATTAAGAATTGACAATATTATTATTGGATTTACACTTGGTTCAAAAGCACATGAGAAAATGTTTATTGTTCATATTGAAAAAGCTGATTTTGATGTTACAGGTTCATATCAGATGATAAACAATCAATTTGCTATTAATAATCTTAAAGACATAGAACTTGTAAACAGAGAAGAAGATTTAGGAAAAGAAGGTCTTAGAAAAGCTAAATTGTCTTATAATCCTATAATTATGGGAAAAAGTCTTTTAGCAATTCCAAAATAATGAGGTATTAAAATGATAAAAACAGCTACAAAATCTGATTACACTCAAATAAGAAATGTTTGGGATAAATCATTTTTGGATGAAAAAACTTTTTCAGATTGGTTTTTTGAAAATATATATTTACCAGAAAACACTTTAGTTTATTTAGAAAACGAAAAAATAGTTTCTTGCGTTCAAAGAATACCTTTAAAACTAAAAAATAGTCAGTCTATAACTTATATTTATGGAGCATGCACTTTACCGTCTTATAGAGGCAATTCATATATGTCAAAGCTTTTAGATTTTTCTGAAGAACTTGATAAACAAAATAATATTTGTGCTTCTTTATTAATTCCTCAAGAAGAAAGTCTTTTTAACTATTATAAACGTTTTGGTTATAACAAAATGACTAATATTAATATATGTACAGAAAATAAAATTAATGTTGAAAATAACAACTTTATTTTTATAAAAGCAACATTTAATGATATTAACCAAATGGACAGACTATATACAGATATTTTGAAAGATAAAAGCTATATTATTAGAAATTATGATTTTTGGAAAAACCAATTTGATTTGTTTAGATTACTTGGTGGAGATATTTATCTCTTAAAACAAAATGATGAAATATTTGCATATGCATTTGTTTCTAAAGAAGATACTGTTATTATTCAAGAAATTATTTATAAATTTGATCAACATAAAAAAATTCTTATAAATAAAATAATGGATATTTATAAAATAGATAATATAACTGTTCAAAGTATTCAAAGCGAGAACACAAAAAAACTTGGTAGTTTTAAAACATATACAAATAATTTTGATGAAGAATTAATAGCTAACTTACTTTATAATTAGACAATAAAAAAGTAGATACATTTTTGTATCTACTTTTATTTTTATATAATATACGTATGATCAACAGGTCCTGAACCTTTTCCTAAATCTAAATTAGATTTTAATGCACCTGTTAAATAATCTTTTGCATTTTTAACACTTTTATTTAACAAATAACCTTTTGCAAGATTACAAGCTATCGCTGAAGAAAGAGTACAACCTGTTCCATGTGTATTAGGATTATTTATTCTTTCAGAAGTAAACCATTCTATTTTACCATCATCAAAAAGCAAATCAGTAGCATCATTTACACTATGTCCACCTTTTAATAAAACTGCTGTTCCAATTTTTTGCTCAATAATCTTAGCTGCTTTAATCATATCATCTTTATTTGTTATTAAAATTCCAGACAAAACCTGCGCTTCAGGAATATTAGGTGTAATAACTTTACCAAGTGGTAATAAATATTTTATCATAACATCAATAGCTTCATCAGATAATAATTTGCTTCCACTTGTAGACACCATAACTGGATCAACAACAATATTAGTAGCATTATATTGCTTTAATTTATCTGCTATAACTTTTATAATTTCACTATTAGAAACCATTCCAATTTTAACTGCATCTGGCATTATATCAGAAAAAACAGAATCTAATTGATTAGAAACAAAATCTTTATTCGTTTCTAAAACTCCATAAACTCCTGTAGTATTTTGCGCCGTAAGAGCTGTGATAACACTCATAGCATAAAGTTTATGAACAGTTATAGTCTTTATATCCGCTTGTATTCCAGCTCCTCCACTGCAATCAGAACCTGCTATAGTTAATACTTTTTTCATCTAACTTTATCCTTTATTATTTTCAACTATCTTTAAAACTTTTTCTTTTAAATCCGCTGCTGCTTTTTCAGGTTGTTTTGATTTCATAATAGCAGACACAACAGATATTCCATCAATTGGACTGTTATTTAAAATATCCATATTATCAAAATTTAATCCACCAATTGCAACAACAGGAATAGGCACAGCTTTACAAATATCATTAAGTGTAGAAACTTCTGTAATTTTTGTAATTACCTTTGTTGTTGTTGGATAAATTGCACCTGTTCCAATATAATCAGCACCATCATTATATGCTGCAACTGCATCTTTTACAGTTTTTGCTGTTGCTCCAACAATTTTATTTCCACCTAAAATTTCTCTTGCTTTTTTTACTGGAATATCTTCTGCTCCAACATGAACTCCATCAGCATCAACAGCTAAAGCTATATCTACTCTATCATCTATAATAAGTGGAATATTATATTTATCAGTAATCTTTTTAACCTTATAAGCAAGATCTAAAAAAGCTTTACCACCTATTTTCTTCTCTCTTATTTGCAAAAGAGTAATTCCACCAATACATGCTTGCTCAATTATATTTAAAAAATTTTCTTCACTATAATCTAAACTATCTGTCACCAGATAAAGAGTCATATCTAAATTCATTTTAAACCTCACTTAATTTAATATGTTCTATTATTTGCTTGTCAGTCATTGTACTTAATGCATCAAATAATCTAACTTTAAATGTTCCAGTTCCTTCATTAGTAAAAGCTTTTTCACCAGATATTCCAAGATAAACAGTAGCAAGAATAGAACCTAACAAAATATCTTCACCAGAAATAAAACCTGCAATAAGTGAATTAAGCATACAGCCTGTTCCTGTTATTTTTGACAACAAATCATTACCATTACAAATAGCATAACACTTATTATCATAAGCAATTAAATCAATTACTCCTGTTGCAACAACAACTGCATTAACTTTATTAGACAAATCAACTAGCATTTTTGCATTTTCTTTAATATTATCTTGTGTAACAATATCTGATTTACATACATCAACACCATTTTGTGTTAAATTATTATAATATAAAGATTTTATCTCAGTAATATTACCTTTTATAACTGATGGAGAACACTCTTTAATATATTTTCTTGCAAAATCATTTCTAAATGAGCTACATGCAACTCCAACAAGATCAATACACGATGGAATTTGATTTTGTTTAGCAACTTTTCCTGAAATCATCATTGATTTTATTCTTTCATCATTAATATTTCCAAGATTAACAGCTAAAGCTTTTGAAGATTTTGTTATATCAGCTACTTCAGCATAATGTTCTGACATTATTGGTCTACATCCTATTGCAAGCAAAGCATTCGCACAATCATTTATAGATATATGATTTGTTATACAATGAATAAGAGGCTTATTTAAATTAAATCCACTTTTATATTCTATTATTTTGTTTATCATATACTTTTGCTCCTAATGTTGATTGAAGTTTTGATAATTGACCAGTTGCACTTAAAGATTTTAAAAATATATAAGCTATACTTCCACCTATTAGTGTTGCTCCAATAAAAAATGGTGTATAAGCAAACCAAGTTAAATCAGATTTTCCTACTAAATAAGCCATTACAGGATATGAAACAATTGAACCTATTAATCCAGTTCCAATTATTTCACCTATTACAGCGAATATAATTCTTCCATTAAAAGCTCTATACAAAACTCCTGATAAAAATGCTCCAAAAACTGCTCCTGTTAAAGCTAGTGGTGGTATTGCAAAAAAAGACATTCTTATTAATCCAATCATTACTGCACACAAAAGCGAATACCAAGGCCCTAAAAACACTGAACAAACAACATTTACAAGATGTTGCATTGGACACATTCCTTCTATTCTAAGTATTGGAGAAATAATAACTCCAATAGCAACAAACATTGATAATAAAACCATTTTATAAATTGTAACATTTTTCGATCTCATAAAATTAACCTCTCTTTTTTGCTATTACAGAGGCTTATAAATATAACGATAGAAAGCCCCCATAAAATTTATATGTTTTATGTTCGGTCGAAACTCAATTGTTTCCTCTCAATCCGAATACGGACTCCCATCGCTATTTTAAGCTTTTTGTAATTAATCCAAGGCGCTCCCCTTCAATTAATCTTTTATACAAAAAACATTACATATTATATTAAAACACATATAATCAGACTTTATTAGTCCATTATATCTACATCTTCTCCACGGAAAATTTTATTTATATTTCTTACTGCACACATTTTTCCACACATTGTACATGTATCTTCTTTTTCTGGAGTTGATTCTTCACGATATTTTTTAGCCTTTTCTGGATCAATACAATATTCAAATTGTTCTTCCCAATCAAGTCTTCTTCTTGCATCACTCATTTTGTAATCCCAATCAGATGCTCCTTTTATTCCTTTTGCTATATCAGCAGCATGTGCAGCTATTTTTGAAGCAATTATTCCTTCTTTTACATCTTCAACACTTGGTAATCTTAAATGTTCAGCTGGTGTAACATAACAAAGGAATGATGCGCCATATGTCGCTGCTATAGCTCCACCAATTGCTCCTGTAATATGATCATATCCTGGTGCAACATCAGTAACTAAAGGTCCTAACACATAAAATGGTGCACCTTTACAAACTGTTTTTTGAATTTCCATATTTGCTTTTATTTCATTTAATGGCATATGACCAGGTCCTTCTATTATTACCTGAACATTTTTATCCCATGCTCTTTGTGTTAATTCTCCTAGTGTTACTAACTCTTCTATTTGAGAAATATCTCCTGAATCTGCTATACTACCAGGTCTACAAGCATCTCCTAGACTTAATGTAACATCATATTCTTTACATATATCAAGAATCTCATCATAATGCTCAAAAAATGGATTTTCATTTCCTGTTAACTCCATCCATGCAAATATAATTGATCCACCTCTTGAAACTATATTTGTATGTCTTTTTGCTGTTTTAAATCTATGAGCAGTTGATTTATTAATTCCACAATGGATTGTCATAAAATCTACACCATCTTCAGCATGCATTCTTACAATATCTATCCATTCTTGTGATGTGATTTTCTTCAATGCTTTGTTATAATACACAACAGCATCGTATATTGGAACTGTTCCTAAACATGCAGGACACTCAGCAGTTAATTTTCTTCTGAATTTTTGAGTATCTCCATATGAACTTAAATCCATTATTGCTTCTGCTCCCATTTTAACAGCAGCATTTACTTTTTCCATCTCAACATCTAGATCAAGACAGTCTCTTGAAGTTCCTAAATTTACATTAATTTTAGTTCTTAATTTATCACCTATTCCATATGGTGTTATACATTTATGGTTCTTATTTGCAGGAATAGCTACATGACCTTTTGCAACAAGCTTAGCTAATTCATTTACATCATAATTTTCATGTTTAGCTACTGCTTCCATTTCTTTTGTTATAATTCCTTGTCTTGCTGCATCCATTTGTGTTGTATACATATAATTCATTTCCTTTCAAAAAAATCGCTACCTTTTAAAACAAAAGGTAGCGATTGATAATTTATTAATTATATATCGTCCCTTCGTTGGCATTACCCAAATCAGGTTATTAGGGTCGAAGACACACATCTTCCTCTCAGCCCATTTTTAAGCTCCCCGTATATATTCTCTTTCAAAAATGATTTTAACATAAAACTATAAATTCGTCAATGAATTTATTATAAACAATTATTTATTTAATTCATTTAAAATTTCTTCAACTTTATCAGTTCTTTCCCATGCTACATCAAGATCTTCTCTTCCCATATGTCCATAAGCAGCTAAAGCTCTATATTGTGGTTTTCTAAGTTCTAATGATTCAATTATTGCAACTGGTCTTAAATCAAAAACTTTTCTTACAACTTCTGATAATTTTTCATCACTAACTTTTCCTGTTCCAAAAGTATCAACCATAATTGAAACTGGCTGTGCAACACCTATAGCATATGCAAGCTCAATTTCACATTTTTTTGCAAGACCGGCAGCAACAATATTTTTAGCAACATATCTTGAAGCATAAGCTGCAGAACGGTCAACTTTTGTAGGATCTTTTCCTGAAAAAGCTCCTCCACCATGTCTTGAATATCCACCATAAGTATCAACAATAATTTTTCTTCCTGTCAAACCACTATCTCCTTGTGGTCCACCAATTACAAATCTTCCTGTTGGATTAATAAAATATTTTGTATCACTATCAATTAATTTTGCTGGAACAATTGGTTTAATTACATTGTTGATAATATCTTCTCTAATTTGTTCAAGTGTAACTTCGCTATCATGCTGTGTTGAAACTACAATTGTATCAATTCTTTTTGGAACATCATTTTCATATTCAACAGTAACTTGAGTTTTTCCATCTGGTCTTAAATATGAAAGAGTTTCATCTTTTCTTACATCTGTTAATCTTTTTGATAATTTGTGTGAAAGAGAAATTGGTAATGGCATTAGTTCTTTTGTTTCATCACAAGCAAAACCAAACATCATTCCTTGATCTCCAGCACCAATATCAAATTTGTTTTCTTCTCTACCTTCAATTGCATTATCAACTCCCATTGCAATATCAGGTGATTGTTTATCAATTGTTGTCAAAACAGAACATGTTTGTCCATCAAATCCAATATTATCACTATTATATCCAATATCAAGAATTACATTTCTAGCTATTGTTGGAATATCAACGTATGTAGAAGTTGTTATTTCTCCCATACACAACACCATTCCTGTTGTACAACATGTTTCGCAAGCAACTCTACCTGTTGGATCATCTTTTAATATAGCGTCTAAAACTGCATCAGATATTTGGTCACACACTTTGTCTGGATGACCTTCTGTAACAGATTCAGATGTAAATAAATAATTAGTCATTTTTTTACCTCCTAAAATAAAAAAAATCAACGCAAAAGAGCGTTGATTAAAATACAAAAACCAACCCTCATCTTTCGGAAATTCCGCAGGAATTAGCACCTTTTTCGTATAATACGATTAGGTTGCTGGGCATCGAAGGACCAGTTCCTCAGCCACTCTTGATAAGGTATAATAAAAATATTACAACTAAATTATATACCTCATATTTATTATTGTCAAGAGAAGCTCTAGATATTTTGTAGTTTTATAAAAAAAATTGTAAACAAAAATGTCCTCAGAAATTTCTGAGGACATTAATATCAACTAATATAGTCAATAAGTATTATGTTTCTTAAAATTAATATTATTCGCTATCTTCATCAATATTAAATTCAAGAAGTTCTTTACAATTTGGACAATTTAAAGATCCTTTTTCAATAACATCTTCTGTAAGACAAATAGAATCACCACAAGTAGGACATATTACTTCATAAAATTCTTCATCACATTCAAAATCTTCGTCATTATCATCACAATCTTCACAATCGTAATCATAATCTTCTTCAATGTCGTAAAGCTCTTCTTCGACTTTACCAAGATCTTCGTCGAGATTGTCAACTAACTCAACTATTTCATCAAGTTCGCCGTTTAAAGCTTCAACTGAAAGTGCTAATTCCTGAAGTATATTTGCCATATAGTTAAGGATTTTTCCTTCGTCTGTAGAGTTATCAATTTTTAGTCCATTCATCAACCCCTGAAGAAACGCTACTTTTTCTGCAAGCTTCATAACATGCTCTCCTTTTTAAAATTTATAGAATAAACGGAGCTTATACACGCTCCATGTATTCACCTGTTCTTGTGTCTATTTTTATTACATTTCCTTGTTCTATAAATAACGGAACTTTTATTTCTGCTCCAGTTTCTACAATTGCAGGTTTTGTCGCATTTGTAGCTGTATCTCCTTTAAATCCTGGATCAGTTTCTGTTACTTCAAGTTCTACAAAGAATGGTGGTTCTACACCAAATACTTTACCTTTATATGATAAAACTTTTACTTCCATATTTTCTTTTACAAATTTAAAATTATCGCCTAGTATTTCTTTATCAATAGGTAATTGTTCATAACTTTCCATATCCATAAAATAATATAATGAATCATCTGAATATAGATATTGCATGTCTTTTCTTTCTACAAACGCTGTAGGATATTTATCTGATGGATTAAAGGTTTTTTCAAGAACTGCTCCAGTTATTACATTCTTAACTTTAGTTCTAACAAATGCTGCACCTTTTCCTGGTTTAACATGTTGGAATTCGATAATTTGCAACACATTACCATCCATTTCAAAAGTTACACCATTTCTAAAATCGCCCGCTACTACCATATTTACCTCCAAATTATGTTTAAAATTAATTAGTAGATTTGTATACTTTTACATTTTAACTCATAATTTATTTTTTTGCAAGTATTTTTTATATACTAATTAATTGTTTTATCGTATTAGTTAAATTATAACAACCATTTTTGTTTACAACAACAAAATCTTCTATTCTTACACCAAATTTTTCTGGTATATAAATTCCTGGTTCAACTGTTACAACATTGTTTTCTTTTAATTTATATTCAGACATAGGAGACAAATTAGGAAATTCATGTATTTCCACACCAACTCCATGTCCTAAACTATGTCCAAAATAGTCTCCATATCCATTTTTAGTAATAATGTCTCTAGATATTTTGTCCATATCACAGCCTTTTACTCCAGCACAAATTTTTGATATAGCTTCTTTTTGAGCTTTAAGAACAATTTCATAAACCTCTTTCATTTCTTCACTAGGTTTTCCTACACAAATAGTTCTTGTCATATCGCTATGATAGCCATCAAAAACAGCACCATAATCCATTAAAACAAAATCTCCATCTTTAACAACAGCGTCTGATGGCACTCCATGAGGCAGTGATGTTCTTTTTCCAGCTAAAGCTATAGTTTCAAATGACAAAGCTTCAGCACCATTTTTAAGCATATAAAAATCTAACTGCAACGCAATTTCTTTTTCAGTAACGCCTGGTTTTATAAAATTCAAAACATTATCAAAAGCTTTCTCTGCAATTTTTTGAGCTTTTTGTATTTTTTCAATTTCTTCTTTTGATTTAACAGAACGCAAATCTCTTATTGCTTTACTTAAACTGTCTGTAGTATCAATTTCAGAAACCTCAAAACACTTTTTATAATTATTAAGTTCAGATATTGTAACAACTTCGCTTTCAACAGCCATAACTTTCGCATTATGTTTTTTTAGCAATTCATTAACCTGTTTTTTTACACTAGTCATTAAAACAACTTCACAATTAGTCACAACACTTTTTGCTTTCTCAATATAACGAAAATCAATCAAAAGATAAGCTTTTTCTTTAAAAGCCAATACAAAACCTGCTGATGATTTCATACCTGTAAAATATCTTCTATTAACATCAGAAGATATTAAAACAGCATCTATATTGCTATCAATACTTTTAAATATTTTTTCGAATTTCTCCAAAAAACCACTCCATTTCAATAAATTTTATTTACAAGACTCATAATATTTTTTCATTATCACTGCGTCTTCTGCTTGAGTTCCTGCACTTTCGCATATAAAAGTTGGAGATAAATTTTTCTTATAAATAAGCTCCATAAGCGGCTCATAATCAGGTCCGTATAAACTATCTTCAAATGTCAAATGCCTTACTTCTCCACCTTTTTCAGTAAATTCAATTTTACTAAAATGGCTATGAAAAACTTTCAATCTATCTAATCCTAGATTATTTTCAATTGTATCAAGTATTTTTTGATATCCTAAAATATCTTTAATAGAACCATTTGTTCTTGCATTTAAATGTCCAAAATCAATGCATGGAAGAAAACTTTCATCCACTTTACAAAGCTCCATTACTTCCTCAAGTGTACCAAGTTGATTAATTTTGCCCATTGTTTCTGGACAAAAAATAATTTCTGATAATCCTTCTTCTATTGCTGCTTCTCTTGCTCTCTTAATTGTCTCTTTTGCAAGCTCTAAAGCATGTTCTCTTGTTATTTTTGAACAAGATCCAGAATGAATTACTATCTTCTTTGCTCCTAAAAATTTTGCAAGACGTGCTGTTTGTAATATATACTCAATACTATTATTTCTTTTTTGTTCCTCAACACTTGACAAAGAAATATAATAAGGAGCATGAACAGATGTACAAACTCCAAATTTTTTAGCATTTTCAGCATATTTCTCAGCAGTCTTTTGACCTGTTTTTACACCTTTTCCACATTGATATTCATATGCATCAAGTCCCATTTTATTCACATATTCTGGCGCTTGAAGTGAACTTTTATATCCTAATTTAGAAAAGCTATTAGAATTACCTGCTGGCCCAAAAATTGCAGACATTTTTATAACCTCCTGTCACTAATCTTTTATAAATAGATTTTCTATTGCTCTTTTAAATTTAAAGAAAAATCCTGTTTCAAATTCAATTGGATGTACAAATATTGACGTCACTCTTTTAATATTAGCTCCAAGAATATCTGTAAATATTTGATCACCTACAATTGCAATATTACTAAATGGCAATTCCATTATTTTTTGTGCTTTTCTAAATCCAAAAGATAATGGTTTTTTTCCATTTGCAACAAAATCTAATTTTAAAATTTTAGCAAAATCAGTAACTCTTTGATTAGTATTATTTGATACTATCATCATTTTAATACCATGCTTTTTATTATTCTCTATCCATTTTAAAATTCTTTCATCTGGTTTAGGATTATTATGTGTTGTCAATGTATTATCCAAATCCAAAATCAATCCTTTAATATTGTTATTTTCCAAAAAATCAATGTTTATATCAATTACTGATTTAAACTTATGTGTAGGTTTTAATAACATAAACTCTTCCTTTTATTTTATTTCGTATAAATGAAAAAGCGAGCATTATCTGCTCGCTTTTATCAGCTTTTAAGTTCCGTTCTGCTTAAGCTTTTGTATGTTTAGAACTTACGCTTACGTGCAGCTTCGGACTTCTTTTTACGCTTAACTGAAGGCTTTTCGTAATGTTCTCTTTTGCGAACTTCAGCAATAACGCCGTCCTTAGCACATGATCTCTTAAAGCGTTTAAGAGCTGTATCTAAAGTTTCGTTTTTACCAACACGAATTTCTGCCATTATTATTCCCTCCCTTTGTCACAGAGACAGAGGTTTCGTACATAAAATGTAACAATATAATTATATAATAATTCAATCAATTAGTCAAGTATATTTTTTCTATTTTTATTATTTTTATTTTGCTACAATATTAACTAATTTGCCCTTAACATATATCTCTTTTATTATTGTTTTTCCTTCTAAAGCTTGAGTAATTTTCTCATCTTGTTTTGCTTTTTCTATTGCATCTTCCTTAGAAATATCAACTGGAATTACTAATTTTGATCTTACTTTTCCGTTAATTTGACAAACAATTTCAATTGTATCATCTAAACACATTTTTTCGTCAAATTCAACCCATTTTTGCTGGTTAAGCATGCCTTCGTATCCATTCAATTGATAAATTTCCTCGGTAATATGTGGAGCAAATGGATTTAACATAATTAATAAATCTCTATACTCTTTTCTATTAATATTACCAATTGTTGATATATCATTCAAAAGTGCCATCATTGCAGCTATTGCTGTATTAAATTTTAAATTTTCTATATCTTCAGAAACTTTTTTAATTGTTTTATGGAAATTTGATTCAAGCTCTTTTCTATATTCTTCTCCATCTATCAAGCAATCTTGCAATGCCCAAACTCTATCAAGAAAACGTTTACTTCCTTTCATTGAAGAAGTACTCCATGGAGCAGTTTTTTCAAAATCGCCTATGAACATTTCATATAATCTTAATGTGTCTGCACCATATTCAGCTATAACATCATCAGGATTAATTACATTGCCTCTTGATTTTGACATTTTTTCGCCATTTTCTCCTAAAATAAAACCATGGCTTGTTCTTTTCACATATGGTTCTTTTGTAGAAACCATACCTATATCATACAAGAATTTATGCCAAAAGCGTGAATAAAGCAAATGTAGTGTAGTATGTTCCATACCACCATTATACCAATCAACTGGCATCCAATAATCTAATGCTTCTTTCGCTGCCAATTTGTCTAAATTTGTAGAATCACAATATCTTAAGAAATACCATGAAGATCCAGCCCATTGTGGCATTGTATCTGTTTCTCTTTTAGCTTTTCCTCCACAACAAGGACAAGTTGTATTTATAAAACTTTCAAGTGTTGAAAGTGGTGATTCACCATTATCTGTTGGCATATAACTATCAACATTAGGAAGTTCTAATGGCAATTGTTCTTCTGGAACCGCAACATATCCACATTTCTCACAATGAACAATTGGAATAGGTTCTCCCCAATATCTTTGTCTTGAAAATACCCAATCACGTAATTTATAATTAACTTTAGAAACACCTTTGCCTGTTTCTTTTAGCCATTCTTTAATTTTTACTTTTGCTTCTTCAACTGACAAACCATTTAAGAAATCACTATTTACCATTTTTCCTGTTGCACAGTCAACAAAAGCTTCTTCTTCAACATTACCACCAGCAACAACTTCTATAATAGGAAGATTAAATACTTTAGCAAACTCATAGTCTCTTGTATCATGAGCAGGCACAGCCATAATAGCACCTGTACCATATGTCATTAAAACATAATCAGAAATAAAGATAGGAATTTGTTTTCCGTTTACAGGATTAATAGCACTTACACCTTGTAATCTAACTCCTGTTTTATCTTTATTCATTTCGCTTCTATCAAAATCAGATTTTTTTGCAGCTTTTTCTTGATAAGCAGCAATTTCATCCATATTCTCAAGTTTATCAGACCATTTTTTTATATATGGATGTTCAGGTGCAATTACCATATATGTTGAACCAAACAAAGTATCTGGTCTTGTTGTATATACTTCTAAAGTTTCTCCAGCTGTTGTTTCAAAAGATACTTCAGCACCTTCTGATCTTCCAATCCAATTTGTTTGAGTTGATTTAATTCTATCAGAATAATTAACTTCACATAAATCATCAAGTAATCTTTGAGCATATTCTGTAATTTTAAGCATCCATTGGCTTTTAACTTTGTGGATAACTTCTCCTCCACAACGCTCACATTTTCCACCAACTACTTCTTCATTTGCAAGTACAACTTTACATGAAGTACACCAGTTTACTGCCATTTCTTTTTTATAAGCTAATCCTTTTTTAAACATTTGGATAAAAATCCATTGTGTCCATTTAAAATAATTTGGATCAGTTGTATTTACTTCTCTTGCCCAATCAAAAGACAATCCAAGTGCTTTTAATTGATCTTTAAAACGTTTGATATTTTTTTCTGTAACAATTGCTGGATGTATTTTATTTTTAATTGCATAGTTTTCTGTTGGTAGTCCAAATGCATCCCATCCCATTGGAAATAATACATTATATCCTTCCAAACGTCTTTTCCTAGAAACAATATCCATAGCAGTATATGGACGTGGATGGCCTATATGCAATCCTTGACCTGATGGATATGGAAATTCAACAAGTGCATAAAATTTCTTTTTTGAATAATCATTTTCAGCTTTAAATGTATCGTTCTCATCCCAAATTTTTTGCCATTTATCTTCAATAGCAGTAAAATTATACTTCATATTATCTATCACTCCATTAAATATATTAATCTAAATATTTTTTATAATCAATTTTTTCTCCATTAGACCACAGCTTATCGAGTGAATAATACTCTCTTGCTTCTTTATGAAAAATATGAACAACTATATCACTATAATCTAAAATAATCCAGTTAGCACTTGCGTAACCTTCTATTCTTACAGGAATTATATCTTTTTGTTTTAATTTAAATTCAACTTCATCTGCTAATGCTTTAGCTTGTGTTACATTAGTTGCAGAAGCAATTACAAAATAATCAGATATTATAGATAAATCTTTTATAGATATAATCTCAATATCCTCAGCTTTTTTATTATCAAGAATTTTAGATATTAATTTTATTTTATCAATTGTTTCCATACTTTCACCTCTAATTTTTGTTGTTAATTTATTTTTAACGGCTTGCGTATTGATTATATGCAAAAAATGTACTAGGAGGAATAAGAGAACCTTTTGAAACCAAAATATTAATTGATTTTTTTAATCCAATAAGCATTCCTATATCAAGACTATTTCTGCAAGCTTTTCTTATATCATCAACACCATCGAAATTTCTATCAGCGCAAGTATAATCTGCTAAATATACTATTTTCTCAAGTGGCGACATTCCAGCTCTTGCAACAGTATGATAACGAACAGAATTTATTAAATCCATATCATCAATTTTCAATATGTTTTTAATATATTCAGCTCCACTAATTGCATGCCAAAGCTTTTTAGAACTTTTTTCTTCATCCGAAACATCCATATAAGAATTTGTAACAAAAGCTTCATTATTATCATCCGGCATTTCTTTACATATATCATGCAAAAGTCCTGCAAGATAAGCTTGTTCACTGTCATGTCCAAATCTTATTGCCAACTTTTCAGCTTCATTTGCAACATTGACACTATGTCTTAATCTTTTATCAGACATTCTACTTTTTAATATTACATAATAATCTTTATATTTTGATTTTACTTCCATTATTCACCTATCATTTATACAATTCATTATCCATTATATATTTTACTATCTTTTGTGGTAAATAGCAAGCATAATCACTACCTGTTGATATAAGATTACGTATTCTAGTTGAAGAAATTTCATAAGGTTTGATATTAATAATCAACACTTTTGCTCCATAATTTCTTAACACATCAGCATATTGCTCCATTTTTTTAGTGTCATCTTCATCTCTTGAAACTGCTATAATTTCACAAATAGATAATATTTCTTCAAAACATTTCCATTTAGTAAAAAACTTAAGCATATCACTTCCTATAATTAGTGATATCTCACTTTTAGGAAAAAGATTTTTAAAATGCTTTAAAGTATTTATAGTATAACTTTTTCCTTTAGAAACTATTTCATAATCATTTATCTCAATTTTTTCATCATTGAATGCTAGTTTACACATTTCTATTCTATGTGATGAATTTACAAGATTCTCAGAATTTTTATGAGGTGGCAAATTAGTAGGTATAACAAAAAATTTATCAAAATCTTTTATCTTAATAATTTCTTTAACAAGATTAATATGACCATTGTGTATTGGATTAAAAGTTCCTCCAAATATACCTATTTTCATCTTTTTAACTCTATTTTTGGTTCTTTCTCATTTCTTTTATACAAAACCAATTTGTTTCCAATCACTTGTACTACTTCTGATTCAGTTTTTTCTGCAAGTTCTGCTGCTGCTTCTTTTGCAGAATAAAGAGAATTATCAAGTACTTTTAATTTTATAAGTTCTCTTGCTCTTAATGCATCCTTAACTTGCTCTACAAGTGTATCAGGAACTCCACCTTTTCCAATTTGAAAAATTGTGTCTACTTTATTTGCAAGACCTCTTAGGTATGCTCTTTGCTTGCTTGTTATCATATTAATCCTCACTTTTTAAATATTCTAAAAATTTTTCTATTGCTTTGCCTCTATGGCTAATTTTGTTTTTCTCTTCTTTCAAAATTTCTGCCATACTTTTTTCACCAACCATAAAAATCGGATCATATCCAAATCCATTGTCACCTTTTAGCTCAAATCCAATAGTTCCTTCACATTCGCCTCTAAAACTATGAGTTTTACCATCTTCAGATATGTAAGTAATAACACAAACAAATCTAGCTGTTCTTTTTTCTAAAGATGCATTTTTGAGCTCTTCAAGAATTTTTTCACATCTATCTTTATCTGTTGCATTTTCTCCACAATATCTAGCTGAATAAACTCCTGGAGCTTTGTTTAAATAATCTACTTCAAGTCCACTATCATCAGAAATAACTGCATTTTTTGTAAATTCATAAACAGCTTTAGCTTTAAGCATAGAATTTTCTTCAAAAGTATCTCCTGTTTCTTCAACACTTTCAAGAAAATTCACATCAGATTGAGAGACAATTTCATGTCCAAAAGGTTTCAAAATCTCTATCATTTCTTTTATTTTATTTTTATTATTAGATGCTAATATTATTTTCATATAATCCTCTTATTCATCAAAAAGTGCATCAACAAAATCAGCATTATCAAAAGGCTGAATGTCATCTATTTTTTCACCAACAGTAACAACTTTTACAGGAATTTTCAAATCTTCTGTTATAGAAATAATTATTCCACCTTTTGCTGTTCCATCAAGTTTTGTCAAAATAATTCCTGTTATATCAGCAACTTCTTTAAATTGTCTTGCTTGGTTAACTGCGTTTTGACCTGTTGTAGCATCAAGTGCAAGCAAAATTTCAAGATCACAGCCTTCAGCTTGTTCATTAACAATCCTTGAAATCTTCTTTAACTCTTCCATCAAATTCTTTTTGTTATGAAGTCTTCCTGCTGTGTCAACTATAACTACATCTGCTTTTCTAGATTTAGCTGCTGTTAATGCATCAAACACTACTGCTGCTGGATCAGATCCTTCTGAATGTTTTATTATATCAACGCCTGCACGTTCTGTCCATACTTCAAGTTGGTCAATAGCTGCTGCTCTAAAAGTATCTGCTGCTGCAACAATAACCTTTTTTCCATCTGATTTAAGCTTGTTAGAGAGTTTACCAATAGTTGTAGTTTTACCAACTCCATTTACTCCAATTACAAGCACTACTGATGGTGTTGTTGACATATTTAAAGGTGTGTTCTCTCCAAGCATCTCAACAATAATATCTTTAATCATACCTTTTATATTTGCTGCATTTGTTTCACCAGTTTGTTTTACTCTTTTTCTAAGTTCATCACAAATTCTTGTTGCTGTATTAACTCCAATATCACTAAGTATCAAAGTTTCCTCAAGCTCTTCAAACAATTCATCATCTATTTTAGTAAATGAATTAAGAAGTCCTTCTATACTTCCCATCATTGAATCTTTTGTTTTTTTAAGACCTTGTTTTAACTTATTAAATAAACCCATATAATCTCCTATTCATCAATATCAATTACATCTCTATTGTCCATTTTCAAAAGTTTAGAAATTCCTTTTTGTTGCATTGTAACACCATATAACACATCCGCTTCCTCCATTGTACCTCTTCTATGAGTAATAACAATAAATTGAGTTGAATCTACAAAATTTCTTAAATATGCAGCATATTTTGCAACATTTACATCATCAAGTGCAGCCTCAATTTCATCAAGTATACAAAATGGAGATGGACTTATTTTTAGTATAGCAAAATAAATTGCAATTGCAATAAATGATTGTTCTCCACCAGAAAGCAAAGACAAACTTTTTATTACTTTTCCAGGAGGTGCAACATTTATTTCTATTCCAGATTCTAAAACATTGTTTGGATCAGTCATAACAAGTTCTGCTCTTCCTCCACCAAAAAGCTCAACAAAAATCTCTTTAAAATTATCATTAATTTGATTAAAACTTTCTGTAAATATTCTTTCCATATCAGCAGTCAAAGTTTTTATTAAATCAACTAATTCTCTTTTTGACATTTCAACATCTTTAATTTGTTTTGATAAAAATTCATATCTTTCACTAACTTCTTTATATTCTTCAATAGCAGCAACATTTACACTACCTAGATTTCTAATCTTACCTTTTATTTCATTAAGCTGTTTTATTGAAGCATTAATATCATCAATTTCTTCTGCAATTTTTATAGCTTCAGATTTTGATAATTGATATTGTTCCCACATGTTTGAAATTATTGTATCATACTCTTTTTGTATTGATAATTTTCTTTCAGTTACTTTAGCAAGTTCACGTGAAACATGTTCTTTTTCTTCACTTTTTATTTTTTGGAAATTACGCTGCTCATTAGCTTTTGCTTCATAAGATAAATGATTTTTTTGTTCCTCTTTAATCTTTAAATTAAGCTCTTCAATTTTAAGTTTTATGTTATCAAAATCATTTTTCTTAGTTTTAATTTCTATCTCTTTTTGCTCAATTTCAGATTTTAACTGATTAATTTCTTTTTCAATATCTTTTGTAGAATTTCCTTGATCAATCAAATCTTTGTTAAGCTGAGTAATCTCATTTTCACAAGCTTCAATATCTTTTACAATCTCAATATTACTAATTTTTAAAGCAGATAATTTTTCAGAAAGTTCGCTACTTTGTTTTTGGAAAACAGAAAGTTTTTCTTGAGTTTGAGAAATATATTTTTCAATATTTTCAATATTTTCTTCACATTCAGACATATTTTCAATTGACTGTTTATTAAGTTTAGTCTGATTTATTATCTTATTTTCAATAATCTTAATATTATTTTTAAAACCATCTATACCAACATTAATTTGATCAAGCTGATTATCCAAATGTTTAATTTCTGAATTAACTCTTATTTTATCATTATTAACATTGTTAAGTTGATCTTTCAATCCTTCAATATCTATATTCAATTTATCAACTTCAGATTGGTAATTATCAACTTTTGCAGACATTGTTTCATAATTATTATTAATTTTTTCTATTTCAGAAGATATATTATTAATCTCATTTTTTCTAGTAAGTACACCTGTCGATTTAGAAACACTACCTCCAGTAAATGAACCTCCAGAATTTATAACTTGTCCATCAAGTGTAACTATTCTAAATTTATACTTATATTTTTTTGCTATAACAGTAGCCAAATTTATATCTTCAACAATAACTATTCTACCAAGCAAATAATTCATTATTCCATTATATCTATCATCAAATTTAACTAGTTTTGATGCAATAGAAATAAATCCATTTTGTGATTCAAGAGAATTTTCATTTAAAACATAACCTTTTACAGAAGTCATTGGTAAAAAAGTTGCTCTACCAGATCTTTTCTCTTTTAAAAGTCCTATACATCTTTTTGCAGTGTCTTCATTTTCAACAATAATATTTTGTAAACTAGCTCCTAAAGCAGTTTCTATAGCAACACTATATTTGCTATCAACACTAATAAGTTGTCCAACAGATCCTTTAATTCCTGGTATTCTTCCTGTTTTTCCTGCTTTAACAACTTCTTTAACACTATAATGAAAACCTTCCATATTATTATCTAAATCAACTAATAATTTTTGCTTTTGTTTAAGCTCCATTACCTTACTATTAATAGATGAAAATTCATTTTTAGCATTATTTAATTGCTCAGATTTTCTTTCTAAAAGCTTTGTATAGCCATTTAATTTATTATTCAATTCACAAATTTCTTCATCTAAATTTGTCATTAAACCTTTTGCATCATTTTTATTTTTTAAACATTGCTCTAACGTACTATAACAATCTTTCAAACTATTTTCTATTTCATTTTTCTGTATATTTGCTTCATTTATAGCAATTTCAGATGATTTTATATCAAAAGCTATTTCAGATTTTTTTAAATATAGTTTATTAAGTTCATCATTTTTTGAATTAAAAGATTTATCAGTATCATAAGAATTTTTATTTAAATCCTCAAACTCTTTTGTTATATTTTCAATTTGCAAAACATTTTCTTGTTTTTTCTCTTGTAATTTAACACTATTTTCTTTAGCTAATTCTAACTTGCTAGTAATCTCAGCTTTACCTAAATCAGTTTGTTTTATTTTATCTTCATAAGAAGTTATAGACGAATTAATATGTAAAATATCATTTTCTAAAACAGCCACATTAGCATTATTATCAGCATTCTCAGTCTCTGCAGTATGAATATCAGAACGCATTTTTTCAACCAAAACACTACTTTTTTGCATATTAGAATAAGCTTCATTAATAGCTGCTTCAATTTGCTCTATTTCACTTTCTTTTGACTCATATTCAGCTGTTCTAATAAGGAAATTATCTTCAAATTCATTAAGAGATTCCTTAATATTTGATATTTTATGCATCCAAACAGAAATTTCAACTTTTTTCTTTATTTCTGAAAACTCCAAAAATTTAGCTGCTTTTTCTGATTGAATTCTCAAAGGTTCAACTCTTCCTTCAAGTTCCGCAATTATATCTCTTAATCTTATAAGATTTTCTTCAGCTAAAAACAATCTTTTTTCTGCTTCTTGTTTTTTATATCTAAATTTTGAAATTCCAGCAGCTTCTTCAAAAATTTCTCTTCTGTCATTACTTTTACTGCTTACAATATCAGCAATTTTTCCTTGACCAATTATAGAATATCCATCTCTACCTAAACCTGTATCCATAAATAATTCTACAATATCTTTAAGTCTTGAGCTTTTACCATTTATACTGTATTCACTTTCGCCACTTCTATACAGCTTTCTAGTAACACTAACAACATCATTATCACAGTTTAATTTTTTAGAAGTATTATCAATATTTAACGTTACAGCAGCAAATCCAACCTGTTTTCTAGATTGAGTTCCTGCAAAAATAACATCCTCCATTTTTCCACCACGAAGAGTTTTTGATGACTGTTCTCCAAGAACCCATCTTACTGCATCACCAATATTACTTTTTCCACTTCCGTTTGGACCTACAACTGCCGTGATACCTTTATCAAATTCTAATTTTACTTTATCTGGAAAAGATTTAAACCCTTGAAGTTCCAAAGATTTTAAATACAATTAGCTTCCTCCTCAACTATTTCTACATCATAATCCTTTAACGATAAACAGGTTTTTATTTTAACATTATATCCGTCTTTTTTTAAATCGTTTAAATTAGATTTTTTTTGACCTATAGCTTTACTTAAAGCATTATTTGCAACATAAATAATTGCATTTTTATAATTTGTTTCCATCAATTTAGATTTTATTTTTCTATAATAAAGCTTATTTTCACATAGTTCACGAAATGCTGGATGATATATTCCACCAACCATACCTTTTTCAACTATTTCCGAAGCATGAAGTCCAAGTTTAATTATTTTAATATTATTTTCATTAAACATCTCAATAAGTTTAGAACAAATTTGGACACTTTCATCAATAGAATAAGTTCTATATTTGTCTAACAAATACAAATCAGCAAGCTTTGTATTTTCCAAAATAACAACTGGATAAATTCTCACTGTATCAGGTTTTAAAGCAATAATTTGTTTAGCAGAATCTATATCAATTTCAGGTGTTGATTTATATAATCCAATCATCATTTGTAATCCAAGTTCAAAACCAAATTCTTTTATCAATTTACTTGATTTTTCTACATCAAAAACACTATGTCCTCTATCATTAGCTTCTAAAACATAATCATCCATACTTTGTGCACCAAGTTCAATAGAAGTGACATTATATTTTTTCAAAATATTTAGAATTTCTTCATCTATACAATCCGGACGTGTTGAAATTCTTATTCCTTTAAATTTACCATCACCAATAAATTCTTGCACACATTCAAGCAAAGACATCATATATTCTTTTGGAATTGCAGTAAAACTACCTCCAAAAAAAGCAATTTCAGTCTGAGATTTATTTTCTATAGAATTAAAAGCTTGTCTACAAATTTCATTTACTTCTTTTGCCTCAGGTTTTTTATTTTTACCTGTTATACTGTTTTGATTACAAAAACTGCATTTATTTGGACAACCAATATGCGGAATAAAAATAGATATATTATTATGTTGCATATCCCATTAACTCCAATGCCTCTTTAGCTGCCATTTGTTCTGCTTGCTTTTTGCTTTTACCTTCACCTTGTCCAATAACATTTCTATTTAATTTTACTTGAACAGTAAATGCTTTATTATGATCTGGACCTGTTTCATTTACTAAAAAATATTCTACTTTTTCTTCTGGATTTTTTTGAACTATTTCCTGTAAAATTGTTTTATAATCATTAAAACTAACTGTATCTTTATTTAAAACATTTTTAGGAATAAACTTTAATATAAATTTTGCTGCATCTTCAATTCCACCATCAAGATAAATAGCGGCAATTACTGCCTCAAAAGCATCCGCTAAAATTGAAGTACGATCTCTTCCTCCTGTATGTTCTTCACCTTTTCCAAGCATTATAAATTCACCTAATCTAATCTCTTTTGCAAATTTATATAAAGATTTTTCACATACAAGTGATGCTCTTGTTCTTGTTAATTCACCTTCCGGCATATTTTTATAATTCTCAAAAAGATAATCTGCAACTACTATAGAAAGTACAGAATCTCCTAAAAATTCAAGTCTTTCGTTACTATTACGTCCTTTTCTATTTTCATTCGAAAAAGATGAATGTGACAAAGCTTCATACAAAAGATTATCATTTTTAAATGTATATCCAATTATCCTTTGAAATTCAATCATTTTTCTATCCTTTCTTTATTTTACAGTTAACTCTGATAAAGAGTTAGATATTTCCTCCAAAACATTATTTTCAACATAACTTTTAGCTTGTCTAATTGCATTATAAAAAGCTTTAGCATCTGAACTACCATGTGCTTTAAACACTGGTTTAGATGTTCCTAAAAGTGGTGCTCCACCATGTTCAGAATAATCCATTTTCTTTTTAAATGCATTGATTTTTTTAAGTACAAGTATTGCTGCTATTTTAGATTTTACACCATCTAAAAATATTGATTTTAATGATTTTGAAAAGAACGAACCCATTCCTTCATATAATTTTAATGCTACATTTCCTGTGAATCCATCAGCAACAATTACATTACATGTGCCTTTTGGAATCTCTCTAGCTTCTATGTTTCCTGTAAAATTAACTGGCGCTTTTTCTAATTGTTCATATGTTTCAAGCTCCAAAGCTCTACCTTTTGATTTTTCTGCACCTATGTTTAATAATCCAACTGTAGGATTTTTAATTTTCATAACTTTATTCATATAGCAAGAACCCATTATTGCAAATTGAGTAAGCATTTCTGGTCTGCAATCAGCATTTGCTCCTACATCCAAAAGCAAAGTAGGTTTCTTTTGAGTTGGTAAAATTGTTGCTAATGCAGGTCTTTTTATTCCTTTTTGTCTTTTAACTATAAAAGTTGAACCAACAACCAATGCTCCGGTACTTCCTGCACTTACAAATGCGTCTCCTTTACCTTCTACAAGTGATTTCATTCCAACTGCCATAGAACATCCTGATTTTGATTTTAATATATTTGTTGGCTCTTCACAAACATCTATTATTTCATCAGCTTGAATTATTGATATTCCTTCTAAAGAAATTTCATTATCTTTTGCAACTTTTACAATCTTTTTTTCGTCTCCAACAAGTGTAACATTAACTCCTAAATCTGAAACAGCTTGTCTACTACCTTTTATTACTTCAAGAGGCGCATTATCTCCACCAAAAGCATCTACTATTATATTCATATTAAATTCCCATTCTTTCTATTGTTTCACTAAGCAAATTAATTCCTCTATTTGCAATTATACCGTATTTAACTTTTTTATCCTTAATTCTTTCAGTCAATGATGGCAAAATTCCCATATTTGATCCCATTGGCTGAAAATTAACTACACTTTCATCACTTATATATTTTGACAAAGCTCCAAGCATTGTTTCTCTTGGCAATGAAATTTGTTCTTTTCCTTGAAGTTTTCTTGCAAAATTTAATCCTGCAAAAATTCCACTTGCCGCAGATTCAATGTATCCTTCAACACCTGTAATTTGTCCTGCAAAATATATATTTGGATTTGATTTTAAACAAAATTGTTCTGTTAATAATCTTGGACTATCTATAAATGTATTTCTATGCATTACTCCATACCTTATAAATTCCGCATCTTTAAGTCCTGTTATTAATGAAAAAACTCTTTTTTGTTCACCAAATTTTAAATTAGTTTGAAAACCTACTAAATTATACATAGTCCTGTCTTGGTTTTCTGCTCTAAGCTGCACTACTGCGTAAGGTCTTTTACCTGTTCTTGGATCTGTAAGTCCAACTGGTTTAAGTGGACCAAAACGCATTGTATCCTCACCTCTTTTGGCAAGAACCTCAATTGGCATACAACCTTCATACACTTTAAAATCATTTTTCTCAAATTCTTTTAAAGGTGCTGACTCTGCATTTATAAGCTCATTATAAAAAGCAAGATATTCTTCTTTATTCATTGGACAATTTATATAATCAGCTTCACCTTTATCATATCTTGATGCTAAAAAAACAAGATTTTTGTCCAAACTTTCTGTTGTCACAATTGGAGCTGCTGCATCAAAAAAACTTAAAGAATTTCCACACAAATCCTTTATTTCTTCAGCAAGTGCATCAGAAGTTAACGGTCCTGTTGCAATAATAACATTGCCATCAGGTATTTTTGTAATTTCTTCAGAAACAACTGTAATTTTCTCATGATTTTTTATTTTATCAGTAACCATATCAGAAAATTTTTCTCTATCAACAGCTAATGCTCCTCCAGCAGAAACAGAAGTTTTTGCTGCACACTCCATTGTTAATGAACCAAGCATTCTCATTTCTTCTTTAAGCATACCTGCAGCAGATTCTACTCTTGCTGCTTTAAGTGAATTTGAACAAACAAGCTCAGCAAATCCATTATAAGAATGTGCTGGAGAATATTTCACAGGCTTCATTTCATAAAGCTCTACTTCTATATCATTATTTGCAATTTGCCATGCTGCTTCACATCCAGCAAGTCCTGCACCAATAATCTTAACCTTCATTTTTACCTAACTCTTTCTCATAGCCACAACCTTCTTTGTGGCATATTAGTTTACCTGATTTTCCACCTTTTTGGAACAGTGTAGAATCACATTTTGGACATCTTTCAGTTACTGGAGTGTCCCAAGTCATAAATGAACAGTTAGGATTATCTTCACAACCAAAATATTTCTTACCTTTTTTAGATTTTTTAAGCAACACTTTTTTTCCACAGAATGGACAAATTCCACCTGTCTCCTCAACAATTTTCTTTGTATTAGTACAATCAGGAAATCCTGGACAAGCAAGAAATTTTCCGTATCTTCCAATTTTGATAACCATGTTTCTTCCGCAAACTTCACATACTATATCAGTTTCTTCACATGGAACCTTTACTCTTTTACCTTCCATAGCCTCTTCTGCTTTGGTTAAAGTATTATCAAAATTAGTATAAAAACCTTCTAAAGTATTAACCCAGCTTTTCTTACCTACTTCTACTTTATCCAAATCATTTTCCATATCAGCAGTGAATGCAGGATCAACTATATTTTTAAAATGTTCTTGCATAAGTTCTGTTGTAACATCTCCAAGAGGAGTTGGTTTAAGCTGTTTTGCATCTCTTTCAACATAATTTCTTGCAAGAATTGTTGTTATTGTTGGAGCATATGTGCTAGGTCTTCCAATTCCATTTTCTTCAAGTGTTTTAATCAAAGAAGCTTCAGTAAATCTAGCTGGAGGCTGTGTAAAATGTTGATTTCCATCTATAGATTTAACTTTTAAAACATCATTTTTATTTATTTCTGGAAGAATATTTGTTTTTTGCAAACCATCTTCCTTAGTTTCTTCATAAACTGCAGTAAATCCATCAAATTTAACAGAATGACCTGAAGATTTGAAAACACAATCATCTACTGTAATCTCAACAGATACTGTATCAAGAAGTGCATTCGTCATCTGGCTTGCAATAAACCTTTTCCATATAAGACTATATAATTTGTATTGATCAGATGATAAACTTGATTTGATTTTTTCTGGTGTAAGTTCTGGCATTGAAGGTCTTACAGCTTCATGAGCATCTTGAGAATTTGATTTCGATTTATATACTCTTGGACTTTCTGGAATATAATTATCTCCATATTTTTGCTCTATATAAGTATACGCACCTTGACGTGCTTCATCAGAAATTCTAAGAGAGTCAGTTCTCATATATGTTATCAAACCTATTGCTCCAAGTCCTTCTACATCAATACCTTCATATAATTCTTGTGCAGCTTTCATTGTACGACGTGATTGAAATCCTAATTTTTTTGAAGCCTCTTGTTGCATCGTTGAAGTAGTAAAAGGTGCTGCAGGAGATTTTTTAGTTACTCTTTTCTTAACTCCTGTAACAATAAAATCAGAATTTTCAATTGATTTTAATATCTCATCAGCTTCTTCTTTTGTTGAAATCTCCATTTTCTTATCCTTATATGTCACAAGCTTTGAGTCAAATACTTTTCTACTTGATGGAGCAGAAAGTTTTGCATCAATTGACCAATATTCTTTTGGAACAAATGCTTTTATTTCTTTTTCTCTATCAACTATTATTCTAACAACCACTGATTGTACTCTACCAGCAGAAAGGCCACGTCTTACCTTTTTCCACAAAAATGGACTAAGTTTATAACCAACAATTCTATCCAAAATACGTCTTGCTTGTTGAGCATTTACTAAATCAAGATTAATTTTATGAGGATTATCCATTCCTGCTTTTATACCTGTTTTTGTAATCTCATTAAAAGCAATACGATTTTGTGCTTGAACTTCAAGATCTAATAATTTAGCTAAATGCCATGATATAGCTTCTCCTTCACGGTCCGGGTCAGTTGCAAGATATACAAATTCAGAAGCCTTAGCAGCTTTTTTCAGTTTTTTAATAATTTCTTCTTTGCCTTTTATATTTATATATTTTGGCTCAAAATTATTTTCTATATCAACACCTATTTTAGACTTTGGCAAATCTCTTATATGGCCCATTGAAGCTATTACCTCAAAATTATCTCCAAGGTATTTTTTAATTGTTTTTGCCTTTGCAGGCGACTCAACTATTACTAAATTTGACATGATAACTCCATTCTGTTGTTCTATTTATTTAAGCAAAATCTATTACCAGCAAGTGATTTCACAATATTATCCATCTCAAGTTCGGTAAGTTCTACTAACACATCCGATACATTAACTTGCAACAATTCTGCCATCTCATCTACGAGCAACGTTTTATTATTTAAAATATTAATTATCATAGCTTGCAATTCGGTATAATCCGATAAATTTATTTCTTTTTCTTCTTTTTTGCTTTCTATTTTAGGTTTCTCAAAAATTTTAGACTTATTAGTATTAGACTCTACTAAATTATTATTATCCAGTTTAGTAAAATAATCTTTACATTCATCATCAATATTCACTTTAGAAAAATAAGTAGTCAAATATTCATTAACAATATCGAGATGACTAAATGTAACAACAGCACCATCTCTTATTAAAGGTATAACTCCTGCATACTTATCTTCAAAAATATTATGTGGAGGCACACAAAACACTTCTTTTCCTTGCACAATCGCATGATTAGCAGTATTAAGTGATCCACTTTTTGATGCTGCTTCAACAACTAAAACTCCAGAGCTAAAAGCAGATATAAGTCTATTTCTTATTTTAAAATTATTTGGAAAAGGTTTTGTTCCTGGGAAATATTCAGATATAACAGCGCCTTTTTTTGCAATAACATCTTTTATCTTATCATTATCTTTTGGATATGCATAATCAACTCCACATGCAAGAACTGCAATTGTTATACCATTGTTTAATAAAGCTGATTTATGCGCAACAGAATCAATTCCATAAGCAAATCCGCTTACTATAACTGTATCTAATTTAACAAGTTCAGTACATATTTTTTCTGTAATTTTTATACTATATTCAGAAGGATTTCTTGTTCCAACAACACCAATTGCCATTTTATCATCAATAAAAGACAAATCTCCATAATAAAACAACACTGCAGCTGGACAATAAATTTCTTTTAAACATTTAGGATATAAAATATCATCATAACAAATAATATTAATACCATTATTATTACAATATGAAATCATTTTTTCTATTTTATCAAAAGAAGTTTTCTTTATATTAGTCTTTTCTTTTTTAGTAATAGATATTAGTTCTTTATTAACAATATTATCATAAGCTTCTTTAACATTAGAAAATTGTTTAATAATTTCCCATAATCTATTATTTCCAGGACCAAAGATATAAGAAAACCACATCCAGTATTTAAGATTTTGCAAGAAAAATCCTCCTTGCTATTTAAGCATTTCCCATAAAATAATTCCTGTTGCCATAGCAGCATTTAATGAATCTATATTGCCTTGCATTTTTATGGTAAGTTTATAAGTGCACAAATCTGAGATCTCTTTAGGTAAACCATTTCCTTCATTTCCTACAACCACTACACAATTGTCTGTAAAATTACACTCAGTAAGACTAATTGCATTTTTATCAATAACAGCAGCATAAGAATTTACATTGTTTTTATTAAATATTTCTATTATCTTTTCGAAATCATTTTCTATATATAATTTCACTCTAAAAATAGAACCCATAGTAGATCTAATCAACTTTGGATTATAAATATCACAGTTATCTCCAGTTAATATAATTCCATTTACTCCAACTGCATCAGCAGTTCTTATTATTGTTCCAATATTACCTGGATCTTGAACATTATGTAATACAATAAATTTACCACTTGATAATATTTTATCAGTATAGTTTATTTTGTCAAGTTTTTTACATATCGCAAATACTCCTTGAGGAGTTTTAGTATCTGATAATTTTAGAGCAATCTCATCTGAAATGTATACTATTTTATTAAATGTTTCATCATTTTGCAAATTCAATGCTTTACTGTATTTTTCACTTGCTTTTTTAGTCAAAAACACACAGTAAAGCTCTAAATTTTCTTTCACTGCATCAGAAATAAGCCTATATCCTTCTAAACAAAACATATTATTTTCTTTTCTTGCTTTTTTAGAAGAACTAAGCTTTTGATATAATTTTATATTTGGATTATCTTTGCTTGTAATTATATCTTTCATAATTAACCTTTTTATTCTTAAGATTATAACAAAAACACGCTCATATCGGTTAACATAAGCGTGTTAGTAAAACTAATTTAAAGCTGCTTTAGCTTTTTCAGTTAAATCTGTAAATGCAGCTGGATCGTTAACAGCAATTTCTGATAACATTTTTCTATTCAAAGTGATACCAGCTTTATTAATGCCATTCATAAATGTAGAATAATTCATGCCATTTAATTTACAAGCAGCAGAAATTCTTGTTATCCAAAGTCTTCTGAAATCACGTTTTTTATGTCTGCGTCCAATATAAGCATATTGTCCAGATTTCATTACAGCTTGTTTAGCCATTTTAAAGTGCTTACTTTTAGCACCCCAATAACCTTTAGCAAGCTTTAAAGTTTTATTTCTTCTTTTGCGAGTCATCATCGCACCTTTAACACGTGCCATATATATTTACCTCCGGTTAGTTTTTATTTGTATGGAATTAATTTTTTAATTGTTGGAGCATTTGAGCAATCTGCGATTCCTGCTGCTCTAGCAATTCTCTTACGCTTATGATCTTTTTGTGTCAATCTATGTCTTTTATTTGTATGTTGGTATTTAACTTTACCATTTTTTGTGATAGTAAAACGTTTTTTCGCTCCACTATGAGTTTTAATTTTTGGCATTATCTTATCCTCCTTGATATTACTTAGAAGCTTTTGGTGATACAAACATAACTAGGCTTCGACCTTCCATTTTACATGGCTTATCTACAACTCCTAATTCAGCAACAGCTTTTTTAAATTCATCAAGCAATTCTTGACCAATGTGTGGATGAGCCACAGCACGTTTTCTAAAACGAACTGAAACTTTCAGTTTATCGCCGGACTTTAAAAACTTATTTGCTTGATTAACTTTTGTATTAAAATCATGTGTATCAATAGCTGAAGACATTCTTATTTCTTTAACCTCAACTATTTTTTGATTTTTTCTTGCTTCTTTTTCACGCTTAGACTGTTCAAAGCAATATTTTCCATAATCCATAATGCGACATACAGGTGGAGTCGCCTGTGGAGCTATTTTAACTAAATCAAGATTCTTCTCAAATGCAATTCTTTGAGCTTCCTTTGATGAGATTATACCTAGCTGGCCTCCATCAACGTCAATTACACGAAGTTCAGGGTCACGAATTTCTTCATTAATTTGTAGTTCTTTGTTGCTAATAGTTAGCACCTCCCGCTTAAATTAAACAAAAGCACGGACTCATGCCCGTGCTCAAAATTATACACAATCAAAGTGTTTAATATTGACCATACACGCTAATCGCTTGCAGGTGAGAACGGGATGTTCTTCTTTGTTTTCTATAATATTATACATTACTCTTTTTACTTTGTCAAGCAATATAATACATTTTTCTTATAATTTTATTTCTATTCCTTGTTTTAACTTAAAAGAATAGATATAACTACTTTTTACAGGTTTATCAAGTATTAAACCAAATGCTAATTTATATAATTTTAACTGCATTTTATAATTATCTACAAACTGATTTATATTTAAAACATTATCAGTTTTATAATCAACAATAACAAAACCGTCCTCTTCTTCAAAAATACAATCAGCTATACCTTGAAGCATTCCATCTGTATTATTATACTTATTAAGCAGTTCATCGTCAATATTTAAATCAGAAATTATAACCAAGAATTGTTTTTCTCTCATAACATTATTACTTTTTTCAATCCTTTTAAAAAACTCTGATTCAAAAAATATTTCCAAAGATTTTTTATTAATCCCTTTTGCTTGTTTTTTTGACAACATTCCTATTAAAACTAATCTTTCTATCTCTTCCACAATATTATTTTTTGCATTATTATAATTAGCATGTTCCATAAAAGCATGTGTAGCAGTACCAATTTCTGCTCCACTAAGCTCTCCTATATCTTCAGATAACCTTGGAATTTGATAAAAATATTCTAAATTACTTTCTTCTTTTGAAATTTCAGAAACAGAAAGTTTTGATGGAATATCATCTTTCTTATTACTATATTCATTATCCAAATATCGCTTTAAATCAAAAATAATCTTATCATCAGCTAATATATTTTCTTCTTCCAAATCACAATCTGCTTTTACGTTAACAATATTATGATTATCAATAAATTTAATATCTGCATTTGTTTTGATTAAAGGAATATTATATTTTTCTTCATAATCTTTTCTTAAAAAATTATTGTTTTCATACATAATTAAAGCCATAGACAACCAATCTTGCATTGAATTTGCAGTTATAGCAAGTTCGGAAGTTATCTTTTTAAACCTTGAAATACTAGAAACATATTTCTCAAGCTTTTTTTGATTTGATAAATTTTGAAAATATGTAATAAAAATTTTTTCTTTTGCTCTTGTTAAAGCAACATATAATAATCTCATTTCCTCACTTAACATTTCTATTTCATTAGACTTTTTTATTGCATCATAAGGCAAAGTTGTATATTTTATCATATTTTTTTTATCCATCAAACTAAAACCTATTCCATTATAAAGATTAATAAGAACAGGATTTGCTAGATCTTTTTTTTGCACATTAAAAGTAGTAGAAGATTTACACAAAAACACAAACGGATACTCAAGACCTTTTGATTTATGTATTGTTTTTATATTTACAGAATCATTTGAATTATTTGAAATTCCAGCTTGTTTTAAATCATCACCATTTTCAAATATAGTATCAATATATCTTAAAAATGCTGTTATTCCTCCACCAGTACCATTTTCAAAGCTGTTTGCATATTCAAGCAGCAAATGCAAATTAGCTCTTCTTTGATTACCATCTTTATAAGCAGAAGCAAAAACAAGAAAATCAGAACTATCATATATCTTTTGAATAAGCTGGTTAAGACTTAAACTTGCAGACCATAATCTAAATTCTTTTATTTTCTTTATAACATAAACACATTTAGCTTTAAGCTCTTCATTTTCAATTACAACACTACGATTTAAACTTTCATCAGCTTCTCCAGAAATCGATAATAATGCTGGATAAAACTTTTTAAAAGTATTTACTGTTTTAATTTGAGCAATCTCATCTACACTCATCATAAAAACAGGTGATAATAATACAGAAACAAGAGCAATATCATTCATAGGATTATCAATTACTTTTAATAAATTTATTAAAATACTAATTTCTCTAGAATGCAAATAACCTGTCATTTCTTCACTTTGAACAGACAATCCAAAAGATTTTAAACTTTCAATATATTCCTTTATATGTGTTTTACTCCTAAGCAAAATACAAAAATCACTTTGTTTACATGGTCTTAATTTACCATCTTCAAAAACAGGATATTTCTCATTAATCATTTTACATATTTTATTTGCAACAACAAGTGGTTCATTATTATTTGTAGAGTTTTCATCGTCATCTTCTTTATTTATAACAAGAATTTCTGTATCCATAACATTTTCATTATAATCAGCACCTAAATCAAGCTCTTCATCCAAATTATAATCAACTTCACCAGCATTCTTGCTCATTATATTTCTAAATATAAAATTCACAAAATCAATTATATTTTTTCTGCTTCTAAAATTCTTTTTTAACTGAATTTCAGAAAGAACTGATTCATTTTTATCTTTTCTTGCATCAATTCTTGTTTGTGCAAAAATATTAGGATTAGCTTGTCTAAATCTATAAATAGATTGCTTTATATCTCCTACTACAAACATGTTTCGACCAATAATATCATCATTTTGAGTATCAGATATCATTTTAAAAATCAAATCTTGCAAATTATTAACATCTTGAAATTCATCTATCAAAATAATTTTATATTCTTCACCATTAACAATATTTTTTGCTAAATCTGTTTTATCATATCCATTTTCTGTTTTCTTACACAAAAGCTTTATTGATAATAACTCAACATCATTAAAATCAATAGCATTTTTATTTATTTTTTCTTTCCATAAATAATTCCACATTTGGTTTACAAGCATTATAAGATACTTTAATATTTTTTTAGAAACTACTAAATCTTCAATAATTTGTTCTTCTGAATATAAAAAACATTTTTTGATTTCAGAAAGTAGATCTTTATATATTTTTCTATTCTCTTTTATTTTTTCAACAATATTTTTTTCAATTTGAATCTCTATATCTTTGTTATCACCATTTGCCATCAATCTTTTAAACTTCAAATTTGATAAAATATCTGTAGCATTTTTATAATCATGTTCTTTTATAACTTTAGATGCCATTGAAAAATTATCTTCATCAGAATATATAACATCAATTACTTTAGAATAATTAGTTAATTTAGAAGCCAAATATTTAGTTTCAGTATAAATCATTTCTGCTTCTTTAAATAAATTTGTAGCATCATTTAAAACTAAACTTTGCCATTTTTCAAATTGTTTACTATTAACATCAAAATTTAAAAGAACATTTTCAAACCATTCATCTTTAAAAGGTAAAGAACGTGAAAATTTATAAACTTCAAATATAATTTTAGAAAGCTTTTTATCATCTCCAACACAAAAATATGAATTTAATTCTTTCATCATTTCAGCATTTTCTTTATAATTATTTTCTAAAACATACTCAAGAGATTTTTGAACAAGTACAGAATTTTCTGTATCATCTAAAATTCTTACACCAGATGAAATCTCAAAATTACTTATATTATTTTTCACAAGATCAAAACAAAATGAATTAATTGTAGAAATTTTCGCAAGCTGCAATTTCATTTGTTGCATTTGATACCATTCATTAGTTGGATCTTGCTCAATTCTTAAATTTATAGCATTATTAAGTTTTTCTCTCATTTGTGAAGCAGCATCGTTTGTAAAAGTAACTGCCAAAAGCTTGTTAGCAGGTATCTTTTTTTCTTCATCACAAATAAGTCTTATTGTTCTTTCAATAAGCACAGCTGTTTTACCACTTCCAGCAGCAGCAGAAACTATAACACCTTTATCAGTAGTATTTATCGCTTTTAATTGATCACTTGTCCAATTTGGCATCCTCTTTACCTCCTTCCTTATAAATTCCAATAATCTCTTTTAAATTATCCGCATCATTTTTTGTAATTACTCTTGCATTTTGAGGTTTGTAATTTCCACAAACAGACCAATAATCACAATATTCACATGTCATTTTCAAATCACGAGATACAGGATTCGCTTCAATTTTACCAAATTTTAAATTATCAACCATTTCATTTAATTTGTCTTTTGCAAATTGCTCAAGTTTCTTATAACTTTCATTTGGAATAATATCAGACTCTCCATCTGCTTTAGTTCTATTTTTTATCTGTATAAATTCTTTGTTAGTAAGATCTTTCATAACATCTTTATTTTGATCTCTTACTATAACACCATTTTTCTTAAACTTTTTTGTTTTAAAAGCAAAAACTTCACTTTCAAATATTTCTTTACCACTTTTAAATAAATCTCTTGATAACTCAGGTTTAACAAAAGATGATGGCATATATAATGCTCCAACAGGAATATAATCTTCATTATTTTGAGTTAATGCCATTAAATATAAAATAAGCTGCAAATCAATTCCGTAATACAAATCAGCAAAATCAAGCTTTTTTATTCCTGTTTTATAATCCACAATTCTTATGTATTTTTTTCCATCATCATTAAACACATCAACACGATCAATTGTGCCTTTTAAAATCAATTTCACTCCATTATCCAAATCAACAGAATACATATTTTTATATTTATTAGACAATTGATACTCAAAAAATTCCGGAATAAATTTTGAATTATTTATCTCAAATTGAATGTTTTTTAAAACATCAAAAATCAATTCTTCCAAATTTTTTATCAAATAATTAAATCTTTCAGTTTTTGCAAAATCTCCTCCAAGATTATTTTTCTGATAATATTTTATAAAATTTCTTATATTATCTCTAATAATATCATCATCATATTCTAAAAAATCTTTATTAAATATTTTATTCTCACCATTATGTAAAGTCATAATACTATCTAAACAAGCATGAACAATATTACCTCTATTAAGAGGATTTATTTCTATCTTTTTAATAGGTTTAATCTCAAGTCCATGAGAACAAAAATAATTAAATGGACAACGATTATATTTATCTACAGAACTTGCTGAAATATTAAAATCATCATTAAAAAACATACTTTTACTTGTATTTTTATTTAAAGAATGATTAGGTACGTTATCAAAATTATCTAAAGCAATTACCTTTTCTTTGTATTCAGAAATATTTAATAATATTTTCTTTATACTTTCTGTTTGCACAGTTTTTTCTTTATAACATTCTACATATTTATAAAACATAGCTTTTGGTGTTAAACAAAAAAAGCTGAGTGGTTTTTGCCAAACAAAATCTTCAATTGATTTTCCATAAATATTTAACATCTGAAGTATTATTGGAGATGGTCTTCTTATTTTAACAGCTAAATCTGCAAGTGGATAACTTACAAAAAGTTTTTCTGTTGGCGCTGTTAAAGATTTATATGCGATTAATCTCTCTTGTGCAAGTTTCCACATTGTTTTTTTAGAGATTTTTATACCTGTTTTCTCAAGCTCATCTTTATCTTTATCAGAAAATAATCCTGTATCTTTTATGTTATATGGCATAATTCCTTCGTTAACACCAATTACAAAAACAACTTTTGGATTTGCAAGATGCGAACGCTCTGAACTTGCAACTGTTACTGTATCAAGTTTTTGAGGCGGTGTTGCAATTTTTGAATTAGCAAGCATAGATTTTAACAAAGATGTAAATTCACTAATTGATAATTTCTCGTCATAAAAGTGATTATGTATTAATCGAATTGCTGATATCAACACTTCCCAAAGTTGTTTAAATTCTCTTACTATTTCAATTGATTTTTCTTTATCACTGCTAATAATAGAAGTATTTTTCATAATATCTGTCATTATAACAGATAAATTTATTTCATTAAGAAGTTCATAAAATGCTTTACAAACTTCTGATCCTTTTACATTTTTACATGCATTTTTAAAATTAATTAACGGATCAATTATATTTCTTCTGATTAAATTAAGTTCTTCTAAAGGTTTTCTAATATCATTATTTTCAATAGCTGTAAAATCATCTAACCAAACATCTCCATCAACACTCCATTGATAACAATAATCTTCAATTCTTGATATTTCCGCATCATTAAACATAGACAAACTTGATTTTATATATGTCAAAATGTTTTCTGTTTTAAATTTTCTTCCACTTACAGAATCCAGAATTGACATTATATAAAGCACCAATGCTTTTTGTGAAACATTTTGTTTTGTATCAATAAAAAATGGTATATCATATCTTTCAAAAGTTATTGGAATTATTCCAAAATAATCTTTTAACTGTCTTGATACAACAGCTATTTCGCTATATTTATATCCTTTATCTACGACTAATTTTGTTATTTGTGATGCAACATAATCAATTTCTTCATATAAATTATTCGCAACATTAATCTTTATATTTTGAGAATTTTCAACTTTTTTCTGCAATGGATAATATAGATTATTGCCTAGGAAAACTATATCTGATGGCTTTTTATCAGTATCTTTCAAAACGTTAAAATCCACAAAAACATTTAATTCTTTTGCAATATCCACTAATTGATTTTCTGTAGAAATTGTATTCACAAAAGGCGAGATTTTTCCTTTTTTATTATTTCCAGTTCCTATTTCAAGTGAAACTGTAACATTTAAAGCTTGATTTATCATAACTTTTATCATTGACATTTGGTCATTTAAAAATCCATCAAATTCATCAATGAAAATCTCTTTTCCATTAAAAAAGTTTTGGTTTTTTGATATAACAGCAGCTTGTGAAACAGTTGTTATATCATCTTTTAAGTCTTTTTGTTTTAATAATTCACAATAATTTTTAAAAAGATAATTTACATCATGCAATTTATCAGATAAACTTCCTGACGTGTTTTCACTAGCTTTTTGTAAAATATCAGCAGAAACTTCACTTTGTCTAATATCTTTTACTAAATCTAAAGCGTTTGCTAAAAAAGCTTGCTTTTCAAGCTGTTTTGCATAATATTTAGATTTTTTTGATTTATTTAGGCTTTTAATAGCTTTATACATTATAATTTGTTTGGTATTTTCGTCTGCATACTCTCCAGCTTCACTTCCAAAAAGTTTTATAATATTTAAAGACAATTTATTAAAGCTCACTAAAGTTACACTATTAAATAATTTTCCACCTAAAAATTTATATAATTTTTTATCATATTCAAATACAAACTGTTCAGGAACAATAATTATTATTTCTTTGTTATCATCAATAGCCTTTTTTATTTTCAAAAAAAGACATTTATTTTTATCAGCAGATGCTCCACCACTTATAATTTCAAGCACAAAAAAACCTCCTAACAGTAATCTATTCCAAGTTTACCATAAGGAGGATTTCAAGTCAATTTAACAAAACAAACTTTTAATATCTTTAAATAACTCATACAGAAAGAATTTAACTTTAAATTTTTGAGGTTTTTCTAATATTTCTGCTTCATTTTCTTCAAAAATCTCTAATTTATCTTCTTTAATTTTTTCAATATCACTTTCTGTTATATTCTCAAGCTTTTCTTTATCTATATTTTCTAATTCTTCTTTATCTATTTTTCTATCACTAGTTTTTTCTATATTATCACTATTAGTTTCTTTATCAGTCTTTTTAATAGATGGAGAAATACAAAGCTGTGGAAACATAACACACCACCAGTTTTTACCTTCTGCACTTCCTATTGTGACTCTTAATGCATCATAATCACCAGCAGGAAAAGTTATATCATCATAAATTCTTGTATTAAATTTCATATTTACAAGTTTTGCATCAACATTATAGCTATATCCATTATTAATAATAGTATCATTTGCAACTGATTTAATATAATCTAAATTATTAAGAACAACATTTTCTACTTCTAATCTTGTTGTACATCCAACAAATTTATCTCTAGTTTTTTCTAATATATTATCTCTTACTTTTAATTTTAGATTTTGATCTTCTTGACTATTTGAATTTGCTAAAATGTGAATTCTTAGTACTCTATCAGAAATATCATCTAGATCTTTCTCAAAAGCACTTACACTAGAAACCATAAGTGCAATTATAAGGCCTGCTATTAAAGCAATATCTATTTTTTGAAAACTATTCATGTCATTTATGTCCTTTCAATATTGTAAATATATAATTGACATGTTTTAAACTGTTTATTCAAATAAATATTTTTTTATAAAAAAATAGAGATAATCTAAACTGATTATCTCTATTAATATTTCTAATATAGTATTTTACATAATACTTAAAAGAACACCTGCAGCAACTGCTGATCCAATAACTCCGGCAACATTTGGTCCCATCGCATGCATCAATAGATAATTTGATGGATTTGTTTGTTGACCAACTTTTTGAGATACTCTTGCTGCCATTGGAACTGCAGATACACCTGCTGATCCGATAAGTGGATTAACTTTACCTTTAGTTGCAACATACATGATTTTTCCGAATAATACTCCACAAGCTGTACCAATTGAGAAAGCAACAACTCCAAGTATGATTACTTTTCCAAATGTAGTATTTAAAATCTTATCAGCTTGAGTTGTAGCACCTACTGAAATACCAAGCATTATTGTAACAATATTCATAAGTTCATTTTTAGCAGTATTTACAAGACGTTCACAAACACCACTTTCTTTAAGAACATTACCAAACATAAGCATTCCAACTAATGGAGCTGAGTCTGGAATCATAAGAATAATTATTAATGAAACTATAATTGGGAAAATAATTTTTTCTGTTTTTGATACAGGTCTTAATTGTCCCATTACAACAGAACGTTCTTTTTTAGTTGTCATAAGTTTCATTATTGGTGGTTGAATTATTGGAACTAATGCCATATAAGTATATGCTGCCAAGGCAATGGTACCAACACTTATATCAGATGTAACTCCGCTTAGAAGCTGGTTTGAAACGAAAATAGCAGTAGGTCCATCTGCTCCACCTATGATTGCTATAGAACCAGCTTCTGCTGCTTCCATTCCAAGAAGTGCTGCACCTATAAATGTTAGGAAAATACCTGCTTGTGCTGCTGCACCAAGCAAGAAGCTTTTTGGATTCGCAATAAGTGGTCCAAAATCTGTCATACAACCAATTCCTAAGAATATTAATGGTGGGAATAGTTGCAGTTTAACTCCTAAGTAGAAAATATCAAGCAATCCCATATTTCCCGATTTTAATGCGTCTGCAAATGGATAAACATGTGTTGTAGGATCTGCTACAAAAAATTCCGGATGATACATTTCTGCAAAAGGAAGGTTTGTTAAAAACATTCCGAACGCTATTGGTAAAAGAAGAAGTGGTTCAAACTTTTTCACAATAGCTAAGTACATAAATAAAAACGAAATAAGTATCATTATTATATTTTTCCATCCACCGTCAGCGACAAAACCCGCAAAACCTGAATCTACTACTAAATTTTTTAAAGTATCTAAAAATATATCAAACATGATTATAGCCCTTTCAAATTAAAGTATATTTTAAAATGGTCGTGTATTTTCTAATGTTCCTGCTCTTGACCACATATTAACCTTACTTCCGACTTGTTTTATACTTCTTATTGCCAAAGGCTTACCACTACTGTTACTTATCTCAGCTATAGCAGCAGCTATCACTGCAATTATCTCATCATCATTTGTTTCTTCTTGATTAACTGATGACTTAGTCAAAACTTCATCTTTTTTCACTTCTGCTTTTAAATCTTTTTTAAGCTCTTTAGGTTTTTTAGGTTTATTAAAAAAACTAAACAACTTACCAAAAAGTGAAATACATAAAACTAAAATTAATAATGCTGCAAATACAACTACCAGACCTGTTACTACAACAGATACAATAAATGAACTTTCCATCTTTAGTTCAGCTAATGGAGTTACTGCGTTAAAAAAATTGTGCGTAAACATATTATATCTCCTTTTCCAAAATACCAAATAAAAAACCTATAAAACATTATAACCTATAAACACAATTTTGACAATATATTTTTATACTTAAAAAGCAATTTTAACAATATCTAAATATTTTTTACAACTTTTTTCTCTTGATATCTATATTAATTTGTAATATAATATTAGATAATTAAATTTATTGACTGGAGTTTTTATGGAAAAAATAAAAAAAGATCTTATTGAATTTGCGTCAAACGCACTTCCTACTATTTTAACTGCTATAATTGTATTAGTTGTTGGAATCATTTTATTAAAACTTATTTTAAAAATATCTAAAAAAGCTATGCTTAAAACAAAACTTGATTTAACTATTCAATCTTTTGTTAAATCTCTTTTAAAAGTTGTTTTATATATAGTTTTAGCTGTAGCTGTTCTTACTACACTTAATGTTGATATGTCATCAATAATTGCCATTATTGGTGCTGCTGGACTTTCTATTGGTCTTGCTTTACAATCAAGCATGGCCAATTTAGCTGGTGGATTTTTAATACTTTTTTCAAAACCTTTTAAAGTTGGAGACTATATTGAACTTGGATCAGATTCTGGAACTGTTGACAGAATAACTATTCTTCATACTAGACTTCTTACTATAGATAACAAAGTTATTTATATTCCTAATGGCCAAATTTCTACTTCTTCTTTAACAAATTACACTGATGAAACAACAAGAAGACTTGATGCTGTTTATTCAATAAGTTATGATGATGATTTTGAAAAAGCAAAAGAAATATTAAATAATATTGTAAATAACCATCCTATGGCATTTAAAGATCCTGAACCTATTGTTAGAGTTATAGAACACGCTGCAAGCTCTATAAACATAACTGTTCGAACATGGGTTAAAACAGAAGATTATTTTTCATTGCTTTTTGATTTAAATGAACAAGTTCTTAAAGAATTTAATAAAGAAGGAATTTCTATTCCATTTGACCAATTAGACGTTAATATAGTTAAAAATTAAAACACTTATTCTGTTTTATATTTATTTTGTATTTGTTTTAATTCTTCTTTAGTAGCTTTTTGAGAAAAATTTATTCCTCTTTTTTTTGCAGCAGTTTGAAGTTTCATCATTGTATCTATTTCTGTATTGATTATCATTTTAAATTGTACTTTCACAGTATCACTATCAGCATTTAATAATATATTTGTATATTCTGAAATTAATAATTTTTCATTTTCTATTGCTTTTAACAATATTTTTTCATCATTATATTTATTCATTATAAATTTTTACCCCAAATTTTTTAATGTTGTTTTTAAATTATTATAATTATTTTGATGCTCAGCACAAATTTGTTGATACAAAATTATTAGCTGTGCATCTTGTGTTTTTTTGCAATAAGTTCTATATGTTGCTACTAAATCTTGCTCAGATTTTATCAAAGAATCAAGAGCAACCAAATCATTGAAACTAACATCACTCATAATTTATTCCCCCAAAAAATATAGGTATAGTATTCCATTTTAATAGAATACTATACCTTTTTTATTTTTATTTATATTTGTAAAATGAAATTTCTTGGAATCCTTCTGATAATTTTTCTGCAATTCCAAATGACATTCTAGTTCCTTTTGCAACACATTTTAATGGTTCATCAGCTACTACACATTTTACTTGTAATCTCTCTTCAATATATTCTGCAAATCCTCCAAGTAATGCTCCTCCGCCAGTAAGTACAATTCCAGATGAATATATATCTGCTACTAATTCTGGTGGTGTTGTTTCTAAAACAAAATGAATTGCATCTATAATTGATTCTATATGTTCCATAATTGCTTTTTGTATATCCAAATCAGTTATATCAACTTTTTCCGGCAAACCTGTCAAAAGATTTCTACCTTTTAGTGTCATAGATTTCTTTCCTTTTGGATCATATATGTTCGCAAGTATTTTTTTTGCTGATTCAGCAGATTTATCTCCTAATAAAATTTTATATTTATTAGAAATATATTTAATAATTGCTTCATCAATTTTATTTCCACCAATTTTTATTGATTTTGAATTTACTACTCCTCCTAAAGAAGCCACAGCTACATCAGTTGTTCCTCCACCAATATCAACAACCATATTTCCATAAGGCTGAGTCACATCAATTCCTGCTCCAAGCATAGCTGCAATTGGTTCTTCAATCAAAAACACCTTTCTTGCTCCAGCATTTAATGCCGCTTCAACTACAGCACGACTTTCAACATCAGTTATACATGATGGTACGCAAATTACTATACGTGGTTTAAACAACTGTTTTCCAGACACTTTTAAAATAAATTCTCTTATCATCGCTTGTGTCATTTGATGATCAGAAATTACCCCATCTCTAAGAGGCTTTACTGCTACTATATATTCAGGTGTACGCCCTAACATGTCATATGCATCATTTCCTACTGCAACAACAGAATGAGTTTTTTTATTATAAGCAACAACAGAAGGTTCATCAAGAACAATCCCTTTTTTTGCTGTTGTAATTATTATATTTGCGGTTCCTAAGTCAATTCCCAAATCAACAGAAGCCATTTTTGTTCCCCCTTTACTCTAATTATTTTATTTTATCATATCAATTAATAAATATCAACATTTATTTACAAAAATATGTCGAATTGGTAGTAGCTAGCACTACTAAAATTACATTTTTTGCTCCATTGTCTTTCAAAACCTTTGAACATTCATTTGCTGTAGCTGATGTTGTAAGTACATCATCACATAAAATTATTGTTTTACCTTTTACATCTTCCTTATTATTTAATGAAAATACTTCTTTTACATTTTTTAATCTATCTTGATAATTTAAAGAATGTTGGCTCAAATTTTTTTTATTTTTAATTAGTATTTTATCAAATACAGGTTTATTAAGAAATTTAGACATGTATTTTGATATTATTTCTGATTGATTATATATTCTTTGTCTTTTTTGAGATTTATACATTGGAACAGATACGATATAATCTATTTCATTCATATTTTCAGTGTTAATTATCTTATCACTTATTATTTCACACAAATATTCTGCAAAATTAATTCCATGATTATATTTTAATTTTATAATGCCATCTCTAGCTACATCAGTATAAAACGCAGTTGTATAACATCTATCATAATAAATATTTTTATCACATATACATCTTACTTTACCACATTTTTTGCATACTTGTTGATCTACAAAAGGCATAGCCTTAACACAAGAGTCACATATAAGTTTATTATACTTTATAATTTTATTACAACAACCACATCTATTTGGATAAATTATATCAATTAAAAATCTATATATTTTTTTAAAATCCAATTTAGTTATCCTCCATAAGCATTGATTTTAAACAAGTATATCTATATGTTCTTTTATCATTATCTATCATAAATTTCACTCTTTTTGATGAACCAACAATTATAAGCATTTTTTTTGCTCTTGTAACAGCAGTATAAAACAAATTTCTAAAATAAAGTTTATCATATCCTCCAAGAAGAGGTAAAATAACAACTTCAAATTCACTTCCTTGACTTTTATGTACAGTTGTAGCATAAGCTAAATCTAAATTCTCAAGCATAGCATAATTATAATGACACACTCTTCCATCAAAATCTATTGTAATATTCTCAGAAGATTTATCAATTCCTTTTATAATTCCTATATCACCATTAAAAATTCCGCTACCTTTTTCTCCGTCTTTCTGCCATTTTATATCATAGTTATTTTTCATTTGCATAACTTTATCATTAACTCTAAAAATATAATTTACAGTTTTAACTTCTGCAAAATTTTTATTAACTGGATTAAGTGCTTGCTGCAAACTTTTATTAAGCTCAATAACTCCTACTGGACCTTTTCTTGTTGGACATAAAACTTGAATATCATTTACTGAATCATATAAATATTTATTTGGCAATCTATCTTTTTGCAGTTCTATCACAGTTTTAGAAACACTTTCAAAATCAAGTCTTTGCAAAAAGAAAAAATCTTTATCTTTTGAAGATAAATCTATCATCTCACCTTTGTTAATCAAATGTGCATTTGTTACAATAGCACTTTCTTTAGCTTGTCTAAATATCTGATTTAATTTAACACAAGGCACAATTTCACTTTCTATCAAATCTTTCAGCAAATTTCCTGCACCAACAGATGGCAATTGATCAGAATCTCCTACCATTATTAAATTACAAGACAAAGGCATAGCTTTTAAAAATGATTCAAACAACAGCACATCTACCATTGACATTTCATCAATAATAATAGCATCATAATCAAGCAAATTCATATCATCATGAACAAAATTAAACTTATCTCCATCAGATGGCTGAATATCTAAAAGCCTATGTATTGTTTTAGCTTCATAACCTGTTAAATCAGAAACTCTTTTCGCAGCACGTCCTGTTGGAGCTGTTATTGCAACTCTAAGGCCTTGCTGTTCATACAAAGAAATAATAGCATTAAGAGTTGTAGTTTTACCAGTTCCAGGTCCACCTGTTAAAATCATAAAACCATTACTAAGAGCTATACTTATAGCTTCTTTTTGTGTTTTTTCATAAACAATATCATTTTCTTTTTCATTTATTTTAATTACTTCATCAAAATCTATATTATTATTATATAAACTTTGCTTCATATATTGCATTCTTTTTTTAATAAAATCTTCAGCCAAAAAATATTCTCTTAAATAAATATAATTTCTATCATTTTTTGTATATCTTATTAAATTTTGATTTTCAATTTCTTCTTCTAAAATCTCATTATATAAATCTAAATCTATTTCAAGCAATCTGCAACAAATTTCACACAATCTATCTTCAGGCAAACATGTATGACCAGAATAACTATTCTCCATAAGCACATAGCTTATACCAGATTTAAGCCTATTTTTGCTTTCTCTAGGAATCTGAAGCTCTTCTGCAATTTGTTCAGCTTTTTCAAAAGGCAACTCTATTCCATATCCGCATAAAACATATGGATTTTCACTTATATTTTCAATAGCTCCTTTTCCAAGCATTCTCCAAGCTTTTATACCAAAAGATTGAGAAATAGAATGCTTAGCCATAAATCCCATCAAATTTCTTATTCCAAAAACATTATTAAAATTTTCTACAATTTTATTTGCTTTATTAGCAGTAATACCTTCAACTTCACGTAATCTTTCAGGAAAATTTTCAAATATCTCAAAAGTATCTTCTCCAAATTTTTCGACTATTCTTTTGGATAAAACAGGTCCTACTCCTTTAATAACTCCACTATCAAGATATTTTCTTATAGCAGTAACAGAAGATGGCAAAACAGCTTCACAAAGTTGTGCCTTAAATTGAGGACCAAATTTAGGATGTTCTATATATTCACCAGTTAAATTAAGCTCTTCTTCTTCCTCAACATTACCTATTTCTCCAACAACTGTAACGGGCTCACCATCTGCATCAAGAACTAGCACAGTAAACCCGTTAGTTTCGTTTTTATATATAATCGTATCAACAATACCTTTAAGATTACTAAACTTTTTTTCCTCCATGTAAAACTTCCTTTTAACATATTAGCATCCGACAATTACTTCATGACTTTTTACAACATCTACTAATTGTTCTGGATTACACATAATAACAGGCTCATATTCATCACATAAAATATTACAAACCTGCAAAACTTCTTCTTTACAATTCATAGTTACAAGGATTATGTATTGATTAATCTCTTCTTCCCAATTTTTACTCCACATCATTCGTTTAACAGTATACTCTATATCCATATCTGAAACAGTAACAGGAATTATTGTAAAAATACACATTTGTTTATCTGGTTTATTAAGTACATTATTCACAATAAAGTTCCATGCACAAACTAAAGTCACCATAGATAATGATAAAATTAATATGTACGCAATATTATCCATAATTATCCTCCTAAAATTATAGTATTACTATAATTTATGTCAGATAATAAAATATGTGAAAAAAGTAAAAAATCTATTTATATTTAACGTTTTTTTAATAAAAAAAGCATTTATCAAGTAAAAAAAGAAGTCATAATCTAACTTCTTTTTTATAATCAATCTTAAACATTAAATCTAAAGACTACTACATCTCCATCTTGCATAACATAATCTTTTCCTTCAAGTCTAAATAATCCTTTTTCTTTAACAACTGCCATAGATCCAGAATCCATCAAATCTTTATAAGCAACAATTTCCGCTCGAATAAAACCTTTTTCAAAATCAGTATGAATTTTACCTGCTGCTTGTGGAGCTTTTGTTCCTTTTGTTATTGTCCAAGCTCTAACTTCTTGCTCACCTGCAGTAAGAAAAGATATTAATCCAAGAAGTGAATAACCTTCTTTAATTATTCTATTAAGTCCTGATATTTCTAATCCAAGTTCAGATAAAAACATTTCTTTATCTTCATCTTCCATATCAGATATTTCAGCTTCTATTTGTGCACAAATAGGCAAAACTGCAGCATTTTCAGCTTTTGCAATTTCACAAACAGCTTTATATTGAACATTTGTATCAATATTATTTTTAAAATCATCTTCACACATATTAGCTGCGTAAATAACAGGTTTATTTGATAATAAAGGTGATGTTTTAATAATTTCCAATTCATCTTCACTAAAATCAAAACTTCTTGCTGGCTTTCCTTCTTCAAGATGAGACTTTAATTTTTGTAAAAACTCTATTTCACCTAAATATTTTTTATCACCTTTAGATAATTTTTTACTTCTCTCAATTCTTCTATCAATCATCTCAACATCTGAGAATATTAATTCTAAATTTATAGTTTCAATATCTCTAGCAGAATTGATTTCACCATCAACATGAACAATATCTATATCTTCAAAGCAACGAACAACATGAACAATTGCATCAACTTCTCTAATATTAGATAAAAATTTATTTCCAAGACCTTCACCATTAGAAGCACCTTTTACAAGTCCAGCTATATCAACAAACTCCAAAGTAGCAGGAGTAAATTTTTTTGGATCATACATTTCTTGCAAAGCATTAAGTCTTTCATCAGGAACAGATACAATTCCTACATTTGGTTCAATTGTGCAAAAAGGATAATTTGCAGATTGAGCTCCAGCATTTGTAAGAGCATTAAAAAGAGTACTTTTGCCGACATTAGGTAGTCCAACCATACCAAGTTTCATATTAAAAATCCTTTCAAATTGTAAAATAATTCACAAAAAATTATATCACAAAATCACAATTTTTACAACTACACTAACTATCAAAATAGACTTTTTCAAACAAAACTTCTTTTATAAAATCAAAATTTCCTTCTGACAAAATTTGTGTACTCATTATTTTCAAAGGAACAGCTTCTGTATTTGGTCTTATTGGCGGATGAATATAATCAAAATTACAAAATACAAATCCATGTCTTTTATAAAAATTAATACGTCTTTTAGAAATTTCATCTATTGGTGGTTCAACTTCTAAAATTATTAATTTATTTGTATTTTTCATAAAATCTGCAAGCATTTTAGATCCTATTCCACTATTTCTCATACTAGGAGATATTGCAAAATGATCTATATGAACGAATCTATCAAATTCAAAAAATGAAATAAATCCTACTACCTCATTTTCATCATTTTTCACACATTTTATATTATAATAATCTAAATATAAAAGCTCATATTGACTTTGCTTTGTTCTAAATTCCTCTTCTGGAAATGATTTCTCCATTATCTCAAATACCTGTTCAAATTCAGTATTACTAATCTTCATTTAGCCTCCTTATTCTACTGATTTTAACGACTCAATCATATCAATATTTTCAAGTTTAAAATGTAAAATTAAATTTACTATTAAAGAAAACACTAATGTTATTATTCCAGAAAAAACGAAACTTAGTAAACTTATTTCTCTGCTAAACATCATTATATCAATTTCTGCAGTTGATATAACAAATCTGTGTAAAAATACACCAGCAAAAAGACCTATTATTATTCCTATAATAGAACAAACTGAATTTTCTCTTGAAATATACGCTCTTACTTCATTATCATAAAATCCAAGTAATTTTATTGTTGCTAGTTCTCTTAAACGTTCAGTTATATTTATATTTGATAAATTATATAAAACAATAAATGCTAATGCTCCTGCACATAAAATAAGCACTAAAACAACTGAATTTAAAGCTTTTGTCAAATCTTTAAAAGCATCTCTTGAATCTTCTGTATATTTAATTCCAACAATTTGTCCACTAGAAATAATTTTTCTAGAAAATTGATCTCTATATTCTTTTACATCTTCTTTAAAATTAAAAAGCTGAGAATTATAAACTGGAAATTTGCCATAAAGTTCTTTATATAAATTATTAGTCATATAAGAATAGTTCATAGTATAATTTTCATTTATTGCTGCTATTTTAACTTTTTTTGTATCATGTTTAGAATTATTTATATCAACTGTATCTCCAATTTTAACTCCAAGTAAAATAGCTAATTTCTCATTAATTATTATTCCATCATCATTAAGAATTATTTTCTTTTTTTCTTTTCTTGTTTGTAAACTTACAAACTTATCAATTAAATCAACATCTTTTGGAATGAATAAATTCATTTCTCTTTTTTGATTTTTATATGATATATTTACTGTTGTTTGATATGATGGCATATTAACTGCAATTTTTTCATCATCAAAAAGTTTTTCAATTTTTTTATCATCATAATTTTGTGAATATGCAGCAGAAGCATCAAAAATAAATACTGAATCAAATTGTCTTTGCACAATTGAAGAAATAGAATCTTTTACTCCAAATCCAGTAAGAACCAATGCTGTACATCCAGCAATTCCAATAACAGTCATAAAAAATCTTTTTTTATATCTAAATAAATTTCTAACTGTTACTTTTGTAAGAAAATTAAATTTGTTCCATATAAAAGGTATTTTTTCTATTAAAACTCTTTTTCCTTTTGGAGGAGCTTTTGGTCTCATAATTTTTGATGGCACAGACCTTAGCTCATTACCACAAGCAATTAAAACTGTAATAATTACTAATATAATTGCTGATATTGTTATTATAATAGCATAATCCCATTTAAATGGAGTTTGTATACTTGGCATAGTATACATCATTTTATATGCTTCATAAATTATATATGGAAGAACTTTAAATCCTATAGCTAGTCCAGTAAAACATCCTAAAATTGTTGCTGTTATACTATAAAACAAAAATTTATATGCTATAGAAAATTTACTGTATCCTAAAGCAGTTAAAGTTCCTATTTCTATTCTATTTTCTTCAACCATTCTTGTCATCGTTGTTAAACATACTAACATAGCAACTATTATAAAAAATATTGGAAACACTCCAGAAATCAAATCTATTCTTTTACTATCACTAGAAAAAGATGTGTATGATTCATCCATAGTTCTATCAAAAGAATATACAGAAATATTTTTTATCATTTCAATTTCCATATTCTTTGATAAAACCATCTGTTCTTTTTCTTTTATTTGTTTATTAATATCTTTTTTAGTAGGTTTTTCATCACTATTTAATATAATCATTTGAGCTTTTTCTAAAAACTCTTCAATTTGCAAAAGCTGTGTTCCTAAAACAAATTTTTCTGAATTTTCTTCATCTATTTTTTCAAATTGATTTTTTAATTCTATTGCTTTTTGCTGTAAAATATCTACTTCATTTTTTAATTTCCAAACATTATCCGTTAATAATTTTTTTGTCAAATCTACATCTTTTTCTAAATTATCAAGTTCTGCATTCATAACAGTTAAATAGTCTTTAGAACGTTTATCCACACTTTTAAACAATGCATTTTCAAGTTTAGGAACATACTCATCTATTTTATTATAATATGCATCTGAAAAAGGATCTAATTTATTAGCTTTATCTATTGTTGCATAAATTTCAGTATATGGTCTTTCTGATATAAAATCTTCTTCAGGTATAATAATATAACCTGTTAAATCACCATTACCAATATTAGTTTTGCCTCTTTCATATCCAACATATAAAGGAGTTGTAGCAACACCAACTATTTTATATGTATCTTTTTTTAAATATTGACTTACATCTTTATCATCACCAGAAGTTACTGTTAATGTTTTTCCAATAACATATTCTCCTGAATAAATAACATTTCTCTCAACAAGACATTCTCCTGATTTTTCAGGCAATCTACCTTCAGTTACAACAGGTTTATTCAAAATATTTTTATCATTTAATTTATATGACATTGCTTTTACTACTGCAGTATCACTATTAATATTTAAACACAAATCTTTTGAATATGATGGCATAACATCTTTAACACCATCAATTTCACTTATCATTTTAACATCATCATCAGATATTCCAATAGATGAAACAAGTTTAACATCCATAAAATTATTTTCATTAAAATATTGCTTTGCACTTTCTTTCATATCTGGACATGTTGCTTTAAGTCCTGCAAAAAATCCAGAACCTAATGCTATTATTCCAAATATAGAAATAAACCTACTAAAAGAGCGTTTTATTTCTCGAAATGTATCTTTTCGCAAGGCTTTTTTATTAAACATCTTTTTCTCCTTGTTTACCATTCAATTTCGCTAACATCAGTAGGATTATCATTTTTTATTATTTCTGATACTTTGCTATTTTTTATTTTTATTACTCTATCTGCCATTGGTGTTATAGCTTGGTTATGTGTAATTACAATTACTGTTATATTATTTTTTTTACATGTATCTTGTAATAATTTTAATATATGTTTACCTGTTATATAATCCATTGCTCCTGTTGGTTCGTCACATAACAATAATTTTGGTTTTTTTGCTAAAGCTCTAGCAATTGAAACTCTTTGTTGTTCTCCTCCTGAAAGCTGAGAAGGAAAATTTTTAAGTCTATCTTCAAGTCCTACTTCTGTTAAAATAGTCTTTGCATCAATATTTTCTTTTGAAATTTGCGTGCTAAGCTCAACATTTTCTATAGCAGTAAGATTTCCTATAAGGTTATAAAATTGAAAAACAAAACCTATATCATGTCTTCTATATGATGTTAATTGCTTTTTAGAAAATTCAGATATATTTATGCCATCAACAATAATCTCACCATCATCACAATTATCCATTCCACCAAGCATATTTAAAATTGTTGTTTTTCCAGCACCACTTTCTCCAACAATAACAACGAATTCTCCTTTATTAATAGAAAAATCAACGCCATCAGATGCATTAATTACAATTTCTCCCATATTATAACGTTTATATACATTTTTAAATTCAACAAATGATTCCATTTTTCATCTCCAATTTAATAAATTATTATTATTTTAACCTTATGTTTTCATCTAAAATTAACAATATTATCTAAAAATATAATATTATTTTATTATACATTATTTTAATAATATTTACAAGATAACAAAAATAATATACCAAAAAATCTTTTTATTATGTTAATTAAAAATAAAAAAGGTACCGAAATAATTCGGTACCTTTTAAAATATTTATATTAGTCTTTCTTAGCTTCTAAATCAGCAAGTGCATCTTTTCTTGAAAGATTAATTCTGCCTTGTTTATCAATTTCCATAACTTTAACAATTATTTCATCACCAACAGAAACTATATCTTCAACTTTTTCTACTCTTTTTGCATCAAGTTTTGAAATATGAACCAAACCATCTTTACCAGGAGCAATTTCAACAAAAGCACCAAAGTTCATTATTCTAACAACTTTACCTTTATAAACAGAACCTACTTCAGGATCACAAGCTATTGTTTTAACAATTTGTAATGCTTGATTTGCTTTTTCTTGATCAACTCCAGAAATAAATACTTTTCCATCTTCACTAATATCAATCTTAACTTCGCATTCAGCAGAAATTTTTTGAATTACCTTTCCACCTTGACCAATTACATCACGAATTTTATCAACATGAATTTTAGTTTGAAGCATTTTTGGAGCATATTTTCCAACTGTTCCTCTTGATTCAGGAATTGCTTTAAGCATAATATCATCAAGAATGTGTAATCTAGCTTTTCTTGTAGTTTCAAAAGCTTCTCTAACAACATCCATTGATAAACCATCAATTTTTATATCAACTTGAATAGCAGTAATACCATTATGAGTACCACCAACTTTAAAGTCCATATCTCCATAGAAGTCTTCAAGACCTTGGATATCAACCATAGTCATCCAACGTTCACCTTCTGTGATAAGACCACAAGAAATACCAGCAACAGGAGCTTTAATAGGAACACCTGCATCCATTAAAGCAAGTGTAGAACCACAAATTGAACCTTGTGAAGTAGAACCATTTGATGAAAGAACTTCTGAAACAAGTCTTAATGCATATGGGAAATCTTCAACAGCAGGAATAACAGGCACTAATGCTCTTTCAGCCAAAGCACCATGACCAATTTCACGACGTCCAGGACCTCTTGATGGTCTTGTTTCTCCAACAGAATATGATGGGAAATTATAATGATGCATATATCTTTTTGTATCTTCTTCATCAAGTCCATCAATTTTTTGAGCTTCACTTACAGGTCCAAGTGTTGCAATTGTAAGAACTTGAGTTTGTCCTCTTGTAAACATTCCTGAACCATGAACTCTTGGCAATAATCCAACTTCAGCAGCCAAAGGTCTAATTTGATCAAGTGTTCTTCCGTCAACACGTTTGCCATCGTCTAAAAGCCAACGTCTAACGATTTTCTTTTGTAATTTATAAATCAATTCATCAAGCATTGAAGTTTGATCTTCATATTGCTCATCATATTTTGCATGAATAGCATCTTTAATAGGTTGCAATCTTTCTTCACGAACATTTTTGTCATCTGTATCAAGTGCAACTTTTAAATCATCAGCAAATAATTCATATGCTTCATCAAAAAGCTTCGCATCAATTTCTTTAGATTCAAAAGTAAATTTAGGTTTACCAATTTCTTTTTGAATATCGTTAATAAATACGATTAATTTCTTAATCTCTTCATGTCCATATTCAATAGCTTCTAACATTTTCTCATCTGGAACTTGATTAGCACCAGCTTCAATCATAACAATTTTGTCCATAGAAGCAGCAAGTGTAAGATCTAAATCATTTTTTTGTCTTTGTTCTAATGTTGGATTAAGTACCAATTCACCATCAACAAGACCTACACTAACACCACCAATAGGACCTTTCCATGGAATATCAGAAATTGTAAGAGCTATAGATGTTGCAATCATACCTAAAATTTCTGGTGCATTATCAAGATCAACAGCCAAAACTGTCATTACAACAGAAACATCATTTCTCATATCTTTTGGAAAAAGTGGACGAATTGGACGATCAACAACTCTTGAAGTCAAAATTGCATTTTCGCTTGGTTTACCTTCTCTTTTTAAGAAAGAACCTGGAATTTTACCAACTGAATATAACCTTTCTTCATAATCAACTGATAAAGGAAAAAAATCAATTCCTTCTCTTGGTTTTGCACTAGCTGTTACATTTGCCATAACAACTGTTTCTCCACATCTAACCCAGCAAGAACCATTTGAAAGACCACAAGTCTTTCCTGTTTCAACTGACAATTCTCTACCTGCAAATGTTGTTTTAAATACTTTATAATTATTAAACATATGCTCTCCTTTTCCGGTAGCAGCTTTAGCAAAAAATCCTATATCTAAAGTCTAAGATACACGATTTATTGCTAATGAACATACTACCTTTTCTTTATTTTCTATATTTTTTAAATACTAAAAGGCAGTAAGAGCAAAACACTCTCCTGCCTCTTAAATTACAATTACTTACGAAGTCCTAACTTCTCAATTGTTGCACGATATCTGTTGACATCTTTTTTACGAAGATATGAAAGAAGGTTTCTTCTATGTCCAACCATTTTTAACAGACCTCTTCTTGAGTGATGGTCTTTTTTGTGAGTTTTTAGATGATTATTTAAATCATTTATTCTCTTTGTTAAAATAGCAATTTGAACTTCAGGAGAACCTGTGTCGCCTTCGTGTGTTGCATTTGCTTCGATAACTGCTGTTTTTTCTTCTTTTAATAACATTATGTTACACCTCTTTATAATATTTGCCGTCGTCATAGCAATTGGTATGGTGTTATTCCTTTGCAGGCTTATTCCAAAAGCCATGTGCGTGGCATACTTTAAGTATTTTATCATACTTTTTTTATTTTGTAAAGCAATCTTAAAAATTATTTTTCATTTTCACTGCTGTTAATGTATTTTGCATAAGCATTGCTATTGTCATTGGACCTACTCCGCCAGGAACAGGAGTTATATAGCTTGCTTTTTTACTTACATTTTCAAAATCAACATCTCCACATAGTTTGCCATTTTCGAGTCTATTAATTCCAACATCAATTACAACTGCATTCTCTTTAACCATATCTTCTTTTATAAGATTAGCAGATCCTACTGCAACAACAAGTATATCAGCATTTTTACATTTTTCTTTCAAATTATTTGTTGATGCATGACATGTTGTAACAGTTCCACCTTGATGTAGTAACAACATCGACATAGGTTTTCCAACTATATTTGAGCTTCCTACAACCACACAGTCTTTACCTCTAATTGTTGTTCCTGTTGACTTAATTAGCTCCATCACACCTGCTGGAGTACAAGGTAAAAAACTATAATCACCTATCATTATTTTTCCTACATTTACAGGATGAAACGCATCAACATCTTTAGTATAATCAATTGTGTTAATAACTTTATTTTCATTAATTTGTTTAGGTAATGGTAATTGAACAAGTATTCCATTTACAGCATCATCAACATTAAGTTGTTTTACTAATGAAACAAGCTCTTGTTCTGTTGTTTCTTCAGGCAAAGCATATTCATATGAATTTATTCCACATTCCTCACAAGCTTTTTTCTTTGCATTAACATAAACTCTTGAGGCTGGATCATTTCCAACTATAACCACAGCAAGTCCTGCAGTAATTCCATTTTCTTTTAAAGATTCAATTTCAGCTTTTACCTTTAATTTTATATTAGCAGAAACCTGTTTACCATCAATAGTGTTACTCATTTTTTTCATCTCCATCATCATGCTGTGCTTCTTCATCTTCATCATCTATTTTTAATTCTTCTACTAAATTAAGTCCATTATCAGTTTCTTCTTCAGAAATCTCATCTTTATTATCTTTTTCTTCGTCAAATGCATTTTCAATTGCTTGTGAAACATCATCTTCTTCTGATTCATTTTTAATATCTTTTTTCATCTTCTTTTTAGATTTTAAAGCTTCAAATTTTTCTAACTGCTTTTTAGATATTTCAGTCTCATAAAAGAATTGATAATTTCCTTTTTGTTTTATTATAATTCTTACAATTAAAATTATTGCAATTGAAACAACAACACAAACTGCTGCTAAAAGCTGAGAAACTCTAATAGAAGTATCTCCAATATATAAACTATCTGTTCTAAAGCCTTCAATAATTGCTCTACCTAGCCCATACCAAGCAGTATATAGCAAAAAGATTTCTCCATCAAATTTTCTATGTTTCAGATACAAGTTCAATAAAATAAATCCTACTAAACATACTAAAAATTCATATAAAAAGCATGGATGTACAACCAAATCATTTATTGGTGTGTCAGGATACATTACTCTCATATCTTCAATTATACTGTTACTAGTCATTCCCCATGGCATTTTTGTTATTGAACCATACGCTTCTTGGTTTATAAAATTGCCCCATCTGCCTATACCTTGTCCAATTAAAAAGCCCATAGCAGCAATATCAAATAACGCTGTAAATCTAATTTTGTGTATTTTAGCAATAATACCTCCAACAAGCAAAGCTCCAATTAAACCACCATAAATAGCAAGTCCACCATCACGAACACTTAAAATTTTCTTCCAAAGTACATCGCCATCTACAATATAATCAGATAGACTAAACAAAACATAATATGCTCTTGCACCAATAATAGCACCAATAAAACCACCAATTATACAATCAAAAGCTTTATCTGGATTTATACCAAATTTAACAAACTTCTTCATTGCAAACAAAATTGCAAGCAAAGCTCCAACTCCAATAAAAAAACCATACCAATAAACATCTATATTTAAACCTGGTATTGTAAAGAAAACTTTATCAATATCTATACCTTTTTCAGATATATATGGAAAAAATATCTCATCTGAAGTTTGTCTAATTTTTTGAACTAAAGTATCCGTCATAAATATTCTCCTTATTTTGCCTTAATAATTGAAATAGCAACTTTGCTAACATCAAACAATTCACTTAACGCATTTTTAATATCACTAAAAGTAATGTTTGCAAGTATTTCTACTGTATCAAAAGGCTCAACATCACCAAAACGTGAATTAATCATTATTGTAGCACAATTTTCAACATCATTAAACCCTCTTACAAGTTGACCATAACGTGATTTTTTAATAATTTCAAATCTTTTTTCATCAAGACCTTCTATTTTTACACGTTCAACCTCTTTAACAACTCTATTTAAAACTTCTTTAGGATCTTTTGATTCTCCACCAAACATATTAACAAAGTATCCATCTCCTGTGAAAACTTCTGATGAGAAAGATGAATTTATAAGACCTTCTTCAAACATTTCTTTATAAAGTGGCGAAGTTGAACCTGCTAACAATGACATTGTTATACCTGAGATAATCTCATATCTCAAAAGTTCTTTACCAGATTTAGGTGCAACTTTAAATCCAATGTTAAACATAGGAGTACCAACAGGTAGATTTTGAACAACCTCTTTTTTATTAATTTCAAGTGGTTCATCAGGAAAAGTAGTTTCGAGTTCGATATCTTCACAAGGTTTTAAATATTCATCACAAATTTTTAAAACTTCATCAACATCACAATTACCTGCAATAGATAAAACCATATTATTTAGGTTATAGAAAGTATTATAACATCTATAAAGCAAATCTGCATCAATTTTTGCAATACTTTCAACTGTTCCAGCAATATCAATTTTTACAGGATGATTAACATATAATGCATCCAAAAGATTAAACATAACTCTCCAATCAGGATTATCATCATACATTCTAATTTCTTGACCAATAATACCTTGTTCTTTTTGAACAGATTTCTCAGTAAAATATGGCTCTTGAACACAATTAAGCAAAATTTTCAATGAATCTGTATAATTATCACTACAACTAAATAAATAACATGTTTTATCAAAACTTGTATAAGCATTAGCATTAGCACCTGTTTTTGCATACAAATCAAAAGCATCACATTCTTCATTTTCAAAAAGTTTGTGTTCTAAAAAATGAGCTATACCTTCTGGAACTTGAACAAAATCTTTTTCTTTGTTAGTTTTAAAAATTGTATTAATTGATCCATATTTTGTTCCAAACAAAGCTTCTGTTGTTGAAAATCCTTCCATAGGCCAAATTAGTATATCAAGGCCAGATGGATGAGATATTTTATAATAACTTTCATTAATACGATCATTTTTTATTAATTGTTTTTTCATTATTTTGCACCTCCTGTTTTTGGTTGAGATTTCATTGCAAATACTGTATCTAATTTCAAATGTGACGCAGCATTTATAATTTGTCCTCTAGTAATATTTTTTATAATATCAGTAGCTTGTTCAGGAGAATAATTATTTCCTCTTATTGATTGTTTAAAATACCAACTTGCAAGATCATTAGTTGAATCATAATTTGATTTAAAATTACCAACTATACTTAAAGAAGCGTTATACATTTCTTCATCAGTAAAATCACCATCAGCAAGAGCTTTTACTTGGTTTTGAATCTCTTCTTTTGCTTTTTCTATATTATCAAGTTCAACACCACTATCAACAATCATTGTGTTTTTACCTTCAACAAATCCTGCAGCACAATAATAACACAAACTTAATTTTTCTCTAACATTTGCAAAGAATTTTGAAAATGCTGTTCCACCAAGCATAACTGTCATAAATCTATTTACATAAAAATCATCTAAATCAGTTTTAAATGCCATAACCATTTTGCATTGATTTACATCCAAAGTTATACTGTCTTCAACAGGAGTTTCTTTAATTTTACTTGGTGTATAAAAACAATTAGGAACAAATTGTCTTCTAATTGATGCAAAAGCTTTTGTAATTTTTTCAATTGCTTCTATATTTTCTTGTCCACCAGAATAAATTATATCAATTTGTGCTGTTTTTAATAAATTTCTATATGCTTCATAAACAATTTGAGAAGTTAATTTCTCTGCACCTTCTTTTGTACCATAAGAAGGTAAAACAGATGGCTCATCTTTATAAATTATTCTGTTTGCTAACAAAACAGTATAAATACGTTTATTATTTATTTCATTTTCAATTGAATCAACAAGCTCTTGTTTTCTAAGATCAAAATTCATTTTTTCAAATCCACCATTTTCTATGATAGGTCTAAAAATAGAAGCTAACAGAATATCTGTTACTTCTGATGTAACATTCTCTCCATTAAGAGCATAGTCATCACATATACAATTTGCACTTATACCAACTACTTGATTATCAGACATTTTGTGATTTATTGTAGCAAGTCCAGATCCATAAAGCTCTGATAATTTTGTAGTAAGCTGAGTTCTTGTTGGATAATCCTCATTTGTAGTCACAAGAAGATTAGGAACAAGAGCATTAGCAGAAACAGTATCCTCATTAAGTTTTGTTATAAATCTTACGAATATAGTATTGTTTTTGAATTTTTTATCTATAATTTTTGTTAAATTAACTCCATCTGCTATGGATTTTTTTATTATATTAACTGACATTAAAACAACTCCTTTTATAAATATTATTTTTCAATTATACCATATCAAAAATAAAATTTCCACTATTAATGTACATTTATTAGTTTAAAATATCCATAAATAGGATATAAAGCCACTTTATCAAATTTACATTATCATAAAAACAAAACAGAAATCTTTAATATATAAAGATTCCTGTTAAAAAATTAATCATAAATTATTATTTTTAGTCATTTTCAGGCTCATAAGTCTCATTATCCAATGCAAAATTAAGAATTTTACCATATAACTCTATTGGATTTTTCATTATATTTTCTTTAATCAAAATTGCTTGCTCTTTATCAGGAGCAAATAAATTCAAATCCATAATCACAACATCCATATCATTACAAACACATGAAACATTATAACCTTTATCAAGTTCTTTTATCTCACATTTCACATCATGATCTATTTTAAGTTTAGCAAAAAGCTTAAGTCCACTTGACAAAATCTTATCTCTAAAAGACTTAGGAACTATTAATTTAAAAGAATCAGCACCTTTTTTACCAAGTTCAGAAAGTTTATAATATCCAACACCATCTATATTTTCTATTACAACTGATTTTGCTTTAAGCAAATCAGAAATTGCTTCTACATAATAAAAATAATTCACAATACCATCAGCAGTAGCTATTTCCATCATTTGATTAGGAGTAACTGGTCTGTCTATTTCATTTAAAAAATAACAAATAAGTATCTTAACAGCGTAAGAATCATTTAAAGAAAGCATTTCTGGCGATATAAATTTTTCAAATTTGTCCATAACATTACTCCTTACTACCTAAAAATTAGGATAATCAATCATATACGATAAAATTGCAATATTAACAGCTGCTTCAACACAAGGCACCGCTCTTGGAACAATACAAGGATCATGTCTACCATTAACATTAACTGTCTCATTTTTTAGTGCACTATAATCAACAGTTTGCTGCGGTTTTGCGATTGAAGGAGTTGGTTTAAATGCTACTTTAAGTGTTATTGGCATTCCAGACGATATTCCACCTAAAATACCTCCATGATAATTTGTTTTCGTTAACACATGTCCATTATCATTAACATAAAACTCATCATTATTTTCACTTCCAAGCATTTTTGCTGCATTAAATCCTGCTCCAAATTCAATACCTTTTACTGCTGGTATTCCAAACATAAGCTGTGCAATACTATTTTCCAATCCATCAAAAATTGGAGATCCTATTCCAGCTGGAACGTTAATAGTGCAACACTCCACTACTCCACCTAAAGAATCCAAATTTTCTTTTGCTTTTTCTATATCTTGTTTCATAAGTTCGCCTTTTTTCAAATCAATTACCGGAAATGATTTACGACGAATTCTTATTAATTCTTCTCTTGATATATTTGTATAATTAAAAACTTTATCTTTTATATTATGAATTGAATGAATATGTGCGCCTGTATAAATACCTCTTCTTTCAAGTATTTGAGCACATATTGCTCCTGCAAAAACAAGTGGAGATGTAAGTCTTCCAGAAAAATGTCCTCCACCTCTTACATCATTAAATCCATGATATCTCATTGCTCCTGTATAATCAGCATGACCAGGCCTTGCAATTGAAGATAAATTGCTATAATCTTCAGAACTAATATCCTCATTAGCTATAAATGCACACAAAGGAGTTCCTGTAGTTTTATTATTCAAAACACCAGACATAATTTGTGGAAAATCTTTTTCACGTCTTTGTGTTGATGTTACATCTTGTTTTGGTGCACGTCTTGACATACAATTTAACACTTCTTCAACATCAATATGCTCACCTGCAGGTAAATTATCAATAACAACACCTACTGCTGGCCCATGAGACTCACCAAAAATTGACACACTTATTCTATTATTCCAGATTGACGACATTAAATATTCCTCCTAGATTATCATAAATACTAAAAATCAAGTTTTAATTTCTATAATTGCTATAGTATCATTTTATTTTTTATTAAATATAGTAATTTGAAACAATTTCTAAAACATGCTTGTTACTTTCCTTGATTTTAAAACCTTATGACATCATACACTCAAAGCAATTTTCAAAGCATACAATCGCAGGAACTATATCAGTAATACCAAAGCTGTCTACCAAAATGTTTTAACTTTTTTAATTATACCTTATTTAGCTAAATATTTCAATGATTTTATTATCACATAAAACCAAGCTTTTCCTGATTAATATTAAGAAAAATAAAGAAATATTAATTTTTAAAAAACTTTTTATAACAAAATATTCATAATATGTAAAATAAGAAATATTTTATTATTAGTTATTAAGTTACATCTTTTTTATTTTTGCAAAATTAGCCATAATTTTTTTAGTTCCTTTTGTGTCAAAAGCAACCTCTAACATTGTGTCATTAGACATTTTTGTTGCTTTTAAAACAGTTCCTTCACCAAAAATATTATGCGAAACTCTATCTCCTATTGCAAAAACATCTTTGTTAACAACAGCTTTATTTTGTCTTTTGCTAGCTAATTGAGACTGCATAGACATATTAGAATTTTTTGATGCAAACGCAGCATTGCCTTTTGCATTAGAAGATGTTTGAACAATTTGTTGAGCCATATTTTCTATATAATCTGTAGGAAGTTCTCTTAAAAATCTTGATGGTCTATTTCTATTAGTATTACCAAAAAGCATTCTTTGAGCTGCATGGCTTAAATATAAATTTTGTTTTGCTCTTGTTATTGCAACATACGCCAAACGTCTTTCTTCTTCTATTTCTTCTTCGCTTCCCATGCTTCTTGTGCTTGGAAAAATATTTTCTTCCATTCCAACAACAAAAACATTGTTATATTCGAGACCTTTTGCTGCATGCATTGTCATCATCACAACATAGTCTTCTCTATCTTCCATAGAATCAATATCAGTATAAAGTGCAACTTCTTCTAAAAATCCTTCAAGTGAAGGCTCTTCAGATTGATTAGAATATTCATTCATAGTTGATTTAAGCTCATTAATATTTTCAAGACGAGTTTTACCTTCTTCGCCAAGAGATGACATATAAACTTTATATCCAGACACTTCAAGCAATTCATCTAAAAGCTCTTCTAAAGAATGATCTTCTTTAAACTCTACTAAATACTTAATCATATCAGCAAACATCATTAATGATTTTGATTTTTTAGAAATAGGTGCATAATCAGCACTATTTTTAAGAACATCTATAGGATTAATTTTTAGTTCAGTAACGATTTGTTCAATCATAGAAACTGTTGTTAATCCAATTCCACGTTTTGGTTCATTAATAATTCTTTTTAATCTTAATAAATCATCATGATTATTTACAACTGCTAAATATGACAAAACATCTTTAATTTCTTTTCTGTCAAAGAATTTTTGTCCACCAAAAACTTTATATTGTATTCCACTAGAAGCTAATGCACGCTCAACACTGTTTGACTGTGCATTCATTCTGTACAAAATTGCAAAATCACTATATTTAGCACCATCTTTAACTTTTTTCAAAATAGTTTCAGCAACAAATTTTGATTCACCAGCTTCACTTTCAGCTTTGTAAACTGTTACTTTTGATCCATCACCACTTGAAGTCCAAAGATTTTTACCTTTTCTGCCATAATTATTTTTAATAAGTTCATTAGCACAAGAAAGTATATTTTGTGTTGAACGATAATTTTGTTCAAGTCTAATTACTTTCGCATCAGCAAATTGCTCTTCAAAAGACAAAATATTTTCAATAGTTGCACCTCTAAATTTATAAATACTTTGATCATCATCTCCAACAACACAAAGATTTCCAAATTTATTAGAAAGCAAACTAACTAATCTATATTGAACAGTATTTGTATCTTGATATTCATCCACAAGAACATATTTAAATCTATTTTGGTAATGATCTAAAACATCTGGATATTGTTCAAAAAGCTCAACAGTAAGACCTATTATATCATCAAAATCAACAGCATTAGCTGCAAATAATTTTTGCTGATATAATTTATATATTTTTGAAATATTAAGCTTTCTATAATCACCTTGAGCTGATTTTTCATATTCTTCACAAGAAATCATGCTATCTTTTTGTCTACTAATTTCAGACAACATAACTCTTGGTGGAAACATTTTATCAGACAAATCTAAATCACTAAGACAAGATTTCACAACTCTTAGCATATCATCACTATCATATATAGTAAAATTAGATTTATATCCAAGTTTCTCAATTTCAACTCTTAAAATTCTTAAACAAGCTGAATGAAAAGTTGCTGCAACAATACCTTGTGAATGTTCACCAAGCATGTTTTCTAATCTTTCTTTTAACTCACTTGCTGCCTTATTAGTAAAAGTAATAGCTAATATACTCCATGGTTTTACACAGTTATATGAAACTATTTCTTTTAATTTTTCATTATCTGAGTTTTTTCCATCTATGTAATCTTGTAAAAACAATGTTTCTTCATCACCAAAATTATTTGGTATTAATTCAGAATTATATGCATCTCCAAAATAAATCATATTAGAAATTCTATTCACCAAAACAGTAGTTTTTCCACTTCCTGCTCCAGCTAAAATAAGTAATGGTCCATTAATATTAAAAACTGCATCAAGCTGTTTTTCATTCATTCTTCCAAAATATTTTTTTAGCGCCGTTCTTTTTAAACTAAGAAAATTTTTTTCATCAAACATATTTTAACTCCATTCAAAAAATCTTTCTCAATTATAACACACACATTTTAAAATTAAAACCATTAAGAAAACATTTATTTTTATTTTGTTTAATTGTATAGAAATATCCTAAAATATATAGTATAATTATAAAATACATATTTTAGGAGGATTTATGAAAAAGTTTATAAACAAAAAATACAATACAATTGCTTTATACGTTTTGCTTGTAATATTTATTACTTTGCTTATGATTTTTGCAGTGTTTAGATTAGACCACATTTTTGATATACTAGGCAAAATTGTTGATGTAATAATGCCAATCATTTGGGGTGCAATAATTGCATATGTTTTAAATCCTGTACTAAAATTTTTTGAAAAATGTTTTAAAAGATTATTTTACAAAAAGAAAGAACATCCAAAAGCATGCAGAAGAGTTTCTGTATCTTTAACTATAATTATTTTCTTATTAATATTAATCACTTTAATTTATATAATTGCTCCTCAAATACAAAATTCTATATTATTTATTAATGATAACTTAAAAATATGGATTGAGAATATTAGATCTGCAACAACTAAATTTTTAGAAAACAATCCTAATATTAGTGCAATAATTTCTGACGAATTTAAAGATTTAAATGATTTAGTAGATAACTTTTTAGTACAAATACAACCAACTTTAGAAAATTTCATAACATATATTACAAAAAGTGCTCTAGACTTTTTAATTGGTTTAAAAGATTTCTTACTTGGTTTTATAGTTTCAATATATCTTCTATTAACAAAAGACACATTAATTGCTCAATTTAAAAAAGCTTTGCTTTCTATATTAAATATTAATTCTTACAATAAAACAATAAGAGTTTTTAGAAAATCACATAGCACTTTTGTTGGATTTTTATGTGGAAAAACAATTGATTCAATTATAATTGGACTCATTGCGTTTATCATTCTTAGCTTTATGACTCCAAAAATAGCAATTCTTTTGAGTATTATTATTGGTATTACTAACATTATACCTTTCTTTGGACCAATCATTGGTGCTATACCTTGTGGATTATTAGTTTTATTATATAAACCTAGTGCTTTGATTCCTTTCCTTATTTTTATACTTCTTCTACAACAATTTGATGGAAATATTTTAGGGCCAAGAATTCTTGGCATCTCAACAGGTTTACCTGCATTTTGGGTTATTGTATCAATCTTCTTAGGCGGAGGTTTGTTTGGATTTGCTGGTATGGTTCTTGGAGTTCCAACCTTTGCACTTATTTATACTTTCTTCAGAGAAAATGTGAATTCTAGGCTTAAAAAGAAAAACATGCCTACTAATACTAAAGAATATGCTGATGATATTAATAAATTTTGCACTGATAAAACTAAAAATGAATCATCAAAAAACAACAATGATTCAATATTAAATAATGATGAAAATTTTATTAAAAAACCTACACCAAAAGAAAAATAAAGGAGTCATAATGAAAAAAATTGCTGTTGTAACTGGTGGCTCAAAAGGTATTGGAGCTGAAATTGTTACTCATTTTGCAACAAATGGATATACTGTTTGTTACACTTATAACAACAGTTTAAATCAAGCAGAAATACTAACAGAAAAAATTATTAAACTAGGTTTTAATGCAAAACATTATAAATGCAATATTAACAATTCAAATGAAGTTGATAATTTTATTAACTCAGTAATTAATGAATATAAAACTATTGATGTATTAATAAATAATGCTGGAATTTCACATGAAGGATTGTTTACAGATACAACTGAAACAGATTGGAATAATTTAATCGAAACAAATATTAAAGGTATTTTAAGAACAACAAATAAAATTTTACCTTTGATGATAAAAAATCACACAGGCAAAATTATTAATATCTCCTCTATGTGGGGACAAGTAGGAGCTTCATGTGAAGTTTTATATTCTATGACAAAATCTGCTGTAATAGGTTTTACAAAAGCTTTAGCTAAAGAAGTTGGTCCAAGTTGTATTAATGTAAATTGCATTTGTCCTGGAGTTATAAAAACTGATATGCTTGATTGTTATACAAAAGAAGATTTAAAATGTTTAGAAGATGAAACTCCACTTTGTAGATTAGGTACACCAAATGATATTGCAAAAACTGCTCTTTTTTTGGCATCTAAAAATTCAAATTTTATAACAGGTCAAATTATAGGAGTTAATGGTGGTTTTGTAATTTAAAATATTATTCATTGAAATTTTTTATTATTAATGATACACTTATAATTGTGTTATTAAACTACATTTATTGGAGGATTATATGGATACCTTTTCAGAACAACTTGTAAAAAGAAAAACAGCACCAATGCAAATATTATTTAAAGTTCTTTTTGTTATTTCAACTATTTCTATAGGAGCTTTAATATTTCTACTACTTTTACCTATTTTAGGTCTTATTTCTTTTGCAATAAGCGGGCTTGTAATTTTTTTAGGATTTTATTTATTAACTGGTCTAAGTATAGAATATGAATATATTGTTACAAATGGCTCAATTGATATTGATAAAATTATTGCCAAAAGAAAAAGAAAAAGAATTATTACTATTGAATCCAAAAGCATTACTTCTTTTGGTGAATTTAAAAATGCACCAGAACTTAAAAGTGAACATAAAAAAGTAATTGTTCATGATGGTATAGAAGAAAATAAATTTTACGCAGATGCAAAAACTCAAAAATTTGGACAAGTCAGACTTATTTTTTCTCCTAATGAGAAAACTATACGTAATATTAATCCTTATTTATCAAGATCAATTAAATATATTAAATAGATTTGTCAGAGGTTAATTAAAATGATAAAATGTGGCACGGATATAATTGAAATATCCAGAATTAAACAAAGTGTTAGCAATCCCAGATTTTTATCTAGAGTTTTTTCAAAAAAAGAATTAGACTTTTTTGATGAACGTAATAATGCAATTCAAACAATAGCTGTTAATTTTTGTGCTAAAGAAGCTTTTTCTAAAGCTTTAGGAACAGGAATTCGTGGAATTTCTTTAAATGAAATTTCTACTCTTAGAGATGAACTTGGTTCTCCTTATATTGTTTTGGATGGAAAAGCTAAAGAGATTGCTAATAAGAATAATTTCAATATTTCTGTTAGTCTTAGCCATTCAGATAACTATGCAACAGCTGTTGTAATTATATATTAAAAATTAAGTTGGTGATTTAATGGATATTGCAAATTTTATAGTAACACCAAATGAAATGAAAAATTTAGAAAACGTCTCACATAGTGAAGGCGTTTTTCTTGATGTTCTTATGAATAATGCTGGTGATGCTCTTGCTAAAAATATAATTGATATTACAAAATCTCGTAATGATTCTATTTTGATTCTTTGTGGAAACGGAAATAATGGTGGAGATGGATTTGTTTGTGCTGCAATTTTATATAAAATGGGATATGATATAAAAATATGTCTTGTATGCAAAGAACCAAAAACTATACTTGCTAAAAATGCTTTAGAAAATGTTCCAAAAGAAATAATTTGTGAGTATCATAATGAATTAGTAGAAAGTTCAGACATTATTGTTGATTGTATTTTTGGAACAGGTTTTCACAGAAAATTGCCAGAAGATATTCAAAATATGTTTAGATTTATTAATTCACTAGATATTGTTAAAATAGCCTGTGATATTCCTTCTGGAATTGATGGATTTAATGGTTTTGCATCTGATAACACTTTAAAATGTGATTACACTATTTGTTTTGGCGCTTTAAAATCCGGAATGACGTTATTTCCAGCTATAAAAATATGTGGAGAAATTATAGTAAGTGATATAGGAATTCCTGAATATACTTATAAAAAAATTAGAACTTCTGTTTATAGAATAAATGAGAATACTTTTAAAGAAATAGTTCCTACCAGACCTTATAACTCTCACAAAGGTGATTTTGGAAAACTACTTATTGTTGGAGGATCAAAAAAATTACCAGGAGCTGCTGGACTTGCTACTATGTCAGCTTTAAGATCTGGAGTTGGAATCTGCACTCTTGCATCCACAGAATATGTAACTCAAATTGTTTCTTCTCATTTTCTTGAGCCTACTTTTCTACCTCTTAACAGTACCAGCTCTGGAGAAATAGATTATAAAGAAGCTGACAAAATTCTATCTTTTTCAGGAAATTATACTGCAATTTTGATAGGTTGTGGCCTTGGAAATTCTGATAATACTAAAAAATTAGTAAAAGAGATTGTATCAAAAATAAAAATTCCAATAATTCTTGACGCTGATGGAATAAACGTAATGTCAGACTGCATAAGTATATTAAAGAACACAGAGGCTGATATAATTTTAACACCTCACCCAGCAGAAATGGCTAGACTACTTAACATATCTACTGCTGAGCTTTTACAAAAACGTTTATATTACAGCAATGAATTAAGCCAAAGATGTAACTCTATTATTGTTTCAAAAAGTTGCGATACTATAGTTACTTCTCCAAATGGAAATTCATTTATAAGTAACTATGGAAACGCTGGTCTTAGCAGAGGTGGAAGTGGAGATGTTCTCGCTGGAATAATTTCTTCTTTTACATCACAAAAAATAGATGCCATAAATTCAGCTTTAGCTGGGGTTTTCATTCATGGATTTACCGGTGATTTTGTCGAAAAACAAACCTCTATGCTCGGAATGTTACCATCAGATATAATAAAAAATTTGCCTCTTGTGTTCAAATTATTAGACAGATAGAGGCCAAAGCCTCTATCACACATTGATGGAGGCTTTTTTTATGAAAAGAATTTTAAGCATATTTTGTATTTTTACTCTTATGACTTGTGTTGGCTGTAGAAAAAACACAGATAAAGTCAAACTTAATAATTTATACACAGTTACTGCAGAAATATCTTTGAAAGATTTTAAAACAACAGCTGAATTTGCAAGAATGGGTAATGGAAATTGGGAAACAACTTTTTTAGATCCTAAATCTTTAAATGGTATACAAATTTCGTACATAGATAATAATACGAAAATTTCTTACAAAGGTTTAGCGTTTTCTTTACCAAGTGACAATATTCCTGTAAATGCAATTGCTAAAAATATAACCTCTATCCTTGATGATATTGTGATAAATAAAAAAGTTAAGTTCACAAAAGACAAAACATACACTTTTGCTCAAGGAACTATTAATGATTTAGATTATGAAGTTGCTATTGATAATAAAACAAATATTTTAAAATTACTTAAAATAAACAAAATCCAATTATCTGCTGCTTTTACAAATTATAAAATTCCTAATTAACGTGTAATATCTTTGTAATATATTAAAAATTCTTACTACTTTTTTGTAACATCAATAATACTTTTTAGTCTAAAATGCAAAGTTAATTGTCGATTATTACAATAATATTTACTAATTAAGCTAAATATATTATAATTATTTTAGTGAATATGTACACTAATTATTTCTAATTAGTTACAATTAATATTATATTGCAACATATTTATAAAACTACAGGAGGTGTAATAATTACTTAAATTAGATGTTTTAAAGATTTAAAGACAAGGAGATCACTAAATTGACTAAAAAGAAAATTTTAAGCATTATTTCTGCTGCAGTAATTTTGCTATCAGCATTAAGTATTCCAATAATCACTTTATTTACAGCTTCTGCAAGCAACAATAACACTAGTCCAGTTAGTTTTGAATATAAAACAGTAAACGATTGGGGCGCTGGTTTTAATGGTGAATTTTTAATTACAAATAACACCAATAAAAACATTACTAATTGGACTCTTGAGTTTACTTGGAATAGAAATATAACTAATTTTTATACTTGTAAACAAATTTCCAAATCACAAAACACATATAAAGTAAACTCATATTCTTGGAACAACACTATTGAATCAGGTAAAACTCTTTCACTTGGATTCCAAGGAAATCCTGGTAATGTAAACGATATACCAACAAATATTATTCTTACATCTGATAATGGTTCTTTTAATTTAAGTAATAATGACAATTCTTCAACAAATATAGCTACTACTCCAATACCTGTATCACCACCTATATCAACTGAAGATACTAATTCAAATAACAAACCTTCTATTTCTGATGATATACAAATTAAATACGATACTCTTAATAATTGGGTAACTGGATTTAATGGACAGTTTACTATTACAAATAATTCAAATAAATCAATTTCAAATTGGATGCTTGAATTTAAATTTAAAAATGACATCTCTAGTTTTTATACAAGTCAAAAAACATCTAAAAATAATGATATTTATAAAATAAAAGGCATGTCTTATAACAATACAATTCATGCAAAACAAAGTATACAGCTTGGATTCCAAGGCGTAGGAAATATTTCTACTAAACCTGAAATAATTTCATTTACTGCTGATAATTTATCAACAGGTACAGAAAAACCTGTAGTAACAACTCCAACAACTCCAGAAACTCCAGTTACTACACCTGAACCTGAGGAGCCAGAAGAAACTCAAAAACCTGAAAAACCTAAACCAGTTACTAATAATAATGATGATTGGTTACATACTGTTGGCAACAAAATTGTAGATAGAAATGGTAAACAAGTTTGGCTAACAGGTACAAACTGGTTTGGTTTTAATACTGGTACAAATGCATTTGATGGAATGTGGAGCTGTAGCATGAAAGACAGTTTACATGAAATGGCTAACCGTGGTATTAATATTTTAAGAGTTCCAATTTCTACTGAACTTCTTCAAAAATGGTCAAAAGGTAATGCTCCTTCTCCAACAAGCGTGAATTATAATGAAAATCCTGAACTTAAAGGTTTAAATAGTTTGCAAATTTTTGATAAAGCGCTAGAATATTGCAAACAATACGGTATAAAAGTTCTTCTTGATGTACATAGTGCAAAAACTGATCCAATGGGACATCTAAAACCACTTTGGTATGATGGAAATATCACTACTGAAATGTTTTATTCAGCTTGGGTATGGGTTGCTCAAAGATATAAAAATGATGACACTATTGTAGCATTTGATTTACAAAATGAACCTCATGGTGAAGCAAGATGGGATAATTCAAATTCATCTAACAACTGGAAAAACGTTGCTCAAGAATGTGCTAAACGAATATTAGCTGTTCATCCAAATATATTAATTCTAGTTGAAGGTGTTGAAATAACTTCAGATAATACAGGTACTCACTATAATTGGTGGGGTGGTAATTTAAGAGGTGTTTCTAAATATCCTATTAACCTTGGGGCTCATCAAGATCAACTTGTCTACTCTCCTCATGATTATGGTCCAAAAGTAAGTAAACAATCTTGGTTCTACAATGGATTTAACAAAGATACTCTTTATAAAGATTGTTGGAGAGATAACTGGGCTTATATTCATGAACAAAACATTGCTCCTTTACTTATGGGAGAATGGGGCGGATTTATGGATGGTGGAAGCAACGAAAAATGGCTATATGCTCTTAGAGAATTTATGATTGAAAAGAGAATACACCATACATTCTGGTGCTTCAACTCTAATTCAGGTGATACTGGAGGACTTGTTAAAAGTGATTTTAAAACATGGGATGAAGCTAAATACAATCTTCTAAAACCTGCTCTTTGGAACATTGGAGGTAAATTTGTTGGACTTGATCACAAAATAAAACTTGGTGACAATGGTACTCACATCTAATAAATAAAAAAATTAATCTACCTATCTTAAATACTAGATAGGTAGATTTTTTTGTTATATGACATATTAATTAATATCACACCTTATTTTTGCAGAAAAAATAGCTGCTGCAAAACTAGCAACAGCTATCAAAAGTTATTCTTCCCAAGAACTTTCTTCGGGCACTTCTAGACTTGATGGAAAAAATTGATCAGTAGGGAATTTTATCTTTTCAAACAATTCGCAAGGGCTATCATTTGTTGTTGAACAATCTTTTTCTGGAATACAAAAATCATATGCAGGTATAAGTAATGATACAGGTCTTTGAAGCGAAACTATTGAAAATAGTCCCAAAGTTAACAAAACAGTGTTTTGTGCATTAACATTTGTAGCTTCTTGCAATGGAATTTCAGGTACAGTATTACAATTTTCGTGATGATGGTGGTGATGATGATGGTGATGTTGTTTTACAAGTTTAGTATCCAAAACTATTGGTTCAACTGCTCTAACTGTAGCAACTGGAAGGTTTTCGTGTGAACAACAATTTGTTGGTTGATGTACTATTTTTTCATCAGATTTAAACAATTTTGCTGTAGCATCACTACCGTATAGAACGACTTTTTTGCAAAATCTTGATGTTCCAACTACAGTTTGTGCTGGCATACAAGAATTGACACAAGCTTCAACTGTAACATTGAAAATATAAGTAATGTCTACTGAGTAAAATCCTTTATTAAAAGGAACTGGCTCAATATTAAAATACATTGTTGCTACGTCTACACATTTACACTTCGCAGAACTTGCTTCATCAATTATTTTTTGTGCATTTACATCAGAAAATACAACCTCTAAATCTTCCAAACAATCTTTATCAGAACAGCTATCAAATATTCTTTGTGCCTCTACGCATACTGCTTCTTTAAAATTATTGGAATTGCAGTGTGAATCACTCATAATTATCCTCCTTATTATTATTAAAGTATTAAACTTCAATATATATTATTCAAAAGGTAATTAAATAGTGACACTATTTCCTTAAATATTATTAATTTTTGATTATAAAAATACTAAAGCATGGCCAAAAATTCTATTTTTTTATATTTTAGAATATAATATTAATTTAAGTATTTTTATCTACAACTTTAAATTTCTTAAGATTGCCTATTTTGTTTCTTCTTTCTTCAAGAACAGCTTCAACCTCAGAATAAGGCAAATTCTTTTCAGCACATAATGTCAAAACATGATACATCAAATCTGCAATTTCATTTGAAAGTTCAACATTATCGTCATTTTTTGCAGCAATAATCATTTCGCTACATTCTTCACCACATTTTTTTAAGATCTTATCTTGACCTTGTGAAAATAAATAACAAGTATATGAACCTTCTTCAAAATTATCTTTTCTACTTAAAATTATATCGTACAATTCATTTAAAACGTTTGCCATAATTAATCCTCCATTATTTTTTTATAAAAACAGCTGTACTCTCCTGTATGACAAGCAGCACCTGTTTGTTCAACATTTATAAGCAATGTGTCATCATCACAATCTCCATAAATACTAACTATTTTTTGAACATGACCTGAAGTAGCACCTTTATTCCAAAGCTCTTGTCTTGATCTACTATAAAACCAAGTGTAACCTGTTTCCATAGTCTTTTTCAAACTTTCTTTGTTCATATATGCAAGCATAAGTACTGAACCATTCTTAATGTCTTGAACAACAGCTGGAATTAAATCTGATTTCACAAAATATTTATCTAAATTATTAATATCTATATATATATTCATACTCTACCTCACATTTATATTATCTTTAGTTAATTTATCTTTTACTTGTTGAATTGTAAGCTCTTTATAATGGAACAATGAAGCAGCCAAAGCAGCTGTAACTGTTGTTTCTTTAAAAACTTCTGTAAAATGCTCTATATTTCCACAACCTCCACTAGCTATAACTGGTATTGAAACAACTTCACAAATTGCATTTAACATCTCTATATCAAATCCTGCCTTTGTTCCGTCTGCATCAATAGAGTTTAGACATATTTCTCCAGCTCCAAGCTCTTGGACCTTTCTAGCCCATTCTACAGCGTCTATATGCATATCTTTTCTTCCGCCATTAATTACAACTGTATATAAACCTTTTTCATTACGCTTAACATCCATTCCAACAACAACACATTGACTTCCAAAAATATCTGCTGCTTCTTTTATAAGCTTAGGATTTTTAACAGCTGAAGAATTTATTGATACTTTATCAGCACCAGCCTCTAAGTGTGTTTCTAAAATCTTCAATAGTGCTAATTCCTCCACCAACTGTTAATGGAACAAATACTTTTTTCGCTGCTTTGCTAACAACATCAAGCATAACTCCTCTGCCCTCGTGTGAAGCAGTTATATCATAAAATACTATCTCGTCTGCACCTTGTTTATTATACACAGTAGCAAGCTCCACAGGATCTCCTACTTCTTTTATTCCTTCAAAATTTATTCCTTTTACAACTTTACCATTACGAACATCAAGACACGGAATAATTCTTTTTGCAAGCATTTAAACACTTCCTCTTATATTTATTATTTTAGTTCACTAAAATTCTTCAAAATTTTAAGTCCTGTTTCACCACTTTTTTCTGGATGAAACTGAGCACCATATACATTTTTATTAAATACAAGAGCAGGAATTTTATCACCATATTCACAATATGTTGAAATATTTTTATCGTTACAAAAAGCTTGAAATGTATGAACAAAATAAACATACTCATTTTTTCCAAGCCCATTAGTTAATGGACAATCATTTAAAATTTCAAGCTTATTCCATCCCATATGTGGCAAACATAAACCAGTATCTTTAATTTTATCTACATAACCATTTATTAATCCCAAACCATCACATTCTTCAAACTCATAAGCTTTTTCAAAAAGCATTTGCATACCAAGACAAATACCAAGTGTAGGTTTAAGTTTTGACTGCTCTATTATAGTTTCAGTTAATCCACTATTTTTAAGCATTTTCATTGCTGCTGGAAAAGCTCCAACTCCTGGAAGAATTATAGAATCTGCATTTTCAATATCTTTTTTATTTTTTGTAAACATATTGTCTACACCAATAAAATCAAGTGCATTTTTAACTGAAAATAAATTACCAGCACCATAATCAACAATTGCAATCATTATAGAACTCCTTTTGATGACAACACTTCTGTACCATTAATTTTAATAGCATCTTTTAAAGCATGTGCAAAAGCTTTAAATATAGCTTCATTTTTATGGTGATCATTTTTACCATATCTACAATCCAAATGAAGAGTAATTTGTGCATTCATTGAAAATGCTCTAAAAAATTCTTCTGTTAAACAGTTGTCATAACAACCTGTTCTTGGATCATTAAAATCTGCATTAAAAACCAAAAAAGGTCTATTACTTATATCAAGTGTTGCGAATCCAAGAGCTTCATCCATAGGAATATAAGCTGTACCATATCTAGTAATTCCAGCTTTATCTCCAATAGCTTCAAAAAATGCTTTTCCTAAAACTATTCCTGTATCTTCAACAGTGTGATGCCCGTCAACTTCAACATCACCAACAACTTTTAAATCAATATCAATTCCGCTGTGAACAGACAAAGCAGTCAACATATGATCAAAAAAACCTATTCCTGTCATAATATTATTTCTGCCTGTACCATCTAAATTTAAACTTAATTCAATATCAGTTTCTTTTGTTTTTCTGGCAATAGTCGATGTTCTCATAAAATCACTCCTACTTTTTTAAAATCTGTTCTAACTCAGACAAAAGCTCTTTATTTTCCTGATCTGTACCAGTAGATATTCTTAAATAATCTTTAAAACATCTAATAGCTATTGATTTTTTAAGCAATTCTTCATATATATAACAAGCCTTTTTTGTTTTTATATAAACAAAATTAGTGTTTGTATTATAAACATATCCTATATTATATTTTTCATTAATTTCTGTTATTTCATCATATAGCTTTTTTGTATTATTAATTATTAATTTCATATTTTCTTGTAAAAAATCTTTATGACCAAAAACAATTTCAGTAATAAGCTGTGACACACTATCAGTATTATAAGGAGATTTTGCAGCTCTAAGAGCTTTTGTTATAACAGGAGCCGAAACAGCAAATCCAAATCTAACTCCAGCTAAACCAATAGCTTTTGAACATGTTTTTAATATAATCAAATTATCATATTTTTCTATATCAGAAAGTGAAGATTCATTCCAAAAATCCATATATGCTTCATCAAGCACAACAAGACCAGACACATTATCAAGTATTTTTGTCACTTTATCTTTAGTCAAACCTATTGAAGTTGGATTACATGGATTTGAAAATATAAGCATTTTTGAATTATTATCATTACAATATTTTATTAAATTATCCACATTAATTTCTAAAGAATTTTCATCTTTTTGAAATTCTAAAACTTCAACTTCATATAAACTACAATAAAAAGAATACATTGAAAAATCATTTGATAAAGTAACTACTTTATCACCTTTTTCTAAAAAACAACTTGTTATTATAGAAATAAGTTCATCAGATCCATTTCCTGCAGTAACAAAATCTTCTGATAAATTATAAAAATCACAAAAAGCTTTTACAGCCTTTTTTGAATAAGGATCAGGATATCTATTTATTGCAAGATTATTAATAGAATCATTAATTTCTTCTAAGATTTCTTTATTTAAACTATATGAAGATTCATTTGCATCAAGTCTAATTTTATAATCTCCTACTATTGGAGAATAAGGCTCTAAATCTGCAAGTTTCTTATTTAATTGATATGACATTTACTAAAACCTCACTTTTATAGCGTTTGCGTGTGCAGTTAAACCTTCCTTTTCTGCAATATGAACTATATCATCTTTAGCTGATTCTAATGCTTCATTTGTGTAATATATATAGCTTGAACGTTTTACAAAACTATTTACTGAAAGTGGTGAGAAAAATCTTGCTGTTCCGCTTGTAGGAAGAACATGATTTGGACCAGCATAATAATCACCTAAAGGTTCTGGAGCATATTCTCCTAAGAATATAGAACCAGCATTATCAATTTTTCCTAAATACTCAAAAGGATTTTCAAATAACACTTCTAAATGTTCAGGAGCTAAAGCATTTGCAAGCTCAATTGCTTTATTTTTATCTTCACAAACAATAATAACACCAAAGTCTCTCAAAGATTTTTCAATAATATCTTTTCTTGATAATGTCTCCATTTGTGACTCAACCTCATTCATAGTTTCTTTAATTATACTATCACTTGTTGTAAGTAAAATAGAAGACGCCATTATATCATGTTCAGCTTGTGACATCATATCAGCAGCAATGTATTTTGGATTTGATGTTTCATCAGCAAGAATAAGTATTTCACTTGGACCAGCTATCATATCAATATCAACAACTCCATAAAGCATTTTTTTAGCAGTTGCAACAAATATATTTCCAGGTCCAACAATTTTATCAACTTTAGGAATTTGATCTGTTCCATATGCCAAAGCAGCAACAGCTTGTGCTCCACCACAAAGAAATACTCTATCAACACCACATAAAGCAGCAGCAACAAGAATATCTTTATTTGGAGTTCCATCTTTTAAAGGAGGTGTAACCATCACAATTTCTTTAACACCTGCAATTTTAGCAGGAATTGTATTCATAAGAACAGATGATGGATATGCTGCTGTGCCACCAGGCACATACAAACCAACTCTTTCAAGACCTCGTACTTTTTGACCTAAAACTACACCATTTGGCATAGCATTAATAAAACCTTGCTCTTTTTGTCTATTATGAAAATCAGTTATATTTTCAATTGAATTAAGTAAAGAATTCACTAATTTCTCATCAGCTTCTGTTAAAGCATCATTTATAACTTCTCTTGGAACTTCGTAATATTTTGGAATGCCACCATCAAATTTCTCTGTATAATATTGAACTGATTCATCACCATTTTCTCTAACATTATCAATAATATCAGATACAATATAAGTAATTTGTTTATCACTTTCAGCATTTCTAGCTTTTAATGATTCTAAAAATTCATATTCATCTTTTCCATTTGCATATATTTTTCTAATCATTGACTCCTCCTTATATTACGTTATATTACTTTTTCAATTTGCTTTATAAGCTCTTCTATTTCTGCCTGACGAAGTTTCATACTAACAGTATTAACAATCATTCTAGCAGATATATTAGTAATATCCTCTATTACTTCAAGTCCATTTTCTTTCAAAGTAGTGCCTGTTTCTACAATATCAACAATCGCATCAGACAATTCTAACAATGGAGCTAATTCAACTGAACCTTCGATTTTAACTATTTCAACATCCATACCTTTGCTTTCAAAAAAAGTTCTAGCAACATTAGGATATTTAGTAGCTATAGTTTTAACTTTGTATCCACTATAAAAGCTGTTACCTTTTTTAGTAGCTACTGCAAATTTACATTTTCCAAAACCTAAATCAACAAGTTCAAAAAATTTGCCTTTCATTTCTAAAATAGTGTCTTTACCAACAACACCAATGTCACAAACTCCATGTTCAACATAAGTAATTACATCAGCAGCTTTCGCAAGTACAACTTCTATTTTACCATCATTTATTGGTAATATCAATTTTCTACCTTTATTATGAACAGCATCACAATCAAAACCTAACTTTTCAAATAATTTAACTGTATCTTTTTCAAGTCTGCCTTTTGTTAAAGCAATTCTTAATGGTTTTTCCATGTTAAACTCCTTATAAATCAATTATTTCAATTTTTTCAGAAACTACATATATTTTTTTAATACCTTTTGAAGAAGCATATTTTTTAGTTTCATCAACACTATCAAACAAAGAATTTTCAACAATCAATCCTTTTTGTGATAATTCATTGTAAAGTTGCATTGAAGCATATTCATAATCTTCTTCAGAAAAAATTACTGCATCAATATTTTTAGAATAAACTTCATTTTTTTGAGCATTTGATGCAATAGCATCAACATTTATACCAAATCCAATAGCAGGAACATCATATCCAAATTCATTTAACAATTTGTCATATCTTCCTCCAGACAAAATAGCATCTCCATAACCTTTAATATAGCCTTTAAACACTAATCCTGTATAGTAATTTGTTCTATTAACAATACCTAAATCTACAGTTATTTGATTATCAAAACCAAGTTGTTTTAAAACTGTATATATCTTTTTAAGATTTTCAAGAATAGCATTCACTTTTAAATTACTATATAATTTCGCAGCCTTTTCAAAAACTTCAATTCCACCAAATAATCTTGGTAATTGTTTTAATGCATCTATTATATCATTTTTTCCTAAAGAATCCAAAAGTTCATTTAAAGCAGGATAATTCTTTGTTTCAATTAATCTTCTTATATCTTCAGCAACTTCATCGCTAACATTTAATTGAGATACAAGTTCTCTAAATAATCCTATATCTCCTATTTCAAGTCTAAATTTATCTTTACTAAAATTATTAAGAGCAGCAATTGCCAATGACAAAACTTCAAAATCAGCTTTTTTAGAATCTGATCCAATCAATTCTATTCCTGCTTGAACAACTTCGTTGCTTCTTCCAGCAAGTGTAGGATTGTTAATATATGTGCTTTGAACATAAAAAAGTCTTAATGGTAAGCCATAATCTTTTAAACGTGTTGCTGCCATTCTTGCAATTGGTATAGTAGAATCTGGTCTAATTACAATCATTCTATTTTTAGAATCAGTAAGTTTATATAAATCTTCTTGAGGCATAAAGCTTGAATTGTTGTTAAAAACATCAAAAAACTCTATTCCTGGTGTAATAACCTCGCTATAACCGGAATGGATAAATATATTACGCAAATCTTCTTCAACTTTTCTTTTTGCATGACACTCTTCAAATAAAAAATCTTTTGTTCCTTCTGGAGTAATTAAATTAAATCTGTTCATATTCATTCCTCACTTTAGTGTAGTAATACGTTACAATACCATAATGTTACCACATAACATCATTAAAGTCAACTATGATATTTAACAAAAAGGAGAGACAAAACATATCTCTCCTTGATTTAAATTTCAAAAATCCATTATTTAGTTTAATCAAAAATATCAAAATATCCGTTATCTTTCATAGAAATAACACCATCAGGCGCAACAATAATATGATCAAGCATAGATATTCCAACAACTTTTAACGCATCAAAAATTTTCTGAGTTGTAACAATATCTGCGTTAGAAGGTATAGCAGTACCATTTGGATGATTATGAGACAAAATCACCATAGAACAATTAGTTTTAAATATAGTTTCAATAATTTTTCTAACATCCACAGAAACAGTATTAACATTTCCTTCTTGTACAGTTAAACAATCAACAACTCTTAAATTGTCATCCAAACAACAAACTTTAAGCTGTTCTAATTTAACACCAACATAACAAGTTTTAAAATATTCACATACTGATTTAACATTATTAAGCTTTTGATCAATTTGCTTCTCAACTACATAAACGTTCAAAAGTTGAGGAATTAATTTAAGCAAAATAGCAGTATGTTCAGTTATTCCTTTTATCTCCATTAATTCATTAATATCTGCATCAAACACACCAGAAACTGACTTGAATTTATTAATAAGTTCATGAGCAATTTCATTCGTATTTTTTCTAGATATTCCATAAAAAAGTAATAACTCTATAATAACATGTTCTGGAAAATTTTCAAGACCATTGTCTAAAAATCTTTGTTTTAATCTTATCCGATGGCCATCATGAACAGTTGACATAATTATACCTTCTTTAATATATTGTTAAATTTAAAATATAAAATAGTTCTAACTCTAATACATCTTTAAATAAAAAGTAAAAAATAATTCTAATTATTTGCAATTCCTATTATAGCTTTGTCAGTACTCCAATAAAATTTATCCGTTCCAATTGTTTTATCAATTCCACATCTATTAAACATGTCCATTACATTAGACTGAACAGATGAAAAATAAATTGATATATTCCTCTTAGATAATTTTTCACACAAATCATTTAGTTCATTAACTCCTGACATATCTGCCATAGTAACTCCACGCATAGACAAAATAATAGTATCTTTATTTTCAAGCTCATCAATTTTTGAAGACAATTTACCTAATGTACCAAAATACAAAGGACCTGTTATATAAATCACACTAGCATTTTTCATTTGTTTTAAACATTCATCACTAAGATCTATTTTTTCATTATCTATATCACTAACAGTAATATTAATATCACTAATTTTTATAACAAACATTATAAGAGAAAATACAACTCCAATTACAATAGCAATAGTCAAATCAAACACAACTGTTGCAACCATTGTAATTAAAAATTGGAACATTGCGGTTTTAATTCTTTTTCTAAATATATCTTTAATAGTGCTCCAATCATTCATTCTCCATGAAATAACCATCAAAACTCCTGCTAAAGATGATAATGGTATTGATGACATAACAGAGCCTAATGCAAACATTGATAAAAGAAGTACAATAGCATGCACAATACCTGTTAATCTAGTTTGACCTCCTGATTTAACTGCAACACTTGTCCTTGCTATAGCAGCAGTCGCAGGAACACCTCCAAAAAACGGAATAATCATATTACCAAAACCTTGTGCTAAAAGTTCTCTATCAGCATTAAAAGGTTCATTTTTCATTCTTGAAGCAGCAGTTCCACAAAGCAAACTTTCAATAAGACCTAACGCAGCAATACTAAAAGCAGCTGGTATCAAACTAGAAATATTATTTAAATTAAGCATTGAAAAATCTAATTTTTCAGGCAACAATATTGTTTTAGGAATTTTTCCAACAATAGAAACATCAAATTTAAAAATAATATTTAAAATAGTAGCAATAATAATCGCTGATAAATATGAAGGAAAATACTTATTTAATTTCTTAGGATAAAAAATTATAAATAGTATAGTTAATATTCCTATAATTAAAGCAGAATAATTTAAACTTTGTCCTATATTAAAATAACTTGCTGTTTTTTCTATAATAGTTGTGCCTTCTGATTTCAAACCACTAATATTATTAATTTGACCAAAAGCGATTATTATAGCAATACCAGATGTAAATCCAGTAATTACAGGCAAAGGAATTCGTGAAACATATCTACCTACTTTAAGTAATCCAGTAATAAGAAGTAATATTCCAGACAAAAAACAAGCGATAAATACTCCTTGAAGTCCTTTTGTTGCAACTAAAGGAACCAAAATAACAGTCATTGCACCAGTTGGACCAGAAATTTGACTAGTACCACCAGAAAAAAGTCCAATAATCAAACCTGCAAGAACTGCTGTAATTAATCCAGCTGCAGCGCTAGCTCCTGAGCTAACACCAAAAGCCAAAGAAAGTGGAAGTGCAAGAGCTGCAACAGTTATTCCAGCTAACACATCTTGACCAAATTTTTTCTTATTATATTCTTTAAATTCTGTTTTAATTGAAGTTTTATATTCTTTAAATATCGTCAAATTCATCCAACCTTCTTCCATTCCAGTAACATTAGAAATTGTTAGTAACACTAATATAATAAATTTATATAAACTAATAGTACTAATTTTTAAAACAAGATAATAATTATATTTACATCTAAAATTATCTTATAATAAACTTATTCATTAAAAATAATAACATATTAAATAGATATTGTCAATTTTCATTATATAAATAATAAATAATTTAACTATAATTTTACATATATTTAACATGACATGTAAAGCTTTTAAATCCTATCTTTTTGTTTTTAAAATCAATTACGAACATATTTTCATAAATATTTTTTCTTGTTTTTTCACAATTTATATTAAATTTTCTTAAATAAATTACTTTTATAAATAATTTTCTTGACTTTTATACGTTTTTCTTTTGACAAAATAAGCTGTTATTTGTATAATAGTATTAAAGGAGGAATTGCCGTGTTAATTGATGAAATTTCCGGTTATGAAAATGACGATTTTACTGGTCATGATATAACTAATAAATCTTTAAAGCTATATACATTTACAAATTGTAAATTTAGATATGCAAAATTAGAGCAAATTGAATTTACTGATTGCACTTTTATTGAATGTGATTTTACAGGAGTTCGTTTTAGTGAATCAGATATAACTAAATGTGAATTTTTAAATTGCAATTTTGAAAATGCAAGCTTTTTAAGTTCTACATTTAAAAATTGTAAAACAACTGGATCAAACTTTTTCAGCACAAGATTTTTTGACTTTAATGTAGTTGGTGGCAACTACTCCTATGCTAATTTTTATAGCTGTAATTTAAAAATGATGAATTTATCTAATATTAATTTTTCTCATGCTGTTTTAACAGAATGTAATCTTGAAAAAGCTAAAATTAGAGACTCAGATTTACGAGGATGTGTTTTACATAAAGCTAATTTATCAAATGCAGACCTACGTGGTTCTTATGTCGATGGAATTAATTTTAATAATACCATTTTAAAAGGATGTAAAATTGACATGTCTCAATCAATCGCTATTGCAGAATCTCTAGGATGTTTAGTTCAAGGATAAATTTATTCTTGATATTATCAAAAAATCTATAAAGTTAAATGTATTTAAAAAATGGACATCTAAAAAGTTGTCCATTTTTTATTTATATATTTTAAATTTAAAGAGCTGTTGTTTGCTGTGCGTATTCATAGTTAGGAATCATATTATAACATTTAATTTGATTAACCTTTTCTCCAGCCAATCCAATAACAGCAGTTATAGATTTTTGAGGAACAAGATCACTTTGATCATTTATTGACAAACCAATTTCTTTATCCGCATTTAAAACATTAAGAATTTGATTTTGAAATTCTAATGAAAAATCACCATATCCAGGCCTTAAAATTGGTGTTTGCTTATATTCATTAAATTCTTGTTTTAATTCCTCTTTAATGTTATCACAAACTTGATCTATACTAGCACTTGCAAAACTATCAGCAATAACAGCTTTAGTCACATCTCTTGATTGACTCACTCTAATATACCTATCTGTGTTTATAGACAAAGTAGCACACATTAAAACAATTTTATCGCAATCTTTTAAATAATCAAATATTCTATTGCCGCTTAAAGACAAATTACAACCTTCAATTTGAATCTCATTATTTACAATATTAATATCATAACATTTATAAATATATTTTGGTTCTATAACTTCTACAATTTGCTCTTCTATTTTATTAATCATTTTTTGAATACGTTTATCTGGTTGACTTTTCATATATCCCAAATATTTTAGCATTCTAGATTGATCAATATTTTCAATCTTATTTATAATAATTACCTCCTAATCTAAAACCTAATTACACAACTAACCACATTTAAAACAAAATACAACTCTTATAACTTTTCTCACAACCAATCTTATTTCTTAAAATTTTTAACATTTTAATGTATATTTTTAGATCAAAAGAATTAGTTATCTTTTAATCTAAAAATATTATTTATAATAAAATATCACATAATAAAACATTCATATGATATTTTGTCTTTTAATCTGTGCTTCACGCTTTGAATATACACAACCACAATAATCTTGACGATATAAATCAAACACTTTTGATAACTCTATAGATCTTTTATAACCATTTTTCTTTTTAAAATCAGCATTTAAAAAACGTACTCCATATTTATCTTCAATATCTTTTCCAAGCTCATTTATTTTCTGAGCATTTTTATAAGGACTTATTGATAAAGTTGTAGTAAAATAATCTATTCCCATTTTTTTAGCCAACAAAGCTGTTTCTTCTAATCTAAAATAATAACATTTAAAACATCTTTCTGAGCCTTCAGGAAGATTTTCAAGACCTTTAACTAAATCAAAAAATACATTCGAATCATAATCACCTTTAATTAAAGAAACTTTATTTTTCACATTAAGCTTCTCTACCAACTTTTCTTGATCAAAAAATCTTTTATTAAACTCTTCCTGAGGAAAAATATTCGGATTATAATATAAAATTGTTATACTAAAATATTGTGATAAATATTCTAATACATAAGTAGAACAAGGCGCACAACAACTATGCAGCAACAAAGTTGGAACATAATCATTTTTAACAATCTCATCTATTTTCTTATCAAGAATTTTTTGATAATTTGTAATCATAAAACAACCTCTAATCAGCTAAAATTATTTTATATGCTGTTTTAACCAACTATAAACACTTGCATAAACATCTTGTTTATCTAACTCATTAAGAATTTCATGTCTATCATCTTTAAACAATTTTATTTTGACATCTTTTATGCCACCATCTTTATATTTTCTATAAACATCTTTAACATCCTTACCAAAATTACCAACAGGATCATTTTCTCCTGCTACAAAATATATTGGCAAATCCTTAGGAATTTTCTCAAAATTCTCTTTCTTATGAAGCTGCTCAAGACCTTTAAACATTTGATAATATGCATTTACAGTAAAAACAAAAGTACAATATTTATCTGAATTATATTTATCAACTTCTTCAGGATCACGATTAAGCCAATCATTTTTTGTTCTAACAGGCTCAAAAGATTTATTATTAGCGCCTAAAGACATATTATTTACTAATTTACTTCTATATTTCCAACCTTTAAACACTGATATAATTTTACACAATGCTTTACCTGATTTAATAAGTGGCAAAGGTTTATTCGCAGTTCCCATTATTATAGCACCAGCTAAATCTTGTCCATGACCTTTAATATATTGTCTTGTCAAAAAAGAACCCATACTATGTCCTAATAGAAAATAAGGCAAATCAGGATATTTTTTTTGCGTTAATTTTCTTAAATTATGTATATCATTAACAACAAACTCATTACCACAAGTTTGGTGAAAAAAGCCTAGTTCATTATCATTTGCAGCAGAAAGTCCATGTCCTAAATGATCTTGACCAACCACATAAATTCCTTTTTCATTCATATACTCTGCGAAATCATTATAACGCTCAATATGCTCAACCATACCATGGCTAATTTGTAAAATAGCTTTTACTTTACCTTCAGGAATCCACTCTATTGCATGAATTTTATTCACTCCATTACTGGAAGTATACAAAAAATCTCTTCTCACATTAATTCTCCTTATTTTAAATTTAATAAATTGTTGACTATTTATATCTTAATATTATTACTATTAAAATATAACCTATAAAAATTACTATAATAAAATTTTTATTGATTATTTTTCATTTTTAAAACTAAAAATGTTAAATGCCAATCAATAATAAATTTAAATGATAACGACTCTATCAAATATATTTTAACATTACAATACTATTAGTGTCAATTAGCATTTTTGATTAAAAAAACAAACATATTTGGATTTTAGTTAGATTATTTACATAATAATCTACTTCCACAATATAATTAATTATATATAAAAAGGCTTCTTCTCTTAAGAAAAAACCTTCCGCAAAACTATTAATAGTTTTTATATAATTTCTACACCACTTTCAACAGGTATGCAGACTTCAACAAAATCATATTTATTTTCAAATTCTTCAGCACATCTAACAGCATATTTTTTCTTTTCAAAAATACCAAATACTGCAGATCCACTTCCACTCATCAACGCACCAAAAGCATTCATATCAACCATTTGCTGTTTAATCTCTTCAATCTCAGAACAATCAGCAACAACTTCAAATGCATTAAACATATATTTTGAAATAGTAGAAACATCTTGCATAGCAACAGCCGCTATCAAATCATCATAATTAGAAGTCTCTTTAATTTCAAGTTTATCATGTCTTGAATAAGCTTCTGGAGTACTTATATTAACATTAGGTTTCACTATTACTATATAACACTCAGGCAAACTTGGCATATTATTTAAAATATCTCCAACACCTTCTGCAACTGAAGTTCCTCCAAAAATACAAAATGGAACATCAGCTCCAACATTTTCACCAATTGTTATCATATCTTCATCTGAAAGTTCAGTTTCTAAAAGCTCATTTAATGCAACAATCATACCTGCTGCATTTGAACTTCCACCAGCAAGACCAGCCATAGCAGGAATCATTTTATCAATTGTAACATCAAAGCCTTTTACATCAGCATCTATAAATTTAAAAAATTCACTAGCTGCTTTATAAACAAGATTTGATTCATCACAAGGAATACCTTGTGTATCACAAAAAATATTAAACTCACCTGTTTGGTTTGGTTTTACAGTAATTTTATCAAATACAGAAACCGTTTGCATAATTGTTTTTATAAAATGATAACCGTCATTTCTCTTCCCTAAAATATCTAAATATAAATTAATTTTTGCGGGCGTTCGGACGGATACAGAATCTTGCATCAAATTTCACTCCTATTAATTATTGTTTATTATCTTTTATAAATTTTTCTATCCTTATCATTGCCTCTTTTAAATGTTTTAAAGAATAAGCATATGAAACTCTTACATATCCTTCTCCACACTCACCAAAAGCGTTTCCAGGCACAACAGCAACTTTATAAGTATGAACAAGTTTCTCACAAAACTCTTCACTAGTCATTCCTGTACTTTTTATAGAAGGAAATACATAAAATGCTCCTTCTGGATTAAAACATTCTAATCCTAATTTGTTAAAGCTATCAACAAGAAATCTTCTTCTAATATCATATTCTCTAACCATTTTTCTAACATCTTTGTCACAATTATCAAGAGCCTCAATAGCAGCATATTGGCTTATTGTAGGAGATGACATTATTGCATATTGATGAATTTTAAGCATATGCTTTATTATTTCTTTTGGTCCAGCAACATATCCAAGCCTCCAACCAGTCATAGCGAAAGCTTTTGAAAAACCATTTATCATAAGTGTACGTTCTTTCATACCTTCAATACTTGCCAAAGAAACATGAGCCTCACCATATGTAAGCTCTGCATATATTTCATCTGAAATAACAACTATATTAGTGTCTTTAAGAACTTCTGCAATTTCCTCAAGATGCTCTTTTCTCATAACTGCACCAGTAGGATTATTTGGATATGATAAAATTAGAGCTTTTGTTTTATCAGTAATTTTTTCTCTTAAATCTTCTGCTCTAAGTCTAAATTGATTTTCAATTTTTGTTTTAATTGGAACTGAAACACCACCAACTAATTTAACAATAGGAGCATAACATACAAAACTTGGTTGTATAACTAAAACTTCATCGCCTGGTTCAACTACTGCACGTATAGCAAGATCAATAGCTTCTGATCCACCAACAGTAACAATAATTTGATCTTCAGGATTATATTTAACACCTATTTTTTTCTCTGTATAATTACTTATAGACTTTCTTAATCCAATTAATCCAGAATTAGCAGTATATACTGTTTTTCTTTTTTCAATAGTATAAATAGCTTTTTGTGATATAGGCCAAGGTGTACTAAAATCAGGTTCTCCAACGCCCAATGAAATAACGCCTTCTAATTGTTGAGCTATATCAAAAAACTTTCTTATTCCAGATGGTTTTATGTCACTAGCGACTTTCGAAACTACATTTTCATATTCTATCACGGAGAAACAAAACTCCTTTCATCACAATCAGAATCATATAACATAATTCCTTTGTCTTTATACTTCTTCAAGATGAAATGCGTAACTGTAGACAATACTCCTTCTAAAGTAGCAAGTCTTTGTGATACAAAAAGCGCAACTTCTCTTAAAGAAGATCCTCGAACTGTTATTGCAAGGTCATAGGCACCTGACATCAAACAAACTCCTTCAACTTCTTCATAATCCATAATCGCTTTAGCAATCTCATCATGGCCTTGTTCTGATTCTGGCGCAACCTTAACTTCAATCACAGCCATAACACTATCATCAGAAGCGAGGTCTTCATTGACTATAGCAGTATATCCTTTTATAATACCTTTATCTTCATATTTTTGTATTTCTTTTTCAATCTCATCTTCAGATTTACCTAGCATAGCAACAAGTTCTTGATTTGTTAGCCTAGCATTTTGCTTAAGAAGTTCTAATAAAGAATCCATTTTTACGCCTCCTCGAAAATTTGTTCAAATTTAATTTTATCACGTTTTATCTTTTTTGTCTAGTAAAGCATATTTATTTTTATTGAAATGTACTCAATTTTCATGCTTTTGTAAATATCAATAATTATTAATAGTTGTCATTATTATAATATGCTTCAACATTTTGTTGGTTAAAATAAAACATAATTTTATATTAAATATACTTTATTTATACTATTAATATTTTTTATTATTCATATTGCTATTATTATTAATTATTATCCTGTAAATAAACAAAAATCATATAAATTATTATATAATAATTTAATTTGACTATTCTAAAAATTATGATATAATTGTACTATATATTTTTTGAAAGGATATAATAATGACAGTATTTTCCTTAGATTCTTTCATTTCTCTTACTTCTTCGTGGGAATATTTAAAAAAATCTGCACTTCCTATTTTTATTTATGGTATGGGTGATGGTGCAATAAAAATTATAAAAGTTTTAGATGAACAAAATATTAAATATGATGGTATTTTTGCAAGTGATGAATTTGTACGTGGTCATTCTTTTTTAGGACACAAAGTTAAAAAACTAAGTGAAATTGAACAAGAACATTCTGATTTTATTATAGTTTTAGCTTTTGCTTGTGGATATAAATCTTTAATAGATAAAATTGAACTTATTTCAAAAAAACATAAAGTAATTGTTCCTGATGTACCTGTTGCTGGTGATGGATTATTTGATAAAAACTTTCTTACAAAACATTTTGATAAGATAGAAAAAACTTATAATTTATTATCTGACAATTTCTCAAAAAAGGTATATCAAAATATTATAGCATTTAAAATTACTGGAGATTTAAAATGGCTTGAAAATATTTCATCTGAAAGTTATGAATGTTATGATGAATTAATTAAACCTAATAGTGAAGAAATTTTTGTTGATTTAGGCGCATATCGTGGAGATACAATTGAAGAGTTTATTAATCATACAAATAATAAATATAGAAAAATTATTGCATTTGAACCAAATAAACGTAATTATAAAAAACTAAATAAGTATTCTTTAGATCTTAAAAATATTGAAACATATAATACTATAGCTTGGAATGAGAAATCTATTTTAAATTTTTCAAATTCTTCTGGTAGGCAAGCTATGATAAGTAGCAAAGGAATTGAAACAGATGCTAATAGTGTAGATAATGTTTTAGATAAAAAAATTGCAACATTTATTAAATACGATGTTGAAGGTGCAGAACACCAAGCAATTTTAGGAAGCAAATATACTATTGAAAATTATTCACCAAAACTTAAAATTGCTTTATATCACAGAAATGAAGATATTTTTGAGTTACCTCTTCTTATAAATTCAATAAATTCAGATTATAGTTTCTACATAAGAAAATTTCCATATATTCCAGCTTGGGAAATCAATCTTTTTTGTATACCAAATAATTAAATTTATATATAAATTTTAAGGAGGAAAAATTATGAACAATTGGGTTAACAAATCTATTTTTTATCACATTTATCCACTAGGCTTTTGTGGCGCTCCAAAAGATAATAATTATCAAGAAACAAGTCATAGTATACTAAAAATAATTGAATGGATACCTCATATGAAATCTATGTATGTAGGTGCTGTATACCTTGGACCTATTTTTAAATCATCTGCACATGGTTATGACACAACAGATTATACTGTTATTGATAACCGTTTAGGAACAAATGAAGATTTTAAGAAAGTATGTGAACAACTTCATAAAAATGATATTAAAATTGTTCTTGATGGTGTATTTAATCATGTTGGTAGAGACTTTTTTGCTTTTAAAGATGTGCAACAAAACGGAAGTAATTCTAAATATGTAAACTGGTTTTCAAATCTTAGATTTGGAATAAACAATCCTAAAGGTGATAATTTTACTTATGATGCTTGGGAAGGTCATTATAATTTAGTAAAACTTAATCTTAAAAATGAAGAAGTTTGTGATTATCTACTTGAATCTGTAGGAATATGGATTGATGAATTTGGAGTTGATGGAATTAGACTTGATGCTGCTGATTGTGTTGATATAGACTTTTTCAAAAAATTAGTTTCTTATACAAAATCTAAAAAAGATGATTTTTGGCTAATGGCAGAAATTATTCATGGTGATTATACACGCTGGGCAAATCCAGATCTTCTAGATTCTGTTACAAATTATCAATGTTATAAAGGTATATGGTCATCTCATAATGACAAAAACTATTTTGAAATTGACTACTCTCTTAAGGATCAATTCCAAGACAACGGAAAATACTCACAAATATACACATATAATTTCGTTGATAACCATGATGTAATTAGACTTGCTAGCGTTTTAAAAGATCTAAAACATTTAGAAAATTGTTATACTTTAATGTATACTATGCCTGGTGTTCCTTCTATCTACTATGGAAGTGAATTTGCAATAAAAGGTATTAAAGATAATGGTGATGATGAAATTAGGCCTTGTCTACAATTATCTGATATTCCTGAAAACAATTCTTTAATTGAGCATATAACAAAGTTAGGCAAAATTAGAAGTGGTTCTAATGCATTTGGATCAACTTCATTCCAAAGTCTTATGGTAACGAATGAACAATATATTTATAAAAGAGAATGTGATGGTGAAATTGCATATATTGCTTTTAATATCGGTGCATCAGATTATAATTTTTCTGTTAATGTAGATAATGCTAATTATAAAGATCAACTCGGCAACACTGATGTTTCTATAAACGGAAACAACATGACATTTACATTAAGACCTTATTCATCTGCAATTATTACTAATCCTCTCTTTGAGAATATTAAAAATAAACAAATAAAAACTAAAGAAGAAAATGATAATTTGTCTTCTGATAACAATCAAACATGTAAAAACAAAGAAATTAAAATAGGTGTTTATCTGCATAAAAAAACCAATAAAAAATATGAAGTAATTAGTAATGCTTTGCATTCTGAAACTTTAGAAGAATTAATTATTTATCGTGCATTGTATGATGATCAAAAATATTGGGTTAGACCTAAAAAAATGTTTTTAGATCCACCTGATAGATTTATATTTCTTGGAGAACAATCTTAATGAAAAAATATAAAAAAATTTATGTTGAAATAACAAATAATTGTAATCTCTCTTGCTCCTTTTGTCCTAAAACAACGAGAGAAAAACAGTTTATTACAACTGAAAATTTTGAACATATAATAAAAAACACTGCCCATTTAAGTGATTATTATTATCTTCACTTAATGGGCGAACCTTTGCTCCATCCTAAATTAAATGAGTTTCTTAAAATATGTGAAAAATACAATAAAAAAGTTGTTATTACTACAAATGGTACTTTAATAAAAGAATGTAAAGACATAATTTTAAATTCAAAATCTGTTTACAAAGTGGTATTTTCTGTTCATAGTTTTGAAGCTAATGATTATTCTTTATCTATGACAGATTATTTATCAGAAATAATTAATTGTTGCAAAGAGTTTTCTCAAAAAGAAATTATTTGCGTAATGCGTTTTTGGAATCTTGATAAAGACAATCTTAAAGGACAAAATTCTTTAAATAATCAAATGTTTGATTTTATACAAAAATCTTTTCCAAATATAGATTTTGATAATATAGATTCTTCATCTCGTGATATTAAACTTGCTAAGAAAATTTATGTTCAAACATCTAAGCGTTTTGATTGGCCAGATAAAAATAAAGAAACTATATCAAAAAATTGTTTTTGTTATGGTCTAAGAGATCATTTTGGTATACTTGTTGATGGAACAGTTGTGCCTTGTTGTCTTGATAATAATGGTGAAATTAATCTTGGAAATTGCTTAAACCAAGATATTGATGTAATATTAAATTCTGATAGAGCAAAAAATATTTATAATGGTTTTTCTCAAAGAAAAGCAATTGAAGAGCTTTGCCAAAAATGTGAATTTGTAACTAAATTTAATAACTAAGGAGAAAAAATGAAACATATAAGAAATGTTATCGCAGGTGCTATAATTGGAGTAGCAAATATTATTCCAGGAGTAAGTGGAGGCACTATGGCAGTGGTTTTAGGAGTTTATGATAAACTTATATCATCTATTTCACTTAATCTTAAAAAACTAAAACAAAACTGGCTATTTTTATTGACAATTTTAGGTGGAGCAGGAGTTGGAATTTTACTTTTTGCAAATATTCTTACTTATTGTTTTGAAAATTACAACGTTCCTACACAATTCTTTTTTATAGGATTAATAGCAGGAAGTATACCTCTTATTTACGAAAAAACTACTGAACATAAAAAATTTCAAACAATAAATATCATTCCATTTTCAATTACGTTACTATCAATGATTTTGTTAGGTGCGATAAAAGAACCTTCAAACCTTGGTATTCAAACAAATTTATCTGTTTCTTTATTTGTTATTCTTGTATTATCATCAATTCTTGCATCAATTTCAATGATAATACCTGGTTTAAGTGGTTCATTTATATTAAAAGCACTAGGACAATATGAAACTGTTTTAGCTGCAATTGATAGATTAGATATAATTATGCTAATTCCTGTTGGAATAGGAGTTGTTATAGGCATTCTTGGTGGCGCTAAACTTATTTCAATTCTATTTAAAAAGTTTCATCAAGGTATTTACGCTGCTATTTTAGGTTTAATTATTGGATCAATATTTACTATAATTCCTAAAGATTTTGCATTAAACGCTCACGGTATAATAGCAATATTCACATTTGCATTTGGAATATTCTTAACAGCTATTATGGACATATTTAAAAAAGATTAATATATTTTTAAGGAACTTTTAAGTATTAGAAAAGTTCCTTATTTTTTATAAAAAATAAAAGGTATTAGAATTAAATCTAATACCTTTTTAATTTTAATTATTCATCTGTGCTATCTGTTTTATCTTCACTTTTTGTTTCTTCAACAACATCAAGTTTATCTAAAATTTCTTCACCAGTTTCTTCTTCAAGCTCTTGAGTGTTTTTAAGAATTTCTTCACTCATTTCGCCTTTCATTAGCTTTTCAAAATCAATTCCATCAATCTTCTCATACTTCATAAGATATTTAGCAATAAAATGTAACTTATCAGTATTATTATTTAAAATATCTTCAGATCTTTGATAAGCATCTTCAATTAGATTTCTAATTTCACTATCAATCTCAGCAGCAATATTTTCAGAATAATTTTTATTATTATTAAAATCTCTACCAAGGAAAACTTCTTGTTCATCATGTCCATAAACAACAGGACCAAGTTTTTCTGAGAAACCATATCTAGTAACCATACTACGAGCAATTGAAGTTGCTCTTTCAAGGTCATTAGAAGCTCCAGTAGATATATCGTCTAATATTAATTTTTCAGCAACACGACCACCAAGCAAAATTATAATTTTATCAAACATATCATTTTTTGAAACAAATGTCTGATCATGTTCAGGCAAAGACATAGTGTATCCACCAGCTGCACCTCTAGGAATAATAGAAACCTGATGAACTTTATCATCTACATCACAGAAATAGGTACAAAGCGCATGACCACCTTCATGATACGCAGTCAATTCTCTTTCCTTTTCTGTAACTATTCTAGATTTTTTCTCAGGACCTGCTACAACTTTAATTGCAGCTTCATCCATTTCTAATTTAGTAATAGCTTTTTTGTTTTTTCTTGCAGCAAGAAGTCCAGCTTCATTAACCAAATTCTCAAGATCAGCACCTGTAAAACCTACAGTAGATTTTGCAACTGTTTTCAAATCCACATCAGGAGCAAGAGGTTTATTTTTTGTATGAACAGCAAGAATCTCTTCTCTACCTTTTCCATCAGGATATCCAACCATAATTTGTCTATCAAAACGACCAGGTCTTAATAAAGCTGGGTCTAAAATATCACGACGGTTAGTAGCTGCCATAATAATAATTCCTTCGTTACCAGAGAAACCATCCATCTCTACTAAAAGTTGGTTTAATGTTTGTTCACGTTCATCGTGACCTCCGCCAAGACCAGCTCCACGTTGACGACCTACAGCATCTATCTCATCAATAAATATTATCGCAGGTGCAGTTTTCTTAGCTTGTTCAAACAAATCTCTAACTCTTGATGCACCAACACCAACAAACATCTCAACGAAATCAGAACCTGAAATTGAGAAGAAAGGAACACCAGCTTCTCCAGCAACAGCTCTAGCTAAAAGAGTTTTACCTGTACCTGGAGGTCCAAGTAGTAAAACACCTTTAGGAACTCTTGCACCAATTTCATTATATTTTTTTGAATCTTTAAGAAAGTCAACAACTTCTTTAAGTTCTTCTTTTTCTTCATCAGCACCAGCAACATCATCAAATGTAGCTTTTTTACCTACATTCAAATGATTTTTAGCACTTGATTTACCAAATTGACCAATTTTTCCATTGCCACTTTGCTTCATCATAATAAAGAATATGAATACTAATCCACCAAGAAGCAATAAAGTTGGTATTAAATTAATTAAGAAAGTATTATCCTTTATTTCTTTATGATTATAAAGCAAATGTTTATCAGGATTTTTCTTATTATATTCTTCTCTATAATTATAATTATCATTATAAAGTTCTTTAACAAAAAGACCAACATTTGGAACCTTAAATTCTATTTCATCTTTTTGATCTTTAATTTTCATTTTTAGTTGACCATTACCAAGATCAAGATAATATTCTTCTACTTTTAAATCGTCAAAATAACCATGTACAGTTCCTAAATCTATATTTTGATTATTATTACCACCTATTCCCATAAACATAACCAAAGCTACTATTAATAGTAAACTAATTGTAATATAGACTATAAGACCCTTATTCTTTTTTTTAGGCGACAATTAATTCAACTCCTATTCATTAGTGTTTATAATTTGCCCTATGTATGGCAAATTTCTATACTGTTCATCATAATCTAAACCATATCCTACAACAAAATCATCTGGAATTTGATAACATGAATAATCTGCCGTAATTTTTAATACTCGTCTTGCAGGCTTATCTAAAAAAGTACATATTTTAACTGAATTAGCATTTTTAGCTTTTAGTGTCTCACAAATAGCATATAATGTTCTACCTGTATCAAGTATATCTTCAACAACTATAACATCTTTACCTTCAATATCAATTTCGATATCTTTAGTAATATTAACTACTCCTGTACTTTCTACTCCAGAATAACTTTGCGCTTGCATAAACTCAATTTCACAAGGCAAATCTATTGCCCTAACTAAATCTGATAAGAATATAAACGCTCCTTTTAATACTCCTATTATAACAAGGTCTTTACCTTGATAATCAGCCGAAATTTTGTTTCCTAATAATTTTATTTGTTTTTTCAAGTCTTTTTCTGATATTAATTCTTGGATTAAATGCAATTTATACATTCCTTTCACATATATTGATATTTAATAGATTTTTGGTGTTTTTATCAATTTTAACACGTTCAGCAACCCCATAACCTTCTACAAAAATAACACCTTTTTCATCTGCCAAAAAGAAAATCTTGTCCCGTTCTTCTATTAAAATATCATTATTAAAAATCTTTTTTATCTTTTTGGTATAAGCAGTATTTTCAAATTTAATAGCGTCTCCATCACGCCTATTTCTAGCAACCACTTTCCCTTGTATTTTATCATAATCAAGACTAAAATTTGCAAACATTTTATTAATATTAATCTCACTACTAAAATCATTAATATCTTTTTTACAAATTCTTATTAACTTTGTGTAAAAATTCCTCGAATACGGCAATATCAGTTCATCTTCAAAAATCATTTTCTGATTTTTAACTATATTTGTCACTTTAAGCTTTCCCTTTTTGCATATAACATAAACATCTTTAGTGACATTAATTTTTCCATCACAATTTATTATTTTAATAATATCATCAATTCGTTTAGATGAATACTCTAATTTATTATTGTTTAACACCTTAACAACAAATCTTTTTATTATAGAGCACGGTTGATTTTTAATTAAATCTATTTTAAATTCATTATTTGATATCCTTGAATCCTGATAAATTTTATCAGCTTGATTTAAAATATAATCATTATCTTCATTAATATTAACTATCATACTATTAAATGAATTATAAATAGAATTATTTATTTCTTTTAGATTTGGAACAACATTATACCTAATTTTATTTCTTGTATAATCACAAGTTAGATTAGTACTATCTGTTACAAATTTAATTTCATTTTCTTTTAAATACAATTCGACTTCTTCTCTTGAGCAAAAAATAAGTGGCCTAATAATATTATCTCGTTTTGCAGGAATCCCACACAATCCTTTTAAAGACGCACCTCTTGTCATATTAAAAATAAAAGTCTCAAGATTATCGCTACATGTATGTGCTGTAGCAATTTTATGACCATTTGAATATTTATCAAAAGCTTTGTATCTTAAAATTCTAGCACCTTCTTCTGTGCCAACTTTATTTTTATCACAAAATCCTTTTACATCTATGCTTTCAACATAAATATTAATATTTAATTTTTCACATAAATCACAACAAAACTGCTCATCTCTATCACTTTCATCACCTCTGAGATTATGATTTACATGACAAGCAGTTATATTAAAACCTAATTCTTTTAAAACAAGTAAAAGTGCAACACTATCAGCTCCACCAGACAATCCAACAAGTATAGCATCATCTTTATCAATCATATTGAATTTTTCTAAAGCTAATTCAACCTTATTCTTCATTTCTATATCCTTCAAGATTTCTAAACAATGTAAACTCACCATTCCAAGCAAGTTTTACTGTGCCAGTCTCACCATGTCTATTTTTAGCAACAATACATTCTGAAATACTTTGATTTTCACTTTCCTTATCATAGTATCCATCTCTATACAAAAACATAATTATATCAGCATCTTGCTCAATAGAACCAGATTCACGCAAATCAGACAACAAAGGTCTATGATCTTGTCTACTTTCAGCACCACGATTAAGCTGTGAAAGAGTAATAACAGGAACTTTTAATTCTTTAGCCATAAGTTTAAGTTGTCTTGTAATTTCAGAAATTTCATTAACTCTGTTTGAATTCTTTTTAGAACCTTCCATAAGCTGCAAATAATCAATAACAACCAAACCTAGATTCTTCATTCTTCTAAGTTTAGCTTTCATTTGTGGAACAGTAATTCCACCACCATCATCAAGAAATATTGGAAGTCTTGATAAACTTTCCGCTCCCATAGCAAGCTTTGTCCAATCATCAGGAGTAAGTCTGCCTGTTTTAATTGAATTACTATTTACAAGTCCTTCAGATGACAGCATTCTTGAAACAAGCTGTTCCTTTCCCATTTCGAGTGAAAAAACAACAACCTGCTTATTACTTTTCTTAGCAACATTAGCTACCATATTTAAAGCAAAACTAGTTTTACCCATACCAGGTCTTGCTGCAAGAATTAACAAGTCAGTATCATTTAAACCTGTTGTAATTGCATCAAGCTCAGTAAAACCAGATTTCGCACCTACATATTTATCTTTATCAGGACCTGTTATTTTTTGAAGTCTATCATAAACCTCAACAACAACCTCATCAATTTTTGAAAGTCCTTTTGTATCATTACCTTGTCTTATATCATAAATTTTTTGCTCAGCACTATCAAGCAGTGTCCTTGAATCAGTAGCACCATCATATGCCATATCCATTATTTCTCTAGAAGCTGTAATTAATGCTCTTATATAAAACTTATCTTCAACAATTTTACAATAGCTTTCTATATTTGAAACTGATGGAACATTTTCCATAATTCCTTTTAAATAAGTTTTAGCCATAGCAGATGTTTCAAAAATACCAGTAGCTACAACTTCATTCATAACAGTAATTATATCTGCTTCCTGTCCATTTCCAAACATTCTTAAAATTATAGAAAAAATATTTCTATGTTGTTCACGATAAAATGATTCAGGTTTAATGTGTTCAAGAACAACAGAAAGAACAGATGGATCAATAAGAAGTGCTCCTAAAATTGTTTGTTCTGCTTCAAGACTATATGGCAAATCTTTACCAATAAAATTTTCAACTGAAGTAGAAATATCCACTTTTTTCTCCTTTAAAAATTACTCTTCAACTACAGAAATTTTGATTTTAGATACAATTCCAAAACCTAATTTTATTTCAGCATTATATTCACCAAATGCTTTTATTTGACTATTAAGAGAGATTTTTTTCTTATCAATCTTACAACCAAAATCTTTTTCTATAATATCAGCAACTGTACCTGTTGTAATAGCTCCAAATAATTTTCCACCAGCTCCAGCTTTAGCTTTAGCAACAACAGTTTTGCCATCAATTTTTTTAGAAATATCCAAAACATTTTGTTTTTGAACATCAGTTTTATGTTGTTCAGATTCTTTTTTACCTTTTAAATCATTCATATTTTTTGATGTAGCTTCTATTGCAAAGCCACGTGCAATAAGATAATTTCTAGCGTATCCATCAGCAACATTTAAAACATCGCCTTCTTTTCCAGAACCTTTAACATCTTTAATTAATATTACCTTCATTATTATACCTCCATAAAACTTATAATTTTAACCCATGTATTGATCAATAGCATAAATTAACTTTTGTCTTGCATCATGCATATCAACATTAGAAAGCTGTGCAGCAGCCATCGTTTGATGTCCACCACCACCTAATTTCTCCATAATAAGTTGAACATTAAGAGTTCCAAGACTTCTTGCAGAAATATTTATTAATCCATTCATATTAAAAATTACAAATGAAGCCGTAACTCCGCTTATACCAAGAAGTTCATCAGCCGCCTGAGGAGCTGCCAATCTTATTTCATCAGACAAAGAATCACTCATAGAAATAGCACAACCTCTAAATATCTCGCTTGACGCAACCAATTTACTTTTTTCTTGATATGTTTTAAAACTATTAGAAAAAAGTCCTTTTACAGAAACAGTATCAGCACCTAATCTTCTTAAATATGCAGCTGCTTCAAAAGTTCTAACACCTGTTCTCATAATAAAATTCTTAGTATCAAGCATAATTCCTGATAACAAAGCTTCTGCTTGATAAGAAGATATAGGATTTTTATTACCTATATATTGAATTAACTCTGACACCATCTCACAAGTAGATGAAGCATATGGCTCATGATAAAAGATAACAGCATTATCTATAAAATTAACCATTTTTCTGTGATGATCTATAACAACAACATCTTTAGCTTCTTTATAAAGATCCTGACTATCTAAATAATCCGGATTATGTGTATCAACAATAATTAATAATGTTTTATCATCCATAATCTCCAAAGCCTGAGAAGGATCGATATACATTTCATTATCATCTTTCTCTTTTATATACTCAATAAGACTTTCCGATAAATTTTTATTAGGATTAACAACAACATAAGCCTCTTTATTTATCTTCTTAAATGCACCACAAAGACCTGTAGCAGAACCAACACTATCTAAATCACCATATTTATGTCCCATAATCAGAACTTTTTCACATGACAAAGCTAATTCTTCAAGAGCTGTAGCAATAATTCTTGTCTTAACTTTTGTATGTTTTTCTATACCTTTTGAAATACCACCAAAAAATTCAAATCCTGATGATGTTTTTAAAGCACATTGGTCACCGCCACGTCCAAGTGACATATCTAAAGCTTGTTTTGCAAGTCCTTCATTTTCAAAAAGTGTTTTTCCGCCACGTCCAACGCCCATTGATAAAGTTACAAAAAACCTCTCGCTTATAGTAATTTCTCTTGCTTTATCTAAAATATCAAAACGATTTGCAATCATTTTTGACAAATGTCTTTCTTCAAGAACTATAATAAATTTATCACTTGAAATTCTTTTTAACATACCTGTAGTATTTTCCATAAAATTTTCAAGCAAGGTTTCAATTTTCACAAGAGTTTGAGCTTTTTCACTTTCTTTAACATTTTGAAGAACTTCATCATAATTATCAATCATAAGCATTATAACACAAGGTCTTGAATTAAAATGCTCACTTTCTAAAGCCTTAAATTGAGAAATATCCTCAAAATAAACCATAGAAAGATCAGTATCATTAACTACAGAAGTAGAAGCTTTTACTCTATAAAACCTATCATCATGTTTAATAACAGTTCCATTTACATTATAAACTTTTTTTATATCAATATCCAAAAGTTCATCTAATTTAATTCCATAAGGATCCTTATCCGTAAAAACTCTTTCTTCAAACGCTTTATTAAACCACACAATATATTTTTCACTATTAATTATTAAAGCAGGAGCAGGAAAACTATATAACGATTCTTTTTCAGTTTTAATAATATTACTATTAAGTTTTATTATGTATTTTCTAATATTTGAAAATATATAAAAATATTCAAGTATAAAAAGAATAAAGACTATTAATGTTAAAATCAAAAAGAACCAATTTAGTGGTTTAGGTTTTTGTACTAAAAGAACTGCATTAAAAACACTTAAACAAGCCATTGATAAAGCTATTATTTTAAACAGTAATCCTTTTTTACTCTTCACAGCATCTCCACCTAAAATTTATTTTTATGTAATGACAGCATAGCTGTCATTTACTAAATTTCCATTAAAATAGGAAGTATCATTGGTGAACGTTTTGTCTTTATATAAATATATTCTGAAAGAACATCTTTCATTTTTGTCTTGATAGCATTCCATTCTCTTATATTATCATCCAAACATTTTTGCAAAGTATTGTACATTAATTTTTTAGAACTTTCAATAAGTTCTTCACTTTCTCTAACATAAACAAAGCCTCTTGAAACAACATCAGGACCTGAAAGAATTGTTCCACCTTCGTTTTCAATAGTAGCAACAACAATAATTAAACCATCTTGTGCAAGATGTTTTCTATCTCTTAAAACAATAGCTCCAACATCTCCAACACCAAGACCATCAACTAAAACTTTACCAGCTGGAACTTGGCCAGCAACTTTGATTTGTTCTTCATCAATTTCAATAACATTACCTATTGAACCAATACATATATTTTTCTCAGGAATTCCAATTTCTTGAGCAGTAATAGCATGTCTTCTCAAATGTTTATATTCACCATGAACAGGAATAAAGAATTTTGGCTTAACAAGTGACAAAATAAGCTTTTGTTCTTCTTGACAAGCATGACCTGAAACATGAACATCATACATACTATCATAAACAACATTAGCACCAGATTTCATAAGTTCATTAATAACTCTAGTAACAAGTTTTTCATTACCAGGAATTGGAGTAGCAGATATAATAATAAAATCATGTGGTGTTATTGTAACTTTTCTATGCTCATTCATAGCCATTCTAGTTAGAGCAGACATTGGCTCACCTTGGCTGCCTGTTGTAATCAGCACAATTTTTTCTGGTGGATATTTATTAATGTTATCAATATCTATCAAAACACCTTCAGGTATTTTTAAATATCCAAGCTCAACAGCTTTACCAATAACATTAACCATACTTCTACCAAAAACAGCAACTTTTCTTTCATATTTAACTGCATTATCTACAATTTGCTGAACTCTGTGGATATTAGATGCAAAAGTAGCAATTATAAGTCTACTTCCTTCAGCTTGTAAAAATAATTCTTCAAAAGATCCTCCAACCATACTTTCACTCATAGTGAAGCCTTTTCTTTCAGAGTTAGTAGAATCTGACATCAAAGCTAAAACGCCATTATTACCAAGTTTAGAAAACTTAGCTAAATCAATAATTCCGCCTTCAATTGGAGTATAATCAACTTTAAAATCTCCAGTATGAACAATAACTCCTACAGGAGTATGAATAGCCATTCCTACAGCATCCGGAATTGAATGGTTAACTCTAATAAACTCAACAGCCATACAACCAAATTTGACAGTTTGACGAGGAGTAATTACATTCAATTTTGCAGATCCAAGAAGTCCATGTTCTTTAAGTTTGCCTTCAACAAGTCCAATAGTTAATCTTGTTCCATAAACAGGAACATTCATCTTCTTTAAAAAATAAGGTATTCCGCCTATATGATCTTCATGACCATGAGTAAGTACAATACCTCTAACTTTATCAATATTTCTCTCAAGATAAGTATAATCAGGAATAACTAAATCAACACCTGGCATTTCAGCATCAGGAAATGCTATTCCACAATCTACTATAATAATATCATTTGCATATTCAAAAACAGTAAGGTTTTTACCAATCTCATTTAATCCACCAAGAGGAATTATTTTAACAGGACTTTTTCTTTGTGCTGATCTATTTTTTCTAACATAATTTTTATTAGAAGTAGGTTTTTTATTATTTTGATTTTTTTGTGAATCTAAATTATTAGCACCTTTAACCTTTTGTGTTGAAGGATTATTTTTCTTTGTATTATCAGATTTTTTATTTCTTGGACGGTATCTATTCTTTGGTTTCTTTTCTGGCATAGTTTCATTGCTATTTTTAGCATCTTTTTCTTTTTTCATTGCTTTCTCCTTGTTTTTATTTCCGCACTGTCAATATAAAGCAAAAATGTATAAAACAATAACTATAAAACGTAAACGTAAAAAACGTTACAAATTTTCTAAAACGTATACTATTACTACTGACACATAATGCGATATGTATCTTGAAAGAAACGGTCTTTCAAGATCTTGAATAGTAACTTGTAAAATTAAATTTCTATATATTCTAATACAACCTTAACATTAAAATTTAATAAAAAGGGCTTCCCCTATCATTATGAATTTACCCGAACACATATTCAAACATTATCATAACTCTTTTTTAAAGAATTGTCAATCTAAAGGTTTTTTTATACAATTTAAATTATTTATAAATTACTTATTTTTAATTATATCTTCATATTCACTACATAACTCAGCTGCTGTTTCACTTTTAGTACTTTCAACAAACATCATTATTCCTTTACCTGTTTTTGTAGGCCTAATTAAAACTTTACCTTTATTATTATTTATAAATACACCTTCACCTAAAGATGTCTTTTCTGTAGATAAATTTTTCAAAATATCTGCAGGTGATTTTTTCGCATTAACATATCTAGTAGTATAGTAAAATTCAGGAATCTCATCAAAAAGTTTTTTAATAGAAACTTGATTTTCATGTAAATACTTAATAATCAAAAATGCTAGCCACAATCCATCATAAACAAAATCACAATCCGTAGCAAGTTCTCTAGCATCAGTATCACTAGTATCAAAACTACAAGAATAATATCTTAAAACTTTAGCACCATATTTTTTTGCTAAATGATCCGCAACACTCGGAAAACTATACGGTAACGAAACATTCAAGCCTCTTTCAAAATAGATTTTACATGCAATCAATATAAGCTTTTCATAAAAAACATAGCCTATTTTTTCGTTATATAAAGATAATTTTTTTCCATCATCTGAAATACTAAAAACAATTCTTTCTCCATCAGGATCAACTTTATTTGATAATATTTTTTTAATTATATTTTGAGTTCTTGGATTTGATGTTTTAAACTCACATAAAACACCATTCAACTTCTCTGGAAAATCTAATTTTAAATTTTCATAATACATATGTTTTATTCCATCAAGCCAATGATGTTCTCCAATTTCCTCAAAAGAAGCCTTATTAATATCTTTTCTATTTATACTACTTTCAAGTTTACGTTCTTGAGACCTAGTCAAATTAAGTCCATTTTTTGATAAAATACGTATTCTTGTTTTTTCATCTGATTGAACAAAACATCCTATATTCGCTGAAGTTTCTTTCATACAAAAATGCAATTCACTTTCAGTACATTCTCCAAAATTCAAAACATCTGCACCAGAAGACATAACACCAGAAGACAATGCTTTCATAAAACACTCAGCTGATTTTGATTTTTCATAACCAATTGCAACTTTTTGATTACTAGAAATAGTTCCACAAGCAGCACCAATATTACAACAAAGTTCAGGACTTATTACAGCATTAGTTTGTCCAACAAAACCATCTTCATCAAACACAAGCTTAGAAGTATTGCCATATTTCAAATCATAAGAAGCAGTCTGGTTATCTTCTAAATGTTTAGACTGCCAAATTTTAATTCCAGCCTCAACAACAGAATTTTCACCAACAACAGAATTTTCACCTAAAACAGATTGTTCAAAAACCATAGAGCCATTAAGCATTTTTGAATTTTTACAAATCACAGCACTATTACAAGAAACTTTAGATCCAATAAAAGCACCTTCTAAAATAACTGCTGAACGAATTTTAGTATCTTTGCCAACAGTAACATTATCACAAATAACAGTACCTTTATCAATCACACTGCCTTCACCAATTGTAACATTTTTTCCAATATAACATGGAGGCGAAATTCTAACACCTTTAAACTCTTCTTTATAAGCAAATACATTTCCACCAATAGATTTAATACCATTAACAGAACATTTAACCTTATTTTCTAAAATATCCTGCTGACATTTAATATAAGTATGAATATCTCCAATATCACACCAATAACCATTTTCCTCAAAAGCATAAATTTTCATTGATTTTTCAAGCATCAAAGGAAAAATATCTTGTGCAAAATCAACTTTTTCATCTTTTTGAATTAAATCCAAAACAGATTTTGAAATAATATATACACCAGTGTTAGCTTTATCAATTGTACAACTTTCATAAGAAGGTTTTTCAATAAATCCTCTTACTAAACCAGATTCATCATATAAAACAAGTCCATATTCTCTTGGATCATCAACCTTTTTGACAATTATAGTAGCATCCGACTTTTTAGTTCTATGAAATTTTATAGCACTAGTAAGATCAAAATCACACATAGCATCGCCACTTATAATAAGTACCTCATCATCAGTTGCAGCAAGTTTAACACAACCAGCAGTACCAAGAGGTGTGTCTTCAAAAGAATAGTTAAGTTTCATTCCATCATAAGTATCATCATTAAAATGAGAAACTATTTTTTGACCTTGATACATCAAAGTCATTGTTGCATTATCAAAACCATGACTTTTTAACAAATCAAGTATATATTCTATCACAGGTTTTCCACATAAAGGAGCTAAAGGCTTTGGCATATTACATGTTAACGGTCTAAGCCTTGTTCCTTCTCCACCGGCCATTATAATTGTTTGCATACTCAACCTCCAAAAATCAATATGCAATATTATTGCCGATATTAAAAATGTTTATACAAGTTATATAGTATACAATATTATTTCAAAACCTAAATTATCTAAATTTCGACTTAAATGTAGCTATATCTCTTTTTGAAATACAGCCAAATAATAACACTAATACAAAATAAATGACTATAGAAATAGCGATATAAAGCGTTAACATTAAAGCTGTGTAAGTATATCTAACTACAAAAATATTTATTAATATTTTGCCGAAAGTTACCGAAATAAAAATTAGCAAAAGTGGTTTTAAAAGCCAATCAACATAATTTATTTTAAAATTAGTACACTTAGCTATTTTGTTTATACTCAAAAAGGTATTTAAAAGCTTACTTGCAAACATTACTAAAAGCAAACCGTTTAATCCAAATTTAGGAAGCATAAAAAATACTAAAATAATTGAAAAAGTAGAATCAAATATATTATAAAACATCGAATTAACTTGTTTGTCTAAACCTTTTAACATAGCATCCGTAATACCATCAAGATATGCTATTAAAGCAAGAGGTGTAAGAACTTTTATGTAAAAACCTATATTTATATTTTTATAAACAACCATACCAAGTTCACTTGAATATTTTAAAAATATTCCTATAATTCCAATTGTAAAAATCAAAGTTACCTGAAAAACTTTTGTTACCATAGTATCAATTTTCTTTTGATTATTAAGTTTATATGCTTCTGTTATTTCAGGTATAATCAAACTAGAAAAAGTGGATAAAAAAGCTGCTGGAAACAATATTAAAGGAACAACCATACCACTTATTACACCAAATTGTGACAAAGCATCATCACGAGAAAGTCCGTATTTCACAAGTCCCATAGGAATCATAATATTTCGTATACTAAATAAAGCAGAACAAAGATACGAGCTAAACGCAACAGGTAAAGATATTTTAAGCATTCTTTGTTTTAAATTAGCTCCAAATTCATTACCTTTCCTATATTTTTTAACATCAAATAAATATAAAATTATCATTATTGAAAAAGCAAAAACTTCTGATAATGTAGAAGCTTTCATAAGTCCAAGACAAGTTTCTTCTATACCAAATTCAATACTAGTTTTTAAAAAATAAACTGTCATAGCTATTCTAAATCCAACTTCAAAAAGCTGAGCAATTGAAGTTATAAAAGACTTTCTAACAGCATTAAAATATCCATATATAACACATTGAGCAGAATAAAAAGGTAAACTTAAAGCTAAAATAGGCAAACATTTTACAGTTCTTTCATCTCCAAGCAAAACCGTTCCAATAAAATCTGCTCCAAAAAATAAAACTAAACCTGTCAAAACACCAAATAATGTACTATAAATAAAACAATTTCTCATTGCATATATAATGCCTCTATGAGCATTTTTAGCTAATTCTTCTGCAACAAGCCTAGTAGATCCAAGTCCTATACCAGAACAAGCAACAATAACAGAAAATGAAAACACTGACATAATAAGCTCCATAAGTCCCATACCAGCAAGTCCAATTTCATTAGATACATATACATTAAAAGAAACAAATATGGTTTTCAAAATTAAAGTAGCTGTAACAACTACAATAGAATTAATTATAAACAGCTTCGCTTTTTTCATCATCTCACCTCTTGTACATTATATGAGAGAGAATAGACAAACAATACTGCTTATACAAATAAATTTTCTTAATAATTATTTATATTTTTAGTGCTATTTTTTCAATTTAATTATCTCATTTAAAAGTTTTTCTGCAACTTCCTGCTTTGTCAAAATATCAAATTGTTTAGTTTGATTTTCAGTAATTATAGTAACAACATTAGTGTCTGTGCCAAATCCTGCTCCAGATTGTTCTAAATTATTAGCAACAATCATATCAACATTTTTATTTACTAGTTTTTTCTTAGAATTCTCAATCATATTTTCTGTTTCCATAGAAAAACCACAAATAAATTGTCCAGATTTTTTGTTAGTTCCTAATTGTTTTAATATATCATCTGTACGCTGCATTTGTATAACCATATTATTATCAGATTTCTTAATTTTGTTGTCACTAACAACGCTAGGACGATAATCAGCAACAGCTGCAGCTTTTATAATAATATCCATATCATCACTTAAACTCATAACAGCATCATACATTTCTTTTGCAGAAAAAACAGAAACTATATCTACAAAAAATGGCTTCTCAATATTAGTTTTTCCAGTAACAAGTGTCACATTTGCGCCTCTCATAGCAGCAACTTTCGCTATATTATAGCCCATTTTTCCTGTTGAATGATTAGTAATATATCTAACAGGATCTAATTTTTCTTGAGTAGCACCAGCAGTAACCAAAATATTTTTACCTACCAAATCTTTTTCATATCCAAAATCTCTAATAATATATTGCATAATAGTTTCAGGTTCTTGCATTTTTCCTATTCCAATATCACCACAAGCTAGCCTTCCTGATTGTGGAGTTATTATTTCTATTCCAAACTTAGATAATTTCTTCAAATTCTCTTGATTAATAGGATTATTATACATACCAGTATTCATAGCAGGAACAATTATTTTATTACAACCACATGCCATAAAAGTTGTAGTAAGCATATCATCAGCTAAACCATTTGCGATTTTCCCAATAACATTAGCAGTAGCAGGAGCAATAACAAATCCATCAGCTGCTTTCGCCAAAGAAATATGTTCAGTGCTATATTCATGATTACGATCAAAAGTATCAATACAACATCTTCTATTAGTAATTCCTTCAAATGTTAATGGAGAAATAAATTCAGTAGCATTTTTAGTCATAATAACTTGCACTTTAGCACCTTGTTTTATCAAAAGACTAGCTAAATTAGCACTTTTATATGCTGCAATACCTCCAGTAACTCCTAAAATTATAAGTTTATCCTTTAACATATATATTCCAACTTTCTAAATGTTCTTTTTATATTTAACATTATAATATATATTGTTTTAAAATTCCATATCTCAAACAATTGAAATCAAATCCTTTTTGTGTTAAAATATTTGATATTTGTATTGTATCCATTTTAAATGGAACAATAACATGGAGGTATTATATATGAAAACAAAAAAACTAAATATCAAATGGATGATTTATGTTATGCTAATGTCAGCAATAATCATTGTTTTAGCTAACACACCATTAGGTATGATTCAATTGCCAATTATCAAGGCAACAACAATTCACATTCCTGTAATAATAGGTGCTATTATTTTAGGTCCACTAGCAGGAGCAATTTTAGGTGGAGTATTTGGAATTTGCTCGTTAATTAGCAATACTCTAGCTCCAACTTTATTATCATTTGCATTCTCACCTTTTCTTAGTACAACTGGAATTATAGGCGCAATAAAAGCAATTTGGATATCTGTTGTATGTCGTGTTTTAATAGGTATAGTTGCTGCTTACACATGGAAATTGCTAAACAAGTTTAAAGTTAATCAAAACATATCTTTAATAGTAACAGGTTTTATAGGATCTATAACAAATACTATTTTAGTAATGGGAAGCATTTATTTTTTGCTTGCAAAACAATATGCAGAAGCTAAACAAGTTGGAATTTCTGCTATTTTAGGACTTGTAATGGGAACTGTAACAGCATCTGGAATTCCTGAAGCAATAGCAGCAGCAATCCTCATTTTTGCATTAGGTAAAGCAGTACTTAAAATCAATAAAAAATAATTTTAAAAAATTAAAGCATTGTTGTAAAATCACAACAATGCTTCTTATTTATATTACAACTAAATTCTACACATTTTTTATAATAAAATATATTATTTTCACAAAGTTAAATAAATAATTTCTTTGCCATTGACTTATAATGTTAAATAATTTAAAATAAAGAATATAGGTTCGCAAAAGGTATAAGAGTTCAAAGGAGCAAAGCATCAATCATGGCAAAAATGAAAAAACGTATTATAAAATGTTCAATATTGTTAATTGTGTTAATTAGTATTTTTACAGCAATAACTGTTCATTCAAAATCAAATCCACAACAAACTAATGCACAAATAAATGATTTATCTGAAAAAGTTGAAGATGGCACTATTTTTCATGCATTTGCTTGGTCACTTAATACTATTAAAGATAATATGAAAAATATAGCCAAAGCGGGATTTTCAGCAATCCAAACATCTCCAATAAATAAATGTGATGGTGAAAATACTCCTTTAATTCTTAATGGTAAAAATCCTGATGGATCAAATGGCGCTTGGTGGTGGCATTATCAGCCAACTGATTATAAAATAGGTAATTACCAAGTTGGAACTAAACAAGACCTTATAAATATGTGTAATGAAGCTGATAAGTATGGCATTAAAATAATAATAGATGTTCCTGCAAATCATACTTCTACTAATATAGATAATGTATCACAAGATCTTATAAATGCAGCAAATAACCGTCTTTACCATGATACTGGTTTTATTCCTATAAAAAATTGGTCAGATAGATTAGATTGCACAAGAAATAGTGTGATTAATTTACCAGATATAGATACAGAAAATATTGGATTTCAAAATTATCTAATTAATTACTTAAATGATTGCATAGATTGTGGAGTTGATGGTTTTAAATTTAGTTCAGCAAAACATATAGGTTTACCAAATGATAATAAACCAATTGGAGTTAAAAATAATTTTTGGACTAGAATTATTAACGAAACTAAAAACAATGATAAATTGTTTAATTACGGAGAAGTTATTCAAGGAAACACTGATAAGATAAACGATTATATTAATACTATTGGTGCTGCAACAGCAACAAATTTCGGATATTCTTTAAGATATAATATTACTTATAGTGATTTAGAAAAATATTCTATAGACCAAAATCATGGTATTAACAACATTAATGATACTAATTTTATAACATGGGTAGAATCATATGATAATTATTTAAATCAGAACACTATTAAAACAATAAGTGATACTGAAATAAAACTTGTATGGGCAATTATTACATCAAGAAAAAACGGTACACCATTATTTTTTGATAGACCTTTAAATGCTAGTAAAAACAATATATATGGAATAAATAAAATTGGTATCGCTGGAAGTGATTTATATAAAGATGATGAAATTGCTGCTGTGAATTTTTTTAGAAATCATATGAAAAACAAAAGTGAATTTTTAATAAATCCTAATGATAATAATAATGTGTTAATAATTGAAAGAGGAACTAAAGGTGCTGTTATTGTAAATGCTTCTGATAAAACAGTTTCAATTAATTGTGATACAAATTTATCATCAGGAAAATATCAAAGTTGGACTGATGATAGAAGTTTGTTTGAAGTTTCTAATGAAAAATTAATTGGTAACATTCCTGCAAAATCTGTACGTGTAATTATGCCTGTTAAAACTAAAATTCCTGCTTTTTTAAATAAATAAAAAAACTCTCCTTTTTAGGAGAGTTTTTTATTTTTTAGATTTATATTCTTTTATTGCAGTGTCTATATCACCATCATAAATTATCTTTCCACTTTTAATAAATATACCTCTTTTGCAAAAATCCTTTGCAACATTTGTTGAGTGTGTTACAAACAACAAAGTTTTTTGTTTATCAGCAAGATATTCTTGAACTTTTGCTTTACATTTACTTTTAAAATTAGCATCACCAACACTAAGTGCTTCATCAACAATAAGAATATCAGGATTAAGATTTATATTAATTGCAAAACCTAGTCTAGCTTTCATACCACTAGAATATGTTCTAACAGGTTGGTCTATATATTCACCAAGTTCAGCAAATTCTATTATAGGATCAATAAGCTTTTCCATATCACTTTTTGAAATTCCAATAATACTACCTCTTAAAAAGATATTTTCTCTTCCAGTAAATTCTGCATCAAAACCAGCTGTAAGCTCAATTAATGCACCAATACTGCCATTTACAATAATCTCACCATCAGTAGGATAACTAAGCTGTGAAATTAATTTTAAAATAGTTGATTTGCCTGCTCCATTATTACCTATTAACGCAACAGAATCTCCTTTATTAACTGTAAAAGACATATTTTTGACTGCATGTTTTTCTTTAATTGAAGATATTTTAAAAATCAAATTAGCTAATCTTTGTTTGCTATTTTTATAAAGCTTATATTTCTTATTAACGTTTTTAAACTGTATAACTACTTCTTCTTGCATAATAACTCCTTAAAGAACATCTGGTATTTCTTTTTTTAATCTTTTGTATGAAACCAAATATAATAATAAAAATACAAGTGTAACAACTAAAAAAATAATTAATCTATCAACTTCCTCAAAAAACCATTTTTGATTTATAAATGCATCTCTAAAACAAGTAACTAAATAGGTTATTGGATTTACAAAAAGAAGCTTTTTAATCCATGGTATATGAATAGCATTAGCATCATACAAAATACCTGAAAACCAGAATATTGCAGTAACAAATGACTTTACTAAATTAGCATAGTCCTTACTTATTGCTGCTATTAATGAAGAAAATTGAGCAAAAATTGTAAAGAAAGTAAAAGACATTAAAATAATTATAGGTATTTGAATATAATATATATTTGGTGTAAATCCAGATATAACAAAAATCAATATACATATAGCAATCATAATAACATTTACAATTAATTTAGATATACTTACAAAAGTAGGAATAGTTGAAATTGGATATTTAAGTTTAGTTACTAAATAATGATATTTCTTTATACTTCCTGTTCCCATAACAATCATATCACTCATATAAAACCATGGAATCATTCCACAAATAAGCCATAAAAAGAATGGAAATCCTCCTATATCACGATTAGCTCTTAAACCAAATGAAAATGCAAACCAATATGCAAAAATAGTCACTGATGGCTTTATAACAGCCCATCCCCAACCAAGAGCAGCTCCTCTATAAGTTTTTACTAGATCCGCCTTAGCAAGTTTAATAATCTGAGATACATTATTAATGTGGTCTATAAAAATTTCTTTTAATGTATTAAGCATGTATTTTTCCCTTTTTCTTGTAAATTATATTTGCTTTTAAATTTAATTTGATTAATTCATTATTATTAATTTCAAGACTTGACATACATTTTTCAATTAAATCTACAAAAGCATCTGTAATATTAACATCAACATTTGTCACATATTTATTTATAAAATCATCAATATTAATGTCAGTATAACAATCTTTTTGAATTTTTTCAATTATATATTTTAAATTATCATTTTTTATAGCAGGAATACTATCATAATCTATATATATACCTCTATTTTTAAAATAACTTTCTTGATCATAATTATATAAATACAATTTTTTCTTTGCTATAATTGCTTCAAATATAATTGCTGAATAATCAGAAATAACATAATCTGCAATAGAAAGATAACTTGTCCCTGTAAATGTAGCATTTTTAACAATCTTGTTACCATTAACACAAAACATTTCTTTACCATTATGTAGTTTAACAACTAAATTAAATTTTTCATAATCTATATTTGACATTATCTTTGAGCAATCAACTTTTGTATTTTTTCTAAAAGTAGGAACATACAAAATAATTTTTTTACCGTTATTAATTTCAGGATAAACTTCAAAAATCTTTGATTTCATCGTATCCATACGCAATTGATTAGTTAGAAAATCCATTCTTGGCAATCCAAGAGAAATAATTTTATCTTCTTCAGATCCATATGCTTCACTAAGCTCTTTTTTAATAAAAGGCGAAGAGCTTATTATATAATCATAATTTTTATGCATTCTCATAACTTCTGCAATTTTCTCATCAGAACCTTCAACTTTTCCAATAATAGAATATGCAAATTTTTTAAATATACCAAGCGCATGCCACATTTGTATTACTTTAGTATTTTTTTTATGTTTTAAAACACTAACAACTATACAATAACTATCTAAAATTACAACTTTTGATGTAGCAATATGATACATCTGAACAAACATATGTGGTACATACTTTAATCTACCAATAAAAGTTTTATCTAAGGTTTTGCAAAGATATTTAATTTGGTAATCACTATGTCTTTCAAATATTTTATTTCCAATAGCTAAAAAATCACTTGTCACTTTATTACTCTGTCTACTTATAAAAACAACTTTATCTTTTTGCGGAAACAACTTAATAAAAAAATATATAAATTTTAAAATAAGTTTAGCAAAAAAAATTAAAATATATAAAAACAAAATTTAAAACTCCCTTATTATTTCATCTACAAATCTTTGTGAACTTCTACCATCACATTCAGACAAAAATTTTGAATAAAATACGTCAATTTTGTCATAATCTATATTTGTATTTTTTATAGCTTCTATCAACTGTGTTTTTGTTTTAGAAAGCGAACCATAAACATATTCAGAATATTCATAAAAGAAATCTCTATCTTTTATATATTGTTCTAAATCAGGTGCATAAAACACAATTTTCTTTTTTAAAAAAGCATATTCAAAAATCACTGAAGAATAATCTGTAATTAATATATCTGTCATAAATAAAATATCATTTATTTCTCTTTCTTCTGAAAAATCGATAACAAAATCTAAATATTTCTCATCAATTTTAATTTTATCTTTTATAAATGGATGTAATTTTAATCCTAATATATAATCTTCAGAAAAATTATTATACAAATCTTCTATATCCAAATATTCTTTAGGATAATAAGCTTTGTCTATTGTAGCTCCACGAAAAGTAGGAGCAAAAAGTATCAATTTCTTCTTTAATAAACTAGGATATTTTTTTAAAAACTTTTCTCTTTGATCATCAATGTAATTCTTATCAAAAAACACATCAGTTCTAGGAATTCCTATAGCACGTATTTTATCTTTTGTTACTCCAAAAGCTTGTGAATAATTTTCAACAACTCCATCTGAGCTAACTATAACATCAGTATAATTTTTATGTGTTAAAGAATTTTTAGATGATCCTTGATTACTATCACTCCTGCTAAAGCCCATGCGTTTAAACGCACCAGCTGCATGCCAAACCTGTATAAATTTAGCTTGTTTTCTCATTTTAAGTGCATATAAAATTTTAGCATAATCATCAATAATAATATATTTAGAAGTAGCAACTTCTTTTAATAATTGTATAGTAGAGTTATTGTCATTTTTTAATACAATCTTTATTTTATAATCCTTATTATTAAGTTTTTTATATATAAAATATAAATTTCCTGACAAAGTTTCTCTTGAAGGAGCATACATCAATATTTTGTTTTCATCAATCTTATATATTAATTTAAACCAATTAAAAATGATAATATAATGTATCAAACTTAACTTTTGCAAATAAGGAAATAAAAAAGATGGACATTTTTTTCTTATATTCATGATTTTCCTTTACTATTTCTATTATTCTTTTACAATGCTTTCGATAAGTTTAGCAACTCTTTGTGAAGATTTACCATCAAAATCATCAAAGAACATTTTTGAAAAACCATCAATTTTATAAGTCTCAAAATCATTATTATTAATAGCTTTTATCAAATCTTCAAGATTTTCTACTATTTTACCAGGAACATTATATATAAAATCAAAATAAAAATCTCTATCTTTTATATATCGCTGTAAATCATACGCAAAGAAAATCATAGGTATTTTAAGCAATGATGCTTCAAAAATTAATGATGAATAATCAGAAATAACAATATCAGACACAAACAACAAATCATTAAGTTCTGCATCATCAGAAGCATCAAAAATTCTATCACTATATTCTGAAGGTATAGGATGTTTTTCTCTAATAAACGGATGATGTTTTATAACAATAACATAATCATCACTAATTGACTCTAAAACATGTCTAATATCAAATAATTCGGTAGGATATTCAGCTGTTTCTTTAGTATGACCTCTAAAAGTTGGAGCAAATAAAATAATTTTTTTATCTTTAAAATTAGGATGTCTTTCAAAAAATTCAGATTGTACTTTTTCTTTATATCTCTTATCAAAAAACACATCAGTTCTTGGAATTCCAGTAGGAACTACTTTTTCTGTTGATATTCCAAAACCTTCTGCATAACATTTTTTACAATATGTTGAACTTACTGTAGCAAAATCATAATTTCTATGATTTTTTGTAGTCTGCTTTGAACCCTTTGGTTTACCAAGCCTTGTAAAACCAAATGTCTTAAATGCACCACATGCATGCCATAATTGCACAACTTTTGTTTGTTTTTTTAAATCTATTTTATGAATCATAGGTGTGTATTCATCAACAACAACAACTCTACTTGTAACACAAGCTCTTATAAATCTATATACATCAATTATATTATAATCTCTTGGCAATTTAGTATTATATAGAAATTTAATCTTAATATTTTTATTATCTTTTAATTCATTATACACATATTTAAAATTACCAGAAAGATCATTTCTTCTTACAGAAATAAAAGTAACTTTATTTTTTTCAATAGGCTTTAAATAAAGTAACTTTGTAAAAATATTTATAATCCAAGATTTTAATTTACTCTTTTTAAATGGAGCACGTCCAACCTTTTTTAATCTAATATTTATATGTGCAATTAAATGATTTATAACGTTAAGTCCTTTCATTTTATGAGGACTATTTGATATTCTTAAAATACTTAGTACACCTTCGATAAAAAACAAAACTACTAAGATTGTTTTGTATACAAAATAAAAGACATTCTTTAAAACAAATCTAACAAACCGTAATATTTTTATTATTATGTTATCTTTTTTTTCGTTCTCAGCTATTACACTTGAAAAGATTAATTTATTATTTTTTATATCCAGATTAAAATGTAAATCATCATAATTAACATTTATATTAGAAGTATCTATAATTATTTTCTCTTTATAAAAATTTCCATAAGAAAAATTTAAATACATACTAACATTTTCAAATTTATTTTTTGAATTCCAAAAAATATAATCAAGTTTATACACATATGTTCCATGAAAAGTACAAACATTATCATCATACAAAACATCATTAATAACAAAAGGAATTCGTCTATCTTCATCTTTATTTATAAAATGCATTGTCAATTTAGGTCTAATTCTAATACCTTTGGCTATTTCTTCATCAAATATTTTACCTGTTATGCTTAAAGTTAATTCACTTCCAACAATATTTATATTAGTTATATAAATTTTATTTAACACTGCTTATTGAACTCCTTTATCATTAAAACAAAAATCGTTTTTTATATTTTTTTGTCTAATACAATATTAATTATATTAACTTTTAAAAGTTTTGTCAACTTGCGTTCAAAAATATTTTACATAATATTACTTAATAATACACAATATTACATTTAAAAATTTATAATTTCGTGATTGCACAAATAAAAAAGCTAAAATACTGGCATTTTAAACACCAATATTTTAGCTTTTTTAATAAATAATTATTGTAAATTATTTTAACACTATAATATAAAAATATTTATTTTTCTTGCATTAATCCATGCTGAGTTTTCATTCTATCCATTTGATAAATAAAAGGTTTATATAAAATTAAAATAAACAATGCAGACGAAACAGTTTGAATTAAATTTATAGGAACTCCTGCTAATAACATCTTAAATATAGATGAAAAATCAATCATATTTCCAAAAGAAAAAACATAACTAAAATCAAGCAAAGGTCCAACAACCAACATATAAAAAATCACATAAAATATAATATAAAATATAACATTATTTATTTTTGATCTATTATAAAATACTTTTCCAGCAACAAATCCAAGAAGTCCAAAACCTAACATTTGCCAAGGAGTCCAAGGACCTTGTCCAAAGAAAAAATTAGAAGCAAGCATTGTGACTGCACCACAAATAAATCCAGAATTTGCTCCCATAGTAACACCAACAAGTAAAACAATTGCACCAACAGGTTTAACATGTGGTAAAAAAGCGAATATTTGTCTACCTACAATTGCTATTGTGCATAAAACAGCAAGAACAATTATTTCTTTAGCCTGTGGTTTTCTTTTTTCATATGACAAAAATAGTGCAATTAAACTTAATCCTAAAATACTAATTGAAGTAATATATTGCTGTGAACTATCAAGTTTCAAACTCAAAAACGCCACTAAAGGTATACACATCAAAATACATACCACACTAAAAACTTTTTTTATAATAAGTTTTTTTGGCATAATGATGTTACCTCCTTGTTTGTTACAGCATTTTCAAACAAATGTCTAGACATTTTATTTGCAGAAGTCGTATAAAAGTTATTACTTGAAAAAAATTTATTAGGATTATTTCTAGTCACAATATCTCCATCAAAAAGCATTGATACTTCATCAGCATATTTTGCACAAAATTCCACATCATGTGAAACCATAACAATTGTAACTTCATCTTTCAAAAGTGAACTTAAAATATCAGCTAACTTTTCTTTATAAAAATTATCAATACCTTTTGTTGGCTCATCAAGCAAAAGAATTTTAGGTTTAGTTAGCAACACTTTGGCAAGTCCTGCTCTTTGAATTTCTCCACCAGATAAATCAAATGGATGAGAATTCAAAAATTCTTTGATTTCACATAAATCAATTACCTTTTCAAGTTCATTCTCATCTTTAGATATATCATGTAAATCCTCAAGTATAGTTTTATGCAAAAATAAAGAAACAACATCTTGAGGCAACATAGTAATATTATTATTATATATTTCTGAGTTTTTAAGCTTTTTCATGTTTTTACCATTCAAATAAACATTACCGCTATATGGTTTATTTAATCCAGACATAATTTTAAGCATTGTACTTTTTCCAGATCCATTTCCACCCATAACAGCGAGCATTGAAGATTTATAAACTTCTAAATTAAAATATTTTAAAACATCAGGAGAATCTTTTTCATATCTAAAATATATATTTTTAAGCTGCAAAACTGGTTTTTGATTTAAATCAGGATTTCTTTCTTTAACACTAGTATGAATTAAATTATTATTTTTGAATAATTCATCAAGCCATTTCCTTCCTTCTCTAACTGTTAAAGGACATTCTCCACCTTTATTTAAAGAATAGTATATTTTAACAGTTGAAGGCAATGATTTAAACATATCATTATTATTTTCTTTTAAAACTTTTCCTATTTTTCTAGGCTTATCATCAGCAATTATTTCTCCATTTTCCATAACAATAACTCTATCAGATAATGAAAAAACATTTTCAAGCCTATGTTCAGTAATAATAACTGTTACACCTAAATCTGTATTTATCTTTTTAACTGTATTTAAAAAGTCTACACTAGCTATAGGATCAAGTTGACTTGTTGGTTCATCAAGAATTAATACTTCAGGTTGCATAGCCATAACAGATGCAAGATTAAGAAGTTGTTTTTGGCCGCCAGAAAGCTCATTAACATTTTTATGAAACCATGAATTAATTCCAAAATAACTTGATATTTCAGCTACACGTAAACGCATTATTTTTTGATCTATTCCTAAATTTTCTAGTCCAAAAGCAAGCTCATGCCAAACCTTATCAGTAACAATTTGGCTATTAGGATCTTGCATAACAAAACCTATTTTTGAAACTTGATATTTTAAATCAAGATCATTAATATTTTGATTGTTAAATAAAATCTCTCCTTGTTTTTTTCCAAAAGAAGTTAAAACTGGTTTTAACATTTTAAGTAATGTAGTTTTACCAGAACCACTTTTACCACAAATAGTTATAAACTCACCTTTATTTATTTTCAAATCAATATTATTAACAACTTTTTTATCTTTTGTCCCATAAGAAAAACTTACATTTTCAATTTTATAATGTTCCATTTTATTACCTCAATCATTATATATAAACTTGGTGAAATAAATAATACTATTGATAATATAACACCTAGCATAACATTTGTACTTAAAATTAAAATCAAAATAAACAATAACACTATCATCATCAAGAAAACAACATCTTTTACTGTTATTTTATATATAGCATACATAGTTTTATTTGCCAATCCATATCCTCTACTTTTCATACTATCAGCAGTGATTATACTTTTTTCTAAAGAATAAGTCATAATTGTATTTAATATTAATACACCTTTTTTCATATTTTCTTTTTTACTATTGTGTTTTTCAATTCCTTTATTTACACATTTACTTACTAACAAAATCTGTTTAGTCTTTATATTATACATTGGAACAAGCCTTATAACCATACAAAGTAGCAAAGAAATAGATGGTATAAAATTTCCAAAAAGATATGTGAATTTATCAACAGTAAATATAAAATTATAACACTTAAACCAATTTATCACTGAAGAAAAAAGCAAAGATAATTTTAAACCAAACATAAATGATTCAAAAGTAAAAGGTCTTTTTAATATAGTAAATAAAACAGTATCACCATTACTATTAATAATCATATTTATAACAGTTATCAAAATTGTAGCACAAATTATAAATATAATATTTTTAATAATATATTTTTTTTGCATTAAAAACAACAAAAGACTTGAACAAATTAATGATGATATCAACAAATATATATTTGTACTAAACATACTAATTCCAATAACAAGCACAAAATAAACAAATATAATTATTGGCTGTAATCTATCTAATATTCTCATTTATCCATCCTTTACTTTTATTTACAACAAAAAAACAGCACCCAAAAATGGGTGCAAATAAAAAAATTTAAATCTATCAAAATATAATACTTTATAGCTAAAATAAATTTAAAACATGACATTTCATTTTGCAATACACCATTAAAAACATATTGATTTTTAAGTTACTAACTAACTTATGTTACAATACATTTTATTATTTTGTCAATATTTAAAATGTAAATTTAGCTATATGCTATTTAAACATTACTTAAATTACCTTTTAAAGCCTTCACTATACGTTTTTCTAGTCTAGAAATATATGATTGTGATATACCAATTATATCAGCAACTTGCTTTTGTGTCATTTCTTTACCATTTGTCAAACCAAATCTCATTTTCATAATTTGTTTTTCTCTAGGATTCAGCTTTTCAATTTCCTTAATTAATAACTCTTTTTCAACTTCACTTTCTATTTTTTTATTAACAACATCTTCATCTGTACCTAAAATATCTGATAATAACAATTCATTACCATCCCAATCAATATTTAAAGGTTCATCAATAGAAATCTCATTTTTATATTGAGATGATTTTCTTAAAAACATTAAAATTTCATTTTCAATACATCTAGAAGCATATGTTGCAAGCTTTATATTTTTTTCAGGACAAAAAGTTTTTACAGCTTTTATAAGACCAATTGTACCTATTGAAATAATATCTTCTAAATCAACGCCAGTAGACTCAAATTTTTTTGCAATATATACAACAAGCCTTAAATTATGTACAATAAGCTGTTCTCTACCATGCATAGGATCTGTTGATAAAATCTTATAAATTTCTGCCTCTTCTGTTTTGGAAAGTGGTGCTGGTAAAGTTTCTGATCCATTAATGTAATCAACACTATCTTTAATAATTTTTTTATTAATCCACAAAACCAAAAGTTTTGTTTTACTTTTTATTCTCTCTAAAATTGAAAACATTCTTAACTTACCGCCTTTCTAAATTAAAATTCTAGGATTAAAAATCGCCTTTTCTTCGGACATACTATTTGTTGATAACGCTATTAAAACATCCACAGGTTTTTCTTCATCATTTTCATTTTTAACAGTAACCATATCTGCACTAAAAGCAGGTATAATTCCTGAATTTCCTATAGTTTTATAAGGCAAAAACCTTAATCCTTTAAAATTTTTCATTTTGCTTAAATAATCAGTTGCAGAATATTCTTTTTGATTTTCTAAAGAAGCCATTTCACTTAACTTATTTGAATTACACACTATAACAGGTTTTCCTGAAAAAGTATCAACAAGCAAATTTCCTGTATCCGCTACTGCATCAAGCTCAAAATCATCACCAAAAAGATTTATTTTAACTTTGAATGCATGATTAATATTACATTTTTTATCAAGTATATATGTAACAGCACACACAATAGCATATGCAATAGCTGTAGATACTCCTAAAGCTAATAACGAGATATTAAAATAAATTGTAGAATTGCTAACAACTATTAAACTAAAATTAAACAGTTCACAAACCATTGATATAAATCCTGCAAACAGAAAACTTATTACACAAAATAATACATCAAGTTTTATGTATCTTTCAACTTTAAGCTTACTAAAAGCTATTTTGACAATAAAAAAAGACATTCCGAACTTCAAAATGAAATTCAAAAATATATTCATTTCAGGTAATAAAATTGTCAGCGAAGTAAATGAACCTACCAAACATGCTAATGCACATCTTCTAAAATTCAAAGCAGTATGCGAAATTCTACTTGTTGCTCTGAGCAAAAAATAATTAACATAAACATTCGTTATAATTAAAACATCCAAATAAATATATGTCATTCTATCTCCATTTCCCAAGCTTGTATTTAGATTATATAACTTTTACAAAACTAAAACTGTCGATTTTGGACAGTGAAAAAAGACGAAAAAATCTTTTGTATTAATGCACAAAAAAAGTCCTTTGCTTTCGCAAAGGACAGGCATATTAAGTTTATATTTTAGTTATATTTCAGAAAAGAACACTGAAAATGCTTTATAAGCCATATAAACGTCAACTTTTGAAGTAATCTCGTAAGGACCATGCATACAAAGTACTGGCACACCAACATCAATTACATCTACATTAAGATTTGCTATATATGCAGCGACAGTTCCTCCGCCACCTTCGTCAACTTTTCCAAGTTCTCCTGTTTGCCAAATAACATCTTCTTTATTAAGCATTTTTCTGATTCTTGATACAAATTCAGCAGAAGCATCAGATGTACCTGATTTTCCTCTTGCACCTGTGTATTTTGTTACAACAACTCCATAATTAAGTTTTGATGCATTATTTTTCTCCATAACCTCAGGATATGTTGGATCCAAAGCAGCATTTACATCTGCAGACAAACACTCTGAATTTGAAAGAACAGTTCTTCCTTGAACACCAAACATTTTAGCAAGATCAGCTATATGATATTTCATATATGCACTTTGTAAACCAGTGTTTCCGTCACTTCCTGTTTCTTCTTTATCGCTCAAAACAGCCATACAAGTTTTAGTTGGATTATTACACTCAAGAATAGCTTTTAATGCAGTATAAGCACAAACTCTATCATCTTGGCCATAACCACCAATCATACTTCTGTCAAAACCAATATCTCTAGCTTTAAAATTAGGCACAACTTCAAGTTCTGAAGAAATAAAATCTTCTTCAGTTATACCATATTTCTTATTCAAAATATCTAAAAGATTCAATTTAACTTTTGAACTAATTTCATCATCTTTAAATGGACGTGATCCAATTAAAATATTTAAATCTTCACCTTTAATAGCTTGACCTAAAGGTTTTTTCATTTGTTGTGTTGCCAAATGAGGCAAAAGATCTGTAATACAAAATACTGGATCGCTTTCATCTTCACCAATATTTACATTAATCTTGTTACCATCTTTATCAAAAATAACTCCGATTAATGAAAGTGGCATAGAAGTCCATTGATATTTCTTTATTCCACCATAATAATGAGTTTTAAAGAAACCAAGTTCTTCATTTTCAAACACAGGATTTTGTTTTAAATCAATTCTTGGTGAATCAATATGTGCCGCAGCTATTCTTACACCTTTTGCAATGCTTTCTGTTCCAAAAACAGTAAGAATGATACACTTATTTCTATTAATATAATAGATTTTATCTCCTGCTTTGTAAGTTTTTGAACAATCGTATTCCTCAAAACCATTTTCTTTTGCAAGTTTTTCTGATTCGTCAACGCACAATCTTTCTGTCTTTCCGTTATCAAGAAAATTCTTGTAACTCTCGCAAAACTTGTCTGCATTAGAAATACTTTTATCATCTAGTTTTAGATAAGCATTTTTTTTGCCTGTTACAAGTTTCTCTTGCAATTTCTTTGCTTCTGATTTTTCTTTGCTCATAAATTCTCCTCCTATTATCAACCATATAATTTCTTATATCTATTATAAGATTTGGTAATTTTATTAACATAGTGCAATGTTACATCAGATGGTAATGACTTAATATTGTTATTATCATCAAAAACAATGTCATTATTCTCAATCCAAGTCATAGCTTGCGTTATACCTGCATGATAAGCCATCGCTGCAAACTGCACATTATTAAACTTTTTCATTAAATATGACATCAAATATGCACCATATTTAATACTACATTCAGGCTCATACATATTATTAAAAGTCATCTCTGTAGTGTCATCCATTTTATATTTAACCCATTCAAAAGTATCCGGCATCATTTGCATAAGACCTCTTGCACCAACATCAGAAGTTGCTTTTTTATTAAAACTACTTTCAGTTTTAATAACAGAATAAATAATATATTTATCAATATTGTATTTTTCTGAATACTCTTCAACTATAGAAGAATATTTTATTTTATATATGTATTGCTTTTGTAAATTTGGAATTAGTTCTGTACAAAATATTGCAGTAATTAATACTGCAATCAAAACAATTCCAATTATAATCTTAACTAAGTTTTTACGCATTAAAGAGCTCCTTAATTGTGCTAACTACATTTAACGTTTCCTGCTCCAAAGATAATAAATCAAAATCATTTTTAATAATCATATCAGATCTTGATAAATAAAATTCATCATCATGTTGTGAATTAAATCTTTGCATTATTGCTTCATCAGAAATTTTATCACGATTTTTAATTCTATTAAATCTTGTTTCTTGATTTGAAATAACACTAACTATATAATTACAAAAATCATCTACTCTACTTTCAAATAAAGTTGGTGCATCTAATAAAATAGTATTTTGACCATTTTCACCAAGTTCACGTATTCTTTCAAGAATTTTTGTAGTTATATAAGGATAAATTATTGAATTATAAAGCTTTAATAAATCTCTATCTCCAAAAACTATCTTAGCCATTTTAGCTCTATCAAGTTCTTCTGTTTTCTCGTCAATACATTCAGGAAAAACATCAAAAATATTTTTTAAACATGCAGTTCCTTTTCGTGTCACTTCTCTTGCTACATTATCCGCATTAATTATAGCAAAACCATTATTTTTAAATATATCACATACTGTAGTTTTTCCAGAACCACTTTGTCCTGTTAGCCCTATAACTACAACATTTTTTAAGCTGTTCATACTTTTATTACCTCATATCCTGCAGCTCGCAATAATCTATTATACACAGCAAGCCCAACCCCATCTTTTTGAGGAGATCTAAAAAACACTCTTTTTGCTCCTATTTCATCAAGTTCACGAAGCACACCAAAAAGCTCTTTTGCATTTTCTTCACTTGTATTTCCATATGTAAGACATGGAAATGGTATTTTCTCTTTATCATAATCAAACACAACACAATATGTGTTTTCACTTAAATTTTTCTCTACATAATCAATAAAAGAATTTAAATCTCCATCAATTATTGCAACATCTGCTTTTGGAGAATAATGTTTATACTTCATTCCAGGAGAAGCTACTTTTTCATTCTCACAAACAACATTTTCTACACCTTTATCAACAACAACTTCTGCAAATTCACTTAAATCTTCAGCAGAAATAAAACCTGGTCTTAAAAGCCTTATTTTATTTTCTTCAAATGAAATTACTGTCGACTCAACGCCTACATCACAAATTCCACCATCAATAACAGCTAAAATTGTGCCATCCAAATCATCATGCACATGTTTAGCTGTAGTTGGACTTGGAAGTCCAGAAATATTAGCAGACGGAGCTGCTAATGGTTTTCCAGACACTTCAATTAATTTTCTTGCTACTTTATGTGCAGGCATTCTTATTCCAACAGTATCAAGTCCACCACTAGTTTGAACTGGAATAATATCTTTTTTGTTAAAAACCATTGTTAAAGGTCCAGGCCAAAATTTTTCAGCAAGTTTATAAGCAATCTTCGGAATATCTTTTGCAATATCATAAATCATATTAAAATCTGAAATATGAACAATAAGTGGATTATCTTGAGGTCTACCTTTTGCTAAAAAAATCTTTTTAATTGAAGAAGGATTTAAAGCATCTCCTGCTAAACCATAAACAGTTTCAGTAGGAATACCTACAACTTCTCCATTATTAATCAACTCTGCACATTTTTTTATACTATCATCACTTGAATCTAAAATTACAGTACTATTTTTATTCATTTTCTATTCCTGCATAGATAATTTTGCTGCTTGATCTGCTGTAGCCAAAGCATCAAAAACCTCATCTAAATTTCCGTTCAAAATATATTCAAGTCTGTAAATAGTTAATCCTATTCTATGATCACTCAAACGACCTTCTGGATAATTATAAGTTCTAATTCTTTCTGATCTATCTCCTGTTCCAACTTGAGAACGACGTTCTGAAGCGATCTTATCATTTTGTTGTCTTTGCATATCTTCAAGAATACGAGAACGCAAAATCTTCATTGCCTTATCTTTATTCTTATGCTGACTTCTTTCATCTTGACACTCAACAACAAGATTTGTAGGCAAATATGTTATTCTTACAGCTGATTCTGTTTTATTAATATGTTGTCCACCAGCACCACTAGCTCTAAACACATCTATTTTAAGATCTGTTGGATTAATATCAACTTCAACATCATCTGCTTCAGCAAGAACAGCAACAGTAACAGTTGATGTATGAACTCTGCCTTGTGATTCTGTTTCAGGAACACGTTGAACTCTATGAACTCCACTTTCGTATTTAAATCTAGAATAAGCACCTTCACCATCTATACTAAATGAAATTTCTTTAAATCCACCAAGTTCAGTTTCATTTGCATTCAAAACTTCCATCTTCCAACCTTTACTTTCAGCATACATAGTATACATTCTGTAAAGACTATTAGCAAATAATGAAGCTTCTTCTCCGCCAGCTCCACCACGAATCTCAATAATAACGTTTTTATCATCATTAGGATCTTTTGGTAATAACAAAATTTTCAATTCTTCTTTTGATTGGTCAATTTTTTCTTTATTTTCTTCATATTCTAATTGAACCATATCTTTAAAATCTTTATCAAGTCCACCATTATCCAAAAGTTCTTTAGCCTCATCAAAAGCTTCTTGAACCTTTTTATATTCTCGATATTTTTCAATTATTGGTGATAAACTTTTATATTCTTTCATCAAATTTTTATATTGTTCATTATCATTTATAACATCAGGATCCATAAGCTTTTCATTTATTTCTTCAAATCGTTCTTCTAATATTTTTAATTTCTCAAACATTATCATTCTCCTAATTAATTAAATAAAATTACTTTTGCTTCATCTATCACAGCAAGAAACATCTTGCATAAATTATATATATAAGTAAACAAAACTACAAATCATTTTTTTGTTTAATAATTGATTTGATATTTTTTTCTATTTTAACACGTTCAACCATAAATTCTCTTCCACATTTAATACATCTAAGTTTAAAATCCATTCCTGCGCGAAGAACAAGCATGTTATTCGAACCGCAAGGATGTGTTTTTTTCATTACTAAAATATCACCACGAATAATATCCAAATCAATTATCCTTTCGCACTAAACTTTCACTATTTATATTATAAATATATTTTATAATTATAAATATAAAACATTAATAATTAAAAATTTAATCTTGTTTTTAATAACAACGAAATCATTATACCATATTTTTATGATTAAAGGCAAATTTTTTCCGTATATTTTTTGTCTTTTTTAAAATAATATAATATAACCAAATTTAAGGAGATTCATATGATAAGAACTTTAACCGCTGAATTTGAAAGCGTTGATCTTGCAGAACTTGCAATAAAAAAAACTAAAGAATTATGTTCTGGCATAAAAAATGTTAAGATTATTAAAAATAAACCTAATAAAAAAGATTTTTTTGAAGGCAGTAATGCATTATTTAATATTAATGTCTCAAGTTCTATGTTACCTTTAAGCTATACTTTTTACAGTCCTAGACAATATTATTCAGAAATAGACAATAACAATAAACAACGAGATACTTCTGTTACAATAGAAATAAAGTGTACTAATGAAGAACTTGATAGAATTTCTCAAATAATAACTTCTCTTGGAGCAATGAGTGTTAAAAAAATTTAATACTTAATCATAATGTTTGTACCTCACACATAAAATTAAAAAACGAGATAACTATGCAAAGCATTAATTATAGGAGGTACAAAATGTCAAAATATTTACCGGAAGGTCAACTAATTCACACTTTAAAAAATCAAAATGCCCTAAAATCTATTTTTTCACTCCAGGAAGCAATGATTCAAGGCACTATCTTAGAGGCAAGAGTTAAATTATGCGATAGTGAACATAATCTCATTGTTGATATTCCTTGTATTAAAGGAATGATTCCAAGGAGTGAAGGAGCGATTGGAATTGACGATGGCACAACAAAAGACATTGCTTTAATTTCTAAAGTCAACAAACCTATTTGTTTTAAAGTCAAAGAAATTATTAATGATGACAATGGCAATCCTCTTGCTATTCTTTCAAGAAAAGATGTGCAAATTGAATGTATAAACGAATATATTCAAAATCTAATTCCAGGAAAAGTTATTCCTGTTACTGTAACACATCTTGAACAATTTGGTTGTTTTGTTGATGTAGCATGCGGCATACCATCTTTAATTCCTATTGATGCAATTTCTATTTCAAGAATTTCTCATCCATCTGACAGATTTAAAACTGGCCAAAACATATTTGTTGTTGTAAAATCTGTTGAAGATTCAAGAATTTGTCTTTCTCATAAAGAACTACTTGGAACTTGGGAAGAAAACGCTCAAAATTTTAATGTTGGAGAAACAGTAAGCGGAATAGTTCGTTCTGTTGAAAACTATGGTATATTTATTGAATTAGCTCCAAATCTTGCTGGATTAGCAGAACCAAAAGAAAATGTTGTTGTTGGCCAGCATGCAAGTGTTTACATAAAAGCTCTTTTACCTGACAAAATGAAGGTTAAACTTATTATAGTAGACGTATTTGATGCTAAATATCCACCAAAAGAACTTGATTATTTTATAACTGATGGAATAATTGATAATTGGATTTATTCAACAACAGATTCAAATAAACTTATTGAAACCGTATTTTAATTTAAATATCTACATATAAAAACAATATATTTTTATAAAAAGCGATGAATATTTCATCGCTTTTTTTATTTAATATATAATTCTATCGAGCATTTTGTTCATATATGCAATAGCAACTCCAAAATTAGTTAGCGGAATATTTGCAAGTTCAAATCCTCTTTGTCTTTTAACCATAGTAGTTCTGTTAACCATACAGCCTCCACAATGAATAACCAAACTATATCCTTCAAAATCTTCAGCATCTACACAACCAGCAAAAGTTTTTATTTCAACATTTTTACCAGTATATTTTCTCACTAATCTTGGAATTTGTTCTCTAGCAATATCATCTTCTAAAGGATGATGTGAACAACTTTCTAATATTCCAACTTTATCACCATCAACTAAATTATCTAAAGCAGTTACATTTTCAATTAATAGTTTTAAATCACCTTTTATTTTAGCCATTAATAACGAAAAAGATGTTAACGGAATATCTTTAGGAATATTTTTATTAACTTCATCAAATATCTGTGAATCAGTAATAACTAAATCTGGTTTTAACTTCATTTTATTAAAACAATCATCCAAATCTTCCAAATTAATCATCATTGCTCTGCAGCCATTATCAATCAAATCTCTTAAAACCTGAACTTGAGGAAGAATCAAACGACCTTTTGGAGCTTGGTAATCTTGAGGAATAACCATAAACACCAAATCACCTTTTTTAACAATATCTTTTGTTAAAATAACTTCATCCGATTTATTTGACATTTTTTTAATCAATTCTTCTTTCAAAGAAATAATATCATCATCTTTAATGTTTATAAAAAGTGGTTTTACTTCAAATTTATCAAATTTTTCTTTATCAACATTTTCATCAAAAGCATTAACAACAACAATGTAAGGAATGTTAGCTTTTTTCAAAATCTTCTCATGCTCTTTTTCAACAGCAAAATCTTTACAACGAGAAGACACTACTAAAATTGCAGAATCACAAGATGAAAGTTGTTTAATAGATTTTTTAATTCTTTCACTTCCAAGTTCTGAATAATCATCTAGTCCAGCAGTATCTATTAAAACAACAGGACCTAATGGCATAAGCTCCATAGGTTTAAATACTGGATCAGTTGTTGTACCAGCAACTGGAGATGTTATAGAAACATTATGACCTGATAAAGAATTTATTAATGTTGATTTACCAGCATTAGTACTTCCAAAAACTCCAATATGAAGTCTCATAGCTTTTGGTGTTTGATTTAGTTCATTTACCATACCATAAATCTCCTTTAGAATCTAAAATCTCTTTCTCCTTTAAGAATACGGTTTATATATTCAATAGCCTTTTCTTTACGAGCAGGTGTTTTAATATTTTCAAGCTGTTCTTCAATAACTTTTTTTGCACTTTCTTTAAATTCTTCATCACCATAATCAGTCGCATATTCAGCCAAAGTAATCAAAGCATTAGGCAAACAAATATTATTTATCTTACCAGATTTAGCAAGAGGCATAAATCTATCTCCTGTTCTGCCTTCACGGTAACATGCTGTGCAAAATGATGGAATATATGAACTATCAACAAGCCACTGCATTATATCATGCAAAGGACGTGTATCATTTATATCAAATTGATTAGTATTTTCTTTTTCATATTCACTATCACAGTATCCTCCAACAGAAGTTTTTGAACCTCCACTAATTTGAGAAATACCGATTTTTAAAACTTCTTCACGAACTTTTTGAGATTCTCTTGTAGAAATAATCATTCCTGTATATGGAACAGCAATTCTAATTATAGCTACAATTTTCTTGAATACTTCATCACTAAGTCCGTTACTAAATTGTGCTGAATCAACATCATCAGCATCTCTAACTCTTGGAACACTAATAGTATGAGGACCTACACCATATTTAGCTTCCAAATGTTCTGCATGCATAAGTATACCTGCAAGCTCATATTTATAACGTTCTAGTCCAAATAGAACTCCAATTCCAACATCATCAATTCCGCCTTCCATAGCTCTATCCATAGCTTCAGTATGATATTTATAATCATGCTTAGGACCTGTTGGATGAAGTTTTTCATAAGATTCCTTATGATAAGTTTCTTGGAATAATATATATGTTCCAATACCTGCTTCTTTTAATTTTGTATAATTCTCAACAGTTGTCGCTGCAATATTAACATTAACACGGCGAATTTCACCATTTTTATGTTTTATACTATATATTGTTTTAATACTTTCAAGAACATACTCTAAAGGACTGTTTATAGGATCTTCTCCTGTTTCAAGAGCAAGTCTTTTATGACCCATGTCTTGCAAAGCAATTACTTCATTTTTAATTTCTTCTTGTGTAAGTTTTTTTCTTGAAATAGTTTTGTTTTTCGCATGATAAGGACAATAAACACAACCATTTACACAATAATTTGAAAGATATAAAGGAGCAAATAAAACAATTCTATTACCATAAATTCTTTGTTTTATATTATGAGCAATTTCAAATATTTGATCATTTAAATCATCCAACTTACAGGCTAATAAAACGCTTGCTTCTCTATGACTAAGTCCTTGAGCATCTTTAGATTTATCTATAATATTTTGAATTAATTCACGATTAGTTGAGTTTTTCTCAGCATAATCAAGTGTATCAAGAATTTCTTGATGATTAATAAATTCTTCTGCTTTACTAGATTTAACATCGTACATATAAAAAACCTCTTTACTTTTTAGAGCAAATTAACCAACAAATCAAGAATATAAATCAAGAAATCCTTATAACAAATATGTTATAAGTCGTTGTAATCTACTAAATTATGATTTAATTATAATATATTATTGCATTTAAATAAACTTTCAACATTTTATATCATTAATATGATAACAAAAAAGCCCGACATTAGTCGGGCTAAAAAATTCCATTTAGTCACTAACATAAGGAATAAGTGCCAAATGACGAGCACGCTTAATAGCGATTGTAAGCTCTCTTTGGTGGTACGCACAAGCACCTGTAACACGACGAGGAAGAATCTTTGATCTTTCTGACATGCATTTTTTTAGCTTAGCGATATCTTTGTAATCAATTTTTTCTGCTCTATCAACACAGAACATACAAACTTTCTTACGAGATCTTTTATTTCTTTGAGGTCTTTCCATTATATAATCCTCCTTTAACACAAATTTTAAAAATAATCGTTAAAATGGGACTCCATCATCACTTAAAATTTCTTCAAAATCACTTAAATCTCCTATACTAACAGTAGCATTTTGATTATTTTGTGAATTGTTTTGAGAATATGAATTATTATTATTGTTTGAAGAACTATAGTTAGTATTAGATGATCCACCTTGTTTAGGTTCACCAGTAAATGAAACACTATCAACATATACTTCAGTTACATAATGTTTTGTTCCATTTTTATCATCATAAGTTCTTGTTCTTAAGTTACCCTCAAGAGCAATCATTCTTCCTTTTCCAAAATACTTTGAAATAAACTCAGCTTGTTGACGCCAAGCAACACAATTTATAAAATCAGCTTGTCTATCTTCGCCTTGTCTTGCATAACTTCTTTCAACTGCTACGCTAAATGATAACACTGAAACACCACTTGGAGTGGATTTAAGTTCTAAATCTTGAGTAATTCTTCCCATTAAAATAACTCTATTAAGCATAATTTATTCATCCCTTCGTTTGCTTACTTTACTGTGATTAGTGAACGAAGTACACCATCTGTGATTTTAAGAACACGATCAAGTTCAGCAGGAAAATCAGTTTTTGATGTAAAGTTATAAAGTACATAATAACCTTCTGTTTCATCCTCAATAGCGTAAGCAAGCTTTCTTTTACCCCATTCATTAACAAGGTCAAGAGTACCGTTACTTTCAATTAAGCCAGTAAATTTTTCAACAAGAGCTTTAATACCCTCTTCACCAAGCTTTGTGTTAAAGATCATTACAGCTTCGTAGCTTTCATTAATTTTTGCCATTAGAAATACACCTCCTTTTGGATTTCGCCCACACTAAGTGCATGAGCAAGGATAACAGTAAAATTATATCAAATTTAAAAATATAAGTCAAGCAATTTACAATGTTTTTGCTATGCTTTTTATATATTCTCTAAAATCATCTTTCACTTCTGGATGCTTAAGGGCTATTTCGACAGTAGCTTGAAGTATTCCAAATTTATTACCCATATCATATCTTTTTCCTATGAAATCAACACCAGTCATACCTTTTGTTTGTGCTAAAACTTTCATAGCATCAGTTAATTGAATCTCATTTCCTGCTCCAACAGGTGTGTTTTCAAGAATTTCAAAAATTTCAGGTGTTAAAACACATCTTCCTAAAATTGAAAACAATGATAAAATCTTATCTTTTGATGGTTTCTCAACCATATCAGTAACTTCATAAAGATTATCATTTATTAATTCAGTTTTAAGAGAACTATATCTTACGATATCTTTTTCACTAACTTCTTTTATTCCAACACAAGCTTTTCCATACTTTTCATAAGCTCTACAAAGTTGTCCACATACTGGATCTTCACCTATAATTACATCATCACCATATAAAACTGCAAATGGATCATTTCCTACAAAACTTTTTGCTTGTAAAATAGCATGTCCTAAGCCTTTTTGCTCTTGTTGTCTAACAAAAACAATGTTTGCAAGTTGAGATATTTTTACGATTTCTCCATGAACTTCAACTTTGCCAGATTCAAGCAATCTTTTTTCAATCTCAGGTGAACGATCAAAATGATCTTCAACAACAGATTTACCTCTACTTATTATAATAAGTATATCAGTTATTCCACTTTTTACAGCTTCCTCAACTATATACTGAATAGCAGGTTTATCAACTATAGGAAGCATTTCTTTTGGCATTGATTTAGTTGCAGGTAAAACTCTTGTTCCAAGACCTGCAGCTGGAATTACAGCTTTTGTTACTTTCATTCTGCACCTCTTAATACGTAAATTATATATATCTTAATACTAAAGCAGTTATCAAAGATAATAATATTGGTATAACTAGTGCTGTAAATGCGCCAATTATAGAAACTCCACCTTTTTCTTTAATTCTTTCAACAACAATAGAACTATCTAGATTTTTGTCTTTAATTAGATTTATATCTTTTTTTGCTTTTCTAAAATACAACCAGTTTGCAAATGTAGCACAACCAAATTTTAATGCTATGCTAAAAAAATTAGTAAATTGGTATATATCTACTAATGTTTGTTCAGATACAATTGTATTAATAATATTATTATTTTGCAACATCATTAATATTAAAGGAGATGTAAATGCAACACTTAATATAAGAACTATAATACCAATTATATTCATTTTTCTATAGAAAAAATACAATTCTGGAATTAAAAAAGCTATAATATTTGCAGAAAATTTAGTTTTAAATTTACTAAATCTTAAAAAATTAGATAAAAAATACAAATGGCTTGAACCAATATATTCATTATATTCTTTTATTTTAATTCCATCAATTTCACTTTCAGCATTATATTTTTTTTGCTCATTAGCAATTTGCTCCATAGCTTGATTAAATATAGGAGAAGCATTTTGATTATTAAAATTTTCTTGTTTAGAATATCTATTAAGAGGCACTCCACATTTACTACAAAACAAACCTGAAACAGGATTTTCTTCTCCACAAGAATTACATTTAACTGTATCTTCTTTTTCTGCATTTTTCTTCATAACAGATTTCCAAGATTCATTTTTAGAATGCAGTATATTATTTATACATTTTCCTTCTTTTTCATAGCACTCCTTATGATAAGGAGTTCCACAATATGGACAAACTACAATAGTATCCTCTGCTGTAAAAACACCTTCACAAGAAATACATTTTTCACCAATATAATCTGACATTTCAACCTCCATAACCTAATTAACATAAATTATAACATACTCTATAACAAATTTAAAGTGCAAAACAACTTTTCTTTTTTTTCATAATATTGTATAATAACTTTAACAGAATATTATTATTTTACACTGCACAATTAATCTTATAATCTTAAGGAGAAAAATATGATTTTAATAGATGACCTAAAATCTCAAATTGAAGAGTTCAAACCAAAAATCAAAGAACTTTATGAAGTTTTCGATATTAACAATATAAAAGAAAAATTAGCTGAATTACAAAAAATCAGCTCTGAACCTGAATTTTGGAATGATATAGATAATTCTCAAAAAACATTACAACAGATTAAAAATTATGAATCTACAATAAACAAATTTAATAATTTTCAATTAAAATTTGATGATATTTCTACAATGATTGAACTTTGTGAAGAGCAAAGTGATGAAGAATTCATCCATGAGATTGCTAGTGAAATAAAAGATTTTACAAAGCAACTTGAAGCAATGACTCTTGAAACTTTACTCACAGGTGAATATGATAAAAACAATGCTATACTAAGTTTTCACGCAGGTGCTGGAGGAACTGAAGCACAAGATTGGGTTGAAATGCTTTATAGAATGTACTCTAGATGGGCTGAACAACATAATTATAAAGTAAAAATACTAGATTATCTTAATGGAGATGAGGCTGGAATAAAAAGTGCCTCAATCTTAATTGAAGGAAATAATGCTTATGGATTTTTAAAATCAGAATCTGGTGTTCATAGACTTGTTAGAATCTCTCCTTTTGATTCATCAGGTAGACGTCACACCTCATTTGCATCACTTGAAGTAATTCCTGAAATAACAGATAATCACGATATTGATATTAAAACAGAAGATTTAAAAGTTGATACCTATAGAGCTAGTGGTGCCGGTGGACAACATATTAATAAAACTGATTCAGCAGTAAGAATTACACATTTACCTACTGGAATTGTTGTTTCATGCCAAACTCAACGTAGTCAATTTCAAAACAAAGACTTTGCAATGAAAATGCTTAAATCAAAACTTGCAGAAATAAAAGAACGTGAACATTTAGACAAAATAGAAGATATAAAAGGTGTGCAAAAAGAAATTGCTTGGGGAGCTCAAATACGTTCATATGTTTTTATGCCATATACACTTGTTAAAGATCATCGTACTAATTTTGAAGTAGGAAATGTAAATGCTGTTATGGATGGAGATTTAGATGGACTTATTAATGCTTATTTAAAAGCTTCTAGTCTTGGTACACTTTAACAGTAATTTTTCATAAACATAATTTTAAATATTTCTACACATACTAACAAAAATTCATATCTATAAAAACTTTATATATAGCTTTTTATTTATTATTTTTACATTATTTTTTTAAATACAGTTATTATATGAAAAATTCTTACTGATTATAATTATGCAAATAAAAAAAATGTCGATAATATTTTATTGACATTAAAAAATTTATATAATATAATGTAAAAAAGGCATTACCTTTAATGAACGGTTTGCCTCTAAGTTGTTAATTAAAAATAACCGTTAACTTTAGGCAGTTGGGCGGTTATTTTTTTGCATTTTTATCTGAATACAACAAATTTTTTATAGTAATTAAAATTTTATCAACCATTACTAATATTAAAAAAATCATAATCATTTCAGACATTGGCACCACCTCCTAACTTTAAATAACTTTAAAAAGATAAGAGGCTTTAACCGTCCACCGTTTTAGTAATACCTTATGTAATATTATACCATATATTACCAATAATTCAATACTAATTTTATAAACACTTCTTTAATAAGTAAAAACAAACTAAAAATCATAACTAAATTAACTTATATATTAAAAAACACCTTACAATATTGTAAGGTGTTTTAATTATCTTTAATTTATAAAACCTTAAAAATAAAATAACTGCATTTTTCTACTTTTCACATCATTTAAATTAATTCACCTTCTACTTTAATTATACAAGATGATTTTTTATACGGAAATATAGTTTGTTTTTCTGACATCATTTTGACATCAATTATGAGCAAATGAGAGTGAATGAGAGCAAATTTAAGAGCATAACAAAAATCGCTCAAACGTAATGTTTAAGCGGTTTAACTAGGTTTTATGGGATAAAATTAATGGCGGAGAGCAAGGGATTCGAACCCTTGGATAGCTTTCACCATCACGAAATTTCGAGTTTCGCACCTTCGACCACTCGGACAGCTCTCCTCAATCCACTAATTAAGTATTATATCACAACATTCTACAAAATTCAATTAATTTTTAGCATTATTTACCTATTATTTTTTTAACTCTATCTGAAAGTCCAATTGACAAAAACAATTTCAACAAATCTGGAATTATAAAAGGCACCACACACATCATTAATGCTGAACCATAAGTAATTGCTTCTTTTTGTGCTGAATAAACATTTACAAACCAAATAGTTCCACAAATATAACACACAACCATTCCTATAAAGCATGCTACAATTTGAGTTAACATATTCTTTTTAAAAAACTTTTCTACAATTATATATACCACACCTTGAAGCAAAAATCCCCAAATATAACCTCCTGTTGGACCTACTAATATAGCAATCCCACCACTGAAATTTGAGAAAACAGGCAATCCTATAATTCCTAAAAGAATATATATCATTATACTTATAGTACCTTTTTTGCCTCCTAAAATATTTAAAGCAGTAAAAACTGCAAAAGTTTGCATAGTAAAAGGCACCGCTAATATCGGAACCGTTATCCAAGAACACACTACAATCAACGTTGCACAAATTGCTATATACGTTATGTCTTTTATACTTAATTTCTTACTCATTTTAATTCTCCTTTTATTGCTATATATTATTTTTAAAGACATGTCATTATACAACAATAAATTTGTATTGTCAACTAATTAAATATAATAGGTTTACAATATCGAACTAAAATAAAAAAGAGAACTTTTCATAATATAAAAAATCCTCTTAAAAAAATATTTACTCAAACGATTTATTTAAATATTTTTTGTGCATAAGAAACACTTGCCATTGCATCTTTGCCATAAAAATCAGCATTAATCATATCTGCATATTCCTGAGTAAGAACAGCACCACCAACCATAATTTTGCAATCAGGTTTATGCTGCTTTAATGCTTTAATAGTATCAGCCATACTAGCAACAGTTGTTGTCATTAACGCACTTAAACCAACAAGTTTTATATCAAGCTCCAAAGCCTTGTCAACAATAACATTAACAGGAACATCTTTGCCTAAATCACAAACTTCAAAATCATAATTTTCAAGCAAAACCTTCACAATATTTTTGCCTATATCATGAATATCACCTTTTACTGTTGCTAAAATAATTTTACCTTTTTTCTCACGTTTAATACCTGTTTTCTCCATAAAAACCTTTATGCATTCAAATGCATTTTTAGCAGCTTCAGCACTCATAAGAAGTTGTGGTAAAAAAATCTTTCCTTTCTCAAATCCTTGTCCAACATAATCTAAAGCAGGAATAAGTTTTGTATTTATTATTTCCAAAGGTTCTAATGTTTCCAAAAGCTTGTTAGCAATTACGCTTGACTTATCTTTAAAACCTTTTTTAATAGCATCTTCCAAAGTCATTTCATCATCCGGAACAACTTTTTTAACATCTATATCAGAATTATTATCTATATAATCATTAAAATTTTCATCTTTATTAGACAACGCTCTATATGCATAATAAGATTTAGTCATTTCTTGGGAATTAGGATTAATAATAGCTAAATCAAGTCCAGCTTGCATAGCCAGTGTATAAAAATTAGCAGTAATAATTTCTCTACATGGCAATCCAAAAGAAATATTAGATACTCCTAAAACAGTTTTAACACCAAGTTTCTCTTTAACAAGTTTTAATGCTTCCAAAGTAATTAAAGCAGCTTTACTATCTGAACTTACAGTCATACACAAAACATCAATAACAATATCTTTTTTATCTATTCCATAGCTTTTTGCAGTATTAATAATTTTCTCAGCAATTTTAACACGATCCATAGCATTATCAGGAATTCCGTTTTCATCAAGAGTAAGTCCAACAACAACTCCACCATACTTTTTAACTAAAGGAAAAACAGCTTCCATAGATTCTTTTTTACCATTAACAGAATTTATCATAGCTTTACCATTATAATAACGCAAAGCTTTTTCCATAGCATAAGTATCAGCAGTATCAATTTGCAAAGGAATATCCAAAATACTTTGTATTTTAGTAACAGCATTCATAAGCATTTCTGGTTCATCAATTTCAGGCAAACCAACATTAACGTCTAAAATATGAGCATTATTTTCTTGTTGTAAAACAGCTTCACGAAGAATATAATCAACATCATTTTCTCTTAAAGCTTGTTTAAATCTAGCTTTACCAGTAGGATTTATACGTTCACCAATAATATATGTGTCATTTTTAATTTCAACAGCTTTAGCATAAGAAGAAACAATAGGAGTATTTTTAAACATTATAGGTTTAAGTTTAACATCTTTACACTTTTGAGACAATAACTTAATATGCTTAGGAGTAGTTCCACAACATCCACCTAAAACATACACACCTTTTTTAGCAAACCTATTCATAATATCAGAAAATTCTTCAGCATCAATATCATACATTGTATCACCATCAACACTTTTAGGCAATCCTGCATTTGGAGTAACTATAACAGGAATTGATGAAATCTCAATAAGCTCATCAACAATTTTCTCCATTTGAACAGGACCTAATCCACAATTTATACCTAACGCATCAACTCCTAAACCTTCTAAAAGTGAAACAACACATTTTACATCTGCACCTGTTAAAAGTTTACCTTTTTCATCAAATGTAACCGTAGCAAACACTGGCAAATTGGTATTTTCTTTTACAGCAAGAACAGCTGATTTTAATTCATAAGTATCAGACATAGTCTCAATATATGCTAAATCAACGCCTTCTTTTTCTCCTAAAATTGCAACTTCTTTGAAAGCTTCATAAGCATCATCAAAACTCAAATCTCCCATAGGTTTTAATAATTTTCCTGTTGGTCCAATATTTAAAGCAATAAATTTCTCATCTGAATTTTCAAATTGTGAAACAGCTGTTTTAACATTATTAACAGCACATTTAACTATATTTTCCACAGTATACTTAGTATCTTTAAATTTAATTTTATTAGCACCAAAAGTATTTGTAGAAATTATATTAGCACCACTTTGTAAATATGATGTATGTATATCAACTAAAACCTCAGGTTTAGTAATATTCCAAACTTCAGGCAATTCTCCCATTTCAAGACCATTTTTTTGCAACATAGTACCTAAAGCACCATCAGAAATTATAATTTTTTTACCTAGCAATTCTACAATTTTCATTTACAATTCCCTTCTTATATTCGTCTAAATTTACAATCTTTTTTAGAACAAAGTTCACAACCTTTTACATTACAATTATTATCTATATCAGATATTCCAATAAATGCAGTAACTGATTTTGTTGGAACTAACATAAAACTATCAGTAACAGAAAGGCCTATACTTTTAGAAGCATTCAAAATATTAATAATATCTTTTTGATAAGAAATATCAAAATCTCCATAACCAGCAGAAAATCTTGGTCTTAAATATTTATTATCCAAATTATTCGCAATATCTTTAACTTTTTCATCAATAAAATCTTCAATACAAGCAGCAGCTACAGCTTGTAAAATTACAGCATAACTCATATCAATTGATGAATATTTTTTTATAAGAATATCCATTTCTATTCCTAAAGTAGCAGCAAAAATAATTACTTTGTCGCACTCCTTAAGATTCTTAGCTAAATTTTTGCTATCAACAACAAAATTATTATTTACAATAACTTTATTATCATCAATATTCATATCAAAAATTTTATAAGTACACTTAAAATTTTTAGGAATAAGCGAAATACATTCATTTATCCTATTAACAACTACTTCATCAGCAGAATTATTCTCATAACCTAAATAACGTAATACTTCTTTAATTTCCATTTGCTTCCTCAATAATATATTTCAAATTATTTTTTATACTTTCAGCAATATAAGGCTTATTCATTGTATAAATATGAACACCATCAACACCATTAGAAATAAGATCAATAATTTGTTCCGTAGCATAAGCAATTCCAGCTTGAGCCATAGCCTTAGGATTATCTCCAAATTTATCAACAATAGCTTTAAATCTCATTGGCAAATATGTTCCTGACAATTTGCAAATTCTAGCTATTTGCTTTCCGTTTGTAACAGGCATAATTCCCGCTATTACTGGAACTGTTATACCTTTTGCTCTTGTTCTATATAAATAATTATAAAGAATATTATTATCAAAAAACATCTGTGTTATTAAAAAATCAACACCTGTTTCTACTTTCAGTTTCAAATTATCTATATCATCTTCTTTGTGTTGGCACTCAGTATGTCCTTCTGGATAACAAGCAGCACCAACACAAAAATCTTTATCATAAGCTTTAATTTCTTTTACAAGCTCATATGCATATTTATAATCATCAGATGAAACAAAATCTGAATTTTCAGGTTTGTCACCTCTTAAAGCCAAAATATTTTGTATATTATTTTTCTTCATATCAAAAAGAACTTTATTTATCTCATCTCTTGTTGAAGAAACACATGTCAAATGAGCAAGAGCTGTAACATCATTTTTTTGAACTTCAGATGCAATTTTAACTGTATTTGAAGATACTCCTCCTCCAGCTCCATAAGTAACACTCATAAAATCAGGAGAAAATTTACATAAATCATCAACAGCATTTTTAACAGGCTCAAAAGAAGCACCTGATTTTGGTGGAAACACTTCATAAGACAATGTAAAATTTTTATTTTCTAAAATATCTTTAATTTTCATTATAATCAATCCATTTCCTATTTATATCATAATATTATAACATTTTTAATGTATATATTACAACTTTTAAAAATTAACTCAAATTACAACTTTTACAATAAAAATTTTATCATGTTTTTATATTTAATCTTTTATTTACAATCAAAATAAAAAATGATATAATATTATGATATATAAATTAATTTATGAGGTGATTTTCTTTGTCAAATAGACAGGATAATATAAGAAATTTTTGCATTGTTGCACATATAGACCATGGTAAATCTACACTTGCTGATAGAATTCTTGAACAAACTATGACTGTTTCTTCAAGAGAAATGGAAGATCAGTTGCTTGATAACATGGATATTGAACGTGAACGTGGTATTACTATAAAAGCTAGAGCTGTTAGACTTAATTATAAAGCTGATAATGGCGAAACTTATGAATTTAACCTTATTGATACTCCAGGTCATGTAGACTTTAATTATGAAGTTTCTCGTTCTCTTGCTGCTTGTGAAGGTGCTATACTTATTGTTGATGCATCTCAAGGTATTGAGGCTCAAACTCTTGCAAATACTTATCTTGCAATTGAACATGATCTTGAAGTTCTTCCTGTGGTAAATAAAATAGACTTACCATCTGCTGATCCAGAAAGAGTTTGTAATGAAGTTGAAAATGTTATCGGTATTCCTGCAATGGATGCTCCTAGGATTTCTGCAAAAATGGGAACAAATATTAAAGAAGTTTTAGAAAGAATTATTACTGATATTCCTTCTCCAAAAGGTGATGTGGATGCACAACTTCAAGCTTTGATATTTGATAGTTATTATGATTCTTATAAAGGTGTAATTATTTATGTTAGAATAAAAGAAGGCTCTTTAAAAGTTGGAGATAAAATTAAATTACTTGCTACTGGAGCTGAATTTGATGTTGTTGAGCTTGGATTCATGGGAGCTACTAATCTTGTTTCTACTGAAGAATTAAAAGCTGGTGATGTTGGATATATTGCTGCTTCAATTAAAAGTATAGAAGATACTCGTGTTGGTGACACTGTTACTCTTGCTGAAAATCCTTGTGAAAAACCTTTACCTGGATATAAAAAAGTTAACTCTATGGTTTATTCAGGTATTTATCCTGTTGATGGAGCTAAATATCCTGATTTACGTGAAGCTCTTGAAAAACTAATGCTTAATGATGCTGCTCTTTCTTTTGAGCCAGAAACTTCTATCGCTTTAGGTTTCGGATTTAGATGTGGTTTTCTTGGACTTCTTCATATGGAAATTATTCAAGAAAGACTTGAACGTGAATATAATCTTGATTTAATTACTACTGCTCCTTCTGTTATTTATAAAGTTACTTTAACAAATGGAGAAACAATTTTTATTGATAATCCAACAAATTATCCTGATACTGCTTTAATACAATCAGCAGAAGAACCTATGGTTAATGCTCATATTCTTGCTCCATCTGATTTTGTTGGAAACATTATGGAACTTTGCCAAGATAGACGTGGTATTTTTAAAGATATGAAATATATTGATGAAACACGTGTTGATTTGCATTATCAATTGCCTTTAAATGAAATTGTTTATGATTTCTTTGATGTTTTAAAATCTAAAACAAAAGGTTATGCATCATTTGACTATGAAATGCTTGGATATGCTCCTTCTAAACTTGTTAAACTTGATATTCTTTTAAATGGAGATATTGTTGATGCATTATCATTTATAGTTCATACTGACAAAGCTTATTCAAGAGGTAGAAAAATTGCTGAAAAACTAAAAGAAAATATTCCTAGACAATTGTTTGAAGTTCCTATTCAAGCTGCTATTGGTGGAAAAATTATTGCTAGAGAAACTGTTAAAGCAATGAGAAAAGATGTTCTTGCTAAATGTTATGGTGGTGACATTACTCGTAAGAAAAAACTTCTTGAAAAACAAAAAGAAGGTAAAAAGAGAATGCGCCAGCTAGGATCAGTTGAAGTTCCTCAAGAAGCATTTATGAGTGTGTTGAAACTTGATGAATAACACTGGATTATATATTCATGTTCCATTTTGTAAAAGTAAATGTCCATATTGCGATTTTTACTCTTTAACTTTTAATAAACAACTTGAAGAAGATTATACATCTGCTGTAGTTAGAAATCTTTCAAAATATGAAGGTGCAAAAATAGATACTATTTATTTTGGTGGAGGAACTCCTTCATTGTTATCAACTCAAAGTTTTTCAAATATTTTTAATGCAATAGAAAAATATTTTGTTCTTGATAATCAAGAAATAACTTTGGAAGCTAATCCTGCAACTCTTGATAAAACTAAATTAAAAGAACTAAAAAATATAGGATTTAACAGAATTTCTTTTGGAATCCAAAGCATGGTTGATAATGAGCTTGAAAAATTAGGTAGACTTCATAATGCAAAAGAAGCAAAACAAACTGTTTTGGATGCTTATTCTGCTGGTTTTAAAAATATTTCAGCTGATTTAATGATTGGAATTAGTAATCAAACAATGGATTCTTTAGAAAATTCATTATCAGAATTTTGCAAGTTACCACTTACTCATATTTCAGCATATTTACTTAAAATAGAACCAAACACTCCTTATTTTAAATTAGCTAATAATTTAAATATTCCAAATGATGATTTATCTGCAGATATGTATCTTTTCACAGTAAATTATTTAAAAGAACATGGTTTTTATCAATATGAAATTTCTAATTTTGCAAAAGAAAATTATCAAAGCAAACATAATCTTAAATATTGGAATTGTGAAAAATATATAGGTATTGGTCCATCATCACATAGTTTTTACAATAATAAACGATATGAAGTTCCAAGAGATTTTAATAAATTTATATCTAATGAATTTCAAACAGAAATTATTAATGAAAATAATCCAGCAAATTTTTATGAAAAAGCAATGCTTTGTTTAAGATTATCTTCTGGATTATCTAGAAAAATTTGTGATGAATTTGGATATGATTTTGATAAAATACTGCAAAAAGCAAAACATTTTAAAAAAGCTAATTTAATATGTGCTACTAAAAATAATATATCTTTAACAAAAGAAGGATTTCTTTTATCAAATACAATTATTTCAGAAATTTTAGATTAATTTAAATAGATGAATAGTTTAAAAACTATTCATCTATTTTTTTATACATTTTTTAATTTAGATATAATTTTATACTAAATAATTATTTTATGTCATAACTTTTTTAAATATTACTTTTTGTTTAATATGCATATAATAATAATACAAAAAACGTTGCATTTCAACAAAATATATGATATAATTCACATATGATGTGTATTATTTATTAATTGAATAAAAATGTTTATATTTATATTAAAAATATGCATGTTATATTTAGTAATGTATAAAAAATACTAAATGTATTTAAATATTTTTTAACAAAAGGAGAATATAAAAATGAAATTAGCAAAAAAAATAGGAAGTTTATTTTTAGCTGTAACAATTTCATCTAGCACTTTTTTCACAACAAATGTTTTTGCAAGCCAAAACAAAAAACACACAGTAACATTTAATCAAGGCAATGTTATTAACTATTCACTATTTCCTAACCTTCCAAAAAAACAAAAATGGGAAATAGCAACTGTTGATAAAAATAATAAAAGCACACTATTATCAGATTTATCTTACAAAATTGCTCATAATTCAGAATTAGAAATTCCTAATATTTCTTTAATGGGAAATTCACAAGAAATAAACCAAATTACAATCGGAGATAATTGGAATAATAAAACTAGCTATAATAAAGCTTTTGATCCTAATACAGTAATTTCAAAAAATCTTGTTGGATGGAATGTGAAAGATGAATATGGAAATACAACTAAAATTTCTAAAGACCAAAAATACACAGTTACTTCAGATGTAAAATTAACTGCATTATGGGAAGATTGCAATACACACACTGCAACATATCTTGATAGCGATAACAAACCATTTGCTGTTCACACTATATCTGAAAATGATGATAAAAATTGGTCATATAATGTTGGAGGATTACAACCTAATAATCCTGATAAAGAAAATTATATTCATATTGGTTGGAGTTTAACTCCAAACGGCAATAATATTGAAGGAAGTAATATTAAACTGGATGAAAACAAAACATTCTATCCTATCTTTGTAAAGACTCCATATGTTGTATTAAAATATCAAGATAAAAATAATAAATCTATACTTCCAGATATTCAATATCATTGTCCATATGATGAAATTAATGATTATCCTAAACCAGGAAAAACAACAATCACTTTAAAAAAAGCACCTAATATAAAAAATTATACATTTAAAGGCTGGAAAATTGATAATAAACTCTACAAAGTTGGAGCAAAAATAGAATACACTTGGAACGACGAAATTATAGAAACATGGAAAAAAAATAATTACACACCTGCTAAAAAAACTATAATTGCAGAAGCTATGTATAAGAAAAATAAAGAAATAAGAAAACAAATTGTACATTCAATCACATTTAAAAAAGGCATTATTAATGATGAATTAGCCAAGAACTGGTATATATTTAATTTAGATAATATTAATAAAGTTAACGACAATGATACATTTACTTTAGAAAATTTAGGACATATTATAAGTTATAACGAAAATTCTAGACCTGTTGGATATAACCATATAGGATGGTATGCAAATGGTGATACAAAAAATATATTAACAGGTAATATTAAAATCACTAAAAACACTATTTTAACAGCTGTATGGGATAAATGTGATATGAAAACTATTACATATGTTTATGAAAATGGCGAAACTTATATCAAAAAAAGAACATGCAAACATAAAGATTATAATTTTCAAATTGATACTAATTTAAAATTAGAAAAACAAAATCATACTTTTTTAGGTTGGAATACTGACAAAAATGCAACAGAAGCAGTAAATCAAAACATTAAAGTTTCAGAAGATATTAATTTATATCCTATATTTAAAGAAAATCCAAAATACACAGTGACTTATGACGAAGTTGGAGAAACTTACAGCACATATGAAACAAATCAGTATGTTATAGAAGACATAAAACATACTAAAACAAACCATACTTTTATTGGCTGGTCAACTGAAAAAAATGGAGAAATCATAAATATAATTCCAATTTCAAAAGACACAACTTTATATCCAGTATTTAAAAAAAATAATAATTTTACAATTACTTATGATGATAAAAATTCCAAAACATTCTATGCTAATACTGTTGACGGAGATGTTATTGGTACTTTAAAATCAAAACCAATAGGAGAAAAAGAAAATCATATATTTAAAGGTTGGGAAATTTGTGATACAACTTTTCAAGCTGATGAGAAAATTCCTCTTACTGAAAATTTAACTGCAACTGCTGTTTGGGAAGCACAAAAAATAGATAAAGTTGTTATAAATATATCTAAAAAATCCGAAAAGAATTTTGCACCAGGTTGGTGGATAATTTCTAAAATTTATATGCAAAATCCTTATTATCACAGAACATTTATGTGGCCAAATAGTTGGAACGGTAAAAAATGGATAAGAAATATTTCTAAGATTAATGCTGAAAATTGGAATTATGAGATTACAAATTTAAAAATATATACTTCTAATTTCTTTAAAAGATCGCCTATAACAGTGCCTGTTACAAAAGAAATGGGAACAATAAAAGATGGAGTATTAACAATTAATGTATAAAATAAATAGCTATGTCAAATCTGACATAGCTATTATTTTTATTAAAATTAAATTTTAAATGATTACTTAATATTAAAAGCAGCCATTCCTGGGTAAACAGCACTTGCACCAAGTTCTTCTTCAATTCTTAGAAGTTGATTGTACTTAGCAACACGTTCGCTACGGCTAGGAGCACCAGTCTTAATTTGACAAGTGTTCAATGCAACTGCAAGATCAGCAATTGTTGTATCTTCTGTTTCACCTGAACGGTGTGAAGAAATTGCTGTGTATCCAGCTTTATGAGCCATTTTAATAGCTTCAAGAGTTTCAGAAACTGAACCAATTTGGTTAAGTTTAATAAGGATTGAGTTACCACAACCCATTTTAATACCTTTTTGTAGTCTTTCAGTATTAGTAACGAATAGATCATCACCAACAAGTTGGATTTTGTCTCCTAATACTTCAGTCATCATCTTCCAACCTTCCCAGTCTTCTTCGTCAAGACCGTCTTCAATAGAAATGATTGGATATTTGTCGCAAAGTTCTTTCCAGTGGTTAACAAGACCTTCAGATGTATATTCAACACCAGTTTTAGGAAGTTTGTATTTACCAATTTCGCCTGTTTTCCATTCACTTGAAGCAGCGTCCATAGCGATAACAAAATCGTCACCAGCTTTGTAACCAGCTTTTTCTACAGCTTTTAGGATATATTCAATAGCTTCATCGTCACTACCAAGGTTAGGAGCAAATCCACCTTCATCACCAACTGATGTTGCATGTCCATCAGCTTTAAGAAGTGCAGCTAGTGCATGGAATACTTCTGTACATTGACGAAGAGCTTCTTTAAAGCTTGAAGCACCAACTGGCATAATCATAAATTCTTGAACGTCAACAGTGTTTGCAGCATGTGCACCACCATTTAGAATGTTCATCATTGGAACTGGAAGACGGTTGCCTGTAATTCCACCTAAGAATTTAAATAGTGAAATTCCCATAGCAGTTGCTGCTGCTCTTGAAGCTGCGATTGAAACAGCCAAAATAGCGTTAGCACCTAATTTTGATTTATCTTTTGTGCCATCAGCAGCAATCATTGCAGCGTCAACAGCATAAATATCAGAAGCGTCTATACCTTCTAATGTATCATTAATGATAGTGTTTATATTTTCAACAGCTTTAGAAACACCTTTGCCTCCAAAACGTGATTTATCGCCATCACGAAGTTCAAGAGCTTCAAAAACACCTGTTGATGCTCCGCTTGGTGCAGCACCCATACCAACAGTACCATCTACTAGAAACACTTGTGCTTCAACAGTTGGATTTCCTCTTGAGTCAACAATTTCACGACCAATAACTTTTTCAATTTGTAAATAATCCATCTAAAAAACTTCCTTTCATTTCAATCCTCTTTAACTAATAAATTGTTGAGAATTTAATTTGTGAAATAATTGTTAGTTATACTAACACTAATAAGTATATATTTTTTACTCTAAAATTGCAAGCTTTTTCACAAAATATAAAATAATAAATATTTTTCTAAACATCTGTATTTTAAAAATTGTATAATTGTGATAAAATTTAACAGATATATCCCTACAATTACCTTTAATAGTAGCATTAGCTGTTTTTAGAAAATTTATACACATTAATTTTTTCGAGCTGATTTTATAAAGTTTTCTTTCTGCCATTTTGCTTTTTTAAAGTACATATACGCTAAAATTGTTCCTATTATCCATCCAATTGGCCAAGACCAGAACAAACCATTTATTCCGAATCTAGCAGAGAACCAAAAGGCTAAAGCTACTCTAATAATCAAATCAACAAATGTTGATACCATAAATTCTTTCATCAATGCTGTACCTCTTAAAATAGCATCACAAACTAATTTGGTATTTACAACAATATAAAAAGGAGATAAAATTCTTAAATATAAAACTGCTGTACTCATCGCTTCTCCAGAAACATCATCTAAGAATATCCTTATAATATATTTAGCTCCAAAAAAGCACACCAAAAATAATGGAATAGCAAGCGTCATTGACATTTTCATTCCACAATAAAAACTTTTTTTAACTCTATCAATTTTTCTTGCTCCATAATTTTGTGCAGAAAAACTAGATACTCCATTTGAAAAAGTAGCAAGCGAAGTTAATACAAATGTATTTAATTTTACTCCTGCAGTAAATCCAGCAATAACTGATGAACCATATCCATTTATTAATACTTGAACCATACTATTTCCAATAGATATAAAACTTTGTTGCAATATACTTGGTATAGCAATATGAGCTATCTTTTTAAGCATATGAAATGAGAAATAAGAAAACTTTTTAGTTTTTATAAGCTTTAAACGTTTTAATAAATATATAAATGCCAAAAGTCCTGCTAATCCTTGAGCTATAAAAGTTGCCCATGCTATCCCTGCAACTCCCCAATCAAATACTGCTACAAACAAATAGTCCAAAATTACATTTCCTATTGATGATGCTATTAGAAAATATAATGGTGTTCTTGAATCTCCTAACGACGTAAAAATACCAGTGGTTACATTATAAATAAACAAAAATACTAAGCCTGCTATATATATATTAAAATACACTAAAGAATCTTTAAATATATTTTCTGGAGTATTTATAAGTTTTAATAAATAACTACTAGCTATTAATCCAAACAACGTCATTAATAATGACATAATTAAAGAAACTATTATAGTAGTAGAAACTGCAGTTTTCATTTTAGCATACAGCTTTCCACCAAATAGTTGAGATATAACAACAGAACAACCAATATTTATTCCAAAACCTATTGCTAAAAAAATCATAGTAATAGGATATGATGCACCAACTGCAGCTAAACCATCTTCTCCAGCATATTGTCCAGCTATAGCACTATCTGCAATACTGTACATTTGCTGAAAAATAACACTAATAAACATTGGTAGTGATAATTGCCATAAAACTTTTTGTGGATTTCCTTGTGTTAAATCTTTCATATTAATCCTTCTATCTAAACTAAAAATTACATAATTTTGCTACACGACCTAAATTATATCACTATAAACACCTATTATCAAGCAACTATTATAATTTTATATTATATACCAATTTTTCATATAGTTTGACATTTTTTATTATAATGATATAATAACCTAAAAAAGATAGGAGATATTATAGTATGGCAGAAATAGTTTGGCAAGATACAAAAAGAACTCTTTTTGGATTACCTTTATCATTTACAAAGTACTTTTTAACAAAAGAAAAGTTAATAATAAAAACAGGTTTTCTAACAACAAAAGAAGAAGAAATTAGATTATATAGAATTATGGATATAACTTTAAATAGGACACTTGGACAAAAAATTTTTAAAATTGGAACAATTAATTGTATTTCATCAGATCGTTCAACACCTGCATTTGATATTAAAAACATTAAAAATAGCGAAGAAACCAAAGAAATGCTTTCAAATATGATTGAACAACAAAGAAAAGATAACAGAGTTTCTACTAATGAATTCATAAGTGATAACGATAATTTTTAACTTTTTTCTTATTATATTTAGTATTAACAGTTTGAGATAATTATTATTATTTCAAACTGTTTTTTTATTATAAATTTAAAATATATATTTATTAAATCAGCTAATATCTTAAAATTAATAAAAAAATTACTTAATTAATATAATATACTTTAATTCAATGTATTTATATACTAAATTATTTATTTTTTACTTGATACAATATATAAAACATTAACAAAAATGCTTTGTTATATATGCTTTTATAGCTCAAAATGCTTATTTTATATAAATAATTCTTATAGTGATAGAATATTTAAATTCTCTATCACCAGCATAGAAAATTGCACAAAATAATTAGTTGATTTATATATTAAAAACCATACATCTTGTATGTTATATATAAAAATTTTTTTAATTCTTAAATATATTGACAAATTTGTTTAAAGATTTTATAATTTAATTGTAGCAATACAACTATGAATTTTAATAACATTTAACAACATACGTAACAAGAAAGCTGGGATATAAATGAGCAAAAGCAAAATACGCATTATTTGTTTTTTAGCAGTTATTGCACTATTAACAACATTATTTTTCACATTTAAATTAGATTCAAAACAAGCACTGGCCACAAAAAAAGAAAAAATAGTCACCACAAACATTGGCTTATCAAAAAACGTTGAAGATGGCGTAATTTTCCATGCTTTTGGTTGGTCTTTAAAATCAATAAAAGACAATATGAAATCTATTGCTGATGCTGGATATACAAGCATTCAAACATCTCCTATTAACGCTTGTGATGGTTCTGACACTCCTTTAGTATGGTGTGGAGGAAAAGAAGATGGTTCACAAGGCAAATGGTGGTGGCATTATCAACCTACTGATTGGAAAATTGGTAATTACCAGCTAGGTTCAAAAGAAGACCTTATTAGTATGTGTGACGAAGCTGATAAATATGGAGTTAAAATTATTGTAGATGTAATACCAAATCATACAGCATCAAATTTATCTGCTGTATCACAAGATCTTATTGATGCAGCAAATAATAGGCTTTATCATGAAACAGGACTTATTCCTGTTAAAGATTGGTCAGATAGAACTCAAGTAACCAGATATTCTATGGGCAATCTTCCTGATGTTGATACAGAAAATCCTGATTTTCAAAATTACTTTATAAAATATCTAAATGAATGTATTGATGCTGGTGTTGATGGATTTAGATATGATACTGCAAAACATATTGGATTACCTAATGATACTAGACCAAACTGGATAACCAATAATTTCTGGGAAAGAGTCACAACAGAAATACATAATGCAAATAATATATTTAACTATGGTGAAGTTCTTCAAGATGGCAACGAAAGAATTAATGATTATATAACAGCTATTGGAGCTGCAACAGCAAGTCATTACGGAGAACAAATTAGAAATAGTATTGAAAAAAATAATGTAAGCTGTAATTATATTATGAATTATAATGGTATTAAAAATTCAGATAATGTTAATTTTGTTACTTGGGTTGAATCACATGACAATTATTTGAATGATAATACTTGCGATATGCTTGATGATTCAGAAGTAAAATTAGCTTGGGCTATTGTTGCTGGCAGAAAAAACGGAACTCCTCTTTTCTTTAATAGGCCAATGAATGGTGGTCCAGGTAACAAATACGGAAACAACAAACTTGGAGTTCCAGGAAGCAATCTTTATAAAGATGATGAAGTTTCTGCTGTAAATTTCTTTAGTAATTATATGAATGATGCTAGCGAATATTTAAGAAATCCTAATAATAATCAAAATCTACTTATGATTGAACGAGGCAACAAAGGTGCTGTAATTGTTAATACATCTTATAACTCTGTAACATTTAATACAGAAACAACACTTGAAAATGGACAATATACAAGCTGGACAGAAGATAGATCTATTTTCCATGTTGCTTCAGGTAATCTTTCAGCAACTATTCCTCCAAGATCAGTAAAAGTATTAATGCCTATAGATCTAGAAGTTCCTAAAGCATTAAAATGTAATAATGATTATGTTGGATCACCAACTGAAACTTATAAAATTTATTATAAAACAAAATGGTCTAATACAAACATTTATTATAAATTAGGCAATTCTCAATGGTCACCTACTCCAGGTGTTACAATGAACACTTCTAATACTCAAGGATATGTTGTAAGAAATATTAAAGCTTATAAAGGTCAATCAATCACAGTATGTTTTAATAACGGAACTGATTGGGATAATAACGATAAAAATAATTATATTTTATCAACTCCAGGAACATACACAATATCAAATGAAAAAATTGACACAGGTAAACCTACACTAACAGTTCAAAATGATAATAAAATTAAAGTATATTATTATACAAATTGGCCAACAGTCTATATTCATCACAACTCAGGTAATGGTAATTGGACTTATGGAAATGGAGTAGAAATGACAAATAGTCATTATCCAAAATATAAAGAAACTACTGTTAACATAGGTGATAATTTAAATTTACTTGCTTGTTTTAATGACGGTGTAAATTGGGATAATAACAAAAAGAATAATTATGAATTGTCTGGGTCTGAAACATATACTATCAAAAATGGTACAATAACTGAAGGTGTTCCTAATGTACAACGAGAATGTATTACTTATGAATCACCAAAAAACACTATAACAATTTATTATAAAACTAATTGGGAAACTTCTAATATCTACTATAAAACATCTGATAAAGGCTGGACTGATGACTTTGGTATTGAAATGAAAGACAGTGACAAAGCTGGATATAAATGTATCACAATAGATACAGGATCATCAAAAACAATCACTGCTTGTTTTAATAATGGAAGTAAAATTTGGGATAATAATAACAAAGACAATTATTTCTTCAACGATTCTGGTATATATACTGTTAAAGATAATACAATTATAAAAGGTACTCCATAAATTTTATTCTCCTAATAATCAAAACCTCCTAAGAAAAATCTCTTAGGAGGTTTTGATTATGTATAAATTTAAGCATTATTTAAAATATCTTTTTAGCAATCCTAAAAATGCACAACCATGTCTTGCTTCATCTTTAGCCATTTCATGAACTGTATCATGAATAGCATCATAACCTAATTCTTTCGCTTTAGAAGCCAATTGTTTTTTACCATCACAAGCTCCATTTTCAGCCATATATCTCATTTCAAGATTTTTCTTAGTAGAATCTGTTACAACTTCGCCTAATAATTCAGCAAATTTAGCAGCATGTTCTGCTTCTTCATAAGCTGCTTTTTCGTAATACATTCCAACTTCAGGATAACCTTCACGATGAGCAACTCTTGCCATAGCAAGATACATTCCAACTTCAGTACATTCACCTGTAAAGTTTTGTCTTAATCCTTCAACAATTTCTTCGTCTAATCCTTTAGCAACTCCAACTTTATGTTCATCAGCCCAAGTTACACCATCAGAAGCTGCCTCACTAAACTTACTAGCAGGAGCTTTACATTGTGGACATACATCAGGAGCACTTTCTCCTTCATGAACATAACCACATATTGCACATACATATTTTTTCATAATTTATTCCCCCGTTTTCTTAGTATGACAAAAGTATACCACATCAGTATACTTTTGTCAACCCTAAAATTTAAATAAATTTGGGAATTATATTGCTATAAGTTTTTTAACCTTGTATTGACCATCTAAAACTCTTAATTCAACTTTATCATCTTTTAATATTTCACCTTTTAAAATTAATTCTGAAAGCAAATCTTCAATTTGATTACTAATAACTCTTCTTAATGGCCTAGCACCACTAGATTTACTATAAGCATCTTCAGAAATTTTTTCAATAACTTCATCAGAAAAAGTTATTGATATATTCATATCATTAACTCTTTTTTCAAGTTCACTAAGCATTTTTCTCGCAATATCTTTAACATTTTCTTTTGACAAACTATTAAAAATAATTATTTCATCTATTCTATTTAAAAATTCAGGTTTAAAATGATTTTTCAGCTCACTATTTATCTCACTTTTTATATGCTGATCATTATTTTCTTCAAAAGTAAATCCCATACTTTTTTGATCAGTTATTTTTTTAGCTCCAAGATTAGAAGTCATAATTATTATAGTATTTTTAAAATTAATTCTTCTTCCTTGAGAATCAGTAACCATACCATCTTCTAAAATTTGCAAGAAAATATTATTAATATCCGGATGTGCTTTTTCTATTTCATCAAACAAAACTAATGAATATGGATTTTTTCTAATTTTCTCAGTTAACTGACCACTTTCTTCATATCCAACATATCCTGGAGGTGAACCTATTAATTTTGAAACACTGTGTTTCTCCATATATTCAGACATATCAAGCCTTACAATATTATTTTCATTACAAAATAAACATCTAGCAATAGCTTTACAAAGCTCAGTTTTACCTACTCCAGTAGGTCCTAAAAATATAAATGAACCAATTGGTCTTGCTGGATCTTTCAAACCAACTCTGCTTCTTCTTATAGAGCTTGAAATACTTTTTATAGCATCATTTTGACCAATTACTTGTTTAGAAAGCTCTTTTTCTAAATTCAAACATTTTTTTGATTCTTCCAAAGTAAGACTAGCAAGAGGTATTCCTGTCCATAAAGATATAACCTCAGCTATATCATTAGGTGTTATTTTATCTGTAATCAAATCTTTTCTGTTATCTAAAATTTCTTGTTCAATCAAATACTGTTCTCTTGAAATTTTTCCTGTTAAATAATCATTATAAAGCATTATATCATCATTAATATCATCAGATTTCAAACCAATTTTAAGTCTAACTTTTGAACAAGCTTCATCAATAACATCTATAGCTTTATCTGGTAAAAATCTATCATTTAAATATCTTTGAGACATATTTACTGCAGCCAAAATCGCATCTGAAGGTATTAATAAACTATGATGCTCTTCATATTTAGGAGCAATACCTTTTAAAATTTTTATTGTATCTTCTTCACTTGGCTCATCAATTTTAACAGGTTGAAAACGTCTTTCCAAAGCACTATCTTTTTCAATATTCTTTTTATATTCATCAAAGGTTGTAGCACCTATTATTTGAAGCTCGCCTCTTGCAAGTTGAGGTTTTATAATATTTGCAGCATCAATAGCACCTTCAGCAGCTCCAGCTCCAACAATTGTATGAACCTCATCAATAAACAATATAATATTAACATTTTCACATACTTCATCAATACAATTCTTTATACGTTCTTCAAAATCTCCACGATATTTTGCTCCAGCTAATAACATGCTTATATCAAGCATAAAAATTCTTTTTGACAATAAATTTTCTGGAACTTCTCCATTCATAATAAGCTGTGCCAAGCCTTCAACAATAGCTGTCTTTCCTACTCCAGCTTCACCAATAAGACATGGATTATTTTTAGTTCTTCTTGATAATATTTGAATAATTCTTTGAATTTCCTTATCTCTAGCAATTAAAGGATCAAAATTCAAACATCTTGATTTTGTTGTAAGCTCTTTTCCAAACTTATCTAGATTAGGCAATTTAACATTTTTGTGATTTGATGTAAGTGTGTTAATAGATATAGCTTGCAAACAAGCACATTCATTATAAATTTTTGTTACACTAACTTCAAGCTCTCTTAAGATACTAAGACAACATGATGATGTCTCCTTCATTAAAGCCATTAAAATATGTTCGCTTCCAATAAATTCACATCCAAAACTATCTGAAATTTCACTTGAATTAGATAAGACTTTTTCTGCAGTTGGTGTAAGTGCATCAATTGTTAAATTACAAGGATTGCCTTTTCCTATAAGCTCTAACATTTTCACATACACATCATTTTCAAAAACACCATTTTTATTAAGTATAGTATACGCAGTTGATGTTCCTTCATTTAATAATCCTAATAATAAATGCTCACTTCCAACATAAGTATGGCCCATTTCTCCAGCCAAATTAAAAGCTGAATTTAATGCTACTCTTGCCTTTGTTGTTAACTTATCAGTATTAAAATCTTTCATAACAAAACCTTTCAGACTTATTTTTTGCTATACTTAAAAATACGTCGTTATTATTATAATATGCCTAGACAATTTTAATTTTGACGAATTTTTAAAATATAATCATTTTTACCAAAATATTCTAAAATAAAAATTTATAAGTATGACAACTTCAAAAATGTAACACATTTTCACTTTCTCCATAAACTGTAATATAAAACAAAACTAAGAAATGTAATAATATTTCTAAAAGTTGAGTTTTAAACTACATTATTATAAAGGAGTGCTTTGAGTGAACGGTTGTGGATGCTGTTGGTGGATCATCATAGTAATATTGGTTATCTGTTGTTGCACAGGCTGGTGCGGCGGCGGCTGTGGCGGCGGTTGTTGTTAATTAAATAACCGGTGCGTTTCATCGTAACAAAAAACTCCTTCGATATATTCGAAGGAGTTTTTAAAATCTAAATTAATACTTAATTTATTTATTCATATCTTAGTGCATCAACAGGTTTCAATTTTGATGCTCTATACGCAGGATAAACACCAAAAATTAATCCTATTCCCATTGATATTAATAATATTTGCAATACAAATGCTAAGTTTATAGTAAAATTAAAACTAAAAATTATACATCCAGCAGCAGCAATACTAATTCCTGCAACTGTACCTAAAACTCCACCAAACAATGTAATTAAAATGGATTCTATTATAAACTCTTTCATTATATCCATGTTTCTTGCTCCTATTGATTTTTTAATTCCTATTTCTCTTGTTCTTTCATTTACAGATACAAGCATTACAGTCATTATTGAAAGTCCAGAAACAATTAACGATATACCTGCTATTACAGACAAAACAATAGTTATTATATCAACAATTTGATTAAGCTGATTTTTTTGTTTTAATAAATTCTCAACTCTTAATTCCACTTCACTAAGTCTTTGAGCATTAATAGCTCTTGTTAAATCATCAGAAATCCCTTCACTATTTTGAACAGAATTAACTTTCACTGCAATCTGATCAAAAAAAGCTTGATTAGAAAGCTCCGACATCGTAGTATGAGGTATATACACAAACTCTGGAATTATTTCTCCAAGCATATTTTGAAGAACATTAACTCCATTTTGCACTATTCCAACAACTTCAAAATCATGAAATGAATTTCCTACTTTCACTGAAATAGTTTTACCAATAATATTTGACCTCTTATATCTTTTACGTGCTATTTCTTCATCAATTAAGCAAACTCTTGAAGATGATGCAACATCACCTCTGTTTATTAATCTACCATATATAGGATGTAGTTCAATTACATTATCCGCATCTTCATTCACGCCCCATAACATACACTCTGATTTTTGCTGCAAAATTTCTGTACAAGACATTTTATGCATCAATGGCATTGCATTTGAAACAGTTGAAATTTGTTTTACAGAATCAATATCATTTTGAGAAAGCCCATGTGAATTACTTTTTTGACCACTAATGACAACACTATCCATTCCCATTTTAACTAGCTCATCATCAATTGTTGACTGTCCAATTTGTCCAATAGAAGATATTATAACAACTGACGAGACACCTATAAATATACCACTAATTGTAAGAACTGAACGAAGTCTATTTCTAAAAATAGCTCTCATTCCGTTTTTTATACAGTCAAACATAATTTTACTCCTTATCAACTATTCTTACAAGAGCATTGTCTTTTTTTATGTTATCACATGGATAAAGTATAATGTCATCTTTACTAATACCTGATACGATTTCTGCTCCATCATATAATTCAACACCAGTTTCTATAACTTTTTTCTTAGCATATCCATCTTTAAATACATATACAAATTGATTTCCATCATTATCTTGACCTATTGCTTCAAATGGTGCTAGAAGCAATTCTCTTGATGGTTTTGTAATAATTTTTGCATTTGCAGAATATCCAGGTTTAATAGTTTTATCAGCATTTTCGATACTTATTTCTATTCCAACAACAGTTTGTTTATTTGTTCCAACATACTCTTTAGTAGCAGATGAATTAATAGATTTTATATGTCCAAAGTAAACATTATCACCTTGCCATGGTCCAGAAATCTCCACAAGCTGATCTAATTTAATTTCTGAAATTTTATTTTGATTTACATTAGCAGAAACATATAAATCACCTGCACTTGACATAGTAGCAATTATTCCATCTTTATCAACATATTCTCCATCACCAATATTAACACCTTCAACAACTCCATCAATATTTGACACAACTTTTTCAGGTATAGTCTTTAACATTTTTGAATACGAAGCTGTCATATCAGTTAAACTTACTCCAGCTACTTCTGGATATGGTGCTGATTTTGTTAAAGCTTCCGCAGTAAGTCTTTTATCAACTTTAGCTACCATTTGTCCTTTTTTCACAGTTTGTCCTTTTTTAACAAGAACTTCAGAAATAATAACAGGATATTCGCTTTTTATATATTTTTTGTTTTTCTGACTTATCTCACCTGTCGCACTTACATAGTAAGAATAATTAATCATTTTAGCCTTCGTAACATGTGCTTTTTGAACTCTATTTAAAAATAATTTAGGAGTTAAATATCCACCTAAAACAAACACAGATACGATTCCTATTAAAATAAAACTTTGTTTTTTCAAAACGAAACACTCCTTATAACAAATACATTTATAGTGTGTCAATTGTGACACAAAATTATTCTATAAATTATCATTTATATAGAGTGTTTTTAAAAAAATATTATTTAAATTAATTTTATCGCATCTTTAATGTTTTCAATACCTATTATTTCTATTTTATATTTTGATTTATCTATTGATTTTAAAGCTTGAACAGGTATAATACATTTTTCAAATCCAAGTCTTTGAGCTTCTAACAATCTTTGATTAACATGAGAAATATTTCTAATTTCTCCACCAAGTCCAATTTCTCCAAAAGCAATTAACTTTTCATTTATAATTTTATCAGTTAAACCTGAATAAAGAGAAAGTGCAATTGACAAATCAGCAGCAGGTTCATCAAGTTTAATTCCACCAACTATATTTATATAAACATCCAAATTAGAAAAAATAAGACCTAATCTTTTTTCCAAAACAGCAATAATAATTGCCATTCTATTATAATCAAATCCAGTACAAGTTCTTCTTGGAGCTGTAAATCCACTTTTTGTAACAAGCGCTTGAACTTCAGCAAGAATAGGACGTGTACCTTCCATTATACATGCAACACAGCTTCCAGAAACATCTTTTGGACGACCTGATAATAACATTAACGAAGGATTTTCAACTTCATGTAATCCACTATCTCGCATTTCAAAAACACCAATTTCATTAGTAGAACCAAAACGATTCTTAACTGCTCTTAATATTCTATAGCTCAAATTACGTTGACCTTCAAAATACAAAACAGCATCAACAATGTGTTCCATAACTTTAGGACCAGCTATTGCACCGTCTTTATTAACATGACCAACAATAAAAAATGGTATTTCAGTTGTTTTTGAAGTATGCATAAACAAATTTGTACATTCACGAACTTGTGTCACACTTCCTGGACTTGAAGATATTTCAGAAATTGACATTGTTTGTATTGAATCAATAATAACAATATCAGGTTTAGTTTCTACAACTGTTGAAGAAATGCCTTGAGCATCTGTTTGAGTAAGTATGTACAGATTTTCTGTTTTTACTCCAAGTCTATTTGCTCTAATTTTAATTTGTCTTGCTGATTCTTCTCCTGATACATATAAAACCTTATATTTTTTACCAAAGAAATCACATATTTGCAATAAAAGAGTTGATTTTCCTATACCAGGTTCTCCACCTAAAAGTACAAGGCTTCCTTTTACTAAACCTCCGCCAAGAACTCTATCAAGTTCATTTACACCAGTAGAATATCTGCAATCATCAACACTAGTATCAATATCAAACAAAGATGATATATCACTTTTATAATTAACTTCATTTTTAGATAAAACAGATTTTATTGAAGTTGAAACTTGTTTTTCTTCTTCAAAACTATTCCAAGCTCCACAAGATTGACATTTTCCATTCCATTTAGCGCTTTCAAATCCACATTGATTACACACATAAACTGTTTTTGACTTTCCTGCCATTATTACCACCTTTACATATTTTCACTTATAAATTTATTTAATCCTGTAAAAATTGTGAATGCAACTTTACTTTGATATTCATCTGATTCAAGCAATGCAGCTTCTGTAGGATTTGATAAAAAACCACATTCAACTATTAATGATGGACACTTAGCAAAATTAATTAGAAACAATTCTTCACCAACAAGCTTAGTCTCTCTTTTATTCTTAGGCTGAATATATTCAACAAATTGTTTTTGCATTGTTGTTGCAAGTTTTTCACTCATATCATTTGTTGCAGTATAAAACATTTGAGCTCCATTATATTGTGACTGAGTAAACTGATTCTGATGAATTGACAAAGCCACTGCGTTGCTATATTTATTAAAAATAGCAAGCCTATTATCCATATCTGAACGTTTTTGTTTACCAGCACCTTTTACACCTTTATCATGTATTGAAATATCTTTATCTCTTGTTAAAACCACATTATATCCAAAACTATTAAGCATATCTCTTAACTTTAAAACAATACTTAAATTAATATCTTTTTCAAGAGCACCACTTACACTAACTGCGCCACCATCTAAACCACCATGACCAGCGTCAAGAACAACAACAAAATTATCAGATATTTTAGGAGTGTCTACAGGAACATATACCTCAATTCCATGTAATGCATAATAAACCACAAAATAACCTATTACCAATGTTAATAAAAATGCAACTCGATTTTTTTTAAATTTCATAGCTATACTCCTTATTTTATCATAATTGATTACGAAAATAAACATACATTTCATTTTCAGACAATCACTAACAATAAATTTTATGTGAGCATAGTACATGTTATGACAAGAATTATTAATATCAAGATAAATCTACATCAAAAGTATTCCAATTACTGCTGATATTCCAATAAAAATAATTGGATGAAGATTTTTTGTAAATTTTATATATCTCGTGAAAATAAATAAAACTACTGCAAAAATTATAGATTTGAAATTAAATAAATCTATAAAATTACCTGTTTGTTTATATAAAGTTTCGTTAAATAATGTCATAACTGCTATTCCAATTGCAGCAGAAGCAATCAAGCCTGTTGAAGCAGGCCTTATTCCATAAAAAGCAGATTGCACAATTTCATTATTCTTATATGAATTAATTATTTTTCCAACAATTAAAACTATAATAACCGGTGGAGTTACAAGTCCAATTGTTGCAACAATTGATCCTAATACGCCATCAACTGTGTATCCTACATATGTTGCCATGTTAACACCAATTGGTCCAGGAGTAGATTCAGAAACTGCTATCATATCTGCTAACTGAGCTCTAGTAAACCAATTTGTTTTTTCAGACATTCTTTGTAAAAAAGGAATTGTTGCTAAACCTCCACCTACAGAAAATAATCCTATTTTAGAAAACTCCAAAAATAATTTTAACAATATCATTTTGTCTTAGCCTCCAATTGTTTTATAATTATTCCAATTATAGCTGCAATAACAACAAATATAATTGGAGAAACACTAATAAAATAAGACATTAATGTTACTGCTATAAATATAATAAATGTTTTTTTATCAACTGCACTGCTTTTAAGAAGCCTTAAAACTGCATTTAAAATAAGAACAAACACACATACTCTTATTCCTTTAAAAGCTTTTTGTATCCATATAACATCAGAAAAATTTGTAATAGCTCCAGCAAGTGTAGTTATTATAATTAAACAAGGAAAGATCAAACCAAGTGTAGATATTATTCCACCTAAAGTACCTTTTTGTCTTTGTCCTATAAAAGTTGCTGTATTAACAGCAATAACACCTGGTGTACACTGACCAATTGCAAAATAATCAGTTATTTCTTCATTTGTAGCCCAATTTTTCTTAACAACTATTTCTCTTTGCAAAATTGGCAGCATAGCATAACCTCCACCAAACATCATCACACCTACTTTTGCAAAAGTAAAAAATAATCTGAAATAAATTTTCATTAAAGGCTCCTTCCAATTTTGTGAGTTTTATATTATATATTTTTTAACACTCACACCATAAAATTATACCATTAATTAAAAAAAATTTCTATATTACAATATAAAAATAAAGTTCTATGCCAAAAGACACAGAACTTTATAAAAAATTAAATACTATTTCGCAATTTTAATTACTTTTTTTGAGACTGCAAATAATACAATCATAATACCTAATATACTAACTAAGAATATTACATTATCATCTGTTCCAGGATTAGTTGTTGCAATTTCATCATCAATTATATCTACTGTACCAGCTTCATTATATGTTGCTTGAACAGTCATATTATCTGTTACATTAGTAATGTCTTTATCCCAACCAGAAAATTCATGTCCATCTTTTGATGGAGTACCTGGAGCTACTGCTGTTCCACCATGTTCAACAGTATCTTCTCCCAATTTTGTTCCATCATCATCTTCAAATATTACTGTATATTCTTTGATTTTATATTGTGCTTGAACAGTCATATTGTCTGTTACTTTTGAGAAGTCTTTATCCCAACCTGTGAAATCATATCCTTCTCTTGTTGGATCTTTTGGTGCTTTTGCTGCTTCACCTTTTTTAACAGTATCTGTTCCTAACACAGTCTTACCATCATAATCCACAAATGTTACTTTGTAATAATTTGTTGGTGGAGTAAGTGGAGTTGGTTCAATGATTTTAACTATTTCTTTATATTGTGCTGTAACAATCATATCACTTGTTACATTTGAGAATTCTTTGTCCCATTTTGAGAATTCAAATTTTTTACCATCTACAACTTTATTTTCAACAGTTGGAGGCGTTGCTTTTCCACCATGTTTAACCTTGTCTGTTCCTAATACAGTTTGATCTTTATCATCATCTACAAATGTTACATTATATTCTATTTTCTTAATTTTAGCTGTATATACTTTATTTTTAGTAACTTTATCAGCAATTTCTCCAAATGGAGCATTTTTATTATCAAACTCATATCCTACAGTATATCCATCAGGTAATCCTTTTGGAGCAGTTGGAGTTTTATCTCCATATAATAAATCTTTAATTATTTTACCATCAATGATTTTATCATTATCATCCGTATCCATATATTGATATACTACAGTATACTTATTTTGTTCGTTTTCAGCTATTACAACAAGATTGTGTTTAATATTTTCAATTTTACCATCTTTTATGCTGTAATTATCATTATCAATATCCCAACCTGTATATGTTATACCAGGAGTATTAGGAAAATCAGGAACAGTTACATCTTTACCATATTTAACAGTTTCATTTTTAATTTCATTACCATTTGCAATAAATTTAACTGTGTATGATGATGTTTTATATTGTGCTTTTACTGTAAGATCACTTGTTACATTTGTGAATTCTTTATCCCAACCTGTGAAATCATATCCTTCTCTTGTTGGATCTTTTGGCGCTTTTGCTGCTTCACCATGTTTTACAGTATCTTTTCCTAATTCTTTATCATCATAATCTACAAATGTTACTGTATATGATGATGTTTCATATTGTGCTTTTACTGTAAGATCACTTGTTACATTTGTGAATTCTTTATCCCAACCTGTGAAATCATATCCTTCTCTTGTTGGATCTTTTGGCGCTTTTGCTGCTTCACCATGTTTTACAGTATCTTTTCCTAATTCTTTATCATCATAATCTACAAATGTTACTGTATATGATGATGTTTCATATTGTGCTTTTACTGTCATATCACTTGTTACATTTGTGAATTCTTTGTCCCAACCTGTGAAATCATATCCTTCTCTTGTTGGATCTTTTGGCGCTTTTGCTGCTTCACCATGTTTTACAGTATCTTTTCCTAATTCTGTATCATCATAATCTACGAATGTTACTGTATATGATGATGTTTCATATTGTGCTTTTACTGTAAGATCACTTGTTACATTTGTGAATTCTTTGTCCCAACCTGTAAAGTCATATCCTTCTCTTGTTGGATCTTTTGGTGCTTTTGCTGCTTCACCATGTTTTACAGTATCTTTTCCTAATTCTTTATCATCATAATCTACAAATGTTACTGTATATGATGATGTTTCATATTGTGCTTTTACTGTCATATCACTTGTTACATTTGTGAATTCTTTATCCCAACCTTTGAAGTCATATCCTTCTCTTGTTGGATCTTTTGGCGCTTTTGCTGCTTCACCATGTTTTACAGTATCTTTTCCTAATTCTGTATCATCATAATCTACGAATGTTACTGTATATGATGATGTTTCATATTGTGCTTTTACTGTAAGATCACTTGTTACATTTGTGAATTCTTTATCCCAACCTTTGAAGTCATATCCTTCTCTTGTTGGATTTTCTGGCGCTTTTGCTGCTTCGCCATGTTTTACTGTATCTTTTCCTAATTCTTTATCATTATAATCTACGAATGTTACTGTATATGATGATGTTTCATATTGTGCTTTTACTACAAGATCACTTGTTACATTTGTAAATTCTTTATCCCAACATTTGAAGTCATATCCTTCTCTTGTTGGATTTTTTGGCGCTTTTGCTGCTTCACCATGTTTTACAGTATCTTTTCCTAATTCTTTATCATCATAATCTACGAATGTTACTGTATATGATGATGTCTCATATTGTGCTTTTACTGTCATATCACTTGTTACATTTGTGAATTCTTTGTCCCAACCTTTAAAGTCATATCCTTCTCTTGTTGGATCTTTTGGCGCTTTTGCTGCTTCACCATGTTTTACAGTATCTTTTCCTAATTCTGTATCATCATAATCTACGAATGTTACTGTGTATTTCTTAATTGATGATGTTTTATTAACTTTCAAATCAGAAGTTACATTTGTAAAGTCTTTATCCCATTTAGAATAATTTTTACCTTCTTCTTCATAAGTATCTTTTGCTGGTTCTATTGCATCTTTACCATGTTCAACTTCTTGAGTATCAATTACTTTACCATCAACTATAAATTCAACATTATATTTTATAGCATCATAATTATAAACAATTTCTGTTTTACCTTCTTTTACATCAATAGCATATTTACTACCAACTTTTTCAAAAGCATTATTCATATCAACTTTTTCACCATCTACGGTAACACTTGAAAGAATATGACTTTCAAAATCTTTAGGTCCTTTAAAAGTAAATTTATTATTTTTAACTACTTTATGGTCAAATTCTTGATCTTGTGGAGCATTAGGAACTCCATTATATTTTACAACAAGATCACCTGTTTTATATGAAACGACAGGAACTTCAAATTCATCTTCCTTTTCGCCTTCTTCTTCGTTTTCATATTCAATTGTTGTTTTACCATTTGTAGCAATATTTTTTTGTCCACCAGCAACAATTTCTTTTAATTTAACTCTATAAGTAAGTGTTGCTTTTTGATCTTTACCAAGACTACCAATCTCCCAAGTAATTGTTCCATCACTAGCTATAGTTGTTTTACCTTGAGAAACTTTAACTGTGTTTTTAAGCAATTCAAAATCTTTACCCATTGGATCAATAACTTTAGCATTTTGATATTTTGCTTTGCTTACAATAATATCGTCACCATAAACATCGCCTAAAATATCTTGTATGTAAAAATTAGTTGAATTAACATTGTAACACATGTTATCACTACCAATATCTTTTAAGAAATCAATATGTGAAGATCCTCCATTAAAAAATGATACTGGAACTATTTTTACTTTTTCGCCTTCAACACTCATACTTTTTAAATTATTAGCAGCAGATTTAGTCATATAACTAACTAATGGAGTTGTGTATTTACCACTACCTACTAAATTCCACAAAGAAGGTCCGCCAGCAAATGTTACTTTTCCATCAGAAAATACAACAACCATTTTATGATTAGCTGTTGATTTTGAAAGCATTTCTTGAGCTTTTATAAGACCTTGTTGCATATTTGTACCACCAAGTGCAAGACCACTCCAATCCCAACTTGGAGTAGAAGAACTTTCTTTTTGAATACCATCAATTGTTTTTTTCAATTGATCTTTATTTGATTCAACATCTTTTAAATCTGATTTAATATATGATTTTGTACCAAATGTAACCAATCCAACATCTTCAACATAATCATTTGTTGCTAAATCATCAATAAATTTCTTAGTGATATATTTTAGTGTGTTCATTTTGCCCCAACTAAACATACTATTTGATTGATCATATAAAATAACTAAATCAACATCATTTGGTTTTTTATCACCAGGTTTTGCATAATCAATATTTCTGCCATCAACACTTAATTTAATTTCCCATTCGTCATTCTCAACTTTTGTCGCATTTTTTTTGAGATCTTTGTTACCTGAATCTGCAAATGCTTTAAATGGCAAAATTGAAATCATCATTAACGTAGATAACACAACGCTTAAGACTTTTTTCATATTTACTCTCCTTTAAAATTTTTGACTATATGTTCTTTAATAATCTACATTATACAACCATCAGGTTACCTTTTAAGTTACATTGGTGATATATACAAAAAAAATCTAACATTGTGTATATATATCTAATTTTGATTGCACAAAATACACTAAAATGACTATAATATACAAAAAAGCCACGACATATCTCTATGTCATGACTTTTTATGTTCTAATATTACATTGATTCCAACATTTTACTTGCTTTTATCATTATTGCACACTCAATACGTTTCTTTTGAAGTTCACATGCAATCTTATGAGTTTTTCTAACGTCTCCCTCATAATTATAATTGTTTGCATTACATCCACCGCTGCAATAAAATTTTGCCCAACAATTTTTACATTCAGATTTACTATAAATATGTGTAGCAGCAAAATAATTCTTTATTTCTGTATCAAAAGTATTTTCATAAAGATTACCCATCTTCATTTCTTCTTTACCAACAAACTGATGACATGGATATATATCACCTTCAGGAGTAACTGCTACATATTCATTACCACAACTACAACCACGTAAACGTTTTATAGCACAAGGTCCTTGATCCAAATCAATCATAAAGTGGAAGAAATTACATTTCAATTTTTCTGCATTAACTTCCATCAATTTTTTAGCCAAATTCTCATATTCAGAGAAAATCTCAGGTAATTCAGCTTCTGTAATAGCATAAGGCTCATCAGCACTACCTATAACTGGCTCAACAGAAACTTGTTCAAATCCAAGATCATACATATGCATAACATCTTCTGAAAAATCCAAATTATGTTTAGTAAATGTTCCACGAACATAATAATCTTTTTGACCACGTTGTTTAACAAGTTTTTGATAATAAGGAACGATCTTATCATAAGATCCAGCTCCATTAACTCTAACTCTCATTCTGTCGTTTACTTCTTTTCTTCCATCAAGAGATAAAACAACATTAAACATTTCTTTATTTATAAAATCAATTTTTTCATCATCTAAAAGCATACCATTAGTAGTAATTGTAAATCTAAATGTTTTACCATATTCTTTTTCACGACTTCTAGCATAAATTACAATATCTTTTACTACATCCCAATTCATCAATGGTTCTCCACCAAAGAAATCAAGCTCTAAATTTTTTCTATCTCCTGAATTTTCAAGCAGAAAATCAATTGCTTTTTTTCCTACTTCAAATGGCATTAATTTTCTACCTTCGCCAAAATCACCTGTTGAAGCAAAACAATACTTACATCTTAAATTACAATCATGAGCGATATGTAAACACATAGCTTTTACTGGTGCAGGAACATATTGTTTTGCAATTTCTTCATATTGATCTTCTGAAAAAAGTATTCCTTCATCACATAGCTCAACTATTTCACTATAGCTTTGTTTAATTTCGTCCACAAAATAAATTTTTGATAATTTTTTAATAACTTCACTAGGACATTCTTTTGAAAATGGTGGAAAAACGTTATCTAGCAAATCATATGTAAGGTCATCAACAATGTGAACTCCACCACTATTCACATCAAGAACTATATTAAAACCGTTTAATTTATATTTATATATCATTTTTTATACTCCATTTAAAATTCTACAAAATTAAAGAGACTCCCTAGCCTCTTTTAATAATTTATGCAAAAAGTTTATTTTTTACAAGTTGAAAGGGACTTTACAGTCCCTTTAAGTAATTATGATTGTCTTTCACATTTTTGGTTAGCAACTGTACAAGATGTTTTGCAAGCTGATTGACAAGAAGCTTGACAATTTCCACATCCACCTTTTGCAACTGTTTTCTTTAAATTAGCCTTATTAATTGTTTTAATGTGTTTCATATAAATGTCCTCCGAATAATATTTATAAATTTTTAATACCTTTTAATTTTTGAATTAACTCCTATAATACCGCCAATAGCAGCACAAATAACAGTTATAATTAATTTAGTAATAAAACCTAAAGTTATAGAACTTTTAACCAGAATAACTCCAGCAATAAATATAACAACAAAAATTATTAATCCAGTAAGTGAACCAATCAAAATTCCATTTTTGCCTCTATTTTTAGAAGCAACATATCCACCCCAATAAGAACCGAAACATAATGCAATAGTAGTCATCACCGAAACTAATTGTTCAGGAATATCAATTTTAGTCATCACAAAAGAAAATATCAACAAACATACTAATATAATTAATATTCCCAAAAATGATGAACCAAGCGAACAATAAAGTTTTGATTGTTTTAACTTGATAAATAATTTTTTACTCACATTTTCCCCTCCAAAAATATACTATAATATTTTTATTCAGAGAAAATATTATTTATGCTATTTTGCTTCTTCTTCGTGAATTGTTTGGTTAGTTGCGATAGCAATTTTTTTAATACGAATCTTACTTCTATCGCTACCTGTTTCAATAACAATAGTATCATCTTTTATTGAAAATACAATACCAACAACACCACCAACAGTAACTACTTCATCACCAATTTGAATGTTATTTCTCATTTCGGCATCTTTTTTTTCTTTTTTCTTCTGAGGGCGAATCATCATAAAATACATAAGCGCTACTATTCCAATTAATGGTATAAACATAGTAAGCATTCCCATAGCACCAGTTTGGTTACCAGCATTACCACTAGTTGTTAATGGCATAATTATTGAATTTAACATTTTGACCTCCAAAATATAATAATACTATTATTATACCATTATAAGAAAAAATATCAATACCTTTTTAAAAATTAACATTTATATGCAATTTAGAATTCAAAATAACTAATTATTTTTTAAGCAAATATTCTGTTATAGATTCAGCAGCTTTTTTGCCTGCACCCATAGCTAAAATAACTGTAGCAGCACCAGTAACAGCGTCACCACCAGCATAAACGCCATCTCTTGTTGTCATCATATCTTCATTAACAACCAAACAGCCCCATTTATTTGCTTCAATTCCAGGTGTAGTTGTTCTAATTAAAGGATTTGGAGATGTACCAATTGACATAATAACTGTGTCAACATCAAGAATATAATTTGAACCTTCAATAGCTTTAGGAGAACGTCTTCCTGTTGAATCAGGTTCACCTAATTCCATTTTAATACATTCAAGACCACAAGCTTGACCTTTTTCATTTCCAACAACTCTAACAGGATTATTAAGGAACAAGAATTCAATACCTTCTTCTTTTGCATGATGAACTTCCTCAAGTCTAGCAGGCATTTCTTCTTCTGAACGTCTATATACTATGTAAACATGTTCTGCACCAAGTCTTAAAGCACTTCTAGCAGCATCCATAGCAACATTTCCTCCACCTACAACAGCAACAGCACGAGATTTTCTAATAGGTGTATCATAACCATCAAGATAAGCTTTCATCAAATTTATTCTTGTTAGATATTCATTAGCTGAATATACTCCAACATAAGCTTCTCCTTCGATTCCCATAAATCTTGGAAGACCAGCACCAGAGCCAACAAAAACAGCTTTATATCCCATTTCATAAAGTTCATCTATAGATAAAACTTTACCAATAACCATATTAGTCATAATTTTAACGCCCATTTTTTTAAGGCCTTCAATTTCTTTTTGAACAATTGCTTTTGGCAATCTAAACTCAGGAATACCGTACATCAAAACTCCACCAGCAGTATGGAAAGCTTCAAAAACTGTAACATCAAAACCATTTTTAGCAAGATCATTAGCACAAGTAAGACTAGCTGGTCCAGCACCAACAACAGCAACTTTAATTCCATTACATTCAGGTTTTTTATATTCTTTTTCAGGATGAGCAATCATATAATCAGCAACAAATCTCTCAAGTCTACCAATTGCAACAGGCTCACCTTTAATTCCTCTTACACATTTGCTTTCACATTGTGATTCTTGAGGACATACTCTACCACAAACAGCAGGTAAAAAGTTTGTTGATTTAATAATCTCATAAGCTTTAGCAAATTCACCTTTTGCAACTTCACTAATAAATTCAGGAATTTTTACATTAACAGGACATCCTGCAACGCATGGCTTATGTTTACAATTCAAACATCTTTTTGCTTCTTCAATAGCCATTTCTTCAGTATAACCTGTTGAAACTTCTTCAAAGTTTTTTGCTCTTACTTTTGGATCTTGTTCAGGCATAGCAACCTTTTCTAAAGACATATTAGGCATGATTATGTTTCCTCCCTGTTAATCTACACACATGGCCTTCTTCCTCTTTGTAAGAAGAATTTCTATTCATAAGTTCATCAAAGTCAACTAAATGTCCATCAAAATCTGGACCATCAACACAAGCATATTTTGTTTTTCCACCAACAGTAACTCTGCAACCTCCGCACATTCCAGTACCATCAACCATAATTGGATTCAAAGAAACAATAGTTTTAATACCATAAGGTCTAGTTACATCACAAATAAATTTCATCATTGGAACTGGACCAATTGCAACAACTGCATCATATTTATTTCCAGCATCAATAAGTTCTTGCAATTTATTAGTTACAAAACCTTTAGTTCCATAACTACCATCATCAGTTGTAATATACAAATTTGTTGAAACATCTTTCATTTCATCTTCAAGAATAACAATATCTTTATTTCTAAAACCTGCAATAACGTCAACTTCAACACCTTTATTAAAAAGCATTTTAGCTTGTGGATAAGCAATAGCACATCCAACTCCGCCACCAATTACAGCAACTTTTTTAACATCATCTTCAAAATGAGTTGCAACACCAAGTGGTCCAACAAAATCTAAAATACTATCACCAGCATTAAGCTCAGCAAGTTGTATAGTAGACTTACCTATTTTTTGATATATAATAGTAACAGTTCCAGCTTCTCTATCAAAATCAGCAATTGTTAAAGGAATTCTTTCACCTTTTTCATCAATTCTAAAAATAATAAATTGACCAGCTTGAGCTTTTTTAGCAATAAAAGGAGCTTCAATCTCCATTAATGTTACTTGATCATTTAATTCACGTTTATTTAAAATCTTAAACATATCTGCACCTCCACATATTTAACTAATTAATTATAATACAAAATACGAATAATTTCAACAAGCAAATTTAGGTTATATAAAAATATTTCCATGTAACTAAATTAATTTAAAATATAAACATTTATATTTCCATTTTAATATAATATTCATCTTTTGAAATTGACTATAAAAACACATATAGCAACGTTTTTATGGTAATATAAACACCTATATGCAAATTATTCATTTATAATATATTTAAATAAATGAGTAGTATAATTAAAAATATAGCAATAATAATTAAATTATGTTACGAATATACTTAAGTGTTACAAAGTATAAAGAAAATACTATTGTTTTTAAACTCTAGTAGTGTTAAAATTATAGTCATTAATATTAAAGAAAAGAGGTTTGTATGAAAAAGTATAGTATAATTATATCGATAGTTTTAATCGTTAGTCTTTTATCTGGATGTACAGAAGGCAAAACTACAGGAAATAATGACTTGGAAAAAGGTAATGTTAATTTACCTGTTAACGATGTAAATACTGATATCTCACAAGACGAAACAACAAATTCAGATTCTTCTAATATTAATAGTACAACTAGTGATGAAACAACTTCAAACAGCACAAAAGATTCATCAACTGAAAGTTCTTCAAATTCATCTAGAACAGAGTCTTCTGGTTCAAATTCTTCTAGAAAAGATTCATTAAACTCGAATTCATCTAATCAAAGTAAAGATTCTTCTAGTTCAAATTCATCTAATGGAAATAAAGACTCTTCCAGTTCAAATTCATCTAATGGAAGTAAGGATTCTTCTAGTTCAAATCAAAGCACCACTCAAAAACCTCCAAACAAAAAACCTATAAACGTCGGAAAAGGTAATAAAATAAATTACTCTATCCAAAAAGGTGTTTGGATTTCTTATATTGATAAACCAATCAAAGCGAATGGAATGAGTGAATCAACATATAGAGCAAAAATATCAAAAGCATTAAAAGATTTTAAAAACATGGGCGGAAACACTGTATATGTTCATGTAAGATCTCATAGTGATGCATATTATAACTCTTCACTTTTTCCAAAAAGTTATAGAACATCTACAACTTTTGACCAACTAAAAGTTATGGTTAAAGAAGCTCATAACCTTGGTTTATCATTTCATGCTTGGATTAATCCAATGCGTGGACCAACTGAAAGTGTATTAAAAAACACTAATAACAAATATCCAATAAAAAAATGGTACAATGATTCATCTAAAAAAGGAAAATATATAGTTCAAACATCTGGTCGTTATTGGTTAAATCCAGCTTATCCTGAAGTTAGAAAATTAATTAGTGATGGAGTTAAAGAAATAGTTACTAACTATGATGTTGACGCTATACATATTGACGATTATTTTTATCCAACAACAAGTGCTAGTTTTGATCAAGCTGCTTATAATATTTATGGCAAAGGCAAAAGTTTAAGCGATTTTAGATTAAACAATGCCACAATAATGGTAAAATCCATATATGATACTATTAAAAGTGCTAATAACAATATTTTGTTTGGCATAAGTCCACAAGGTAATATTAACAATAATTATATTAGTCAATATAGTGATGTTAAAAAATGGGCTGGTACACCTGGTTATTGTGATTATATAATGCCACAAATGTATTGGACTGAAAAACGATATTTTGAAAACAGAATTGATGACTGGAGCAATATGATAAAAACTCCTTCAGTAAAATTAGTAATTGGATTAGGATTATATAAAGCAGTATCCGGAGGAGGATATGGTTTTGTATATGAATCTAACATAATGAAAAAACAAATTGAATATTGCGAAACATTATCTAAGTATAGTGGAGTTGCATTATTCAGATATGATAATTTTACTAACGGAAAATATTCACAAACAGAAGCCAAAGGAATATCTGAAGCATTTAAATAATTAAGGAGACATTATGAAAAACAAATTCAGAATAGTTAATTTATTATTAACATTTGTAATGATTATATCATTGTCTACTCAGAATAATATATTGATAAATGATTTAGATGTTTTTGCAACTGAAACAAAATCAGAAACCACTAAAACTACCGAAACTGCTAAATCTGATAAAACTAATAAGCCTAATGAAAATGCTGAAAAAACAGATGAGAAATTTGTTCCGAATTTCACATTTCCTGATGAATTAAGATCTGTAACTATAACACCTGGTTATGATTTTTATAAAACAAAAGGTCAATCGGCGACTAAAACAAAATCAGAAATACAAAATATTATTAATGATGTGAATAGTTTTCAATTAAACTCTATTGTTATCGATACTAATTATAACAATAAAGCTTATTATACATCTGATGTAATTCCTACAGAAGAAGAAACAGCTTTAAAAATGCTTATTGAAGAAGCAAAGAAAAATTATTTATTTGTTTATGTAAATTTTGATATTAATTTTGTTCTTAATGAATTTCCAAAAGATAATCTACAAGAAAAAATAAATTATCTAACAAGTATAGCATATAAATTCTCAAGAGAATATATGGTTGATGGTGTAATTCTTGAAGGATATTATGCAAACAAAGATATTTCAAATTATGGTACATACATTAATAATGGATCTGGAATAGGATTTGAAAACTATCTTCTTGAAAATGGAGCATATATTTTCAGTCTTGTAAGTGATTCAATACACAAAAGTGATAACACTATACCTGTTGGAATAACAATATCAAATGCTTGGGCAAATTCATCATCAAATAAAAAAGGTAGTAATACACATGATAATTTTGAAGCATTAAATGATGGATATGCTGATACTATTTCTTATTTAAAAGAAAATTATGCTGATTTTATAATGTTAAAAACAACAGGTTCTTTAACAGACAGCAAAATGCCATTTTCAACAGTAACAAAATGGTGGAGCAATCAAGCAAAAGAAAATGATATACCACTTTTTATATCACATGCAAATGAGAAAATTGGTACATCAGCACAAGGTTGGAGTTTTAGTGACCAAATTGTTAAACAATTATTAGATGTCAAAAAGATGCCTAAATATTCAGGTAGCACATTTAATTCTTTACAACAATTAAGAAACAATACATCTTCTACTAATGCAATGATTAAATTTTATCAAAATCAAATTGATAAAAATAGTTTGCTTAATGAACTTGAAATCAACTCTCCAACAAAAACAACATATACAACTTATGAACCTAATGTAAAATTCCAAGGTTCATTTGATAGTAATTTTGATGTTACTTTTAATGACAAACCTATTAAACTAAACAAAGCTGGTTATTTCTATTATGAACTACCTTTAGAAGTTGGTTTAAACACATTTAAAATTGAAAACAAAGGTAAAGTAATTATATACAGAATAACAAGAAAAATTAAAGTTTTAAAAAGTGTAACACCAACTGCTGCACTTAAAATTGATGGAAAAACCAAAGTTTCTGTATCTGCTATTGCATATAAAGGATCTGTTGTTAGAGCAAAATTTAATGGAAGTACTATTACATTAAAAGAAAATACTGCTTCTGATAATATTGATATTAACTCTAGTTATGCTGAATTTACTGGATCTTTTAATACTCCAAAAGGTGTGATAGGATCAGAAAAAAAATTAGGAAGTATTGCTTTTTATGCAAGTTATAAAGGTGCAAATCATGAAAGTAGAACTGGTGCATCAGTTAGATTAAATGCTTTACCTGAAAAACCAAAACCAGAAGTAGTTTTACCTGATGTATCTAAAGGAACTCAAGGAAATCCTACTATTCCACAACCACAAACTCCTCCTGAACCTGAATCTGGAAAAACTAGCTTATTAAAAATAACAACTGATTGTGCAAAAATATACGATGCAACTAATACATATAAATATCCAGTTCCACGTTCAAGACTTCCTGTTGGAACATATGATATTTTTAAATCAACAAGTGGATATTATTATACAACATTGTCAGGACGAAGAATTCCGAAAAGTTATGCTCAAAAAATAGATAACCAAAATCCTATTCTTAATAATGAAATATTGTTTAAACAAGCTTCTGTTGTTAATTATGATACTATATTAAAATTCAAATTAAACACTCCAGTTCCTATTGATGTTTCATATAGTCCTTGTAAATACTACAAAGGAAGATTTGGAGATTATAAAGTTGACTTTAATTCAAACCAAATTATTTTAACATTTGATTATGTTACAAAACATGATTATAACGTTAATTTACCTTCTGCTTCAATTTTCTCTTCAGCTAAATGGAGCTATACAAAAGTTAATGATAATTATTATAGACAACATTTAACTTTGACACTTAAAAAATCAGGTGCATATTCAGGAGTTTCATATAATTATACAAATGATGGAACATTAACTGTTAGATTTAATGGTCATCCTAAAACATTAAAAGGTGCTGTTATTGTAGTAGATCCTGGACATGGACTTGTAGGAAACAATAAAAATGATCCTGGAGCTCAAGGTCATGTAATTGAAAGAGATATAAATTTACAAGTTGCTAAAATTGTTGAATCTAAATTAAAAAATCTTGGTGCTACTATACACAGATTAAAAACAGAGAACACTAATTATATAACACAGTATAGAGCTGATTATGCTAGAAAATATAAACCTGATATGTATATTTCTATACATTGTAATGCTGCAGGCTCTTCTGCAAAAGGTTCAGAAGCATTTTATTTCTATCCATTTTCACAACCTTTAGCAAAATATATGGCTAATAATCTTTCAACTGCACTTGAAACTACTAATAGAGGTAATTTTTATAATGAGTATTGGGTTACTTTACAAGAAGAATTTCCTTCTACATTAATAGAGCTTGGATTTGTAACAAATGAAAATGAAGCAATGAAATTAGCAGATGAAACTTATCAAAATAAAATAGCAGATTCAATTATTGAAAGTATTAAACAATATTTATCTAATAATTAATTTTTAACACCACACAATATCGTGTGGTGTTTTTTTATAAAAAATATTATAGTATTAATAGTATAGATAAAAACAAAAAAACCTGCCACACAAAATAATGTAGCAGGTTTTAAAACTATATCCTTCTTTTTATCCTATCTAAAGCACCTTTTTCCAGCCTTGAAACTTGAGCTTGAGAAATGCCAATGCTATCAGCAACTTCTACTTGAGTTTTACCTTTAAAAAATCTTAAAAATAAAATTTTCTTTTCTCTTGGCAATAAATTTCCTATAGCTTCTTTTAATGAAATTTCCTCAATCCAATTCATATCATCATTTTTATCACCAACTTGATCAAGAACATATAAAGTATCACCTAAATCAGAATAAACAGGCTCATATAATGAAATAGGATCACTTATTGATTCAAGTGCAAGAACAACATCAATTCTTTTTACTTCTATTCTTTTTGCTATTTCATCAATACTAGGCTCTTCATTTTTTTCTCTCAAAAGCTGTTCTTTAGCTTGCATAGCCTTATAAGCTAAATCTCTTAAAGAACGACTTACTCTAATTGGATTATTATCCCTTAAATATCTCCTTAATTCTCCAGAAATCATAGGAACAGCATAAGTTGAAAATCTAACATTTTGAGATATATCAAAATTATCAATCGCTTTCATCAAGCCTATACAACCTACTTGAAATAAATCATCTGGATTTTCACCTCTACCAATAAATTTCTGTAAAACACTCAAAACCAATCGCAAATTACCTTTAATAAGTTTACTTCTAGCCTCTTTATCACCTTGCTTAACTCTTTTAAGCAAAGCCATTTTTTCTGCTTCTTTTAAAACTGTCAATTTTGAAGTATTTACACCGCTTATTTCTACCTTATTATAGTGCATATTAAAACTCCTGAAAATTTAGTTTGTCTTATATACTAATTATTGTCAGAAGCATTTTTTTATATGCAATTTTTACTTGTGTATTTTTTGGTAATATCAGATTAGAACATTTTTTATTATATTTTCACTTAATTTATCACAGTATAAAAAAAATCATTAATAAAATACATATTCATATGAACATAATACTTAATTTTCAAAAGTTATTTAAACTATTAATTATACAAAAAATCATATAATTTTTCAAGCATTTCATCATATTTTATAATAAATCACATAAAACCACTAATTAATATAGAAATATTGTTTAAAGTGTAAAAAATATTTCGTTGTGTTATTGTATTTTGTAATAAAAATAGAAAAATATTTTTATATGATATTTTGTTAATAAATTTTTTAAACATAAATACGATTATTCTATGCATTTAATTTAAAATGTATTGCTTTTTGTAACCTTTTTTTAGGTTATTTTAAAACATAAAAAAAGAAATAAATATTGCAAATTTTAGAATTTTAGTGTAAAATAATATGGTAAGTAAAAAAATATATTGAGAGAGGTATTCAAAAATGAAAAAAAGATTATTAGTGGCCATCTTAGCGGCAACGATGTCATTAACTTCATTTGTCGGTTGTAATAACGACACTACAAACTCTGGAAAAACACCAAACGGTTTTGTTATTGGAAGCACAACAGAACTTAACGGTGACTTTTTAACAGGATGGACAAATGGATCTCAAAATGCAGCAGTTAAAGAACTTATTGATGGTTATTCAACATACGAATTTGTTGAATCTCAAGAGTTTAAGTTAAATGATATAGCTGTTAAAAAAGTAGAGACATCTAAAGATTCTGCAGGAAATAAAACATATAAATTTACTATTAATGAAAATCTAGTATGGAATAATGGCGAGCCTATTACAGCTAGAGATTACGTTTTTTCTGCCTTGTTTGTATCTTCAAAAGAATTTGAGCAACTTGATGGAGCTGATAACACATCATGTGATAGACTTCTTGGTTCAGAAAAATTTATGAAAGGAGAAACAAAAACATTTTCTGGCGTTAGATTGCTTGGAGATTATGAATTCTCTTTAACAATTTCAAAAGAAAATGTGCCATACTATTATGAAAAAGCTTTAGTTGCAGTATCTCCATTACCTATGGATGTAATTGCACCAGAAGTTAAAATCACAGATGATGGAAATGGAGCAACTTTCTCAGATAACTATACAGTAGAATTACTTAAGAAAACTGTTTTAGATCCTAAAACAGGCTACAGATATAATCCTAAAGTAACTTGTGGACCTTATAATTTTGTAAGTTTTGATAAAGGTAGCCTTACTGGTGTGCTTGAACTTAATGATAAATTTTTAGGCAGAACTGGTGATAACGCTAAAGGTTCAATAAAAAAATTAGTATTAAAAACAGTTACTCCTGCTACAGAAATGGACGAATTAAAAGCAGGCACTGTTGATTTATTACCTGGCGTTTCTGGCGGAGAAGAAATTGACTCAGGTTTGGATATAGTTGATAGCCTTAAAGCTGATTACACAAAATATGAACGTTCAGGATATGGCAAAATCGAATTTGCATGCGAATTTGGTCCTACACAATTTAAAGAAGTTCGCCAAGCTGTAGCTTATTGCTTAGATAGAGTTAAATTTGCTACAACATATACAGGTGGTTATGGATCATTAACACATGGTTTCTACGCTTTATCACAATGGGAATACCAAAAAAATAAAAAAACATTAGAACGAGAATTAAATCCTTATACATATGATGTTGCTAAAGCTGAAAAAACTCTAATAGACGGTGGCTGGACATTAAATTCTAAAGGAAAAGAATTTGTTAAAGGCCAAGACACTATTCGTTATAAAAAAGTAGATGGTAAATTAATGCCACTTACTATTAAATGGGGAGCTACAGACAATCCTGTTGCTTCTTTAATATCAGCTTCACTTCCAACTGTCACAGAAAAAATTGGTATGAAAATAGAACAAACAGTTTTAGACTTCGGTACACTTCTTGAATACATACGTCGTAATTCAGACGAATATAAAAAATACCATATGTTTAATTTAGCAATGGGATATAACACAACAAATCCAGTATGGTATTACTTTAGTCCTGAAGAAAAATATTTAGGACAACTTAATACATCACGTATTAATGATGAAAAATTATATTCTTTAGCTAATGAAATGAAAACTACTGAACCAGGTAACAAAGAAGCTTGGTCGAAAAAATGGGTAGAACTCCAAAAACGTTACAATGAGTTATTACCAACTTTACCTCTTTATTCAGATATATATCATGAATTCTTCAATACTAAATTAAAAAATTACAAGCCAAATGGTCTATGGGGATGGCAATATGCAATTTTACGTGCGAATTTAGAAGCATAATTATTGATATCACTTCAAAATTATTATATTCGGATAGGACGTATAAACTATGTCCTATCCTTATTATTTTTAAAAATTCATGATAATTGCTGGTTATTTATCAGTTAATAACTGAAAACTAAAAATAACGAACAATTGCAAAGCTTTCAAAAAAATTGCAAGTTTTGCAATTGTCCAAACTAAAGAGGAGAAAATAAAAATGTTCAAATACATATTAAAACGTCTTGGATATTTAGTATTTGTCTTATTTCTAGTATCAATGATATTATTTGGTATATTTAAAATGGTACCTGGAGATCCAGTTGCTATGATGCTTGATGGACAAAAACTTTCTATGTCACCTACTGAATATCAAACTTTATATGAAAAAACAAGAGAAAAACTAGGTGTAGATAAACCTATTCCTGTTCAATATTTTAACTGGGTTGTTAATACAGTTCAAGGTGATTTAGGTTACTCAATCCATTATAGAAAACCTGTTACAGAGGTTCTCTCGTATCCACTTATAAATACAGTTCAGCTTAATATATTTACAATGATATTAACTTTCTTAATTACTATACCACTTGGAATTACAACGGCTGTAAAGAAATATTCTACGTATGATAATTTTATACAAGTCTTTTCAGTAATTGGATATAGTATACCATCGTTTATTATAGGGCTTGTGTTTATTTTCTTGTTTGCAGTTTTGATACCAATCTTTCCGATAAGTGGATCTATGACGCCAGGATCACAATTTACAGGATTCCAAGCTTTTTCAGATAAAATCTATTATATGGCACTTCCTGTTATAGTTATGACATTTGGATCTTTAGGAGGCATTACACGTTATGTTCGTGGTGCAATGATCGAAGCATTACAAATGGACTACATCAGAACAGCAAGAGCTAAAGGCCTTAAAGAAAAAGTTGTTATATATGTTCATGCATTTAGAAACTCACTAATTCCTTTAGTTACAATAGTCACAGGTTGGCTTGTAAGCTTATTTGGAGGATCAGTTATTATTGAATCTGTTTTTGAATGGAACGGTATGGGAAAACTTTTAGTTAACTCACTTCGTCAACAAGACTTTTCTGTTGCTATGGCAATTCAAATATTCTTTGTTTTACTTGTACTTGCAGGTAACTTAATAATGGATATTGGATACAGTTTAGTTGATCCACGTGTTAAATTAGACTAAAAGGAAAGGTAAAAAATATGAAAAAGAAAAATTCATTCTTGACTGTACTAAAAGGTCTTTTTCTTGGCAGTAAACATCTAGAAGTAGATGCTTTAAAAGAAGAAGAATTACAAAGTCCTTTTAGATTAATGGTAAAAAACTTCGTTTCAAATAAAATAGCAATGACAGGTACAATAATATTCTCTATTATCTTAATAATAAGCTTAGTACTTCCGTTTATATTTCCAATTGATACAACATTCCAAGATGGCACACAAAAAAATGTAAAACCAGGATTTTCTATTATGAAAGTTCCTAAAAAGTTATCTAATAATGTTAAAAAAATATCTGTTGGCTCAACTTACAGTTTAGGAATAGATAATAATGGTAACTTTTATAAATGGGGAATCTTTATGGAAGATAAACTAAATAAAGTTCCTAAAAACATGGGTAAACTTGTAGATGTTTCAGCTGGATTAGACCATGCACTTGCTCTTTCAGAAGACGGAAAAATCTACACTTGGGGTAATAATCGTCTTAATCTTGGAACAATTCCTGCAGAAGTTAGAATGCTTGATAATATATCTAAGGTATATGCTGGACATCAATTATCTTTTGCTATTACAGAAGATGGACATTTATATAATTGGGGCAATACACATCTTATAAATATACATATTCCTGAAGAAATTCAAGGAAGCATCGTTGATGTTGTTTCAAATACATCAACAGCAATGGCTTTAACTAATAAAGGTGAAGTTTATATATTATCAAATCAAGATTCACCATTAAAAAGAATTCCAGAAGAAATTCAAGGAAATATTATTGATATTGCATTAACTTCTCAAAATGCTGCAGCTATTACAAAAGACGGAAAAGTTCACGTATGGGGTGGAATGTATTCAAGCATTGAAAAAATACCAGAGAAAGTGCAAGGAATTGCAAAAGACATTTCTGCTGGTAGAAACCACATAAGCGTAGTGACGACAAAAGGAACTGTATGTTCATGGGGAGATAATGTCTATGGAGAAAGTGATGGAATTAAAATCACAAATGCAAAATCCGTATCTTCTGGATATTATCAAAACTACATAACAACAAAAGAAAACAAAGTTGAAAAATGGGGACTAAAAGGCTATTTAATGGGTACAGATGCGTCTGGACGTAATGTAGCAACAAGACTTATTTCTGGTGGACAACTTACTATATTAATTGGAGCAATATCAGTTCTTATTCAATCAATAATTGGTATTTTAGTTGGAGGTATATCTGGTTTCTATGGAGGTAAAATTGATAACTTCTTAATGCGTCTAGCAGAAGTTGTAGGATCAATTCCATTTATTCCTCTTGCGATGATATTATCAGCATTAATAGGATCATCTATTTCAGAAAATGCAAGAATTGTAATGATAATGGTTATTTTAGGTGTACTTTCCTGGCCTGGTCTTGCAAGGCTTATTAGAGGTCAAGTTTTGGCAGAAAGAGAAAAAGAATTTGTTACTTCAGCCAAAGCTATGGGACTTAAAGAACATGTAATTATTTTCAAACATATTCTTCCAAATGTAATTACTGTAATTATAGTAAGTGTTACATTAAGCTTTGCATATTCTATGCTTACTGAAACATCTTTATCATTCTTAGGTTTTGGAGTTTTAGAGCCACGTGCAACTTGGGGTAATATGCTAACAGGATCACAATCTTCAGTAGTTATACAAGACTTCTGGTGGAGATGGGTATTCCCTGCTTTAGCCTTAAGTTTATCAACAATTAGTATAAACTTAATTGGTGATGGTTTGCGTACTGCAATAGATCCAAAATCTGGCGAAAGATAGGAGGAATACAAATGGCTTTATTAGAATTAAAAGAATTAAAAACCTTTTTTAGAACAAAAAAAGGAACAGTAAAAGCAGTAAATGGTGTATCCTATCAAGTACAAGAAGGTAAAACTTTAGGTGTTGTAGGTGAAAGTGGAAGTGGTAAATCTGTATCAGCTATGAGCATATTAAAACTTCTTGATGGTAACGGATACATAGCTGATGGTGAAATATGGTTTAATGGTAAAGACTTATCAAAATGTACAATCAAAGATATGTACAAAATCAGAGGTAACGATATATCTGTTATATTCCAAGAACCTATGACAAGTCTTAATCCAGTGTTTACTATTTCTAGACAAATGTCAGAAGTTTATATAATACACCAAGGTTTAAATAAAAAAGAAGCAGCAAAAAAGGTTATAGAAATTTTACGTGATGTTAAAATTCCAAATCCTGAACGTGTTGCAAAGCAATATCCTCATCAATTATCTGGAGGTATGCGTCAACGTGTTATGATCGCAATGGCACTAGCCTGTCAACCAAAATTGCTTATTGCAGACGAACCAACAACTGCACTTGATGTTACAATACAAGCTCAAATATTAAAATTAATGAATGAACTTAAGGCTGAAAAAGGCACATCTATTCTTTTCATTACACATGATTTAGGTGTTATTAATGAAATGGCTGATGATGTTGCTGTTATGTATTGTGGACAAATTGTTGAGATGGCATCTGTTGAAACTATTTTTAAAAAACATCAGTTTAATCATCCTTACACAGAAGGTTTGATGACTTCTATTCCACGTCTTGATACTCCATCAAACTCTAGGTTAGATCCTATTCCTGGCTCTGTTCCTCATCCTTTGGCACTTCCTAAAGGATGTAAATTTGCACCAAGATGTAAATACTGTACAGAAAAATGTAAAAATGAACAACCAACACTTGTAGAAGTAGAACCAAATCACTTTATCAGATGTTTCTATCCAAATAAGGAGGATCGTCATGCAAAATAAAAAAGTACTTTTTAAACTAAATAATTTAAAGCAATGGTTTCCTGTAAAGAAAACTGGATTTAAACAAAAACAAATGTATCTTCGTGCAAACGATGGAATAAATCTTGATATTTATGAAGGTGAAACTTTAGGGCTTGTTGGAGAAAGTGGTTGTGGAAAATCTACATTAGGTAGAACACTTTTACAACTTTATAAACAAACTGCTGGTAAATCAATGTATTATGGCAAATCAATTGATGAAATCTCTCCTCAATATGCTGTAAATATACTTAAAAATGTTGATAAAGAAATGAAAGAACTTTCTGAACTCCAAGCTAATGAGAAAAAACTTTTAGCTGAATATAAACAACTTGATGGCGAAGAAAGACTTCTTAAGAAAAATGAATATAATAAAGCTAAAAAAACAGCAGAAGTTAAATTTTATGATTTAGCAGAAGTATTAGGTGGATTCATGGTTATTCCTGATATAAATTCTGCTTGTGATAAATTAAGTTTGGCATATATAATTGCATCTAAAATTAGAAAAGTTGAAGAGCAAATTAATGATAAACAAATTATTATTAATAAAAAATCTGGACTTTCAAAACCTACAACTAATTTGGAATCTAAAGTTAATACTCTTAAAAACACTCTTAAAACATTAAATGATGAGTTATCAAAAGTAATAGATGAACTTGCTGAGCTAAGAAAATCATATTCAGATAACGAAAAATTTGTTGAATATGAAAAATATAGAGATGTTGGAATTGACCTTTCAAAACTTGAATATGAAGAGATGAGAAAATTAAGAAAAGATATGCAAATGATTTTTCAAGATCCATATTCATCACTCAATCCTAGAATGACTGTTGGTCAAATTATTAGTGAAGGACTTTTAGCTCATAAATATTTTGCTCCTAATGATGACCAAATGCAAAAATATATTATGAAAGTCATAGAAAGCTGTGGACTTGCGCCATACATGATTCATAGATATCCTCACCAATTCTCTGGTGGACAAAGACAACGTATTAGTATTGCTTGTTCAATTGCATTAAATCCAAAATTTATTGTTTGTGATGAAGCTGTTTCTGCACTTGACGTTTCTATCCAATCACAAATCTTAAATTTACTTAAAGATTTAAAAGAAAAACAAAATTTAACATATTTATTTATATCTCATGACTTGTCTGTAGTGAAATATATAAGCGATAGAATAGGCGTTATGTACTTAGGCAACATAGTTGAGCTTGCAACAAGTGATGATATGTTTAAACAGCCTTTACATCCTTATACAGAGGCATTACTATTAGCTATTCCTACTACAGATACCAAAAACAAAAAAGATGTTCCATTACTTGAAGGTGATATTCCAAGTCCTGTACGTCCACCAAAAGGCTGTAAATTTCATACTCGTTGTCGTTATGCAACAAAAGAATGTGAAATTGAAGAACCAGAATTTAAAGAAGTCTTGCCTAATCATTTCGTAGCTTGTCATCATCCACTTATTGATAAGGAGTTAGATTTAAAATAATATGTTTAAATTAAAAAGTAAAAACAGACTCAACATTAAAGAAGCAGAACAAAATTTTAAAAGAACACTAGAAAAAGAACCACTAGAAAAAGGTGATATACCAGCATTAATAATTGCAGGATTAATTATTGCTATTCCAGTAATACTAATTGCAGTTGGAGTTGTAGCACTTTGTGCATGGCTTTTAATAGGAAGATAATCAAAAAATAAAAACTCTTTTATGGTAAATTCAAAATACCATAAAAGAGTTTTTTATATTATATTTTATTTTTTATTTTCTTTATAACATTACCAATTAATAACTTGAAGTTCATTTCTTTAATAACTATTTTTTAAAATATACTTGCAACATAACTTCATAATTATAAGAATACTGTAATGTTACCGTTGCAATTTTCATAAGCCTACTTTTTATTGATTCTATTACTAAATCTAAAGATTCAGCACAATTATAAATTCCAATTATTATAAACATTAAAGACTTATTCATTTATCCAGATCTCATAAGTTTCTTTTATTGATTTATTAACATTATTTATATCAAAATTCAAGACCTCATAAATTTCTTTCATTGATTTATTAACATTATTTATATCAAAATTCAAGACTGTTTTTTGATTATAATTTCCAAATTCAAATCTTTTAGTTTCATCATTTACTAAAATATTAATATTCTTATAAAAATCTATATCATTTAATGGATCTACTAAATATCCACCTTTACCTTCAATAATCAAATCTGTATTACCACGAATGTATGAAACTACACAAGGCAATCCACTCCCCATTGCCTCCATAAGTGCAACAGGTAGTCCTTCTTGTAATGAAGGAAAACAAAAAACATCTGCAATATTACACAACTCATCAATATCTGTTCTATATCCAAGCAAACATAAATTAACATTATTTTCTTTTGCTATTCGTTCAAGATATCCTTTATTCTCACCTATTCCAACAATTATATAATATATATTAGGATTATTAATTTTTCCTAAAGCTTTAATTACCACTTCATGATTTTTTCTTTTAGACAATTCTCCTACAGATAAAATAATAATATTTTCATCAGTTAGACCAATTGACCGTCTCTTTTGAGAACTATCAATATCAACATTTATAAATTTAGATGTGTTAACACCTACACCAGGTATGTAATAAACTTTTTTAGCATGAAATTTTCTTTTTGCTATATCAAAATCTTCTTTATTAATAGTGATTAAAGAATCAGTAAACCTAGAACAAATTTTTTCAGCTGTATAATACATTAACCAATTTTTCAAAGGAGCACCTTTAAAAAAATGGAAACCATGCGCTGTATAAATAACTTTTGTTCCTTTTTTTCTATATTTATTAGATACTAATCTTGTTAATATTCCGCAAACAGGAGTGTGACAATGAATTAGAGTGTAATTATTATCTTTAATAATATTTTTAATTTGTCTATAAGCTACAAAAGTCATCTTTGAAAAAGGTGACCTACAAAAATCCATGTCATAATACTTAACATTAATTTTATCCAATTTAACTTTTAAATCTTTTATTTTTTGTTCACTACAAGTATTTCCATCTTTAAAATTACATGCTACTTCCACTGTATAACCTAATTGTTGTAATACATTAATATTGTACATATTAAATTGCTCTATCATAGATGCAGTTGAAGCAATCATAAGCATTTTTTTCATCAATTTTCAGTCCTTTAATAATATTTTTAATATTAAATCAAAATAAATTTGATTTACATTATTTTACAATACTGGTATAAATTGTATCACTTTATATACTTTATTGCAAGTTATTTTCATATAATTGATATGTTTAAAATATAAATAGAATTTAAAGTATAGTTTTTTTAATATTTTTAACATAATATATAAAAGGAATAATTTTGAATATATATTATTATTTTACAAAAATATTACTCTTTAAAGGTGTATTATTACAAATTGATAACGAATATTACAATAAAATAACCTCTATTTTGTGAAAATATACTAAAAACAAGTTCGTTATAATATTGACGGTTATGCACAGATCTAAAATTAATTAAAACTATTTACTTTTATGAATTAATGTTATACAATACAAATGTTGCAAAAAATCATAAGCGAAAAACACAAACTGTAAAAATTTAAAATTATTTTTTAAGGAGAGATTTAATATGTTTAAAACAGCAAAAAAATCAAAAATGATAATAGGTTTATCATTCGCATTAGTCCTATTGTTGGCAATTATGCCTCAACTTTTACCGAAAGCAAACGCAAGCAATGAATTATTAAGTACAACAGAAAATTTTGATGGAGCAGTTTCATCAGTAACAGTTACTTATGATTCATCAACAACATCAAACATAAACACAAAAATTGAAAACACATTAAATGTAGATGCATTATCAACTAATTTAATAGGAAGAACTGGTGTTCCAATGAACATTACAACAGAAACTAATTTTAAAAAAGCAACTTTAAAATTTAAAATTGATACTTCTACTTATAATGACAATATAGAAAATCTATATGTTTTTAGAATGGATGGTCTTGATGAAGATTTTTATCAAATTATTACTCAAAGAAATGTTGACCATACAGACAACACTATAACAATAGAAACAGATTTATTAGGAAGATTTGTTATTGCACATTTAGGAAAATACCAAGATGCAATTAACGATGGTACAGCTAAAAGACCAGACGCTGATATTGATGATGTATATACAGATACTGATGAAGATGGCATACCTGATATATTTGAAATAAATGGTCTTAAACTTACAAATGGCATTACAATTTATACTGATCCAAATAATCCTGATACAGATGGAGATGGTCTTTGTGATGGTCTTGAAGTAGATATTAGCAATAGATATTTAGGATGTGGAGCAAATCAATTTACTTGGAATATATTATTTGGAAATGATTCACCTATGTTTGCAAGATTAGGTTCAGATCCAACTAAAAAAGACACAGATGGAGATAAAATTCCTGATGGTCTATCTAGCTCTATTAATAATCGACTAGATCCAAATCCACTGTTTGCAGATATATGGTAATCTAATATAATTTTATATTAAAAAAAGAAAAATGAAATTGTTAATGTTAACAAGCAAATTTTATATTACAATATAATCCTAAAAAATTTAATAATATGAAACCAGAAAATTTATGTATTTTATATTTTGATGATGATTTCTTTTTCTACAATATTAAACATAGAAATATTGATAAAAAGACTTGTACTATTACTTTAGAAAATCCTAGAGCGAAAAATTTTTAGTAGTAGATTTATCAAAATATAAATCATCAATAAAAGATGGAGTTACTCAAATGCCTATTGATGCAGATTTCTCTATATATACAAATAATGATGGGCTTATATTGTTGAAGTAACTATAATAAAGATTATAAAAGCTTTTCAAGATATAAAGTAGATCCAGAACCTTTATATAAAAATAAACAATAATATTTTTTAGCAAATATTAGATATATTATTTTTTTAAAAATATTATCTCACTTTTTATTATCATAGAATAAATTATATTATTTTTATTATTAAAATAAGTTCTCTCCTTTTTATAGAACTATAATTAATTTTGCTGCAACAAATAAATAATCAAAAATAATGAGTTAAATTTATCATTTTTATAATATATCTATATTCATATAAATAAAAAATAGTAAGAATTAGTTTTATACTATATTCTTACTATTTTTTTGTTTTTTATGACGAATTTTATTAACCACCTATATCTTATAATAATTTATAATATAAATAAAAATAACAACATAGAGATTTTATAAAACATATAAAAATTACAACACTAACGCTATTGTATAATTTATTATAAAATACAACCTATTTTTCTACAAAAATCGTGTAAAATAAACATAAATAAAATAAGTTTCTACAAAACACTTGCATTTATTATATATTTTTTTATATAATAAATATTTATATTTATTATTGAAAATGGTTATTCTTTACATATTAATTTAACATTTTGATTTCTAATATACAGTTTACAAGAAAATAAAAATACTATATTGACTTACCTATTTTTTGTATTTATTATATAGATATACACTTAATTTTCTATATTTTACTAATGTGTATAATAAAAATCAAAAGGAGATAATTAAAATTGGCAAACTTTAAAAAACGTATTTTGAGTTGTTTAGCTGTTGTTGCAATAATGTCTGCTGTTATAATTCCTTATTCAGCATCTTCAACATTCGTTTCCAATAATGACGAACAACCAGTTGCAAACATTGAAAATGGTTCTATTTTACATGCTTTTTCTTGGTCATTTAATACCATTAAAGATAACATGAAAAACATTGCTAATTCAGGTTTCACAGCAATTCAAACTTCACCTGTTAATACTTTCGCTGGTGAAGGAACTTCTATGAAGTTAAAAGGTAACAAAGTAGACGGAAGTGACGGTGCTTGGTGGTGGCAATATCAACCAACTGATTTTAAAATTGGAAACTATCAACTTGGAACAAGAGAAGAACTTGTTGAAATGTGTAACGAAGCTGATAAGTACGGTATTAAAATAATAGTTGACGTTGTTGCTAACAATACTACAACATTTCAAAAACAAGTTGCAAAGGATTTAATTGATTCAACAAATGGATTCTTATATCATGACACAGGGCTTGAAAGTATAGATAATTGGGGCGATAGATTTGAATGCACAAGATACAGTGTTTCTGGTCTTCCTGATATAAACACTGAACATCCTGGTTTCCAAGATTATCTTATTAAATATTTAAATGATTGTATTGATTGTGGAGTAGATGGCTTTAGATATGACAAAGCTAAACACATTGGTTTAAAAAATGATAATAAACCAAATTGGGTAGAAAATAATTTCTGGGAAAAAGTAACTACAGAAATTAATAATGCTGATGAAATATTTAGCTATGGTGATGTATCAAAAGGTCATAATAATAGAGTTAACGAATACATCAAAGAAATTGGAGCTGCTACAGCTGTTGATTACAGCAACAAAATAGTTAAAAATATTGAAGCTAGAAATTTAGATACAAATTCTATGATGTATTACACTGGAATAGATAATCCTGAAAAATCTAATTTCATTACATATGCTGAATCATATGATGATTATATAAACCAAAACACAAGCGAAACACTTAGTGAAACTGATATTAAACTTACTTGGGCATTTTTAGCTGCAAGAAGAAATGGAACTCCTTTATTCTTTAGCAGACCTATGAACGGTGGATCAGGTAACAAATATGGTAACAACGAAATTGGAGCTGCTGGAAGCACTTTATATTCAGACGATGAAATAGCTGCTGTAAACTTCTTTAGAACTTATGCTGGAGATGCAGAAGAATACATCTCAAATCCTAATGGAAACAAAAAAGTAATTATTGTTGAAAGACACGGAAAAGGCGCTGTTATCATCAATACTTCAAATAAGCCTGTAGAAATTAATGATCGCAGTCATATGTTAGAAAAAGCTCCTTATCGCAGCTGGACTAAAGATCAAGATAGTTTTTATGTTGGTTATGGTATGATTAGTGGAACTATTCCTGCAAGATCAGTTAGAGTAATTGTGCCTCAAAGCGTTGATATTCCTGTATCATTACAAAACATTAATATCAAAACTTTTAAAGTATATTATAAAACTGATTGGAAAACAGCTAATGCTCATTATCAAATAATTAATAATAGTTGGACAACAGTTCCTGGCCACAAAATGTATAATAGTGACTTTGATGGATATAAAGCAATTGAAGTTAGATCTGATAGAGCTTTAAAAATGTGTTTTAACAATGGTGTAGATTGGGACAATAATAATTGTAAGGATTATTATTTATCTGATCCTGGTGAATACATTGTATCAAATGGTCATGTTCTTAATGTTGAAAATCATAAAAGAATATTAGGTATACCACAATAAACTTATTTATAATATAATTAAAGCTCTGCACAAATTGTGCAGAGCTTTTTTATTTATTAAAACTAATCTTGTTTAGCTGATTGAAGTTTATAATTAACTCTAGAAATCAAACTACGTGGTACTAATCTAACAAAAAAAGCTACAGATTTCATTCTGAAACCTGGAATAATAACTCTCTTTTTGTCAAACAACTTTTTCAAAGCATAATTAGCAACATACTCTGGAGTTAAACTTTTTAGATTAAAAGAAACCTTAGCTACTTTATTAAACTCTGTAGTAACAGGACCAGGACACAAACATGATACAACTACTTTGCTTTTATTTCGTCTTAATTCTTCATTTATAGCTTCAGTCATATGAAGAACATAAGCTTTTGTAGCATAATAAGTAGCCATTAATGGGCCTGTTGAAAAAGCTGCAATTGATGCAACATTTAAAATATGTCCTGAATTATTATTAACAAAATCTTTAAGATATAATTTAGTAAGAATATGAACAGCTTTAACATTAACATTAATCATATTAATATCTGTTGAAAGTGAAGTATTATTAAACTCTCCAAAATTTCCGAATCCAGCATTATTAACAAGCAAAGTCACATTATCATCTTTTGTTTGATCATAAAGCTTATAACAATTCTCTTCAATAGAAAGATCAAGAGTAATAATTTTAGTATTGGTTTTTAATTCTTTTTTTAATTTTTCAAGTTTTTTAGTACGTCTAGCAACTAAAATCAAATCATAACCTTTTTTTGCAAGAATCAACGCCATTTGATAACCTATACCTGAACTAGCTCCTGTAACAACAGCTGTCATATAATTGCTCACCTCTTATCTTTCTTCTCTAAAATACGAATTTCCAAGACCTAATGGTGGCTGATTTTCTCTTTTGTTTCTTAAAGAAATAATTATCAAAACAACAATTGTAGCAACATAAGGAATCATTGTCAAAAGTGAACTTGGAATATGAATTCCTGTAGATTGGAAAGCAAATGTAAGTCCACGTAGTGCACCAAATACATATGCTGCAGCAATAGCTTTTAAAGGATTCCAAGTGCTGAAAATAACAAGTGCGACTGCGATCCATCCAGAACCAGCTGTTATATCTTTTTGCCAACCTCCTATAAACACAAGAGAAAAATATGCTCCGCCAAGACCACATAACGCTCCACCAAGGCATATATTAATATATTTATATAAAGAGACATTTATTCCAGAAGCATCTGCAGCTGAAGGATTCTCACCTATTGCTCTAATATTCAAACCAAACTTTGTTTTGTTCAAATAAAAATACATTAAAACAGCTAATATTATAGGAATTATAACATAAATACTTTGATTAAACACCATTTTACCTAAAATAGGAACATCAGATAAAACTGGTATATCAATTGGTGCAAAAAATTTAATAAATTTTTCAGAAACAGTTTTTCCAGCAAGACTTTGGCCTAAAAATCCAGCAAGTCCTACTCCAAATATTGATAAAACCAAACCTGTAACAACTTGATTTCCTCTTAAAGTAACAGTTATAAAAGCATATATTAATGCTCCAAACGCACCAGCAATTGCTGCACAAAGAACTGAAAGGAATATATTATCAGATTTAACTGCAACTAAAAATCCTATAGATGCGCCCATCAACATCATACCTTCAATTCCAAGATTAATATTACCAACTTTTTCGCAAATAATTCCTCCTAAGATAGCCAAAAGAATAGGAGTTCCTGCTTGAACCGCTGTTTGTAAAAACAATGAAAACGAATCTAAAACATCAAACATTATTTAACCTCCTTTTTAGCTTTGCGATTAAACACAATTTTATATCTTAAGAAAAACTCACTACCTAAAACAAAGAAAATAATAATTCCTTGAATCATATCTGCTGTATATGGTGACATTTTTAATGCAATTTGAAGTGTAGTAGCACCTTGAATTAATATTGCAAATAAAAATGATGTTAATATAATAACTGGAGCACTTAATTGAGCAAGCCATGTTGTTATAACTGCTGTAAATCCAAGTCCTCCTGATAAAGAGCTTGAAAGAGATATTGTTGGAGCAGAAGAAGCTTGGATAACACCAGCTAATCCACAAATTCCTCCACTAATCAAAATAGCTAATATTGTTATTTTTGAAACATTCATACCAGCATATCTAGCTGTGGTTTGGCTTTCTCCTAAAACAGAAATTTCATAACCTAATTTAGTATGTTTTAAAAGAATATGAACTATTACTACTAAAACCAAAGCAATAATCCAACCAATATGAATATTAAACACTTTTGGAAGTATTGCATTTTCACCAAAAGATTGTATTCTAGCAGCACCTTTTGCACTTGGATCTTTCCAAGGTCCATATTGAAGATATTCTATCCAAGCAATAGCTATATAATTAAGCATCAATGTTACAAGCGTTTCACTTGTTGAAAATTTAATTCTTAAAAATGCAGGTATTAATGACCACAAACCACCAAAAATAAATGCAGCAACAAACATAAGTGGTATTAAAATATATGAAGGCAAACTTGAAAGATTAAATGCAACTAAACTTGCACCAAAAGCACCTAAAAAGAATTGACCTTCTCCACCAATATTCCAAAACTTCATTTTAAACGCAACAGCAGTACCAAGTGACATAACTAAAAGTGGTATTGTTTTTATTACAGTTCTTTGAAAACTTGAATTTGTTTTTAATGAAAGAATTGCATTCAAAAATGAATTACTACTTTCAGGAGTTTTAGGTCTATATCCTGGATTTAAAGAACCTTTAATAATTTGAGAATAAACTTCTAATGGATTATAGCCCATTATTTGCATAAATATTGCTGCAAATATAAGAGCAAGTATTACTGCGAATATTCTCAGAAAAATCTTTTTATATGGCGACATATCAGTTTTTGAAACGATTTTAAACATCTTTATTTTGCTCCTTTTCAGGTTTATGACCAAGCATCATCATACCTATTTGATCTTTTGAAGTTGTCTTTGGATCAATAATATCCATTATCTTTCCATCATGCATAATCATTAATCTATCACTTATTTCACGAAGAACATCAAGATCTTCACCAATAAACAACACTCCAACACCTTTAGCTTTTTGTTCATTTAACACATCATATATATTATATGAAGCACCAATATCAAGTCCACGTACAGGATAAGCTGTAATAAGCAAATGAGGATTAAGATCAATTTCTCTACCAAGCAAAACTTTTTGAATATTACCACCAGACAATTTTTTTACAATATGATGAGTAGATGGAGTAGCAATATTAAATTTATTTACAATATCTTCAGCAAGTTTTTTACCAGATTTTTTATCAACCAAAAGACCTTTTTTATGATTATAAGACTTAAGCATTACATTATTAACAATATCCATTCCAGCAACAAGTCCCATGCCAAGTCTATCTTCAGGAACAAAACTCATACTTATTCCTTTTTTAATAATACTTCTAGGTGAAAGTCCTAAAATATTCTCTTTCATAAAAATCACTTCGCCATTAGAAGCTTTTTCAAGTCCAGCTATAATCTCACACAACTCTTTTTGGCCACTTCCTGCTATTCCTGCAACTCCAAGAATTTCTCCACCAAAAAGTTCAAATGACATATCATCAAGTTTTTTAATTCCATCATTATCTTTAATTTCTAAATTATTAATAACAAGCATTGGATCATCAGATAATTTTGGTTCATCTCTTTTTATTTCAAGAGAAACTTCACCACCAACCATCATTTCTGTTAATTTATACTCATCTGTTTCAGAAGTTTTTACTGTATTAATACTTTCTCCAGAACGCAAAACTGTAACTCTATCACTTATATCCATAACCTCATTAAGTTTATGTGTGATAATAATAATTGAAGCTCCTTGTTCTTTCATTTTTCTAAGAATATCAAACAACACTTTAATTTCTTGTGGAGTAAGTACAGCTGTTGGCTCATCAAGAATAAGAACATTTGCACCACGATATAGCACTTTTACAATTTCAACTGTTTGTTTTTCTCCTACAGACATATTATAAACTTTTTTCTCAATAGGAACATTAAGACCAAATTTCTCACATATATCTTCAATTTTCTTTTTAGAAGATGAATTTGAAACTAATAATCCATCTTTTCTTCCAAGTACAATATTTTCTTTTGCTGTAAACACATCAACGAGTTTAAAATGTTGATGAACCATACCTACTTTTGCTTTTATAGCATCATTAGGAGAGTTAAATTTCACTTCTTTGCCATCAATTAATATTTGACCTGAATCAGGTGTATAAATCCCTGAAAGCATATTTACAACAGTACTTTTACCACTACCATTTTCACCAAGTAGTGCAAGAATTTCACCTTTGTTTACACTTATTGACACATTTTTATTTGCCCAAACTTTACCAAAACGCTTAGAAATATTCCTAAGCTCAATATATGGTTGTCCCAAAATTAACACTCCTTCTTATGAAAACTGAAAAGTATAACAAAAAAGGTTGTATTTTTCAGTTTTCACATTTGCAAATTAAGTGAATACAAGACTCTACAAATATTAAGCAGAGTCCTGTAAATCAATTAATATTATATTAGTTAATGCTTCCTATTACGCCTTCTACAAACCAATTCATATTCCAAATGTTTTCATCAGAAAGAACTTCACCTTTTTTAACTTTAACTTCACCTTTTTGGTTCTTAATTTCTCCAGCAAAAATTTTTAAATCACCTTTTTTAATTGCTTCTAAAGCTTCATCAACTTTTGCTTGTGTACCTTCTGGACAAAGACTTGTTAATTTATCAAGTGAAACCATTCCTGTGTCTAAACCATTCCAAACATTTTCTGATTTCCAAGTACCATCAATGATTTTTTGAACATCACTTGTATAGAATTTTTCCCAATGGAATAAAGGAGCTGTTAAATATGCTCTTGGAGCAGCATCAGGTGTTGGTTTGTTATATCCAATACAAAATGCACCTTTTTCTTCAGCAGCTTTTTGTGTTGCAGTAGAATCTTGATGTTGAGTTAAAACATCACAACCTTTGTTCAAAAGATTCAATGCAGCTGTTTTTTCTACTGTTGGATCATACCATGTATTTGTGAAAATAACTTCAACAGTAGCTTCTGGATTTATAGATTTTACACCAAGTGTAAATGCATTTATACCTCTAATAACTTCTCCAATTGGTTTAGCAGCAACATAACCTATTTTATTAGATGTTGTTTTCATCGCTGCAACAATACCAGCTAAATATCTAGCTTCATAAACTTTACCCATGTAAGTAGTCATATTTCCTTTAAATTCTCCACCTGTAGCATGACCAAAGTATATATCAGGATTTTGTGCTGCGATTTCTTCAGTAAATGGACCAAATCCAAAACTTGTTGTATAAATAACGTTACAATTAGCATCAATTAAATTTTGAATTGCTCCTGTAACAGCTGTTTGTTCTTCATCTACATTTTCAACGTAGCTACACTCAATACCATCAGCTTCAAGAGCTAATCTTCCAGCATCATGAGATTGTGTATATCCTCCGTCTTTTGTATCACCTATATAAACAAAACCAACCTTAAGATCTTTTTTAGCAATAGGTTCTAATTTTGTTTCACTTGTAGCACCTTTATCACTAGTACTACTAGTATTGTTTGTAGGTCCACAAGCAGTTGCTAGCATCATAACTGACACAAGCGCAAGAGCAAGCAATTTTTTCATAATTTAAAATACCCCTTTTTAAAAATTTCGCTATGTAAAATAGCTTTTTTATATTAAAGAAAACTTTAATAACGTTAATTATTTGAATTTAACTCCATTAACTTCATCCATACTATCAATAATTGCTAAAGATTCAACTCTTATTCCCTTTTCTCTAACAATCTTTCCACCATTTTGGAAACCTTTTTCTATTATAATTCCTGCTCCAGCAAGTGTAGCTCCAGAATTATGTACAATTTCAGAAAGTCCAAGCAAAGCACATCCGTTAGCCAAAAAATCATCTATTACTAAAACATTATCATCTTCATGTAAAAACTTTTTTGAAACAATAATCTCATAATTTTTATTATGAGTAAACGAAGAAACATTAGAAGAATAAACTTCTCCATCAATATTTTTAGTTTTTGTTTTTTTAGCAAAAACCACAGGAACATTAAAAGATTGAGCCACAATACATGCAATACCAATTCCTGAAGCTTCTATTGTCAAAATCTTATTAATTTTAACATCACTAAACCTTTTTTTAAATTCTTCACCAAATTTACTAAAGAGCTCAATATCCATTTGATGATTTAAAAAACTATCAACTTTTAAAACATTACCTTCTTTAACAACGCCATCTTTATTTATTCTGTCTTTCAATAACTTCATACAATCACCTTTTTTAACTGTAAAATTCAACACAAATCTCCTTAATTATAAAGGATTTTTCGATTCATTTCAATGGTTTTTTTTATAAAAAAATAATATAATATTCTTCAAAATATGATATTACTTACAAAATGAACCTCAAATAGTAAAAATTTAAAATAAATTATTTTTTTTACAGCTAAAATACGAATTTTAAAAAGCATATTTTATATATTATGTTCAAAAAACAACTTTAAAATATACTTAAAAATATAAATGTTTTATGAATTTATTGGATTTGATATGTTTTAGGACTTTTTTTAAAAAAACTCTTTACAAAGTTGTAAATATGATATATAATATTTAATTGAGATAAATTAAATCACTACTATTTTGAAGGAATTTTTCTCTATTCGTCAGTTTTTATAAAATAAAGATCTAGTAAAATTTTACATGACGAATAATAATTTTTTATGTTTAAATACTGGAAATATTTATATTTATTAAAATATTTTCAGATTTTTAACACTCTATGAACGAGACATTAAAAAACAATCTTAAAGTTGGAGGGAAAAAAATGAGTCAAAAAGCATATTTAATTTTAGAAAATGGGACGATTTTTGAAGGAAAAAGTTTTGGTAAATCTGGTGAAGTTGTTGGTGAAGTTGTTTTCACAACGGCTATGACTGGCTATTTAGAAACATTAACTGATCCTAGTTATTACGGTCAAATTGTTGTTCAAACTTTTCCTCTTATTGGTAATTACGGTGTTATTCCATCTGACTTTGAAAATAAAGAACCTCATTTAAAAGCGTATATTGTTAAAGATTGGTGTCAAGATCCTTCTAATTTTAGAAGTGAAGGTGATCTTGACACTTTTTTAAAGCAGTCAAATATAATTGGCTTATACGGAATTGATACAAGAGCGTTGACAAAGACTATTAGAGAACATGGCGCTATGAATGCTAAAATTGTTATGGAAGGTTCACATTCAGGATTATCTTTAGATGATCTTAAAAAATATCAAATTGTTGATGCAGTAGACGCTGTCACTACTGAAAAAGAAACGACTTTCACACCAGATGAAGTTAAACACAAAGTTGTTTTATGGGACTTTGGAGCAAAAGACAATATTAAACGTGAACTTTTAAAAAGAGGCTGTGAAGTAACTGTTTTGCCAGCAAATACAACAGCTGAAAGAATAAAAGAAATTAATCCTGATGGAATTATGCTTTCAAACGGACCTGGAGATCCAGCTGAAAACAAAAATATCATTAATGAATTATCAAAAGTATGTCAATATAAAATACCTACATTCGGAATTTGTCTTGGCCACCAACTTCTTGCAATATCTCAAGGTGCTGAAACTGAGAAATTAAAATACGGTCATCGTGGAGCAAACCAACCTGCTGTTGAATTAGAAACTGGTAGAGTTTATATCACAAGCCAAAATCATGGTTATGCAGTTGTAAATGATACACTTAAAAACAACGGTAAAGTTACTTTTATTAACGCAAATGATAAAACTTGTGAAGGTGTTGAATACACAAATATGCCAGCATTTTCAGTTCAATTTCATCCTGAAGCATGTGCTGGTCCACTTGACACTGCTTATTTATTCGATAAATTCATTGATTTGATTGTAGGAGGTAAATAATTATGCCATTAAATAAAGATATAAAAAGAGTTTTAGTAATAGGCTCAGGTCCAATTGTTATCGGACAAGCTGCTGAATTTGATTATGCAGGCACACAAGCTTGTCGTGCATTAAAAGAAGAAGGACTTGAAGTTATTCTTATTAACTCAAATCCAGCAACAATTATGACTGATAACGCAATGGCTGATAAAATTTACATTGAACCACTAACAATTGAAACAGTTAAAAGAGTTATTATTAAAGAAAAACCAGATAGCCTTTTATCTACTCTTGGTGGACAAACTGGTCTTACATTATCAATGCAACTTGCAAAATCAGGCTTTTTAAAACAACATGGAGTTAAACTGCTTGGTGCAAATCCTGAAACAATTGATAAAGCTGAAGATAGACAAATGTTTAAAGACACTATGGAATCTATTAACCAGCCTTGTATTCCTTCAATTGTTGTTACTGATGTTGAAAGTGCTGTAGATTTTACTAATGAAATTGGATATCCTGTTATCATTCGTCCTGCTTTTACTTTAGGTGGTTCTGGCGGTGGAATTGTAAACAACTATGATGAATTAGTTGAAATTACACGTAATGGTCTTGAGCTTTCTCCTATTAATCAAGTTTTGGTTGAAAAATGTATTTCTGGTTGGAAAGAAATTGAATTTGAAGTTGTTCGTGATAGCATTGGAAACGTTATTACTGTTTGTTCAATGGAAAACTTTGATCCTGTTGGTGTTCACACTGGAGACAGTATTGTTATTGCTCCTGCTGTTACTTTATCAGACAAAGAATACCAAATGCTACGTTCTGCTTCATTAAATATTATTTCAGAACTAAAAGTTGAAGGTGGTTGTAATGTACAATTAGCTTTAAATCCTTCAAGCTTTGAATATGCTGTTATTGAAGTTAATCCTCGTGTTTCTAGATCATCAGCTTTAGCTTCAAAAGCAACTGGTTATCCAATTGCTAAAGTTGCTGCTAAAATTGCTATTGGTTACACATTAAGTGAAATTAAAAACGCTATTACTGGAAAAACAGTTGCTGCTTTTGAACCTGCACTTGACTATGTTGTTGTTAAATTTCCAAAATGGCCTTTTGATAAATTTGTTTATGCTAAAAAACTTCTTGGTACTCAAATGAAGGCTACTGGTGAAGTTATGGCTATTGGATCTACTTTTGAAGAAGCTATTATGAAAGCTGTTCGTGGTGCTGAAATTGGTTATGATAGTTTACTTGATCCTAAACTTCAAAAATTATCAGATGATGAAATAAAAGAAAAAATTGCTATTTGTGATGATAAAAGATTATTTGTTATATACGAAGCTTTACGTCGTGGTGTTAAAGCTAGCTATATACATGATATAACTAAAATTGATATGTGGTTCTTAGCAAAACTAGTTAAACTTGTTGATTGCGAAAAAGAACTTTCTAAAGGTCAATTAACAGACGAACTTTACAAAACTTCTAAGAAACTTGGTTTTCCTGATAAAGTTATTAAAAATATATCTGGATGTGAAATTGAAAATCCTTTATTTGCTTCATTTAAAATGGTTGATACTTGTGCTGCTGAATTCGCTGCTCAAACTCCTTACTTCTATTCAGGATATGAAAAAGAAGACGAAGCTAGCCAATTTATTGCAAATAAAAATAGTTCTAACAAAACTATAATTGTATTTGGTTCTGGTCCTATTAGAATTGGTCAAGGTATTGAATTTGACTATGCATCTGTTCACTGTGTGTGGGCTTTAAAGAAAAAAGGATATGATGTTGTTATTGTTAATAACAATCCTGAAACTGTTTCTACTGACTTTGATACTGCTGACAGACTTTATTTTGAGCCTCTTACAAATGAAGATGTTATGAATGTTATTAATGTTGAAAAACCTTATGGTGTTGTTGTTGCATTTGGTGGCCAAACAGCTATTAAACTTACTAAATTCTTAGGTGAAAATGGTGTTAGAATCCTTGGAACACCTGCTGATAGCATTGATGCTGCGGAAGATAGAGAAAGATTTGATGAACTTTTAGAATTCCACAACATTAAACGTCCTCAAGGTTACACTGTTATGTCAACAGATGAAGCTCTTCAAATTGCTAATAAAATTAAATATCCTGTTTTAATGCGTCCTTCATATGTTTTAGGTGGACAAAACATGATTATTGCTTTTAATGATGCTGATATTAAAGAATATATGGAGATTATTCTTCTTCAAAATATTGAAAATCCTGTTCTTATTGATAAATATTTAAATGGTACTGAAATTGAAGTTGATGCAATTTGTGATGGTAAAGAAATTCTTATTCCTGGTATTATGGAGCATATAGAAAGAGCTGGTATACATTCTGGTGACTCTATTGCTGTTTATCCTGCTTGGAACATTTCTGATGAAATGACTGAAAGAATTATTGATTGCTCTAAAAAACTTGCTGTATCTTTAAACACAATGGGACTTGTTAATATTCAATATCTAATTTATCATGATGAATTATATGTTATTGAAGTAAATCCTCGTTCTTCAAGAACTATTCCTTATATCTCAAAAGTTACAGGAGTTCCAATGGTTGAACTTGCAACTAGAGCTATGCTTGGTGAAAAACTTTCTGACATGGGCTATGGAACAGGTTTATATAAAATCTCACCTTATGTTACAGTAAAAGTTCCTGTGTTCTCTTTTGAAAAACTTATTGATGTTGATAATCATTTAGGTCCAGAAATGAAATCTACTGGTGAAGTTTTAGCTATTGGTAATAATTTAGAAGAATCATTATACAAAGGTTTAATTGCTGCTGGATATAAACTTAATAAAAATGGCGGTGTACTTATCACTGTTAGAAATAGTGACAAACCTGAAATTCCTGAAACAGCTAAATCATTCTTAGATCTTGGATTTAAACTTTATGCAACTGAAGGAACTGCTAAACTTCTTAATGATCAAGGTATTGAAACAACTCCAGTTAAGAAAATTCATGAATCTGATGAAAACACTTTAACTCTTATTGAAAGTGGAAAAGTTGACTACGTTATTTCAACATCTTCAAAAGGAAGAATTCCAACAAGAGATAGTGTTAAAATTAGAAGAAAAACTGTTGAAAGAAATATTCCTTGTCTTACATCAATTGATACTGCAAACGCAATAGCTTCTAGCCTTAAGAGTAAATACACAGAAGCTTCTACTGAACTTGTTAATATCAATGATATGAGAACTGAAAAACAAAAACTTGACTTTATTAAAATGCAAGGTTGCGGAAATGATTATATTTATTTTAATGCAATTGAACAAAAAATTGATAATCCAGAAGGTCTTGCTATAAATTTATCTGACAGACATTTCGGAATTGGCGGAGATGGAATTATATTAATTAAAGATTCTGATGTTGCAGATGTTAAAATGCAAATGTTTAATCTTGATGGTTCTGAAGGCAAAATGTGTGGAAACGCTATTCGTTGTGTAGGTAAATTCCTTCGTGATAACAAAATTATCAACAAAGATAAAATTACTGTTGATACTTTAAGCGGAACAAAATCTCTTGAACTTATATATCACAACAACGAAGTTACTCATGTAAAAGTTGATATGGGAAAAGCTGAATTAACACCATCAAACATTCCTGTGAAACTAGATGGAGATAAAATAGTTAATGTTCCTGTTACAATAGCTAATAAAAATTATAATATAACTTGTGTTTCTATAGGCAATCCTCACTGTGTTGTATTTAAAGAAAATATAGATAATTTTAATATAGAAGAAATAGGTTCAGAATTTGAACATGCTGATATTTTCCCAGAAAGAGTTAACACTGAGTTTGTTAAAATCCTCGATGATCATACAATAAAAATGCGTGTATGGGAACGTGGAAGTGGAGAAACTTGGTCTTGTGGAACAGGTGCATGTGCTGCTGTAGCTGCTGCCGTAGAAAATGGATATTGCAAAAAGAATGAAGAAATTTCTGTTAAACTGCTAGGTGGAACTTTAAAAATTATTTACACAGATGATACTGTATTTATGACAGGTGGAGCAAAAACTGTTTTCAAAGGAACTGTTATTATCTAACTTAAACAGAATATAAATATAGAAGGAGCTTTTCAATTAAGAAAAGCTCCTTCTTTTTTAGATATAAAATTATAAATCTATGTAGAAATCTTATGCTTATTTAGTTCCTCATATTTCAACTTAGTTGCCTGACCGCCTCTAATATGTCGTTCTTGCTTATTTATTTCCAAGACTTCTTTAACCTTAGAGTGCAGTTGTGGTTTAATTTTGGAAAGTTTTTGAGAAACGTCCTTATGCACTGTACTTTTTGATATTCCAAATTGTTTTGCACAGGCACGGACTGTAGACTTGTTTTTCAAAATATACTCACCAAGTATTACAGCTCGTTCATAATCTTTAGGTAGTTCATTCAAAACTCTCACTCCAATACAAAAGGTTATATGCAAGTATATGCACAATAATCTTAAATAATGATTGAGAATTAAATAAACTATTTTTTAATAATTTTTATTATGAATTTGTCTTCTTAAATTTAATTTTATCAAGCTTTTGAAATACAATCATAGAGATAGGAATTATAATAATAACGCTAATTCCACTACACAATATATCAAAAACAATAGAATTTAAAAGTTTTGAATTTAATATAAACACAAAAGAATAATCACGATAGAAAAGCCATATTAAAATAATTATTAAATTACCAAAATAAATAAAAAAGAGTGTATTTACTGTTGTACCAAGAATATCACTGCCTATATTAAGAGTTGATTTAAACAGCTTTTCATGCGAAATATCAGGTGTATTTGTTTTAATTTCCTGCATACTTGAAGTAATCGTTATAGCTGTATCAGAAATAGCACTAAAAACTCCAACTATAAGTTCACATATTATAAGTTTTATAAAACTTATATTTACATTTGTAGAAAGATGTTCTATACTTTCTGATTGATTATAATCAAAACCTTGTATTTTCAGCATAGGAGCTACTAAAATAATGAAAAAAGTCATTATTATTGTAACAAATATAACTGAAATTACAGCTGCAAAAGTCTTTTTATAAAATCCATTTAAAATAAGCAAAGTTATACAGCTCATAATCGTACAAAAAAACAATGTATATATAATTGGATATTTTGTATCAGAAACTTTTTTTAATAATAAAAATAAAATTGAAAAATTTATTGCCAAAGCTCCAAAAGATTTAAAGCCTTTTTCTTCACCAATATAACCCATTAAGAAAAATAATAGAACTATTAAAATTATACTAACACTCAACTTTATCACCTTTTTTCCTTAAGAATTTTATTGACAAATGTGTAGCAACAGGAATTGTTAAAACCATACCAATACATCCTGTTATAGCTCTTACTATTTCAATATTCAAACAATATTCAAGCACATAAGATAAGTTATATCCATTTTTAAAAAGCAAAATGATCATAGGAAAACTTCCACTTATATAAGCAAAAAGTATTGTAGCAGACATTGTTCCCATTATATCTCCACCAATTATTTTAGCTGATTTCATTAAATCATTACGTGAAATATTAGGATTAATCTCAATTAATTCATTAATTGATGATGACATTGAAACAGCAATATCCATTATTCCACCTACATTACCTATAATAATTTGAATATAAAATAATTGTTTTACATCTTTTAAAACAAACTCCATTTGCTCAAAGAAAACAGTGTCCTCACCCATCAAGTTTATAACAGCAAATGTTATAAAACATGATAAAGCGACTCCTACCACTGTAGAACAAACAGAAATCATAGATTTTTTATTATATCCATTTATAAAGAAAAGAGTAAAAATAATAAAAAATATACTTGCCACAATTGATAAGAACACTATATTAATATTTTTTGTGTATAAAAAAGTAATTAATAAACAAATAGCTATATTTAATATTAAACTAATTGTAATAAACACGCTCTTTTTTCTTGAAATTAAATATAAAACAAAAATAAAAGTAAAAAAACAAAATACTATAACAGCATCTCTTTTTAAATCAATAATAAGTACATTCTTTATTTGTCCAGAATCCAAAGTTTCAACTTTTACAAATAGCTGGTCACCTTTTGAATATTTATTATCAAGCGATTGAGATACAGAATAAGAATTTTGTATAGAATATTTTTGATTTTTATATTTTCCATTTAATATAACTAAATCAAGTTCTTGAGTACACATTTTTTCTGTATATCCAAAAACATCAGTAACATTTTTTTCTGATAAAACCTTTTCTGATTTAACTTTTGCAATTGTTTCATTATACAAAAAAGCATTATTATATGTAAAAATTACAATTAAAGAAAAAACAATAAAAAGTGAAATTGCAATTAAAATATTTTTATTATATTTAAACTTCATAAAACTCTCCAAAAAACTTAAGTTCCTCAAAATAGAAGAACTTATAATAATTTATTTAATTTTATTTAAACCTTTAAGATTTTTCAAATCAAAAGGAGTTTGTTGATATACACAATAATTTAACCAATTTGAAAACATCAAATTACCATGACAACACCAATTTGAAAAAGGCTTATTTTTAGGATCTTCATTAGGAAAATAATTGCAAGGTATATCAACATCAATACCTTTTTCCTTGTCTCTAAAATATTCATTAGCCAAAGTATCTCTATCATATTCAGAATGACCTGTAATAAAAAATTGCCTACAAGTCTTATCAGCTATTATATGAACACCAGAAACATCAGAATCTGTTAAAATATTCAAATGCTCATTTTTAACAACATCTTCTTTATCAATTTCAGTATATCTAGATTGAGGAACACCAAAAACATCATCAAATCCTTTAAGCAAAGGATGATTATTAAGCACACAATAATTAGGATAAATTCCGAACAATTTTTTATCAAGCAAATATTTTTTTATACCATAATGATAATAAAGTCCTGCTTGAGCACCCCAACAAATGTGGATTGTAGAATAAACATTAGTAGTTGACCATTTCATAATTTCACAAAGCTCTTCCCAATAATCAACATCTTCAAATTCCATTTTCTCAACAGGAGCACCAGTTATAACAAGCCCATCATAACAATTATCTTTTATATCTTCAAAAGTTTTATAAAATGTCAACATATGATAAGCAGAAGTATTTTTACTTTTATGAGATGCAACCTGAACAAGCTCAATATCAACTTGTAAAGGAGTATTACTCAAAAGCCTTAATAATTGAGTTTCTGTTTCAATTTTCTTAGGCATTAAATTAAGTATAGCAATCTTAAGAGGTCTTATATCTTGTTGATCTGCACGTTTATCGCACATTACAAACACATTCTCATCTAGCAACGTTGAATAAGCAGGCAAATTATTTGGTATTTTAATAGGCATATCTACGCTCCAAAATTTATTTAAACTTAATTATACCATATCCTTGAATTACTTTCAACAATCTATAAAATGATTCCTGTATAATTCCTAAATATAATATATTATGTAACATAATTGATATACAATTAATATTATTTTACATAAAAAACATAAAAATACCTTAATACGAAATTTTATTTATATATTACATATTATTAAATTGAATATTAATTTAATATATGTTATTATACAATATACAATATACACAATGTAATAAAATAGGAGGTTGATTTTTGTGGGAATGACTATGTCTCAAAAAATTCTAGCACATCACGCTGGGCTAAAGGAAGTTCAAGCTGGAAATCTGATAATGGCAAGGCTAGATATGGTACTCGGAAACGATATTACTTCACCTATCGCGATAAATGAATTTAAAAAGACTAATTCTGAAAAAGTATTTGACGTTAATAAAATTGCTTTAGTAATGGATCATTTTGCTCCAAACAAAGATATAAAAGCTGCAACTCAATGCAAACAATGCAGAGAATTTGCATATGAATTTAATATAAAAAATTTTTTTGACGTTGGAGATATGGGAATTGAACATGCACTCTTACCAGAACAAGGTCTAGTTGCTCCAGGCGATTTAATTATCGGAGCAGATTCTCACACTTGTACTTATGGAGCATTAGGTGCTTTTTCTACTGGCATTGGATCAACTGATATGGCAGCTGGAATGGCAACAGGAAAAGCATGGTTTAAAGTTCCTGAGGCAATTAAAATCAATCTCACTGGAAAACTAAATAAATGGGTTTCTGGAAAAGATGTTATACTTCACATTATAGGAATGATTGGTGTTGACGGTGCGTTGTATAAATCTTTGGAATTTACAGGTGAAGGAGTAACAAATCTTTCAATAGAAGATAGACTTTGCATTGCAAACATGGCAATTGAAGCTGGAGCAAAAAACGGAATATTTGAAGTAGATGAAAAAACTATTGAATTTTGTAAAGACAAAGTTAAAAAAGAATTTAAAATCTACAAAGCTGATGATGACGCCGAATATTCTCAAATTATTGATATTGATTTATCAACAATAAAACCAACTGTATCTTTTCCACATTCGCCTGCAAACGCTAAAACTTTTGATAAAATTGATGATATAAAAATAGATCAAGTTATTATTGGATCTTGCACAAATGGTAGAATTGAAGACATGAGAATTGCTGCTGAGATTTTAAAAGACAAAAAAATAGCTAAAACTGTTAGATGTATAGTAATTCCAGCAACACAAAAAATCTATCTTCAATGTGTAAAAGAAGGTTTAATGGAAATTTTCATAAACTCTGGATGTGCTGTTTCTACACCAACTTGTGGACCATGTCTTGGTGGCCACATGGGAATATTAGCTAAAGGTGAACGTGCTGTTGCAACAACAAACAGAAACTTTTTAGGAAGAATGGGACATGTGGAAAGCGAAGTTTATCTTGCATCACCTGCAGTAGCTGCTGCAAGTGCTATTGCTGGAAAAATAAGCGATAAATTTTAATATATTAAGACGTTTAAAATAAATTTCATTAATTTTGAAAGGACTTATATTATGAAAGTTAAAGGAAATGTTCATAAATATGGTGACAATATTGATACAGATGTAATCATTCCTGCAAGATATTTAAATACATCAAATTATGATGAACTTGCTAAACATTGCATGGAAGATATTGATAAAGATTTTGTAAATAAAGTTAAAACTGGTGATATAATTGTTGCAAGAGCGAATTTTGGATGTGGTTCATCAAGAGAACATGCTCCTATTGCAATAAAAGCATCTGGTATTTCTTGTGTAATCGCAGAAAGTTTCGCTAGAATTTTCTACAGAAATTCAATTAACACAGCATTACCTATTTTAGAATGCAAAGAAGCTTCTGAGAAAATAGAAGATACTGATGTAGTTGAAATTGATTTTGACACAGGTACAATAATTAATATCACTAAAAACGAAACATATAAGGCTCAACCTTTTCCAGCATTCGTAAAATCAATTATAAGCGATGGAGGCTTAATTAATTCTATAAAGGATTGATTTTTTATGATTAGAAAAGCTACAATCTCTGATGCAGATTTTTATGCTAATATATTATCATCAGCATGGAAAAAAGCTTATAAAGACATCGTTCCAAAAAAAGAATTTTATATTCTTTCAGAAAGAAAACATAAAAAACAACAGTTTTTTAAACTTTTTGAAGATAAAGAAAACAATATATATTTTAAAATATATAACGATGAACCTGTTGGAATGATTAATTTTTCAAAACATAAAATAGTTAATAATGCAATGTATATAATGCAACTTTATATACATCCAGATTTTCAAGGCAAAAAAATAGGTACAGAACTCCTTAATTTTGCTGAAGAATTTTCAAAAGAAATAGGATCTAAAAAAGTTTTGTTAAATACACTTGAGAAAAATTTTGTAGCAAGAAAATTTTATGAAAAACATGGATATGTTTTTTACGACACAGAGATTTCTCCTGTTTTTTCGGAAGAAATAGTGAGAGCATTATACAAAAAGGAGTTGTCATTATGAAAAAAAATATTGCTGTTATAAAAGGTGATGGAATTGGTCCAGAAATCGTTGAACAAGCCAAAAATGTTTTAATAACAGTTGGTAAGAAATTTCATCATGAATTTAATTTTATAGATGTACTTATGGGTGGATGTGCTATAGACGAAACTGGTGGACCTTTACCAAAAGAAACAATAGATATATGTTTAAATTCCGACAGTGTGCTTCTTGGAGCTGTTGGAGGTCCTAAATGGGACAATCTGCCTGGTAATCTAAGACCTGAAGCTGGTTTACTTGGAATAAGAGCTGCATTAGAATTATTTGTAAATATTCGTCCAGCAAAATTAATTCCACCATTAGCTAGTGCATGTCCATTAAAAGACGATATTTCTGGCAATGGTTTAGATTTAATTATTGTAAGAGAACTTATAGGTGGAGCTTATTTTGGAGAACATAAAACAGTTGCTGATTATGATGGCACTGAAACAGCAACTGATATAATTAAATATTCTGATTTTGAGATAGAAAGAGTTTGTGAATTTGCTTTTGAACTTGCTAGAAAAAGAAATAAGAGAATTCATTCTATTGATAAAGCTAATGTTCTTGATTCTTCAAGATTATGGAGAAAAATTGCACATAACATTAGTGAAAAATATCCTGATGTTGAATATAACGATATGCTTGTTGATAACTGTGCAATGCAAATTATAAGAAATCCTTCTCAATTTGATGTTATTGTAACAGAAAATTTATTTGGAGATATTCTTTCTGATGAAGCTAGCATGATTACTGGTTCACTTGGAATGATTCCATCTGCTTCACTTGGAAAAGGTAAACTTGGACTTTATGAGCCGATTCATGGTTCTGCTCCAGATTTAGCTGGACTTGATAAAGCTAATCCTATTGCAACAATATTATCTGTTGCAATGATGCTTAGATATTCATTTGACATGGAAAAAGAAGGTGAAATAATAGAAGAAGCTGTAACATCCGTTTTAAAACATAATTACCGTACAACTGACATTATGAGTGATGACAAAATCCTTGTTTCATGTAGTGAAATGGGAGAATTAATTTGTGATAAAATAAATAAGATATCATAATAAAAGGATAAAAAACATTTATATTGGAGGACCATTCGTGAAAAAAACAATCTCATTATTCATAGTTATTACATTAATATTTACTTTTACATCATGTGAAAAATATAAATCTGGAGCTGAAAATTCAGTAGCTATGCCTGAAACTTCAGAAGTTACAACTAATAGACCAGAATCTATAACTAAAAAACCAGAATCCACAACTAATAAATCTACATCTAATAATAAAACAGTTATATTTCCTGCTGAAACAGGAGACAGTATTAAAGCATCTATAGACACTTCTAGCGGATATGACCTTTCACCTGGTCCAAAATTTGTAATGCTTAAAAATAATAAGACAATCGGTTACGGAGTTTTTATTAAAAAACAAACTTATTTGTCATCTTTAGAAGCATTTAAAAAAGATAAAAATATAACAATATTAGAAACTTCAAAAAAATATGGAAATGATTATATATTATGGACTGATAATGATTCAGAATACTATAACTACTCTATTTTAATTAACAATTCAAATACTGGTATTATATTAAGAAATGTTACTTCAAAAGAATCAGCAAAAGGATTTTTTAACAACTGTGCATTCTTATTAAATAAATAATAAAAATAAACGACCTGCCTTTTGGTAGGTCGTTTTAATATGTACTAAAACTTACATTATTTAAATTCTTTTAGATATTTAGTAAATGACTTATCTAAAGATTTTATATATTTATGTTCATCAATAAGATGTTGTAATACATCAAAAAATAGTGGTGGTAGTTTAGTTTTTATACTCTCAGGAAATATATCTGAATTTCTAGTTTGGAAATTCTTAAGCAATATTAAAAAACGATCATTTAACGTATTAAATTTGCTATATACATTATAAAGATTTTTCCTTGTAAGCTTTGGATAAATTGTTGATAACATATAATTAATTTTATTAAAATTATTTCTAAATTCCATCAAAAGATTTTTAGTTTGTTGTGGTAATGCATCTTCTTCAGGTGAAGCTGTTGCAATTATTGATGTATGTTCAGCACCAATTATACTCCAAAAATACACATTGCTATAAATACAATAAAGCACACCTTTATCATACAATTTCCTATTAAATATCGTATTAAAAACTACTGAACTATTTTCTCTTAACATTCTATTATTCCCGCTTAATTTTCTAAATATCTGATTAACATATTCTTGCTCATATATAAAATGGTTAACTGTTTGATATAATTGAGGATATCCATTAAATCCTTCAAATTTAAGTCTTTCTAATGCAGTAATAAACTGTTTATTACTATTTAAAAAAGAATTTAATTTTCTTTTTAAATTTTGTGTATTGCTCATCCATTCTAATGATTTAAAAATATCTTGAAATTCATCAAATAATCTTGTAAATTCTTTTTGAAAATGCACATGTAATATAGCACCTGTTCCTTTATAAGAATTTAATAACACATCTATATGCTGGAAAGAATTTTGCGACCAGAATTTTAATGTATTTGATACAACCTCATTTCCTAACCTATTATTACATGAAATAAACTCCATAGTAAACCTCCTTATGATAATTTGAAAGCTTATTTTTATATTATATTAATTTAACTTAAAACTAATGACATTTTTGTATTAAATATATAATAATAAAAGACCAAGTTTTAGATTAATTAACCTTAAAACTTAGTCTTTATAGTATTTATCCAAATCTATCTACTTTAAATAAATCCATATCTTCGTCTTTATTACCTAAATACAGTTGAGATAACATTATTCCACCAAGAATTCCAAATAAAATTCCATTAGCACCATATCCTAAACAGTACCATAACCTATCTTTTTTAGGATCTTTGCCTATAAAACCTAAATTATCTTTAGTAGAAGCAAATGCACCACAATATTTATATTCTATTTCTATATCTAAATTAGGAAACAAATTTTTCATCTTCTGCTCTAATTTATCATAATTTTTATTACAAAGTTCTTCATTAAAAATATCCGGAATAAACTTTATATCTTCTCCACCTAAAATAATTCTATTATCACTAGTTGTTCTAAAATATCCATAAGGATCATTATTATCTCTTACAACAATATTTTTATATTTTTCTTCTAAATTTGAAATTGGTTTTGTAGCAATATTAAAAGTAGTTGTTTTTGTACCAAAATCTCTTTTTGTAAACATTGTTGTGTTATATCCAGTAGCCACAATAATAATTTTACCTTTTACATTATGTCCATATATAGTTTTAGCAACAACATAATCTTCATTATATTCAGCACCAATCACTTCTGTATTTTCATAAACACTAAGTCCTTTATCACATGCAACTTTAAGCAAATGATGAGTATATCTATATGGATCAAATTGTGCTCCACCTTTTTTTCCTAAAACACCAGCTTTTAAATCAAATCCATATTGATTATTTTCCATATTAATAAACTCTACAGGAATTTTGGCATTTTTTCTTATATTATATTCTTCTTCCATCTCTCTTATTTCTAATTTTTTAGCAGTATACAAAAGAGTATCAACAACTTTATAATCACAAACATTACCATACTCTTTTATAAACTCATCTATTTCATTCAAAGCTTTAATTCCAAGTTTATATGATTTTATAACTTTATCAATAGTAGTATATTGTTTTAGCTGGTTAGCATTACTATCTAGTTCATATTGAAGTAATGATGTTGTTATACTTGTGCTTCCATGTGCTATTCTAGCTTTCTCCAAAATTGTAGCTTTAATATTATTCTTGCTAAAATAATATCCTAAAATTGCTCCAGTAACACCTCCACCAACAATAATAACATCTGTTTCAATATCTTTAGTAAGATATTCGTATTGTTTTTTAACATCATTAATTCTTGTAAATATACAATCACCTTGTACATACTGTATGTTCATAGTTATACCTACCTTTTACCATATTTAGTCTATAACTATTTTACCTAGAAGTTCATGCTATATTCAAATTAATAATACTATTTAAAAAAACAATAAAAATTATTTATCTGAAAGTTTTTCTTTATCTATTTCTTGCCTTTCCAAAACCTTTCCTACTGGCATTGCATCAGACATTTTACTTCTTATTATACTTCCTATTAAACCACTAATCATCTTTTTAAAAGGATTAATCTTACATTCGTAAAAATATGGTTTATTAATCCATCCTTTTTCTTTCCAATGCTTAATATCAATTCCTTTAAAATGTAATGCTAATGCTTTTTGAACTTCAAATCCAATTAATTGATTTAATGTTGGTGAATATAATTTAGGATTATTTATTAAATTAATAAAATTTGATACTTCTGCTTTTCTAACTGGATTATGAATATTAGTAATTTTCCTTCCTAAACATCCAGCAGTAATTGCTCCCCATTGGCTAGAAACGTTTTCAAGATATTTTAATGTTGCTTTAAGTCCAGATCCTTTTGTTGTTACAACTGAGAAAATAGGTTTAGAAGCCAAAACAGGTCTATGATACCAACTACAAGTACGATCCACAAATGTCTTAATCTTTCCTGAAACTTGCTGTAAATAAACAGGTGAAGCAAGTATAATACCATCTGCATTTGCTATTTTCTCCATAATATAAGAAACATTATCTTTTAAAACACAATCACCTTTTAATACACAAATTTCACAACCTATACAAGGTTTAATATCATAATCATAAAGTTTTAAAATTTCTACATTGATATCATATTTTTTTAGTAGTTCTTTAATTTTTAATAAAACACTATACGTATTAAGTTTTCTTTTAGATCCAAGCAAAGCAACAACATTCTTCATATATAATTCTCTCCTTGTTAAAATCAATATACAAATTTCTAAATAAAATAAAAAAGCACTTACATACATTAGTTGTATGCAAGTACTACTATAAATATTTTATTAATTAAAATTATTCTCCACATTCATCTTCATGTTCATGTTTATGACAAACAGAACCAGTAGATTTCAAAGAACCTTCTAAATAAGCTTGTGCTGCAGCTTTAGCATTACCACTAGCTCCAACAATAACTTCAATATTTTTTTCATTAAAGATATCAATAGCTCCGCCACCCATACCTCCTGATATGATTACATTTACACCCATATCATTTAAAAAGTTTGGTAAAAAACCTGGTTTATGTCCTGGATTTGGTATAGATTCGCTTTTAACAATATTTGTACCTTCTGCATCAAATATATTAAAGTTAACACAATGTCCAAAATGTTCTGTCACCATTTCTTTTTCACTTGCTACTGCGATTTTCATCATTTCTTTTCCTCCAATTTTTTGTTTTCAATATATTCATCTAATAATTCTGCTGCATATCCAACAAGCTCAACACAAGGACGTTTTTTATAATATCCTTTGTTTCTTTCTTCTGGTATATGAGTTTCTTTTTTTGCAGATAAACCTAAAAGCTCTTTACATACAATTGATCCATTTTCATCTTTAAATTTCATTGCAATTGACTGAATCAATTTATAATGCTCTGTTTTACCAGTTTTATCTGAAGGATCAGAATATCCATATAACATTCCAAGAACTATGAACATTCCAGTAACTGCTCCACAAACCTCACGTAATCTTCCCATTCCACCACCAAAAGAAGATGAAATTTTAAGTGCAGTTTCTGAATCCAAAGCAGTTTCATCAGAAAAAGCTAACACTACAGCTTGTGAACAATTGTATCCTTTTTTGAAAAAATCTTTTGCTAATTTTGAATGTTTACTCAATTTTATATTTTCCTCAAATCTTTTTAAAATACTTTTGACACACATTAGATATAAAAGATTTTATCCTTTCAAACACTTTTTGTCAAGTATAATAATTCATTTTTATAAAAAAACATTCTGAAATCACAACTTTATTTAAAAAGCAATTTCATTGTATTATTATAAACATCTTTCACAGCTTCACCAGATTCACAATCTATGTCCACTATAGTTTGACCATTATTAATAGCTTTAACAGCATTTGAATCATATGGTATTTTACCCATAAAAGCAAGATTTTTTTCTTTACAAAGATCTTCTATTTTTTTCGTATTATGAGAATTAGTATTAAATTTATTTATACAAACAGCAGTCATAATTCCAAATTTAGCAGCAGTAATAATAATTCTTTCTAAATCACTAATACCAGATATAGAAGGTTCTGCAACTATCAAAACCATATCAACACCACTAAGTGACGCTATAACAGGACAACCTATTCCAGGAGATCCATCAATAATTGCAAGATCAACATCATCAGCTACAGCTTTAAGTTGTTTTTTAACATCTGTAACTAACATTCCAGAGGTTCCACTTCCCATTTTTAATTGTGCTGTAGAAAAAGCTGATTCATCATTTTTATATAACATAAGTTCACCAGCTACAGCTGGATTTAAAGTTATAGCATCAACTGGACAAACAGCCTCACAAACTCCACAACCTTCACATGCAAAAGGATCTACTTTATACTTTTCATCTAATAAAATAGCATCAAATCTACAGCTTTGTTTGCATTGATCACATCCAATACAAACTTCTGAATTTATTTCAGCTTTTGGCAAACCATAATAATCAGTTTTCTTTGGATTTGAATCTTGCTTTGTTATAAGATGCAAATTAGGTGCATCTACATCACAATCTGCATAAGCCTTAGCGTTTGAAAGCTTAATAAAAGAACTAGCAATAGTAGTTTTACCAGTACCACCTTTTCCACTAAGAATTAAAAGTTGTTTCATTCTGCACCTCCTTTTTCACTGTTTCTAAAAAAGAAGAAAATAAAGAATTATACTTTTCACTTTTTCTAACTGCAATTTCTGCATTAGAATTCAATTCTCCAAGTTCACTATCAAAAGGAATTTTACCTATAATATTAATATTATTATCCAAACAAAATTTCTCAGCAGGATTATCTTCTTTCATACATTTGTTAAGAATAACACCAAATGGTTTTTTGAATAATTTTACTAGTTCAAAAACCATATTAAGATTATGAACACCAAACATTGTAGGTTCAGCTACTAATATACAATAATCCACATCTTTAATGCTTTCCATAACAATACAAGCACTTCCAGGAGGACAATCAACAAATGTTAAATCATCACAATTATTTTTATTATCATCCAAAAGTTTTTTAATTATAGGAACACCAGAAGATTCACCAGTATTTAATATTCCTGAATAAACAGTTACTTTATCAGAAGTAGCTTTTTTAACTTTTCCAATAACTTTTTTAGTTTCTGAAATAGCATTTTGAGGACAAATAATACTGCAACCACCACAAGAATGACAAATCTCATCAAAAACAATTGGTTTATTTTTAATATAAGCAAGAGCATTGAATTTGCAAAAATCTACACACTTACGACATCCATTACAAAGTTGTTCATCAATTTTTGGAATTTCAACTGATACATCTTCCTCTTGAACATCTATAGGTTTAAAAAACAAATGTCCATTTGGTTCTTCTACATCACAATCTATATATGTTGATATTTTTGCAACTGCAGATAAATTAACTGATACAAGTGTTTTTCCTGTGCCACCTTTTCCGCTTAGCACAGCTATTCTCATATTATTTACCTCCATGACCATGGAATCCTGCATGAATTTCATCTAGCAAAGGAAGTTTTTTATTAACATAAGCATCAATATTTTCTTTAATAGGAAGAGATGTTGTTTTATAAATTTCAATATCTGCAGCTTTTAATACATTAGCAGCGTTTTCACCACATCTAGGAGTAAGTAAAACATCCACATCACAATCAACTATCATTTGTGCCGCTTTAATTCCAGCACCACCTGTACTTGCTGCTGCACTATTATCAATAAATTCACTTTCTTTTGTTTCTACATTATAAATAAGAAAATAAGGAGTACGTCCAAAAGATATGCATACGTTTGACTCTAATGTTTTCTCATCAACTGGAATTGCTATTTTCATAAAAAATCCTCCATTCTATTTTTAATTATATATTTTTAATTTATATAAACACTATTCTAATCATACCCATAAAAATCATTTATAATACTTTTACAAAAAATATATAATTAACCGTCACAATTATTTTTAAAGTTTTTACCACGACCATGCCTATTACAATTACGACCACAACCAGTTCCTGAACCATCACAAAGGCGATATTCGCCTCCTTCAATTTTTAAAACTTTACCATTCACTAATGATTCAGCTAGTTTTCTTCTAGCTTCTATATATATTCCTTGAACAGTTGTCCTAGCAATATTCATTTGCTTTGCACATTGTTCTTGGTTTAAACCTTCTAAATCAATAAGTCTTATTGTTTCATATTCATCAACTGTCATATTTACAAAGCCTTTGTCACCTGATGCATTATCAAGAGGTCCGAATTTATTACTTTCAGGTAAACAACATACTTTTCTCCATTTTATTGGTCTTGGCATAATCTTTCACCTCACTTTTAACAAGAAAAAACCAGAGCGTCCTCTAGTTATCTCTTATACCTATTATAGGTTATTTAATTCATTTTCAATAACTTTTAATCGGTTTTTTAACAACTCTTTTTGTGCTTGAAGTGAGTCTTTTTGTGTTTCTACAAAATTTTGATTTACACCAAAACCTCTTCCTAAACTTCTTCCAAGACCTCTTCCAGATCCACATCTACAACCACGTCCAAGACCTGATCTCACTCCAAGACCTGATCTACTTCTAAAATCATTATTAGTTGTATTTTCTTGAGCACAAAGTCCTAAACCTCTTCCAGTCATTGCGCCTGAACCAATTGGTCCAGTTCCATCTCTTCTAGGCATAAATTCACCTCCTCTTAGTTTATGACATATGTCATTTGCTACTCTTAGTATACACCTTTTTCGGCATATGTCAATAACCTTTTGCACATTTTTATAGAAAAATTTTTTATTATAATTATAAATGCCTTATTTCACTTGATTTAATACTTATAAAAATATTAAAATAAATTTGTAATTTGTAAATCATTTTGCATAGCATATCTAACAGTGTATGCTGTACCACCTTTACTGCCATCATAATAACATATTATTTTGCTGCTATGATCAACCATATACCTGTTTCTTTGACTATAACATCCACTTTTATAATATGTATTCAGCATCAATACATCATCACATTGCTCAAGTATATCATAATATTTGTCTCTATTAGGTTCATTCCAACCTTTCGCTTGTTCCTCAAAAGGTACTACTGCAATTAATGTAATTTTCTTTGGATCATTAGGTTTAATAACTCTTCTTCTCATTAAAACTATATCTGCACATAATAAATCAAATCCATAACATGCTCCAAAATAAAATATTTCTATACCTCTTGAAATCGCTTTATCAATCTCCTTCCATAAATTTTCTTTGAGTTTTTCTAATCTCTCTTTATTTCTTGGTAACTTTATACTTCTATGTCCACTAAAGCAGAGAGATTTTTCCTTATTTTGCATATTTTGTGCCTCCTTTACAATACTATATACATAGTACCTATTTATATGTATATAGTCAATACGTAATGTTGCATATAAAATAGATATAGAAAGGTGGTTAATATGAACAATACTAACTCTATTTTTGAAATTAAAGATTACGGAAAGGTTTCTTTTCATATAAAAGAGATAATGGATAATAAAAATATGACTAGAAGTAAACTTGCTAAACTTGCCAACGTTCGTTTTGAAGTAGCAGATAAATGGTATAATGGAGATATCGAAAGAATGGATATTGATATTTTAACACGTATTTGTTTTGTTTTAGACTGTAAGATTTCAGATATAATAAGTTATAAAAAATAAATATTATTAATATATACATCTATTTTATAAATATAAAAATAGACTAAGTATAAGTTTATAATCAACCTAAAAACTTAGCCTATTATTTTTTTGCTTATTTAACAGTATAAATCATTTTTCAAAAGACTTCCATTCATCTCTAGTTATTGCATATACTACAGTTGCAAGATTATCTTCATCAATAAATTCATCAACTTTACTCATTCCATTAGCAATTGCAGTAGAATATGAAGGTACATTTGATTTTTTCATATAAGAATATATTATATCAAATTCCGTATTTTCAAATCCCCAATCTCTACATTTTCCTGCAGCTTCTTTTGCATAACCTTTTCTTTGATGTTTTCTATTAACATGATATCCTATTTCTGGTTTTGTTTCACCATTAATATTTTGCATTGTAATTCCACAATCCCCAATCATTTCTCCAGTGCTTTTTAAAACAATTGCCCAATGTCCAAAACCTTCATTTTCATATCTTTTAAGGTTATCTGTAATCCATCCCATTACTTTTTCTTCATCAAAAGTGAATGAATAATGCTGCATGATTTTAGAATCTGTTAAAACATCATAAAGTGGTTTAAAATCATCAACTGTCAATTCTCTTAAAATCAATCTTTCTGTTTCAATTCTCATTTCACTACCTCCTTAATACTCTTCTTATTTAATCGCTAGAAAATTTATTATACCATAAATACAAAATTAATAAAATATATAATTTATAGTAAAAAATATGTATTTTTATATCAATAAAGCTTGAGTGAATATTGTTCATTGACTAATATTCATTTATATATTATAATTAATTTATAAAAGTCACAGGAGGCCTAAATAATGAGAATTTCTAAATCACCAGAAATAAGAAAACAAGAAATTTTAGATACAGCTATGAAACTTTTTTATAAAAAAGGATATGAAAAAACTTCTATGAATGACATAGCAAAAGAATTAAATGTTGTACAAGGTTTATGCTATAGATATTTTGATTCAAAACAATCTTTGTTTAACGAAGCAATAAATCAAAGCATTGAACAAATATGCACACCATTTTTAAAAATACTCAAAAACAGAAATGAAAATTTAGATAAAAGAATTGATAATATTATTAATTTTATTAGCACAAAAGAAATGGATGGACGTTATAGTTTCTTTTTTCATAAACAAGGAAATGAAATTATGCATGAACAATTAACTATAAAAATGTGTAAAAAAATTATACCTTATATGAATGAAGAATTAAATTACTTATCTGAAAAAGGTGAAATAAAAGTTAATGATATAAACACTTTAACACAATTCATTATGTATGGACAATTAAGTTTATGGCAATCTAATGACACACCATATGAAAAACGAATTTATTATGTAGCTGAATATATTCGTTTATTACTTAAAAAGGAGGATTAATACTATGGAAGAAAAAACAGCAGTTATAACTGGTGCAACAAGTGGAATTGGTGCTTCATATGCAGAATTTTATGCTAAAAAAGGATACAATCTTATTATCACTGGAAGAAGAATTAAAGAAATAACTCTTTTGACTTATAAATTAGAAAAAAAGTATAAAATTAATATTGATATAAACATTTTAGATTTTTCTGATAAAGAATTAGTAGATAAATTTATAAATAAAATATCTAATAAAAAAATAGATGTACTTATTAATAACGCAGGTTTTGGATACAACAGTTTATTTAATGAATCTGATATTTTAATCTACGAAAAAATGATTGAAACACATATTACAGTGCCTACCAAACTAACTAGAGCTGTTCTTCCTAATATGATTAAAAGGAATCAAGGTACAATAATTAATATTTCTTCTGATGGTATATATCTTCTAATTCCTAAAAACAGTGTTTATGCTGGAAGTAAAGCATTTTTAAAAACATTTACTGAAACATTATCACTTGAACTTGCAAATACAAATATTAATGTCCAAGTAGTTATACCTGGACTAACAAAAACATCATTTCATCAAAAAATAGGAATGGACACATCAAAACAAAAAAACAAAGGATTAATGAGATGGATGGAGCCTAATAAAGTTGTTGAAATCTCTATGAAAAAATTACATAAAAATAAAATTATATGTATACCTGGTTTCTTAAACAATTTAATAATAAGAATTGTTAATATTCTTCCAAGAAAATTATATTATAAATTTATTATTAATTTTGCTAAGAAAAATTTTAATAAAAACAATTAGTCCTGATAAATTAAAACCATTTTTATAACTCTAATCAAAACTAAAAATACAAACCTCATTGAATTATATTAATTCAATGAGGTTTAAATATATATAAATATCCATACTTAGTTGAAAAGGAATATTAAAAATGTTATTATAACAATAAATTTGGATTTATAAATGAAAATTAATAAAAAATATTATTATAAGGTGATATTATGAAAATAATTTTAGTTGAAGATGATAAAACAATTGCAAATGGACTTGAATATTCACTTAATTTAGAAGGATTTTCTGTTGTGCTTTGTTCTAATGTAAAAAGTGCATTAGACTATATTTCAAAAGAACAATTTGATTTAGCAATTTTAGATCTATCACTTCCTGATGGAAGTGGATATGATATATGCAAAAAAATTAAAGAATCATATGACATTCCAGTAATTTTTCTAACAGCATGTGATGATGAAGTTAATGTAGTAATGGGACTTGATATGGGAGCTGATGATTATATCACAAAACCATTTAGAATTAGAGAATTATTATCAAGAATCAATTCTGTATTAAGAAGATACAACAAATTAGATAACTCTAAAACAATTTTTAACTATGGAGATATAAGTATCAACACTACTTCAGCTAAAGTATATAAAAATAAACAAGAAGTATTTTTAACAGCTCTAGAATATAAACTACTTTTAGTATTAATAAACAATAAAGGAATAGCATTATCAAGAAATCAACTTCTTGAAGGAATATGGGATGTTGCTGGTGATTTTGTAAACGACAATACTCTTACTGTATATATAAAAAGACTTCGTGAAAAACTTGAAGACGACTTACAAAATCCTAAATTTATAAAAACAATACGTGGAATAGGATATAAGGTGGGAGATTAATGTTTAGAAATACAGGCTATTTATATTTTTTTATATTTCTTGTTATTACATCACTAATAGGAAATTTGTTTATACTGTTTATTAACTTTAAAGCTTTTATTATTTCATCATTTCTTTGTATAATTTTAATTACAGCAATACACATTTATGTGTACCTAAGAAATAAAAAAATTGCTAAACTTTCTATGTATTTATATAAAATTATTAATACAGGATATAGTATGGATATACGAGAAAATGGTGAAGGTGAACTTAGCATTCTTAAAAATGAAATATATAAAGTCACAGTAAAATTATCTGAACAAGCAGAAGAACTTAAAAAAGAAAAAACTCATCTTTCAAATGCATTATCAGATATCTCTCATCAATTAAAAACTCCTTTAACTTCGATGTTTGTAATGATTGATTTGTTAAACAATGAAAATTTACCAGCTGACAAAAGAGCCGAATTCACTAAAAATATAAATTCACAATTAAAAAGAATTGAATGGTTAGTATCTTCACTATTAAAATTGTCAAAACTTGATGCCGGCAAAATTGTTTTAAAGAAAAAAACAATTAATATGAAAGAATTAATATCAAAATCAACTGAACATTTACTTATTCCTATAGAAATAAAACAACAAGAACTTATTACTGAATGTGAAGATGATATTTATATAGATGGAGATTTTGAATGGTTATCTGAAGCATTAGCAAATATATTAAAAAATTGCATTGAACATACTAATAACGGCGGATTTATTAAAATAGAGGTTGAAGAATTATCTGTTTATACACAAATAATTATTTCTGATAATGGCGAAGGAATTGAAAAAAGCGAAATTGTACACATATTTGAAAGATTTTATAAAGGAAAAAATTCTTCACCAGATAGCATAGGAATTGGACTTGCTATGGCAAAAAATATAATATCAAAACAAAACGGAACAATTGATGTTGAAAGCGAAATTAATAAAGGAACTAAATTTGTTATTAAAATGTATAAAGGAATCATATAGCGTATGTGACAAAACTGTCACAATTAAAGTCACTATAAAGTCACTTGAGATAGATACAATATTAATAACGAAACAACCACAGGAGGTTTTATTATGGAAATATTGAAAGTTGAAAATCTATCTAAGATTTACGGAAAAGGTGACACCGAAGTAAGAGCACTTGATAATATATCATTTAGTGTTAACAAAGGTGAATTTGTGGCAATTGTTGGACCATCAGGTTCAGGAAAATCAACACTTCTTCATATTTTAGGTGGTGTAGATAAACCAACAAGCGGATCAGTTATTATTGAAAACAACAGCATCTACAAATTAGACGAAACAAAACTTGCTATTTTTAGAAGAAGACAAATAGGATTTATTTATCAATTTTATAATCTTATTCCTGTTTTAAATATAAAGGAAAATATAACTTTACCACTTCTTTTAGATAATAGAAAAATTGATAAAAATCATTTACAACATGTAATTAATACACTAGGACTTCAAGAAAGATTAAAACATCTTCCTAACCAACTTTCTGGAGGCCAACAACAAAGAGTATCAATAGGAAGAGCGTTAATAAACAATCCATCACTTATTTTAGCAGATGAACCAACAGGAAATCTAGATAGCAAAAACTCTGCTGAGATAATCGAGCTTTTAAGAAAATCAAATAAAGAAACAAACCAAACAATAATTGTTATAACTCATGATGAAAGAATTGCTCTTCAAGCAGATAGAATTATTGCAATTGAAGATGGAAAAATTGCACGAGATGAAATAATTCGTCCAAAGGGGGAATAATTAATGAACGTTGTAAACAAACTCACCCTTAGACATATGAAATTAAACAAAAAAAGAACTATTGTAACAATAATTGGTGTAATTATTTCTGTAACAATGTTAACAGCTGTTGCAACATTCTTTTCATCTTTTCAAGATTTAATGATTAGAGATAATATACGAATGTATGGTGAATGGCATATAGCTTATAATAATGTTCCTGTTGAAAAATCTAATATAATATTAGACGATAAAAACACAGAATTTACTATATTATCAAATAACTTAGGCGTTGCCAAAATTAAAAATCCTCAAAATAAGAAAAAACCATATTTTTCAGTAACAGCACAAAATAATTTTGAAAAATCAAGATTAAAATTAACTGAAGGACACTTTCCAAAAAACTCAAATGAAATTGTTATCTCAGAACAAATAATTAAAGATGGTAATGATTATAAAGTTGGTGATACAATTTCTTTAGATGTTACTAAAAAAGCAGCACAAGATAAAACTAAAGTTAGTGAAACAAATAATGATAACAACCAAGTTGCTAATAAAACAAAAATATATAATATCACAGGTATAGTAAAGAAAACTAATTCAGAAAACAGTTGGGATGTTTCTTATCCTATTTATACTTATCTTGATCAAAAGCAAATGGATTCAATTAAAACTGTAACAGCAAAAGTTGCATTAAAAGATATTAATAAAGAAATTTTTGATCATTCTGAAGAAATAGTAAACAAAATTGATAGTGAAGGTATAATAACTGATTCTAACAGTAAACTTTTAATACTTTATGGTGTTACTGGTAATAAAACTTTTTCACATGGATTAATTGTTACTTTAGGAATATTATTTGCAATAATAATGATTGGTTCAATATCATTAATTTATAATGCATTTGCTATTTCTGTTTCAGAAAGAAGTAGACAACTTGGTATGTTAGCAAGTGTTGGCGCAACAAAAAAACAAAAAAGACATTCAGTATTTTTTGAAGGATTTATTGTTGGAATTATAAGTATTCCATTAGGAATTTTATTTAGTGTATTAGGCCTTGCAATAACATTTAGTGTAATTAATCCAATGCTAAAAAATATTTTAAGTATGCCAATAGGACTAAAAGTTGTAATTATGCCATGGTCAATTATAGTTTCTGTTGTATTCTCAATATTAACTATAGCAATTTCAACATTTATTCCAGCAAGACGTGCATCAACAATTACTCCAATTGATGCAATAAGACAAACAAATGACATTAAACTTAAATCAAAAAATGTTAAAACTTCAAAACTTACAAGATGGTTATTTGGATTTGAAGGAGAATTAGCACTAAAAAATCTTAAGAGAAATAGAAAAAAATATAAAGCAACTATTTTCTCATTAATTATAAGTATACTTTTATTCTTAACAGTAAACAGTTATCTTTCATATATGACAGCATCATACGATTTATATCAATCAAGAGATCTAATAAATTATGATGTTTGTGTAACACTTGATAACGAATATGAAGAAAAATCCACAGAATTATTTAATAAAATAGGCAACATTAATGATATTGACAATATTTCTTTTCAAAAGAAAATATATGTATCAACATTAATTGATAAAAAATATGCAAATAATCTTTTACTTAAAGAACTAAATAATACTAATTTACCTGACAACAAAGTAAATTATCAATTATCAATCAATTCTCTTGATAAAAAATCATTTGAAAAATACACTAAAAAAATTGGTGCTACTTACAATGAATTTTTAGATACAGCAAATCCAAAAGCTATTATTGTAAACAAATCAATTATAATTAGAAATAGTAGATTTAATCAAATTGAAAGTATAAAAGCAAAAGAAAATAATACTATTGAATTTGAACCACAAGATAAAACTAAAAATACAAATCCATTTAAATTAACTATAGCTAATATCACTGAAGAGATTCCTATTGGAAAAGATTATTCAAATAATCCAAATGAACTTCAAATATTTGTATCAGAAGAAGTTTTTGATAGTTTAATAAGTTATAGTTCAGATACTTTCTCAACAATTTTTCTAACTACAAATGGTGATGCTGATGTTTTAGAAAAAGACATATTCTCAGTTATTGAAAAAGAAACAGGTCTAAAAGCTGATGTTTTCAACCTTAGCAAACATATGAAACAACAAAGACAAGTTCAGCTTATAATACAAATATTTGTTTATGGATTTATAATTTTAATCACATTAATTTGTATTGCAAATATTTCAAACACAATTTCAACAAGCATAGGTCTTAGAAAACGAGAATTTGCTATGTTAAAATCAGTTGGTATGACACCAAAAAGCTTTAGTAAGATGATTAGATTTGAAAGTATATTCTATGGAATTAAATCATTACTTTATGGATTACCTATTAGTTTTGCAATTATGGTTATGATGTACAGATCAATGTCAGGTACAACTAATATACCATTTACAGTTCCATGGGCAAGTGTTATAATCTCTATTGTTGGTGTGTTCTTAATTGTTGGAATAACAATGTTATATTCAACTTCTAAAATTAAAAAAGACAACATTATTGATACACTAAGACAAACTAATACCTAAACAAAATAAACTCCTCAATATTATTGAGGAGTTTTGTTTTATTTTGTTTTATTTTCTATGTCTTGAAAAATTTAAAACTGATAATATATAAAAAATAATTGATGTAACTATAAGAACAGCAACACAAATTAATGGCGAAATTATATGTCCATTAAAACTATATGTTATTCCCATGTATTCTTTAAAACCAGCTAAAGCCGCAGGATCAACACCACTAAACGAAGTTTGTATTGATTGCTGCATTAACACTTGCCTAAAAAGCACTGCAGCATGTGAAACTGGAAATATCTTTACAACAAACTGTATTGAATCTGGCAAATTTCCAATCGGAAGATAAACACCTGTTAAAAAACCTATTAATGTACCTATAATTGATGCTGCTGTACCAAAAGCATTTTGACTTTTGAAAAAAGATATAATAAAACACATAATTGATGTATTTGTCATAACTGATAAAATAATTATTAATAAAACTTTTAATGCAGCCAAAAGTTTAATCCATTCTCCATTATTTAAAACTATATAAATTTCTGAAAGAAGAAATGTCACTAAAGACATAATGATTCCTATTAAAAATGCACTTCCAAGATATCCTTTTATTAAAGTACTTTTTTTCTTAGGAGAAGAATGAAAATCTTTATCTATTTTTTTTATTTTGTCTTCAATTAATATTCCAAAAGCACCCATCGTAGTTGTTACAGATATAACAGTAAGCAATCCAGATACAAGCCAAGTATTCATCAAAAAATCTACATTTTTAAGATTTTTCATATTACTAGGAAGCCATACATCATTTAAAATTATCGCATATAATCCAATGATAATAAAAACAGCCATTACTGAAAAGAACACTGCACTTTTATCACGGAAAAACATCTTAAGATTACGTTTTAAAAATGCACTCATTGTCTTAGCTCCTTTCCTGTAATACCAATAAAAGCATCATCCATTGTTCCTTGTAATACTTGAAAGCCAGTAATAGAATCTTTACATTTTTCAAGTATAGGCATAGCTGACATTGTATCAGAAAGTTTCACAATAATTTCATTAGAATTAACTTCAAATTCTAATTCTGATTCGTCTAAAATTTTACATAAAGCATCTTTATCAGAAGTATATAATCTTAATGAATCAGATGAATAACGAGTTTTAAGTTCTGATGGAGTACCTTTTGCAACAATTTTACCATGATCAATTACAATTACATAATCAGATTCAGCAGCTTCCTCCATATAATGAGTTGTTAAAAACACAGTTGTTTCATTATCAGCTTGCAATTTTTTTATTGTATTCCAAATACTTTTCCTTGTTTGTGGATCTAAACCAGTTGTAGGCTCATCAAGAAATAAAACCTGTGGTTTTTGTAAAAGTGCTCTAGCAATATCAACTCTACGTTTTTGGCCACCAGAAAGCTTACCATAACGTGAATTAACTATCTCTTCAAGCTCAGTAATCTCAATAGCTTCATTAACATTATTTTTAATTTCACTCTTTTTTGATGTATAAAAACCAGCTCTATACATTAAATTTTCACGAACAGTAAGTAAATCATCTAATACATGATCTTGAAAAACAACTCCAATGTTTTGTCTTATTTTAAGGCTATCATCTTTAAGATTATATCCTCCAATAACACATTCACCATCATCAAAATTTAGAAGTGTGCACAAAATATCAATTGTAGTTGACTTACCTGCTCCATTTGGCCCAAGAAAAGAAAACAATTTTCCTTTTTCAACATAAAAATCAATATCATCTACAGCTTTTATATTTCCATAGCTCTTTTTAAGTCCAGAGACTTCAATTATTTTATTCATAAAAACTACTCCTTTCTAAAATTAATATTATAAAATCTTTATCTAAACTCCTGTTTTATATAAATTTATATATTATCCTAATTATATATATATTACTAATATTTTGCAAGAACATATATCGAATAAAAAATGATATAAATTAATTTTATTTTGTTAATATTTACAATTTGAAGTAATTTTTATACTGTGGTAAAATTGTTACACACAATATTTAATATAGATTTTTATTAAAATATAAGGAGAAAAAATGATAAAAAACAAACATATTAATCGTGCAATAGATTATATTTTAGAACATATTAATGAAGATATAACTGTTAATGATATAGCAGCTCATTGTAATTTTTCCAAATACCACTTTTCTAGAATGTTTAAAACAGAAACAGGAGAAAGTATATACTCATTTATTAAAAGAATAAAAATGCAACAAAGTGCATTTAAAATCAAAATTGAAAAAAATCGAAGCATTACTGATATTGGATCTGATTATGGTTACAGTTCATCAAATTACAGTTCTGCTTTTAAAAAACATTATAATACATCTCCAATTAAATTTCGTAAAAGCATTATGAAAAAATCTTTATCAAATCCTATATTTAAAGGTTCAAAAATCAAATTTAAATCATTTGAAGAATGTGAAAAAATGATATCTATAGAAAACCTTGAAGATTATGAAGTTATATTTGAAAGATATAAAGGAAGCTATTCAGACCTTGCAAAATATTGGTTAGAATTTACGAAAAAATACGAACAATATATAACTAAAGATACTTTGTTTTTTGAAAGAACATATGATGATCCATCTATAACTGATATTAATAAATGCTTATTTGATATTTATATAACAGTTCCAAAAAATTATAAAAATGAAAACACTTGTATAATTGAAGGTGGAAAATACGCTATTTATCATTTTAAAGGTTATGCTCCTCAAATATACTCAACTTTTCAAAGCTTTTTTAATGTCTGGCTTCCACAAAGTGGCTATAAAACTGACGAAAGACATGGTTTTGATATTTATAGAAAAATAAAATTTGAAAATATGTATATGGAAATTGATATGTGTTTTCCTATAAAATAAAAAACAAGAATTTTTAAAATAATTAAAATAGAGCACAAAAACAGAAGTTTTTTTAAAACAATTCCTATATCCTAATATATGAACAATGAATATAGGAGGAATAAAAATGAATTTAGAAAACATTAGAAATAATAAAGTTAAAACAATTTTACAGTTTTCAATTCCATCAATTATTGCAATGGTATTAACATCATTAATTTCAGTTACAGATGGTTTTTTTGTTGGAAACTACGTTGGTGAAGAAGGTCTTACTGCTATTAATCTTGGACTACCTATTATTTATTTATTTCTTGCAGTTGGATTAATGATATCAGTAGGTGGAGTTTCAAATGCTGGAATGGCACTTGGAGGAAAAAAGATTAAAAAATGCAACAGTATTTTTAATCAAACAATATGTACAACAATTATTGCTGCTATTATACTCAGTATAATTATCTTTTTTTGTTTTGAACCAATACTTAATTTATTAAAAGCAAATGCAGAAGTAAAAAAATTGTTTAAAGATTATTATACAATTATGTTACTGCAACTTCCAATTATGATTATAAACACATCTTTTGGAATGTTTATTAGAGGTGAAGGTAATCCTCAATATTTTATGAACATAAACGTTTTAAATGTTATTCTTAATATTATATTAGACTATTTATTTGTACGTTGGTTTGATTGCGGTATAAAAGGAATTGCTTTTTCTTCATTAATTGCAGGTATTACTACACTTTTATTAAATCTTCACTTTTTTATAAAAGTATCTAAAGTATACAAAATTGGTAAATTTAAATTCTCTAAAGAAATATTAAAATTAACTATGTTTAACGGAAGTTCTGAATTTATTAGCGAAATGTCAATGAGTATTTCTATGTTTGCATACAACTTTGTAATATTAAGAAATATAGGAGTTAATGGAGTTACTGCATTCACAATTATAGGATATATAGCTTATATATTTAATATGATTTTAGTTGGTTTTGGACAAGGTTTAAGTCCACTTTCTAGCTTTACATATGGAGCAAAAGATTACTTACTTGCAAAAAAACTGCGTAAAATAACAAACATTATGGTTCTTATTGCAGGAGCAGTAGTGTTATTACTAGTAATAATTTTATCAAAATGGTACAGCACTTTATTTGTAAAAAATGATATTATTCAAGAAATGGTGCGATGTGGAATGATGGTTTATGGAATTTCATTTATGTTTTCTGGAATTAATACAATCACATCTTTTTACTTTACTTCAATTGGAAAAGCAAAAGAATCTGCTATAATTTCTTCATCAAGAGGTTTAGTTGTATTATTAATTTGTATTTTCACTTTACCACAATTATTAGGTATAACAGGTGTTTATCTTGTCTCACCAATCACAGAATTTTTAACATTGTTCTTAAGTATATTTTTTATAACAAAAGAATATTCAAAAAACAAAATATAAATAAAAGCATCTCTAAATTTAGAGATGCTTTTTCATTTTAATTAATAAGCTCCTTTTGAATAAGTTACTTCATAACTATGTGTGTAAATTTCAAATACAATACCAAATGGATCTTCTACATAACACATTTTATATGGTTTTTCATTTGGATAATATTCTTTAATTGGCATACGCTGTTTACCACCATTTTTAACTATTTTGTCTATTAAACCTTGAATATCTGGATCTTGAATAGCATAATGAAACAAACCTGTGTTTCTATATTCAAATGGTTGTTTTTGTTTGTCATTATCAGGAAATTCAAAAAGTTCAATGCCAATACCATTTGAAGTAACCATATGTGCAATTTTAAAATCACCATGACCTTTTCCAAATACTTCTTGACACATAATTCCTATAGCAGATGTGTTTTCTTCTTTTACAACAGAAGCTTTCATAACAACATACCATCCCATAACATCTTTATAAAATTCAACTGCTTTTTCTAAATTTGGAACAGATAATCCTATATGAGAAAATGCTCTTGGATAATTCATAATTAAATAACCTCACTTAATTTTCAAATTTATCATTATTATTACCTAAAAAATTCTAAAAATTAGTTCTATTGATTTTTATTTTTAATTGTGATATAATGTAAAAAAATCAAAAGATTGGAGTTGGGAAAATGAGAAATACTTCTTGCTAATATTATAAGGTATAATAAAGTTTTGTTTGCGGATATAATCCGTTTTCTTTGTTGTGCCTATGCAAGAAGGATATTATATTTTCCAACTTTATATAACGGATTAGCTATTTTTAAAAATATAGCTTGGTCTTCCTATATAGTGGTTGCAAGATTCACCTTCTTGCAATCACTATTTTTTATAGGAGGTACGAATATGTCACAAATACAAATCAAAAATCTCACATTTGGATATGATGGAAGTTATGATAATATTTTTGAAAATGTCAATTTTCAAATTGATACAAATTGGAAATTAGGTTTTATAGGACGAAATGGAAAAGGAAAAACTACATTTTTTAATCTTTTACTAGGTAAATACGAATACAAAGGTAAGATATCTTCTGGTGTAAACTTTGAATACTTTCCTTTTCATGTTGAAGATACAAAAATTAATGCTATTGATATAGTAGAAAATATAATTCCTAATTATGAATATTGGATGCTTTCTAAAGAGCTAAATTTATTAGAAACATCTGATGAAATATTATATCGTCCATTTTATACTCTTTCTAATGGAGAACAAACTAAATTATTGTTAGCTGTGTTGTTTTTAAAAGAAAATAGCTTTTTGTTAATTGATGAACCAACAAATCATCTTGATAAAAAAGGTAGAGATATTATAAGCAAATATTTAAATCAGAAAAAAGGTTTTATTCTTATTTCTCATGACCGTAAATTTCTTGATAATTCTGTTGATCATATTATTTCTATTAATCAAAACAATATAGAAGTTCAACAAGGTAATTTTTCTTCTTGGCTTGTTAACAAAGAACGTGAAGATAATTTTGAATTAGAAAGAAACAAAAAACTTAAAAGTGAAATTAATAGATTGAAATTTAGCTCAAGTGAAAAAAACACATGGTCTAATCGTGTTGAGTCATCAAAATCTGGAAAAAACAAAAACGACAAAAGCGGTAAAATAGATAGAGGATATATTGGAGCTAAATCTGCTAAAATGATGAAAAGATCAAAATGTATTCAAAATCGTCAAGAAGAAGCTATTAAAGAAAAATCAAAGCTTTTAAAAAATATTGAAAAAACTGAAACACTAAAAATAAATCAACAAGATTTTTATACAAAAAAATTAATATCACTATCTGATGTATCAATATTTTATGATAATAAAAAAGTTTGTGAAAACATTGGATTTGATATTGAACTTGGAGATAGAATTGCACTTTGCGGAAAAAATGGAAGTGGAAAATCTAGTATTATTAAATTAATTTGTGGTGAATCAATTTCGTTTGATGGATATTTCAAAAAAAATGAACAACTTAAAATATCATATGTTTCTCAAGATACAACATATCTAAAAGGAAATTTATCAGACTATGCTTATAAAAACAGCATAGATGAAAGCTTATTTAAATCAATACTGAAAAAACTTAATTTTTCAAAAATACAATTTGAAAAAAATATACAAGATTTTAGTGATGGACAAAAGAAAAAAGTTTTAATTGCAAAAAGTCTTTGTGAAAAAGCAAATCTTTATATTTGGGATGAGCCATTAAATTTTATTGATATTATATCTAGAATACAAATTGAAGAATTACTTTTGCAATATAAACCTACTATGCTTTTTGTTGAACATGATGAAATCTTTTGCAACAAGATTTCAAACAAACAAATTATTTTATAAAATTAAGTTAATATCACATGTATTAACTTATAAATTATTAAAAAAACAAGGCAACCTCGTAATATAAACGAGATTGCCTAAGCTTTTTAATATACACTAAAAGAAAATAAAAATTAATGACCTTTATGTTTTTCTTTTCTTTTTTGTTGTCGCAATTCAAATTTCAAACGTTTCTCCTCTTCTCTTTGTTCACGAGAAAAAGTTTTGCGTTGTAATTTTCCTTGCTCTTGTTGAATTTTTAAAGCTTGCTGTGCTTTCGTACCCATACCAGTATCTGCAGTTTGTTTGTTAATCAAACGCTGCATTCTTTTTGGATTAATACGTTTTTGTTCAGTTACTTCTGTTTTAACAGATGGACTAAACCTAAATTCATTCCAATTCTTTAATAAAAAATCATAAACCTCATAATCTTTTGGCTCTGCTCCAAACATTATTTTACATACTTCATAACGTTGATCATTTTCACGCTCATATAAAGCTATCCAAAATGGTTTTTCAAAAAGAACTGTCAATTTAGAAACAGTTATACTCATAAAAATTCTCCTCCTTTTTAAAAAATGCATACAAAGAATGGACAACCAAAGGAGGCAGGTTACTGACAATGATTTCTCATTGCTTCCGGACTACCTACCGGAACGTGTTTTTATCTTTATTACGTACATTATAACATAAATTAATTTAATTTTAAAACATCATTTATTTTTAATTTGATTTGATGTATAATTAATATGAAAATATTAATCAATAAATATCGAGGTGAATTATGAAAATATTTTTAAAAATGCATCCAAAGAATCGCTTAACCTCTGTACTTAAATAAAACAAATTGTACAGAGGAGAAATAAAATGAAAAAATTAAATAAACCTGTTATCACAAAAGAAACTATTAAAAATATGGAAGACATGTCATTTTTCACTCATGCTTTGATTTTTGATGATTTACTGATTGTAGCACAAAAAGAAACTAATTGTTTTGTGCTAAAAAGTAATGCTGGACTGATTGTAATTGATGCCATTTGGCCATCTAAACTTGCTTTTGACGCTATAATTAATGCAATCAAAGATATAGGTTGGAATCCAGAAAACATAAAAAAATTAGTTCTGACACATGGGCATGTTGATCATACTGGTTGTGGAAAATATTTTACAAACAAATATAATGCACAAACTTATCTTTCTAAAACAGATGATATATATTGGCAAGAACATCCGACAAAACCTGATCGTCCTGAAACATGGAAAGATTACAAAATTGATGTTTATCTAGAAGATAAAGATACAATAACTTTAGGAGATAAAACAATATATGTTTACAGCACTCCTGGACATACTCCTGGATGTTTAAGCTATATATTTGAAGTAAAAGAAGATGACCAAATTCATATGGCTGCATTATTAGGCGGCACAACTCCACCATGGAATAAAAATGGAGTAAATGAATATTTAAAATCATTAGATTATTTTATGAAAGAAGCAAAAAACAAAAAAGTTGATGTTGCATTAAGCAATCATACTGCAGTTGACAACGGTTTAGAAAGAATTTCATATTCTAAAAACAGATTATCCTATATGCCAAATATTTATATTATAGGACAAGATGGATTTGAAAAATTTTGCAGTGTATTCAAAACATTAAGTTTTGATATGCTAGAAAAATTGTAAATAAAAAAAGCAGAGAGTATTATATTACCTCTGCTTTTTGTTTTGCCATTCTAAATTATTTATACAAGAAATATGTTCAGTTCTAATATCATTCATAAGCAAACATTTTTTATTCTTTTCTGTATGATGATAAATAAATCCGCATTTTTGTTGAACTCTATGTGATTTCTCATTTCCATCATAATAAGCACACCATATTTTATCAAGTTTTAAATCTTCAAAACCATATCGAATTATCTCATTTACTGCTTCAGGAATTAAACCTTGTCCCCAATATGGTACTCCTATCCAATAACCAATTTCTGCTTCATTATTTAAACTAATATCACTTTTTTCACCAATTAAAATCCCTATACTTCCGACTACAGAATTTTTTTCTTTTAACACTACTGCAAATATTCCATCATCATTAAAAACATCTTTAATAATCTCAAGACTATTTTCTAAACTAGTATGCACTGGCCAGCCAGCAACAGGCCCAATTCTTGAATCTTTTGCATATTTATATAATTGATTTGCATCGTTTTCTTCCCATGGTCTTAATATCAATCTTTTTGTTTTTAATATCAATTTCCACACTCCTAAAAATCAAATAAAAAATATTTATCTTACAATAAATATCTCCTATTCGTTAACTAATTGTACATTTTTAGTATCAACATTTAAATACATTTTGTTTTGCTATACTATTTAATTTCTGCACAATATTACGAGATTGATATTATTTTAAACCTTTATTTTTATAATATTACAAAGCTTTTGTCATAAACATTTCCATAGGTTGTTCATAATCTGGAACATCTATAACTAAACATCCACAATCTTTATATCCTAATTTTCTATAAAAATGTTGTGCTTGTTCATCAACTTGTGTAGAAACCATAACCATTCCATGACCTAGTTTTTTCATTTCTTGTTCCCATAAATCCATTACTTTGAATCCAACACCTTTTTTCTGATATGCAAAATCAATAAAAATTAAAGTTACAAAAGGTATATCATCCCAAAACATATTATATCTTAATAGTCCTATAGGTTTTTCATCTTCCAAAACAACATAACCCATTTTGTTTCTAACTTTTTTATCAAATTCTTTATTTGCTAAATGCTTATCTAACGTATACCAAAAATCTTTATCACTATTTTCTACAAATCTAATTTTAATCATTATTACTCTCCTATCTAAACAAACTTTTTCACTTTTATAAACCACCAAATTATCTTGCTATATTTCTTCTTCCTGTTTTAATTTTCTATCACACTTTTTTATACAAAAATAACATTCCTTTGCTCCTTCTGGCATTGTATTTCCTATTCCTCTTTCAAATACAATTTCATTTGGTAAATACGTATTAAATATTGCATTGTCAACTGAACACATAATTTTTGTTAATTCAGGAGTGTTCATGCTCCTATAAAATTCATAAAACATACATCTAGTTACTTTATATTTATAACAATCATCTATTTTAGAAATTATTTTTACTTGGTTAAGTTTTGTAGCTCCTTCATCTTTAGCCTTTTGTTGATATTTAACCAAATTTTCAAAATTACGAACAGCTTCTACATTTCTAAAATTAGCTTGCATAACTGATAAACCTGAACACAAAACAGCTGCTCTTATAATTTCATACGCCTTATCTTTTGGAACTATTTTTTGCAATCTTTTATAAAGATGTACAATAAAAGCATTTGATTTAATAAACTCTTTTGGCAAATCGTAATTAATGCTTTTATAAAATTTAGAAAATGTAAATAACGTGCCAAGCATAAATCTAACCGGTTTATTAATATATCCTTTTATTATACCAAAAATAATTAATGGTAAAGCTGGTTTTGCAATGTTTTTCGTATTTGTTTTCATAATATATACCCCCATATGTTTTGATATACATATTATAAATTATTTATTCAATAAACACTTCTAAAAACCTGCTATCATTAATTGCTTCAGAAATAGTCATTCCCATCATTTTTCGATTTACATCTGCTAAATGCGATGGACTATAAAAACCAGCTTCAACTGCTGCTTTAGTAATATTTTCACCTTGAAACAGTAATAAATAAGCTTTTTGAAGTTTAAAAAGCACCATATAACTTTTTAATGGTATTCCTGTTTGCTCATGAAAAATGTGTGATAATCTGCTAGATGACAAATTAAATTTCTCAGATATTTGTGTTAAAGAATCTTCTAAACAAGAATATTCACTCAGCATTTTAAGTAGTTTTTTAACACGTTCATCATATAAATTTGAATCATAAAAAGAAATTTCTAAAATATTAAATAGCTTTTTTGTAAAAATTTTATGTGTTTTCTCATTTGGATTATCAATAAAATCTAAAAACAAATTGTGTATTGATACTGAAGGCAAAGTACAATATTTTTTTCCTTTTAAATATTTATTTTGTAATTGATAAGCTGCAACAGATGTTGATTCTATTAATATAAAACAATCTAATTTTTCAGATTCATCTATACTATGCTGTACATTACTATCAACAATAATATAATTTCCAGTTATTATTTCATCTTCAACTTTTACAGAAATTTCTCCTTCTCTTTTAATAAAAATTTGAAGCATAAGATGAGAATGAAAATTTGCTTCAACTCCATTAGTCAGCACAGTAATATGAGTTTTACTCCAAAAAATTTTATCCACTATCTCACCTCTTATTACATTAAAATTTATCCAAATTAAATTAACTAAAATTATTTTCTATATTATAACAAATTCTCACTATAATTGCACTATATTGCATAAAAATCAGTAGTCATTTTATACAAAAAACGACCATCAATTTTGTTTATGATTTATTTATTTTCAATAATTTTATACCAATAATTTATTAAAAAATTATTATAAATTAATGTAATATAAATACTATAATTTATATTATAAAAAAGGAACTAAAAATACTCTTTGGTCAATTAGCACAAAAACTATACTAAAATGTTGAAAATTGTAGAAATACAATGGCTAATATGTAATTAAAAAGTAACTTTTTGAAAAAAAAACAAAATTTATTAACATTATCTTTGCATTTAACTTTATGAATATTAGTGTTATTATTTAGTTGTAGCAGGAGGCCACTTGCTGAATAGATAGATTTGGTGGAGGTAATTTTAATGACAAAGATAATTAAAAAAAGTATCACTAAGACAATTATAACAATGACACTATTACTCACTTTCGCTATTTCACCGGTAATGAATGTATCAGCACTTACAAACGATACTTCAAACAGCGACAGCATTAATGCTGGAATCGGCAGTTTAAGTTATGACAAAAATGAAGTTCTAGCACGACAAGGTGATGTAATAGAAAATATTGTTCCAAAAGAAGGAACATTTAAAGATGGTAAATTTATTGTTGTGGAACGCAATAAAAAATCTTTAGGTTCAACACCTGTTGACATCTCAGTAATTGATTCGATTAAAGATCGTACTTATCCAGGTGCATTACTTCTTGCAGATAAAGATTTTGCAGACAACAGACCAACACTAATAACTACGGATCGAGCTCCTATTAATATTACAGTTGATCTTCCAGGTGTCAATACTACTCTAAACGTTGAGAATCCATCATATGGAACGGTTAATTCAGCAATCAACCAATTAGTTGATGACTGGTGCAAAGAGAATTCTGACACACATACTCTACCTGCTAGAACACAATATAACGAGACAATGGTTTATAGCAAAAACCAATTAAAAATGGGTTTAAATGTAGATGTAGAAGTAGCTAACCAACTTCTTGGCATTGATTTCGAATCAATCGTTAACGGAGAATCAACATACATGGTAGCAGCTTATAAACAAATTTTCTACACAGTTAGCGCAGAACTTCCAAGCAATCCTTCAGATTTATTCCAAAGTAATGTAACTTTTGATCAACTAAAATACAAAGGTGTAAGCGACGAAGCACCACCAGTTATGGTAACTAATGTAGCATACGGCAGAACAATATATGTTGTATTAAAATCAGACTCATCAAGTGCAAAAGTTGAAGAAGCATTCAAACTACTAGTTAAAGGCCAAAAGATTGAAGAAAACTCCGAAATAGAACACATCGTAAATAACAGCTCATTCACAGTTGTAGTACTTGGAGGAGACTCACAAGAACACAGCAAACTTATAACAACAGATTTCCAAGAAGTAAGAGATGTTATAAAAGATAATTCTACATTCAGCCTTAAAAATCCTGGTTATCCAATTTCATATACAAGTGCATTCATTAAAGACAATGCAATCGCAGCTGTACATAACACAACAGATTACGTTGAAGTAACTTCAACAGAATATTCAAAATGTAAACTGACTCTTGACCACAGTGGTGCATATGTAGCACAATTTAATGTACAATGGGACGAGTTCACATATGATGAAAATGGCAATGAAATAATCACACATAAATCCTGGGCGGATAATGATAGTGATAGAACTGCACATTTCTCAACAGAAATAACTCTTCCAGCAAACACAAGAAATCTAAGAGTAGTAGCAAGAGAGTGTACAGGACTTGCATGGGAATGGTGGAGAACAGTTGTAGATGAAAATCTCCCACTTGCAGGACAAGTTGATGTTAGCATCTGGGGAACAACACTACATCCATCACATTCAGTAGTTTTTAGATAAAATACTAGTCGTAATAATATTAAGAAGCCTAGCTTTTTGCTAGGCTTCTTCTTTTTTACTAATATATAATTTTAATCCTTTTTGGATTACACTTATTTGCTTATTTAAAAAATCATAATAATCAATATTATCCGGCACATTAAAATCACTATGTATTATTTATACTATATTTCATAATGCTTATAAGATGTCAAATAATTTATTTTAATCTATAAAAAACTAATCGTCTTTAGACATAACTTTTCCAAGCAATTCAAGAATTCTCATAAACAACATAATTATTGTTGTAATAAGACCAAAAGCAAAAGACCACTCATATTTTTTATCAGCTTTTCTTTTTACACCTTGTGCAATATTATCAAAATCTACTGCTAAATGAAGTGAAGCAATTAAAACAGAAGCAGCTGAAATACCAATTCCAATCCAACCATTACCATACACTATAGAAGATATTGAATCTGTAAAAAAAGATGAAATAAATACAAGTAAACCTGCAACAATAGATGCTAAAAATAATGTAGATACTACAGCTTTAAATTTTTGTCCTACTTTAATTATTCCTGTGCAATAAAGAAGCAACATAGTTATAATAACAACAAGTGTGATACCTAATGCAATAGGTATAATTCCATTATAAAATGAAGCATAACCTACACATACAAAACCTGCTAGAAAACCTTGTGAAAGACAAAACAATGTTCCTGTTACTGGCGTTATAGACGGTACAAGAAAACTAATAAGTGCTGAAATAATACCAATACCTCCTGCACCAATAAGTGCATACACCATATATTTTTCTTGAACAAAATTAAGCATGTATACTGCTACACCTACTCCAGTCATACTAAGAAAGTAAAATACTTTAAGTGCTATACCTGCTAAAGTTGCACTTTCTTCATCTATATTTCTTCCACTATATAAAACTTTATTAAAATATGGATTTGCTGATCTTGTTAACACTGACATAATAATTTCTCCTTTTAATCATTTCTAATAAACTTTAAGCGATAATTGCACCTAATTTACCAGAATACAATTCACTAAAAATTGGCATTTTAGTAAAATCTATTGGTCTTGTTTTTTGTGGTGTGTATTGTACTGGCAATACATCAATTCTCCTTAGCATTTCTGCTACAAATTCGGAACAAAAATATTTATTTTTTCTTTTCAAATTTATATGTAAAATAAAATTTAAAAGTCCTAAAAGATTATATTTATATTTATTTTGTTCAGAACGCATTTTAATTAATTCTAAAGTTAATTTCTCATATTGCTCATCTGTAATATTAGCTTTATATACAGCACAATCACAATGCAAATTTTCTTCATAAATACTACCTACTAAATGTTCTTTTATAAAACCAGCTTTTAATGGATTATTTTTAACTTTCCTTCCAAAGCTATATAATTCTGTTAATTCTTTATTTAATGAAATCGCAACATGTGTATATGGATCACCTGTTACTCTTGCAATTATATTCGATAATACTGTATCTGTTTTTGTTAGAAGCAGATATATAGTTTTCATTTTATTTTCCTCCTTGGCTTATCTAAAGTTTACAATAAGGAAATAAAACTAACTTTAATTTAATCTTAAAATTTTTTAATATTAAGAAATCTTAATATTAGTTTAAAGTTGTATTAGCATTAATCGTTTATTATATATGTATAAGATAACACTTAGGAGTTTATATATGAAAATATGGATATTAACATCAAAATTTGGAAATGGACATTTCTCAGCTGCTAACGCACTAAAAGAAGAATTAACTACTTTAGGACATGATGTACAAATCGACGATATAATTCAAATCATTCATCCTAGTTTATATAAAACTATTTACAACGTTTTTAATAATATAATTTGTAGACATGATACTATTTATAATTTTTTAAATCAATTTGGAAGAAATCCTAAAAAAGATTCTAAACCTAAAAATAATGTTAGAAAAAGACTTAATAAAATTAATCCTGATATAATTATTACAACTTGGTCAGCATGTGCAAGAATGATAGGAAAAGTTGATATTCCTTTATACACTTGTATTACTGATATTGGTTTGCATAACGGTTGGATAAGTAATAATGTTGATTATTATCTAGTAGCTAACCAAAAAGTAAAGGACAAGCTTCTTAAAAAAGGAATTAATAAAAGAAATATTATTATTTATGGAATTCCTGTAAAACAAGAGTTTCACGATATTTCAAAAACCATAAATCATAAAAAAAATGTATTAATTATGGGTGGTGGACTTGGTATTATATCTTGGCTAAATGATGTTTTAAATGGATATAAAAAAGATGCAAATTATTCTATTACAATAATTGCAGGAAACAATCCAAAGCTTTTAAAACATTTGCAAAATGACTATCCTTATATAAAATCAATTGGTTTCACAGATAAAATACATGAATATATGGCTAACGCAGATCTTATACTTTCAAAACCAGGTGGAGTTTCTTTGTTTGAAAGTATTTATGCACAAACACCATATATTGCAGTAGATCCAAGCTATGAACATGAAATTGAAAATGCTAATTTTATATTAGAACAAAACATTGGTACTGTTCTTCATAGCTCAGATAATCTTGTAAATGAAGTTGCTGATATATTAAATAATGAAGAAGAATTAAAAGCTTATTCTAATAATTTAGATAAACTTAAAACAAAACTAATTTTGCAAAAATCACAACTGTTTTGTGATACAAGGAGAAAAATATGCTCTGCAGATTAATACTTTTATTCTTGATTTTATTAATTATATACACCATAATAAGTATAATTGTAACAATAAAAAGTCGCAAAATTTTTCGTGGTAATATTGATGAATCTAAACAAGTTATTCACCTTACTTTTGATGACGGTTGTAACTCTAAATTCACTCCAATGCTTTTAGATTTATTAAAAGAACACAATATTAAAGCTACATTTTTTGTATTAGGATCTACTATAGAAAAAAACAAAGACCTTATACTTAGAATGAAAAATGAAGGACATTTGATTGCTTCTCACGGATATGAACATAAAAATCATATTTTAATGTTACCTTATATGATAAATAAAGATATTAAAAAATGTAACGATATATATAATAAACTGTCTATTCCTTTTATATATTATCGTCCACCATGGGGACATTTTAATTTATTTACCAATACAATTTGCAACAAATATAAACTTAAAATTATATTGTGGAATGTGATTGTAGGTGACTGGCAAAAAGATATAACTGCTGATATACTTATTAAAAGACTTGAAGAACACAAAGAAAAAAATAAAGTCATTTGTTTACATGATGGTAGAGGAAAAAACGATGCACCTCAAAAAACAATAGATGCTTTAAAAATTATAATTCCAAAATGGCGAAAGAAGGGTTATGAATTTGAAACGGTGGATAACCTTTATTAAGAAAATTCTTATTAATGGTGGCTTATTTTCACTAATTTTGTTTTTTACCTACAAAATGATATTTGCAAAATTAGATATACACAAAGTTTTAAACATTACAAAACATTTAAATATAAAATTTGTTATAATAGGCATATGTTCAGCAATGATACTTATTATTTTAGAAGCAACTGTTATTAAAAATAATTTATCATTACTAAAAGAACATACAAAACTTAAAGATTGTTTAATCTATGCATTTGCAGGCAACTTTTTCAGTGCTATTACACCTGCTGCAACAGGTGGACAACCATTTATGATTTTTTACATGAAGAAAAAAGGAATTAATATATCTAAAAGCACATTAGCACTTTTAATGGATTTTGGTGCATATCAAATTTCTATTTTGCTTTTTGCTTTTGTAGGTTATTTTACACATTTTAAATTAATAAATAGCTCATTAGGAAAATTTATTCCTATTGTTTGGATAGGAATTCTGCTCAATTTATTACTATTAATATTCGTTTTTACAGCTATATTTTCAAAGAAATTGATTTATAAAATAACAGACTTTATTGTTAAAATAATAAAAATTATCAATCCTAAAAAAAGCGAAAATATAAAAGAAAAGATTTTAAAAGGAGTAACAAAGTTTAAAGAATGTGCTGAAATTTTAAAAGCTAATAAAATAATGTACATTAAAAATAGTGTTTTAACTTTAATACGAATTTTATTAATGCACTTAGGACCACTTTGGATTTATCTTAGCATGGATCTTTCTGGTACAAAAATTATAACTTTAATTTTTGTTCAAAGTGTTCTATATATCTCTTGTGCTGTTTTACCTTTGCCAGGAAGTATAGGTATAGGAGAATCAACATTTATGTTATTCTTCCAAACTATCTTTTCTGCATCTATAATAGGAAGTGCAATGGTATTAAGTAGATTTATTGGCTTTTACATTATTGTTATTGTAAGTGGTATTGTATTATTATCTCATTATATATACAACAAAATAATACTTCTCAAAAATAAAAAAATTAAACTATATCACAATTAATCACTTTATTAATTTCACAAAATACATTGTTTAAATTTTAATTATACTTTTATCTACATTTTTATAAATTTAATTTAATATTATAAAGTTTAAAAAACACCTTTAGGATTTTACTTCCTAAAGGTGTTTTTCTTATAATCTTATTTCAAAAATAGTATTGAATTTATCATTTGGTGGTAATAATTTAATCTCTCCACCATGTGATACTATAATTTTTTCTACAATTGCCATACCAAGTCCTGTTCCTCTACCTTCAGTTCTTGATTTATCAGCCATAGCAAATGGTTTAAAAATATTTTCTCTTAGATCTTCTCTTATTCCAACACCATTATCACAAATTGTAATTATAATTTTATCTTCAATATTTATAATACTAAAATACAAAGTATTGCCTGTATTATGATATTTAATGCTATTTGCAATAATATTCTCAAACACTCTACGCATTTGGAAACAATCAATTTCACAATATATTGACTCACTAGGAATATCAGCATCAAGAGTTAATCCTGATCTTTCAATTTCAGAAAAACTATCAATTAAATAATTTCTTGCAAAATCACAAATATCCACATTTTGTTTTTTCAACACAAAATCAGTTCTATCAAGCTTTGTATATTCACCAAACTCAGTTATAAGCTGTGATAAATAAATTGATTTATCAGCTATCATTTTAACATATTCATCTTTTTTCTCTTCAGGAATAATATCATCCTGTAATGCTTGTGCATAACCTTTTATAACTGTAATTGGTGTTTTAAAATCATGTGAAATATCAGAAAGCATTTTCTTTTTCTCATTTTCAGCCTTTTGTCTTTCTATTTCTGAAACATTTAATTTTAAAGCAAGTTCATTAAAACTATCACAAATCTCAACAAATTCTCGTAAACCTTTATATTCTATAGGCTTATGATTGTCCTCTTTTGAAAAATTCTTAATTGAATTTGAAAGCATCTCTATAGGTTGTTTAACTTTTTTATCAAGCCTTATAATAAAAATTAACACAGCTATAATAAATAGAAATGGAAAAATATATCCTGTCAATGCAATCATTTCTTTGCTATCAGCATAGACTTTAGTATATGATTTATCATTATTATGAGTTATTGTAGCATACATTGTTTTTCCATCTGCATTATAAGCTAATTTCAAAATTCCAATCTTTTTACTTACATTTCCTGATAAAAGATAAAATTCTTTTTTAGTAAGTTGATCTTTTCCTATAACAATATCAGAATAAATTATATTATACTCATCATCTAAAATAATTTTTTTATTTTTATCTTTATCATCAGAATAAGTAATCATATGATATTTGGTACTTTGATTTTCGTTAGTTTGCTTTTCAACAGATATATAATCATTTATATCTGGTATTAAAGATAATTCAAATTCATTTAAAATAGCTGAATCTTTATTAGATATATAAACTACTTCAAAATTTTCATCATAAATTGTCAAACTACTATCATCATCAAAATTCTCTATAATCTCATTATACTTTCCTTCTATTAACTTATCTTCATAAGTAAGAAATTTAAGATTATCAGCAGATATAAAATTAAAAAACAATATCGCAATATCAAATATAAATATTAATATATATATACCTAAAATTGCAATTGTAAAGAAGATAAAACTTTTAATAAGCGAAGGAAAAAAACCTTTACTTTTTTTATTTATTTTCAATTTTATATCCCAATCCTTTCACTGTCACAATAAAATTGTTGCCATTCTCATTTGTACCTATTTTTTCTCTAATATGAGAAATATGAACTGTTACAGAATTATCATCTGTTTCATAGTATTCTCCATTTACATGAGTAGAGATTTGTAATTTTGAAAAAATCCTATTAGGAGATGACATCAAATATGCAAGTATTTTATACTCTGTTGCAGTAAGTGGAATCTCTTCTTCATCTTTTGTAAGTACACAATTCATAGTATCAAGTTTTAAACTTCCTACAGATAAAATTTTAGTAACTGAATTTTCTGCAGAACCAAATTTGTAGTGGCGACGAAGAGCAGCATTTACTCTTGCAACAACTTCCATAGGATTAAACGGTTTTGCTATATAATCATCAGCACCTATATTTAGTCCTAAAATTCTATCATTGTCTTCTGATTTCGCAGACATAATAAGTATAGGCATATTACTTGTTTTTCTTATTTCAGCAAGTAATTCATATCCATCCATTTTAGGCATCATAATGTCAATTAATGCTATATGAATTTCATTTTGTTCTACAATGCTAAGTGCATCAATACCATTTGTAGCAAAAAAAGTCTTAAAGGTATCATCTGTAAAATATAATTTTAATAAAGAAGTTATATCACTACTATCTTCTGCAATCAATATGTTGTACATATTACTTTTCTCCTTAATTATTTTTTAATATTATTCAAATTTTTTCAAACTTCATCTAATATTCACTTTAAGTTACATTATATATTGTATACACACAAGCAAATAAAATCAACAAAATATATTATTTTTTATTTTAATATAACATCATTACTTTAAAACAACTTTAATTTTAAATTAAATAATCTTAATGTTAATGATTAACTTAAAAAATTAATCTCAAACAAAAATTATCTTTTGTTTGAGATCTTAATAATCATAAAATTTCAAATAACAATATATTAACATATCATATTGTTTTTCAAAATAGTATCTTCAGCAATGTCTTGTGTAGCAATCTTCCCAATTACATTCTTTTCTTCAGAAGCACTAATTCCAGTGCCAGGTCTTTTAAATGTAATCATAGATTTTTCTATAACTTGTCCTTTTTTAATATTAGTAGTTGTAACCAAAGAACGTCTTGCATTTTGTCTAGATGTTTTTTCATTATCTAAATATTCTATTTTATAAGAACCTCTTATATTATCAATAAACTTAATACCATTAATAATTTTTTTAACATCATCAGTATCCATTGCATGATAATGATCATTACCCTTTAAAGTTTTATCTAAAGTAAAATGCTTTTCAACAACAATAGCACCTAAATTATAAGCTGTTTTAATTACATCTACACATTCATCAGGTTTTGTATGATCAGAATATCCAATAATTAAATCTGGATATTTTTGTTTTAATGTGACAATTCTATTTAAATTAGCATCTTCATAAGGAGTAGGATATTCTAAAATACAATGAAGCAACATTAAAGGTTTATCATTTACTTTTCTAATTGTTTTTACTGTATTCTCAACTTCTTCTTCTGTAGATGCACCTACAGATAACATTATAGGTTTATTTTTCTTAGCTTGATATTCTACAAATGGTAAATTATTTAAATCTGAAGAAGAAATCTTATATATATTCATTAAATCATATAAATAATCTGCAGAATCAATATCAAATGCTGTAGACAAAAATTCAATACCTAATGATTCACAATAATTTGCAAGCTCTATATACTGAGCTTTCCCAAAAGAATCGAATTTTTGAAATAATTCATATTGTGAACCTGTAGGTTCTTCATTTCTATCCCAATATGATGGTGAATTTTTTGCAGCTAATGTGTCTGCCTTATAAGATTGAAATTTCACTCCATGCATACCACTTTTTTTTGCTTCATCTATCATATATTTTGCAGCTTCCATTGGAGAAATATTATTTACTTTCGCAATATCATAATAATTAACACCAATCTCACCAATAAGTACAAATTTCTGTTCCTTTAATCTATTTAAAATAATATTCTTCATAATCTTCACATACTTTCATCAAGAATTATTTTTTTTACTCTTTCAAGACCATTACGCAAATCCTTTTTTAACATATGTTCTCTAATTTGTTTTCTAATTTGAGTAGTATCAATAAGCCAATTTAAAGTTTTAATAATTGTTTTTTCTTCAGTTTTAGATCCTAATCCTAAATTTAAAAAACCATTATTTATATAACCAAATTCATGATTTTGCTCTCTTTGATTTTGTGCCAATAAAATTGTAGGTACCGCCATTGATGCAAGTTCTAACATTGTTCTTCCTTGAGAACAAATTGCAATATCAGCTTTTTTCATATAATCAGACATATTTTTGACATTTTTTATTATTTCTACATTTTTATTTTTATTTAGTTTAATCAACTTTTCTGCTGATTTATATCCCATACCTAAAATGAAAGTAAACTTAATATTTTTATGATTATTTACTTGATTAATACAGTTAAACACCTTTTGAGTCAAATTATTTGGATCCGTCCCTCCAAAAGAAACAAATATTTCTTTAACTTCATCTTTATATTCAGATGGCTGTGCATATAAAAATTCATCTTTAATAAGATAATAATCGCTTCCCCAATAATAATTAGTAAAATCATTTTGTTTTTCATATAAATCATTGATTACTGCATCTGCTAATTTTGCACCTTCACCCAAGTCTTCAAAATTAATTACTCTTACTCCTGTGGATTTACATTTTCTTATATAATCTTCAGATGTATTTAACATATCATTTATCAAAATATCGCAATTAAATTTTTTAATAATATCAACAATTTCATCATCATTTTTTATAATAAAAAATGGAAAATAACTTTCTTCTAGCTTTTGTATACCTATATCCGATTTTTCAGATATTACAAAATGTACATTATGATCAATTAAATTATACGCTAATTTAAGGCCTCTAAAAATATGACCTGTTCCTATTTCATTATAACCTTCAACTTTTATAATAATATTCTTTTTTGTCAATTCTTTTTCTGCAACCCACCAATCTTGAGGCGTATCAATATCTACACATTCAATCTCTGGAACTTCAAAAATTGAGACATTTTTTCCCAATCTACTATTTTCTTTAATACACTCTCTTTTAGATATAAAAAATGCACCAGTTTCAGAATAATGTTTAGGTAAATATTGTCTATTAAGTCTTTGCTTATACAAAGGAATAGTTTTTCCATCTAAGTCTCCCCATGATAAATGTGGTTTGTTAACTGCACTTAAAACTGAATCAAAACTATTTTGCAAAAAATATTCAATTGCTAAATCTAATGTATTAGTTGTAAGTAATGGAGATGTAGGTTGCATAGTTATTACTAAATCATATTTTTTTTTGTTTTTTCTTTCTATCTCATTTACAGCATGATAAATCACAGGATCTAAAGTAATTGAATCCTGAGCTAATTCTTCTGGTCTATATAATATTTGTGCACCATATATTTTAGAAATCTTTTCTATTTCTTCATCATCCGTTGATATAACAACATCTGTAATATATTTACTCTTCTTCGCATTTAAAATGCTATATGAAATTAAAGGTTTTCCAGCCATAACTCTTATGTTTTTTTTAGGAATTCCTTTTGAACCACCTCTTGCAGGTATAATGGATAATATCTTTATTTCATCACTATGCATTAACTTTACCTTCTTTTTTAAATTACTTTAAAATATTAATATCACTTACCATATTGTTATAATTAATTACACTAATTTAAATAAATTTTTAATAATAAAATAATATTTATTTCAAACCTTGTCAATAAATGTTTAATTAATCTTTTGTTTCTTATATTCATTAAATATAGTATTTTTATTTTTAATAAAATATATTATTAAAATAGTAATACAACACAAATATATTAAATATCTTAATACATATGTTTTATATAAATAATAACAAGATACAGATAGTCCTATAAATATTAAAACTAAAGAAAAATTAAATTTATTATTATAAATATTCAACAATCCTAATTTTTTAACATTAATCATATGAAATATCAACAAAAACAAATAACCAACAAATGTTGTTATAGAAGCTGCCAAATATCCAAATCTAGGAATAAATATAAAATTTAAAACTATATTTATCCCTGCAGCTAAAACCGTTGCAATTGAGATATTTTTTGTCTTTTTATTAAAAATTTCTATATTAACATAAAAAGTATATAGAAATTGTATTATCAATCCTAATACTACAGGTGGGGCAGCTAAAACTGCAGCACTATACTTTGGTCCACCCATAATATAAACTGCCTCTGGGACAAAAAATAAAATAGTTAACGATATAAGCCAAGCCAACAAAAAATATGGCTGAGAAAATTTTTTTATTACAGTATAATTCTTATCATTTAATTTATTCATTAACCAAGGTGACCAAGCATTATTAATTGCATCAAAAAACAAACTAGAAATTGTAGCTATACTATATATTAAACTATACAGCGCAAGATCATCAACTTTACAATAATATTTTATCATAAATCTATCAGATTGTCTTAATAAATTATGTGAAAGTGCATGAAATATTAAAGGTAATGATATAGAACAAGCATACTTCCAATATTTTTTATTTATGATATTAAACTTACCTTTTTTTAAAATAATTATATATATTATTGAAGATAAAATAAATAATGGCAAAGTCTTACCAATTATTACTCCAAATACTTTATTTTTAATAAGATAACAAAAAAGAAGTGATGTTAAACTTGCAGTTACCGTAGAAACAAAAGATAAAATAATAACATTTTTATATCTTAAATGAAGTCTAGCAGATGTATAAAAATTTTCAAATGCACCTTGAGTAGCAAAATAAACAAACATTATATTAATATATTGTAATGAAAGTCCAGTATAATGAGTTATACTTTCATTAAATATTAAACATATAACATAAACAATTCCTGTAAAAATTGTTCCTAAAAAAGTTATACTTGATATATATTTATTTAAATCTTCTTTAAAATCAAATCTAGCAACATTAATAGATGCAAACAATTGTCCAGTTACAATTATTAAAATTAAAGATTTCCATGCCTCATAATTAATATATTCACCGTATTCAGCCTTTGTTAACAATCTAGTTAAAATAGGTATTATAAAAAAAGAAAATCCTTTAGATATTATATTACAAACTGTATACCAAAAACCTGCTCTGAGCTCAACACTAAATAATTTTTTATTTTTATTGTGCTTATTAAATACTGTTCTTAATATTTTCACAAAACTACTCCTATTTATTAAACACTTCAGCTAAATACTTTGCATCAAGCATACAATCTTCAATTGAACAATACTTCCAACCACCATATCTACCAACACTATAAATATTTTGATCAGATAACTTTTTAAAAATATGTTTTGTTTCCTTATTGGATTCTTTAGAAATATGAACATAAGCAGGATCCATAATAATAGAATTATACTTCATAAGTTTATGATCTGAAATCACATTCATCTTTTTCAAATTCTCTAATGTCAATTTTAACTGTTCTTCTATGTCTATATCTTCATTTTCTTTATAACCAATTTCTACATACATACTTAACTTATTTGAATCTAATATATTATCATAAAAACCAAGTCTATAAAAATTAATATCTTTTTGAGGAACATACAACCAATGCATATCATCTATATATGATTTTTTATCAAAACCTAAATTAAATACTAATACTTTATTTGATGTCAAACAAGATAAACTAGTATCATTATAATTACAAATCTTCAAGAAATTTTTTAAAGAAATTGTATTGATCAAATATTCATAACTATATTCACCTTTTTCAGTATACACCTTTTTATTATCAATATCTATTCTTAATACTCTATTATTATATTCTATATTTTGTGAAGGTATCTCTTTTAACAAAACATCAACATAAGCTTGAGCTCCTTTTTTAGGATATAAAAACTTTTGATTATAAGAAGAATTATCCGAAATCTTCATATTATTTATTATTTCCTTAAGATTAGCATAAGGAAAAAACCTACCCATAGCTTCAGAATCTAAATTATTCAAATCACATGCATACAACTTCTCATTATATGGTTTCAAAAACAAGTTAGTAATGCTTTCACCAAATTTTCCATATAACATATCTAAAAAACAATCATATTTTTCTTTTTCTGTCTTATTAAATAAATCATACAAACAATCAATAAACTCTTGTTTTGGTAATTGATGTATATTCTTCTGAAATGGAAAATCTATAAATCTATCATCAAAATATATTTTTGTATTTTTAGTTTTAGATACTATTTCATTTTCTGACATTTTTGATCGAAAAAATGCCTTTATTTCTTCATTATTAAAATGAAAAAAATGACCTGCATAATCCCAAATATAATCGTCTATATAAAAAGTTTTACAAAAACCTCCTGCAGATTTACTAGACTCTAATATAAGAAAATCATCTTTAATATAATTTGCAAAACCCAAGCCAGTAACTCCGGCTCCTATAACTAAATACTTAGTATGCTTCATAATAACACTCCACTTTATAATTCTTGTAAATCACATCTTAAATCTTCTATACTTTCAGGAATTATAAAATTCTTTTTTACACAATAAGAATTTTTAACATCACTAAAAAGTTTATCATTTTGATTTATAATGTTTTTTAATTGTTCATCAAATAGTTTATAAAGCAATATAACTTTAGGTTCTTTGTTATATATCATTTTAGGTGAAACTGAAGCAGTAGAATTAATACTTATTAATACTACATCACTTAAACTTTTATCATTACAATATACTTCCCAAGGAATTCCATTGTTATCTAATACTTTATATCCATTATCAATATATTTCCCATCATTATTAGCTGGATGAAGTTTTATATAAATATTGTTTTTATTTACTACTTTAGATATCTCAGCTAAAATATTAATATTATTAATATCAATATCTTGTTGCTTTTTATATGGTTGGTCAAAATAAATTATTTTACAATCATTAGGTATACTAATTTTTATTTTGTCCTCATTATCAAATATACTTTCAAAACCTTTTTCTTCATCTGTAATAAGAGGAATCTCTCTTACATTATAACCTTTATTTAATTGCATATATTCAGGATGATATAACCAAACATTTATATTTTCGGAAATTGGGTTTTCATATCCAAACATACTAACAAGTTTTATTATTGTAGTCCTTTTTTTCTGAATATTTGTAGTATAATCGCCTATTCCTTCTTCATAGTAATTAAATATCAAATTATTATTATTAATTTTTAAAAATGTATAATAATAATCATTTGCAAAATTAATACACGTAGAAAAAATTTGATCATAATATTTACTTTTTAAAAGTTTTATTGTTTCCATATCAGGATTCAAATAAGATTTAAAAAACTTAAATCTTCCTCTATTATTAAACGGTTCTTTTAAATAATAAACATTCTCAAAAACACTTAACTCAGAAATTCTATCAAAAATATTTTTATTATTTACTGCAAAATCTAGTATGTATAAATCACATTTTTTCTCATCAAATTGTGTTTTATTTATTTGAATACAATTTAATATTTGTAAAGGTGTAGCAGCAAAAAAAGCTACATCTTTTTTTTCGTTTTTTAATCCTTTATCAGATATATAATAGGCACATCCTATACATCCCCAAAAAACAAATGATGAAATAGTAGTACACAAAAATAAATCTTCTAAAAATATAGAATTTATAAATAATAATGATGCAATCATAAATGTTGCAAAAACTAAATTAATATTTTTTTTACTTAATTTTTCTTTAAATAATAATCTTATAATTGTTTTCAAATAATTTATAGCCAAAATTATAAAAATAGCTAAACCTATAAATCCACTTGAAACTAATAATCTAACTACACAACTACTCGTAACTCCAGTAGTAGCAATAGATTTACTATGAGGATTTTGTTGTAAAACATATAATCCAATATTTCTATCTCCAACACCAAATAATGGATTTGTTTTAATCATTGTTTTAATACTTAATATCCATGCAGGAATTCTTCCTGTAGAAATATCAGTGCCTGCATATGGAGTCCTATCTAAATCAACATTTAAATGTTCCGGTTCCTTAATTGTTTCTGTAGAATCTTTATATTCATTAACTATTTTATAATGAACAGCTGGAATTTTTTCTAACACCACTTTTGTTAATTTTATAGCTGGAAATAAAGAAATTAATAAAACAAGTATTACTGCATATAATTTTATTCGTTTGGAAAAATTTTTTCTATCCTTATTATATCTTATTAATAAATATAATGCTAAATAAACTATTGCAAAACAAGCAGTAACCATACCACCTCTTGAATTAGTTAATACAAAATATATAAATTGAATAACAAAATTTATTATTAGCAAAACCTTCAATAGTATATTTTGCTTTCTTTTTAAAGTAGAAAACAAATAACATGACATAACAACAGAAATCAAAGCAAAACCAGCTGACGCATTCGGTTCTCTGTACACTCCAAACAGTCTATTATCAAAAAAGCCTTGTTTTAGTATTGAATTACCTAAAATATAATTAAATTTAATTTGACAAATATACAAAAATATACTGATAGCACTAGCTATAAATGTAAGCAATAAAAATTCTATAAATATTATTTTAATATATTTTAAAAACTTATCATAATTTAGACTTCTAGATATACAACCAATAACTAAAATCAAAGTTGCAAACCAAAGCATTGTTTTTATATTTGAAAATATATTATATCTAAAATTCATAATTATTGTAATAAAGTAACTACAATAAAAAACTAATATTATATTGTATGGTTTTTCAAATAAATGTATTTTTTTAAACCATAAATCCAACGCTAAAATTAAAAAGCCTACAGGCAAACAAAATGGTACAACCACTCTTACTACTTTTAATGTCATAGGAATTTGCATTAAAAACAATAACAATAAATAAATCATCGCATAGCATAATTTAATTTTATCTCTATAATTACTCCATAAATTTTTCAATATATCTACCTCTTAATATTACATTTATTTTAAATTTGATTTAATTTTAATTATAAATTTATATAATTTAGGCGATATTCTCATGTAATTCATTAATTTAAATACCTTTATTTTATTACTTACTTCATTAAAAATATTAATCTCATGATTTTTTAAATAGTTAGTAAATTCATCTGCATATTTTCTTCCTTGTAATTTATCACTATTATAAATATATGTAACACAATATATACATTTAGAAATAGAAACCAATGTTTTAAATACATACTGAGAATTATAATCATTTTTCAAATTTTGTCTTAAATTATTATGATATAAACTTAAAATTCTTTTAAATACTTTTTCAAAATCATAAATATTTTTTACTTGATTTTTAATATTCATACTTTGATTTTCTTGACCAAGATAGTAATAATAAACATTATTATTTAAAAATACTAAATCTTTTACTAACAAAAATGGAATAATACAAAACTCATTATCAACATACCATGTTTTTTCTTGCAATTTAAAATTCAAAGTTTTAAGAATTTCAGTTTTAAATGTCAAAGTTGTCATATCAAAAATAACATTCTTATCAATAATTTCTTTAATTGGATATATATAATCATACTTAATATCTCTAAATTCAACTATTTCATCTTTAGTTTTGTCCGCAAAAACTCTTGTATAATTTGTTAATATTACATCAGTATTAATATTTTCCATCTTATTAACATAATCAACAAACTCATTTTTATCAAACCAATCATCACTATCCAAAACTCTAAAATATTTACCTTTAGCAAGTTGCATTCCTAAATTAACACCTGATCCATGACCTCCATTATCTTTATCTACTATTTTTATAGAATCAGGATATTTATCTTGATAGTAATGCCCTATTTTACTTGTGTCATCTTTTGATCCATCATTAATTATAATTATTTCTAATTTATCAATTATAGTATCATCTATTAAAGAATTAATACACTTTGATAATGTGTTTTCTGAATTATAAGATGGAACTGCTATTGTCAATACTTTATTCATCTTCAGCCTTTCTTTTATCTTGATTATCATAATAAGATAATATATTTTTTTCTGATTTAATACCACTTAACATAGTTTTTAAAGAATCTTTTTTACTTTGTTTAGCTTTTGGTGCAAATTTAAGATAGAAATAGATCCATGAAACATATTTAGCCTTAGGAAAAAGCGCTGAACTTAATACACTCTTATCAAACAAAAACTTATCATTTATTCCAGTAAACCAAGTTGAAGTTTGTTGATCAACTTCAGCAATTATTTCTGGAATATAATATATTTTACATTTTTTTCTTAATGCATCTCTCAAAAACAATGAATCTTCTCCACAACTATATATCGATCCTCCACCATAAAGTTCGCTAAAACTTAATCTTTTATGTTGCAAAGATTTTTTCTTAATTGAAATCTGAACTGTACCATATCTACCAAAATTATGAATTCTTACTCTTGATGCTTTAGAATTGTTTTCTTCTTCTAATCCAGCATTTTTTATATTACAATTAAAAATTATTATATCAGCATCTGGATGTCTACCATAAGCATTTTCAATCACTGTTTGATAACCATCTATGTATTTCATATCGTCATCAGCAAATAATACAACATCTGTATCTTCATAAGAAGCACACAATGCTGTATTTCTGTTCTTACCAACTCCTCTATACGGAGTTGTTATCATTAAACGTTTTTTATTATCTTTATTATCATTTAAAATATTAAAACCATTATTTTGATTTCCAATTACAATATTTGTTTGAATATTCATTGAATCTAAAAAATCAAAATTTTCTCTATTCATTGTTGCCAATGATATCTCAACATTCATTAAATAACCACCTAAATAACTTTATTTTCTTATAAGCTTTTTATATATTATTTTTCTCAGTCTGTTTGGAACAACTGTTATAACAATTTGTGCAGAAACAGGAATTAGAAAATCTATAAAATTAGAAAAATTATTTTTATATAAAATCCATCTTACTTTAGTAAATGACTTAAGCTGCAAAATTGTACCTCTTCTTTTAATAGCATCATCATTTAATCTATAATCAACTAATACATTATCTAAATTAATAGCTTTATAATTATTTCTAAGCATTCTAGTATAAAGTTCATAATCTTCACATCTAGTTAAATTAGAATATCCTCCAACATCCAATACAGCATTTTTTTTATACATGACAGTCTGGTTATTAAAAGGCATTCTTCTTTTAGCATATTTAAGTATTTGATTATACTCTATAGGAACCTTTCTAACACTAAAAGAATCTGAAACATCACCAATAAATTCAGAAATATGCCCACCAACAATTGCCAAATCATTATCATTAATAAAACAATTTACCTGTTTTTCACATCTATCTAATCTAGATATATCATCTGAATCCATTTTTGCTACTAAATTATTTGTACATTTTTTAAGTCCAATATTTGCAGCTTTACCTATACCTACATTCTCTTTTAATCTAATAATTTTAAATAAATTAGGATGTCTGCTAATATAATCCTCAATGACATTATCTAACTCTTTAGTTAGAGGTCCATCACAAACTATAACAAATTCATTAGTAACTTTAGTTTGATTAAGCATACTCTCAATACTTTGTATCAAATAATCTGGTTTTTCTTTATAATAAACGGACATCAAAACTGAATAGTTTACATTATTAGTCATACCTATACTCCATTTTAATTCTAATTTTTATTAATCACTTGATCCTTTATTTATAAATTTGATATATCTTAAAAGATCTCCCATTTTCTTTTATATATTATGTTATAATTACTCTCAATATATTTTGCATACTGTTAATTAAATAGCTTTATAAAAACAAATAAGCACTCATATATTTGTCAATAAAATCTTGAAATTAAGCACCTTTAACTTTTCACAGCTACAACAAATTATACTATAAATATACTGAATTGTCAATGTTTACAGTTACATTGATATGTTAAAAATAGTATCATTTTACATTATAATATAACTGCAATTTCAAATTAAATAATCTTAATATTTCTAAATTTTAAAAACAAAAATAGTATTTCCTAACTTTTTAAAATTAAGAAATACATATATTTAAAACTATATTTTATTTACAAACTTTTGACATCAAGCATACACACTCCACATAAAACGATATAACAAATGGTGAAAGAATAAAAGCATTGAGAAAAGAGCAAGGTCTAACACAGACATGACTTACTGAAACGCTGAATATTACCAAAGGTACTGTTTCTACATAGGCAACAGAGAGCTGAACTCCTAATTTTGATACTTTAGAAGATATGTGTGAATTGTTCCATGTCAGCCTCTGAATTATCTGATAGTTAGTTCCTATGACAAAACACCAAAAATAATGACAGAGATTAAGATGGATAATTTGGCACTAGATACCGTTAAGTAAGATTTATCAAAATATGCATTAAAGTATTGCAGACTCGATCAATACGGTAGAACAGCTACTTATCGAGAATCAAAATAAAAATAAACAACTAATATGGATAAAACAAAAGGAAAAACTTCTGTGATTTGTCTCCTTTACCTTTCCCACATATGTGTTGCATATGAACCATTGTCGCAATCAACAGGGAGTCAGTCACTGCCAATGAAGTTATTGCCTAGTCAGGATAGCTTTTGTTAACAATCATTACCTTTTTCTCCTTTCCAGCAAACATAAAAAAGCGTCCACCTCTAATTTCCACTAGGATGAACGCTCAGTTTGAGCAAATTTATTTTTGATTTTTTATAAAATGGTGTGACATAACCATAACTAACCAAATTCCAATCAAGTATAATTTAAAATAGGATTTAAGTCTCGCGTAAATATTGAAATTGAGAATTAAGACAAAACAAGCACCATACATTGATTAATTTCAATATAGGGTGCTTTATTTTTATATATTTGGAATTTTCAACTTAAATATTTTATTCACTTTTACACAAAATTTGTTAGTGTCTCAAGAAAGGTTTGTCTTTATCACTATACATCTTTTGATGGAGCTAAACTTAGATTATTTAAGTATATTGAAAGTTTTTATAACAGAAATCATATTCATTCTGCCATTAATTTTTTAACAACTTGCTTGCGAAAATATGTTACTAAATTGTTAGTGTTCATTTTTTCGTGTTTAATATATTGACTATAAACCAATATATTAATTCTATATCAACTATTCCTGATAATAAGAAAAATGTAGCAAATAAATAATTTAGTGGTTTTCCATAAAAAATACTTTTTTTAAATTTGAATTTATTATCTTAATTCTTATCTGAAAGAAGTATCTTATTCATTTTCACACAAAATTTATTAGGATCTCCATCAAACAGATTCTATTACTTCAAACTCCGCTTTCACTTCTTCTTGTGAATCATTTTCCCATGTCTTTAAGATTACCCCTATTTTCTTAATGAAAGGTACGATATTTTCAAGACACGCTTCCTTCCGCTCTCCAGCATCATTTTCAGCTACAAAATAAAGTGTTTGATTGTTGACAATTGCACTTAAACGCAAATCTAAAAGATTTGAAATAAAAAAATCTTTCATATCCACCTTAACCCCAATATCAGATAATCTTAAACACTCTTCATTATAGCATCCCCAAACATACATTCTCTCATCTTTTGTTTTAATCACGATTCCTGCATGATAATTATTTTGTCGAGAACTACTTTTCACATTTACTTTAATCTGAAATATATCCTCAAATACCTTACCATTTTGATTTATACAGATTACTTCCAATGCTTCATCCTTATTCCATGCATTATGATTCTTTTTTGTCTGCACATAAATATGATTTTCTTTTATTAGAATTTCTCCTGGCTCATCGTGTTCAAGTATCCATCCTGACTTGTTATCCATCTCTGTTTGACACTTTTCTAAGCTATGTAACATGTCATTAAGTAAATCTTTTTCCTTTACAACTACCGCCTCTAATTTATCCATGAGGTTGCCTGTCTGTTTGCGGAGCATACCTGAAATCATCGCATGGTAAAAGGAATTCCAAGATGTGGCCAGCCCTGTAAGCTGTTGCTTAAACTGTTCCAGAAATTCATCATTAGAAGAAAACAAACTATAAATAATTTCAGTATAAAATACAGACTTCCGTTTAATTATCTGCCTGAATTTAATTTTTTTATCTCCTAAAAAAGAATCAATATTATTACATGTTTCCTTCGTATAGCTTGTCTGGTTCTTTAATAGAGAATCCAGTAATTGTTTCTCCTTCTGTCCCTCAAAAAACTCTGCTACCTGCTCTAATAAGTTTTGGCTAAGTGCTGCCAAATTCACTGCTTTTTCTTTTTGAGAATCTAAATTAAGATAATAAAACACATCTGCTTCGCGATACATCATATTTTTGGGAAAGGTATGACAATAAGATTTATAAATCTTATCTAATTTATCATATTCCATGACAAATGGAGAAAAAATTTCTTCATTATCTACCTTTTGGCAGGAATCCATAATATAGAGCAGTCGTTCATCTTTATCACATTTGCGAATAAAAAACAAATGTGGCCAATCGCTATTGTGAAAATGTTTTGAATAGAATAGTTCACATAAATTTGCTGGAACCAAACATAAGGCACCTGTCTCCAGCAACTTTTCTGCTTCCTTGGCAACGGACTTTTCCATTACTTTGCTTACATGAAATTCCACTGGTAGTATGCCCTCATCACATAAATACTCCAAAACCCCCATCTCACTTTCGATCTTTTGCTCCAAGCTAAAGCAGCGAGACAAGTTATTGTACATTAAGTACACACAAGCCCAAGCCTCATCATACTCATTTAAAATACAACAAATTGCTTTTTCAATACAGTCTACATGAGTTAATGGATAGGCGTCAATTCTCTCTTTAATGTTCTGTGCCATACTTTACCCCTTTCTAATTTCCCGCACTTTCATAAATATCTGTTCCACGCTTGAATACCTGATACGAAATAAAGCAAAATACAGCCGCAACAATACACTCTACTCCAATAATCCACGCACCTGATGATTTTGTTGATATAAAGCAGCATGCAGGCAAATAAGCAACTAATGCAAATGGAATAATCCAAGTAATAATAAATCGGATTCCCTTTGTATAGATTTCTGATGGATATTTTGCAAAGTCAGACATTTCATAAACGACCTGAAGAAATGGCCCGCTTATTTTAATCCAAAATGCTAACGAAGCATAAAATAATTTAATTGCCGTATAAATGAACGCACCAGCAACCACCGATATGATAAATAATAAAATATGTGCTAAATCCACGATAATCACTCCACGCTGGATGGATCGAACCACCAGAATTGTTCCTATAAGCAGTTCTCCAACCGCATCTGGCTGCAGCTTTTCACTAATCACCTGAAAAAACAAATTCATCGGACGAATCATGTAACGGTCAAAATCACCATTGATAACAATTTTCCAGGCAATCATCCAGATATTATCTGTAAACAAATGATCAAGTCCCCTTGGAATTTGTACAAATCCATAAATAAAAATTAACTGATCTAACGTCCATCCTTGTAAAGTTGGTATTTTGCTAAAAACCAGCTGCAAAAAGGCAATTCCCATAATCTGTGTTAAAAAAAAACCCACCAGACCAGTAAAAAAATCCACCTTAGACTGCATAATTCCTTGAAAAAATTTAGATATCATCAGACAATATAATTTCCAGTATCTTTTTACTTTTTTTTTCATGTGTATTTCCTCCTAACCGCCTAATACAACCAGCCTCTTTGTAACTTGATTCCAAATGATACTTCCAACCACATAAAGTCCAACCACCCAAAATACCTGTCTCAATAAAACAAACAAAAGATCATTTCCTCGATATTTCCCAAGATAAATCATAACCGGTGAGTAAATCATCGATGAAAATGGCAGAAAATTAAAAATCTTTTGAAATACCTCTGGAAAGAAGGATAATGGTATGAGCTGTCCTGTTAGAAAACTCAGCAAAGCATCCTTTGCAAGTCGCATACCAAAAATATAAGTTGTAAAAAATGCCATCATACCAAAGCAGAAATCAAACAGTACATAGATAAGAAAACTCATTCCACAACTAACCAGAAACAGAAACATATTTGGTACTGACGTAAATGACATGCCTAAAGCAAAATACTTATACATCTCTAAACCAACCCAGATAAAAACACCTGGCACAAAAAAATGATAAATCTGTTTACCCATTGCCTTAAAAATAAGGCTCATCCGATAATCAATCGGCTTGATAAGGTTCATAGATACCGTTCCTTTTACTACATCATCAGAAACGGCATCCGATATAGAGATTGCAACCAATGATTTTGCAATGTATACCATAAATACATAGACAATCATTTCATTCTTAGTAAATCCACCCATAACTCCGGATTCCGAACTTCTATAAATTGCCATCCATAAGAAATATGAAATAAATGATTCAAACAAGGTGATAAAGATAAAAAGATAAAACGCACCTTTATATACCATCTGTCTTTTCAGTTCATTAGATGTAAAAGGCATATATACATGTAATTCTTTTAACATAGTTCAACCATTCCTTTTTTATCTTCGCTTATGGAAATGCCATGATGATAAATTGATTTTACAATTTCTGACAATTTGGTTTCCTGAACCTTGACATCGGAAACCTCTGTGTATTTCATAACTTCATTTAACACCTGTGGCACCTGAATATACTTTTTATCAAAAGCTATTGCCATCGTTTTTTTATCGAGTGCAACTACAAGTTTCGACTCTTCTTCATCAATTCCCAATTCACGAGCGAGATTAAGATCATTTAAGTCTTCTGCCTTCTTAATCTCAATGGTTACGGTACACATTCTTCCATATTTATCTTTTAATTCTGCTAATGTTCCATCATATATTTTTTTTCCTACATCTATAATAATAATCCGATTACAAAGTTCTTCGATGTCTTCAATATCATGCGTCGTTAAAATAACAGTTGTATTGTATTTCTGGTTAATTTCCTTAATTGCCTGACGAATGTTGTCCTTTACCACCAAATCAAGTCCTATGGTTGGCTCGTCTAAAAATAATACCTTGGGATTATGTAATAAAGCTGCTCCAAGATCCGCTCTCATACGCTGGCCCAAAGATAATGTTCTAACTGGTCTGTCAAAGAATCCTTCAAGTTCAAGGACATTATTTAAGAATTTCATTCTTTCTGTGTACTCTTCATCTGATACATTATAGATTTCTTTCAAAATTGTAAAAGATTCACTAAGCGGAAGATCCCACCACAGCTGTGTTCTCTGTCCGAATACTACACCTATGTTCTGTGCATTTTTCTTTCGTTCTTTTCTCGGATTCACTCCGTTAACAATACATTTGCCTGTAGTTGGTGCTAAAATTCCTGTCATTATCTTAATTGTAGTTGATTTTCCTGCACCGTTACTTCCAATATATCCAACAATTTCCCCATCCTTAATCTCAAAAGAAATGTCTTCAACCGCCATCTTAGCTACTTTCTCTTTTGATAAGAGTCCCTTCACCGCACCCTTAAGCCCAGGATATTTCTTAGCAGATATGAACTGCTTGCTAATATTCTTTACTTCAATCATTGTTGACTCTCCTATAATTCACATTTAATTATTAGATTTTCTTTCTTAATTTTTACCAATTAAATATTATGAATACTCCATCTTCACATTGCTTAACACAGTTTTACTTTTTTGTGTATCACACTGGCTGTATTCCAATCTTAATTGCACCCTCTATATCACATAAATATTAATCTCCGCAATGCCATATTTCTTCTGCCTTAACACGTGATTTTTCTAATGCTAGTTCAAATATTTTTTTGCTTAGTTTCCGAAACAAATCATCTTAGATATTCTTATACGCAATCTTCCTCTAAACTTTCTGCTTTAACACTTTACTTTCTTTTAATTTTTCCACTTGGCGTTTTTTCCAAGGAAGAGACAACATTCAACTTCTTTGGAACTTTATAATCTTCTAATTTATTTTTACAATAACTCCAAAGTTTGTTCGCATCAAATGGAATATCCTCTTTCATAACGATATAAGCAATGATTTCTACCACTTCATTTGTCTTGTTTACAGGTTCAACCAATACCTCTAATACATCAGGATAGCCAAGCAAAACTCCCTCGATTTCTTCTGGATAAATATTCTTTCCACCACGAGTAAACATATTATCCTTTCTACCTACCACATATAAAAAGCCTTCTTCATCGATGTACGCTAAGTCTCCTGTATAAAGTTTATGATTCCTTATTGTTTTCTCTGTTTTTTCTTCATTACGGTAGTATCCTCTCATTACATTTGGACCTTGTACCACAATTTCTCCCTTCACATAAGGCTTACATTCGTTCCCCCAAGAATCAACAATCATGATAGATACATCCCTGATAGGCTTTCCGCTGGAAGCTGGATGTTTTACAAGCATTTCTTTTTCTATATAAGTAACACGAGGAGATGCCTCTGTCTGACCATAGGAATAAATAACATTAGTGTCTGGGAACATTTTGATCAGACTGAGAATATCATTTTGATTCATGGAAGCTCCGTAAAAGTTAATAATCCTAAGTGCTGATATGTCGTAATTTTTCCTTTTGTTACTTGCCATAATTTCCTTTAACAGTGTTGGCACACCAAAGAAAACCGTAGTTTTCTGTTCCTGCATCAAGGATAAAATGGTTACGGAACGCAAAAGCTTTGTTGTCATCATGATACTGCATCCATTATACAGGCCTACAAATAATTCTCCAATAATACTTGAAGAATGGCTTAAATCCTTAATAAGCAAAATTTTATCTTCTGTTGTAAGCTTTAAATATTCTGAAATGCTTTTTACATTACTGCATATATTTTCTTCTGTCAGCATAATTAATTTTGGCATACTTGTTGTACCGGAGGTAAACAAAATTAACCTTATTCCCTCTAAAAAGGTATCAACTTCCTTTTCAACTCCATAAACCACAGCAAAGTTTTGCAACGTTAAAACATTTTGATACATTTGTCCAAACTGCGGTTCTTCCATAGCCATTATCACAAAATTCACATCATATGCATGACACATGTCAATCAGCTTTTCATTTCCCATTCCATGATAAATAGGCATTGGAATCGCCTCAAGATATGTCAATGCCAAAAGTGTGAAAGAAAATTTCAGAGGATGATTTATTTTCAGAATTACTTTGCTGTTTTTGCCTATGCCTGCTCCTTTTAGCTGTTTTACTAATTCCATTACTTTTCTATCTACTTGCTCATAGGAATATTCTTCCTCATCACACTGTAATGCAATTTTTGCTGGCTGTTGCCGATAACCTGCTTTAAATATCTCTTTATATAATGCCATATTCCTTACCCCAAATTTATAAATTCTTTTGTTTTGCCTGTTTTACTATCTGGTAAAATGTAATCCACACAATTTACTTCAATTTCAATATCATCACCAACTATCTTTTGAACCTCATTCTTATACCGTTCCATTACTTCTTCTTTGTTGCCTTCACCTAGACGTAAGTTAATTACCAGCTTATTCTGAGGCTCTTTTTGCTTAATCACCTGAAATTGCAAAATCACATTTCTTTTGTAAATTTCACAGATGGATCTGGCAAATCCTGAAAAGATAATGGCATTGAATCTCCTATTATTTGAAAACATAAAAAAGTCCGCTTTTCTGCCTCTCTCTAAATGAAGCAGAACGTTAGAATCCTCAAAAACATATTCTCCTAAATCCTCTAACCGGTAACGCAGCAATGGCCAGGTCTTATTTTTTAACAAGGTAATAACAAGCTCATTTTTTTGATGCTCCTCGTTATAGATTTGCTCGATAAAAATATTATCTTTGATCACTTCTAACTCCCCTGCATCATTGGAATATGCCATTGGCCAGTATTCTCTACAGCCATATTGATTGGCTGTCTTACATTGAAAAACTTCTTCAATCACCTTCTGGTGTTCTTCGTTTACATATTCCCCACTTAGCTCAATAAACTCGAAAGAGTATGGTTGCAAATCATATTTTTTAACGATCAATGCCATATTATAAATGGTTGAAGACGGACCATGCAACCATCTTGGCCTAAATTCTACTATTGCCTCCCAGTATTCCTTAAGCTTCTCATCACATAAGTTAAATAAAGGCAGCAGTATATCATTATCCTTATATAACACCATATCTGCGATGATTTCTGAATCACGATTACGGAACGCATAAAATCTTGCAAATTTATCTGAAGGTCGAAGGTTTTTCACAAACCTTCGGCGCATTTTCCATAGTATCTTCGAACAGTAAATTTGCTCCTTTACACTACGGTAACAGATAATCGGCTTTCCTTCAGTACCACTGGTGGAATCAATAGACAGATCTTCATCACTGTTGTCGATTAAAAACTGCTTGGAATCCTCTCTCACAATCTTCTTTTCCAACAATGGAATTTGCTCCTGAAAAAATTCCAGCGTAAAATTCTCTATATCTGGTATTTCAAAATTATAATTTTCTCTATAATAGGATACATTTGTCATACAATGACTCAGTAGCTCATAAAGCTTTTCTTTATATTCCTCGAAATATTCTTTTTGATTATTCATTGATAACCTCTTTTTTAACAAGTGGGAATAATACCACGGAAGGCATTCCTTTTTCCTTTTGACATAACGCCTCATATTCCTTTGTTAAAATTTCAATACCAAGATCATGTTCAAAAATCGGATTACCCTTCACTTTACATTTAATAAATTCCTCAAAGCATTGTTCTCTTGCCTCTTCGTTATATCCCTGCATACTACCATGCTCATTATAAAGGTCATTTAGAGTGAATTTTTCCATTGGAACACCTCCAATAAGATCCACATTTCGGTATACAAAAATGTCAAAATGCTCTACTTCTCCTACACCAATATTTCCTTCAATGTTATCTTTAATCTCCTTTGACTGATAACTATGTATCTGTATATTCATTAAAGGCCCTATTTCAAGATTCATATATTCATGACGTACTCTTCCATTTGCCTTGTATGTATCTTTTGGAATTATATTCCAGCCCCTTCTAGAAAACCCATTTTGCATTAGATTCAATGTTACGGTAGAAACTACTTTATCCTGACTCTTAAATTGAATCAGACTATATAAATCGATTTCTCCATATTTGTCAAAATTATAATCCTCTATGTTGTCAAATATTTTATCAAACCTGTGGTCATGAAAAAGCTGCTGGTAATCCTGCTTATCAATCATTCCCATAAAATCGCTTGGACGGACTGATGTAGCATATAATTCTACATTATCAGGAATCTTTTTCTCCAGTTTATCGTTAATTGATTCAAACCACGCAGCCAAATCTATAAAGTGGTAACCGCTGTGAAACAACTTTCCATAACCGTATTTATATGGGTGGTTTTCTCTTGCTACAAACTCGTCTGGCATATTCCACATTCCATCACAATGAGTAATCTGAATCGATGTAATCGGAACACTATATTTTTCAACTGTTTCTTCGGCCAGCTTGTGAACAAACTGATATCCTTTGTGCCATCTTCGCTGGCATTGAACCTGCAGGATAACATTATTTTCCTTTGCTTTGCAATACAGACTTTTAATGTCTTCGTATTCCTCTTTAATTTTTTTTGCCATATCCATATTAGTACTTACATCTATTGGTGCAGTTAAAGGTTTATCTACCAGGACATGAATACCATTCTTAAGAAACAAACAGATATAGGCATAATGAGCTTTTGGCTCTGTAGAAATAATTGCATGTGTTATTCCTAATGCCTGAATTCGTTCTATAATTTTTTGCTCATCTTCTTTTGTCAACTCAAGTGCATTTCTCTCCTTTTCATTCAAAAAGAAAAGTTCTGTCTGCAGCTTTTTATCTTTTACGTATTCTTCAATTTCCGTTTTTTTCGATTCCAAGTCAATAATTAATGCCGGTTTCATTTGATTTACTTCAAAACATTTCATATAGATACGTTTTGCATGTGGGCCTAATCCAACTAAAACTGTTTTTATATTCTTCATATTTATAATTGCCCAACCCTTTCCCCAATATAGTCTGACAATTTTCCATATTTATTAATAACGTCCATCTGTTCTTCTTCAATTTCAATATCAAACTGTTCTTCTATATCCACAATCAATTCTACAAGGCTTAAAGAATCCATCCCCAACTCATAAACCAAATCATCTTCTCTTTTAATTTCGTAATCCTCTGAAACCTTCGCATAATTCATAATTAAATCATGTAATTTTTTCTGTACTTCCATTTCTATTCTCCTCGTATACTTTCTTTATGCTTTTCAATTGCATTTTCACTCCAAAATAGCGCACACATAATATCTGTATAAACTCGTCCTTCCTTTGTGGCAATTAATTGATTCTGTTCCTTTTGCACTAATCCTAATTCAAGAATTGCCTCTGTCTGTTCTTTAAAATCCTCTTCAAAATCTGTATGAAAAAGCTCTTTGTATTCTTTTAAATCTACTGTTCCAATAAATAGTCCATAAATAGCAAATCTGGATTTTCTTTCTACTTCGTTCATGGCAATTCCGTAATAGTTCATATTTTCAAATCCCTGTGTCAAATACTCATCCATAAGCTGTTTTCTCTTCTTTGGATTAAATCTACTCTCCACTGTATAATGCATATGGTAGTTATAGCTTCTTGCTGCACAGCCTACTCCCATAGTATCGATTCCCTGATACTCATATATTTTCTGCTGGTGCGTGGAAGGCTGATTCTTTCTTACGAATTTCACACTGGATTCACAATAATAATCTTGTGAAAGCAGATAATCATAAACCACACGGAACAAATCGTATTTTTGCTTGTTGGACATGGTATTACTGCCTCTTTTTATCATGCTGCTTTCTTTACCTGCTAATGGATAAATAGAAATGGTTTCTGGCTTAAATTCCATCAACTTAGTCAAAGTATCCATAAACAATTCTGGCGTCTGCCCACCAATTCCATTTATAACATCTATGTTTATGTTCATGTCATACTTTCTCATAATATCTGCCAGCTCTAACAAATTGTAATTGCTTTCCCTGTTAATCTTCTGTCGCAAGTCAAGGTTCAGACTCTGCACTCCAAGACTAAGTCTTCTAATCCCAACTTCCTTCAGCCCTTTAATATACTCCTCATGAATCAGCTCAGGTGAAATCTCCATAGATGGTTCTAGCTTCTCATCTAATACAAGGGATGACTTATATAAGGTATCAAAAATCTTATCATATTCTTGAATTGGTATATGATTTGGAGTACCGCCTCCAAAACAAATCGATTTTATCTTCCCACCATTTCCATGATTTAAATAGGCTGCATAGGTAGTCATCTGATGATTTAACTGTTCAATATACTTGTGAATGTAATCTACATCATTCTGAGCAATGGTAAAAAATCCACAATAAGGACATAATGACTTGCAAAATGGAATGTGATAATACAGATTTAAATCCTTTCTATCTTCCCACACCTTTTGAAAGTCCACCTCTATAGGTTCATAAGCAAACTGTCCTGGATACATTGCCATGGTAAAGCCGGTCCAGTATCCCATTTTCATCTGTGTCTTTAAAATCTTTGCAATTTTATTCATCTTAAAGTAATCCCCCTATTCTATCTGTTCCAGATAATTAAGCACATCTGTTTCTCTTTTGACCCATGGATTTTGTTCTCTGTCTGTGTCCTTTAAAATGTTCTGATTATTTTGAATCGCTTCTTCTATTTCCACAAAAACAGGAATAAAATTCTGTTCCTTTTCATATTGGTCCAGATTTTGTTTCTTTTGTATACTTTCATTAATTTCAACGTTATAATATTCCGACTTCATGGAAAAATATTTTCTTGATTCAAATTTATCAGAGTTTTGTTCCAAAACATTTCCCAAAAGATCTCCTACCTGTGTTAGGCGATAACCTGTTTCTTCTAACATTTCTCTGGAAAGACATTCTCTTAAATCTTCTCCGTCTTCATAGCCTCCACCTGGAAATTTATAATCACCTTTATTGGTGTGTATCAGTAATATTTTTCTTCCTTTTTTTACTACCGCTTTGACCGACTTTCGGTAAATTACCTCTGCTCCTTCTGGCAGCTTAAGTATTCCATAAAAAATTTCAAATTTCATCATTCATGCTACCCCTAACTAATAATTTTAATTAACACTCTGTCTTCCGCCTCTATACAGGTCCTGATTTTTTGCAAAAATCTCTCATACTGTTCTTTATTTTTGGAGATTACCGCCTTTAAGTAAACCATGCATAAGCGATCCCATTCCTGTATAATCTGTGCATATTCCTGTGCTTCTTTCTGGTATCTTTCCCTCTTTTGAAGCATACTGCAAACCATTTCTTTCGTATCTAAAAATCCATAAATCCTTAACTGATAATTCACTTCATATGCCCTACTCCGTTCTAAATGTTTTTGACCTTCTAAAAACATTTCATAAATAGCATCTTTTCCATAATAAATATTGTTATCCATTCCTCCCTGACAATATTTACGAATGCTCTCAAAAAGGCTTTTTTCTATTTCTTCAATCATTTCTTTCTCATTTTTTTCAGGTAGCGTCTCTAATACCAGATACTCAAATTTCATGTCTTTCCATGCATTGATTACCTGGGATTTTTCCATTGTTCCCTCAAATACAGTTGCGTCCCTTGTAGGCACATAACCATCACATATATCATATTGTTCCTGCCTTTTTCTTAAGACATTAATAAAATGAGGAGAATCTGTAGCCTGTCCAAATACTCTGCTATAAACTAATTGTTTCGCATCCACCTTCAAAATAAGCAAGACTTCCTTAGATAGAGCCTCTTCCAAAAAGGATACAGCTTCTTCCGTGGATTCGAATTTTTTATGTCTGTATTTCACCTCATACTTATCCATAAAATTATAATTTGCTTCATACATAGGGGATCCAATTACTTTTCTGTATTTATCATAGGTAATAAAAAAGCCGTCTCCACCTATAATAATTTCATTCGCAGCAATCTTTTGATATTTTACATTTAAAATATTTCCAATACACGCACTTAAACATTCATGCCCTTGTACTGGATGTATCAAATTCAGAATATCCATTCTTACACCATGCCTTTCCCGCATAAGCTATCTGATATACATTTTTTTGCGTTTTTCGCATAGCTTTTCTAAGTAATTTACCATCTGTAATTCTTTTATCTCTTCTGTTTCTAGACATACAGTTTGTCCTAAGAAATCCTGTTCTACAAATTCTAACTGTTCTTTATCCATTAAGTTATGTTCAAGACTATGAACTAGTCCTTTCCACCACTATACATCACCACAACATCATATTCCCGTCCCTTCTTTTTCGTAACAATCTTTTATAGCATCTCATTCATCATGCCATCCTCAATCCATTAGTCAATATATTTTTCTACAAGTTTCTGAAGCAAATTAATTGTTGAAATATTACTTAATAATAAATCCTCATCCTCAATCTGAATATCAAATTCAGATTCCATATTTACAACAACTTCAATCGAATTTAAAGAATCCAGTCCAAATGCGATTAAATCATCATCCATTCCAATATTTTGTGCCTGATCAGGTGTAAGTTCTAAAACGCTTTCAATTACGCCAACAATTTTTTCCTTCATTCCTATCCATCCTCACTTTTTTTCAATATTTTATCTAGTTCCTGAAATACCATCTTTACATGTTCAAATATGAAAAAATGTCCGCCTGGAAACCATTTAAATTCTGGCCTCTGGTCAAAACAGTCTTCCCATTTTTCTACATCTTCCTTTAAAAACTCATCCTCTTCTCCATTTAAAATAATTACTCTCTGCTTGCATAAAATACTACTATTTTCCTTATTTTTTATATATTCCAACATTACTTCATAATCCAGCTTCATCTGTGGCAAAAATTTTTTTTGAAAAAAACAGCTGTTTGCGACCTTTTTTGATACTAATCCAAAGTCAACAATATAATCCAAAAACTGTTGTTGCTTATCTATTATATTTTTTACATATTCATAATCAACACATTTTTTGGGTACTGACGCTGACATAATCAGGCACCTCGGCTTAAGAATTGCTTCCTTAGAAAGTTTCTTAACAATTTCATAAGACAGATAGCTTCCCATACTATGTCCCCAGATACAGTAGCTTGTAAGACCATTTGATTTTATGTAGCGGGCAATTTGTGTGAATCCTTCTTCCACCATTTCTGTGAAATGATGAAGAAAAGGTTCACTATCCCTGTTTCCTTTGCCCGGCATATCAATAAATACAAACTGGTATGACGTTATCTTCTTCCAGCTTAAAAAGCTCTGGGAGGAGCCTCCTGCAAAAGGGAACACAAATACAATCTCTCTCATAAATCTTTTTTACTCTCACTATTCTATTATTTTTTTATGTAACTCCAAAACCCGTTCTACATTTTCGCCGTAAAGAATTAGAAACAGTCTGCCATATTGGCCCACTGTTGAATGATGAATCGTTTCAGATACATAACAAAGTGCTTTCTCATCTTTTGTTTTTTCGAATATCCTTTTTGTTACCATCTTATAATTATCGCCTTCCAAAAGTGGAATCTTCTGATAAAAGGATAACAGCATTTTAGAACTGCTGCTTTCCAAAAGAAAAGATGTATATGTTGATAACGTAAAGCGAGCGTTAATTTCAATTATTGGAATAAAAATATCCTCACTTGTTATCATTGCATCCACTCCTAATAAGCCGTTATATCCCTTTTCATATAACAGCCTTCCAATCTTTTCTCCATACTGCTTACACTGCTCAACTAGATTTTCTGATAGTCTTGGAGGCACAAGAGAACCAATATAAACGGTTTCATTTAAAATTTGTTCCTTCACTGAAAACGTTTCCACAGAACCGTCTAATCCGACATAGATTTGATAGTTTAAATCACACTTTTTCTGATACCAGCCTTCTACAATAAAGTCTTGTGCAATCTGATTTTTGGCACATATCCTTTTGATAACCATTATAGTTGTATTAAGTTTTTTTTCACCTTCTACAACCCATAGACCTTTTCCAGAAGCCCCTGTTGGGTATTTAATAATTATTTTATTAAACTCCTTTAGTAAACTTTCACTGGTTTCCTTTACTTCCTCAAGAGAGTGGCAAACCCGTCCTTCCTCCACAGGAAATCCAAGCTCTTCGGAAATATTTCTAGCAAATATCTTATTATTAATCATTTTTGCAGTTACACTCGGTCCACCTATCAATTCAAATCCACATGCTTCTGCAATTCTCTCCTCCATATCCGAAACACCGTAAGGCACAAAATAAACCTTCTGATGTTTCTCCTTTATCCCCTTTAACTGCTCCAACAGTCTATCATCTTTCCATACAAGTTCTGAAATCCCCAAGCTTTCGTCTGCAAAGGATGGTGTTAAAATGTTAGTGATTTCATATCCTCTTTGGACAAGCGTTTCCAAATAAAATACATCTGGGCGATTTCTCAAAATCAGATAATCCTGCTTTCTAGTAATCAGAAGATTCATTTCATCCATGTGGTTTACGATACATTCGTCGTTTTCGCTTCTAACTGTGGAAATATCCTGACTCCAATACTTTTCAACTCCAATATTGAAAAGCCATACCACAACGCTATCATCATCCTTATTTCTAATATGCTCCAATAAATTAAAGTTCTTCATGAGCAACGCCTTTCTGATGAATCCATAAATCTTCTACCATTCCTCTTTCTCGTAGCACGACGTAGCTATCTTTTTTCTTCAACACTTCCATCGGACTCTCATGACTTAAAAATGCGAAAGGACTAAAAGATAATCCATAAGCACCAGATTTATCTACCACAATCAAATCTCCTGGTTCTAACGCTCCACTTAATTCAATTTTTTGTCCCATCAAGTCAGTAGGTGTACATAAAGGTCCAACAACATTTACCTTTTTCTTTTCACCATCCTCTGGAATTGAGAAAATAGGGAAATTATTTCGCACAAACCTCCCCATAAATGCTAAAGTAGAATGAAAATTGGAACCACCATCACAAACATAATAAAGAACGTCTTTAGATACTTTCCTGTATAAAATTTTAGTAACAAACTGACCACTCTCTGCTACTAAGAACCTACCACTTTCAAAAATGATCTCCGTTTTCTCCAGCATTTTTCCATATTGCTGCTTAAGACGTTGCATTCCCTCTTTTAACACAGTTAAATCTAATAGTTCCTCCCCCTTAAAGTAAGGAACTCCAAAACCACCTCCTAGATTTAAATACTGAAGTGGAAAAGAAAATTTCTCTGATAGGCGTAATGCCATCTTTATCACATATTCAGTGTTTTGTAGAATTTCCTCTGCATCCAGCACCTGAGTACCAGAATACACCTGAAAACCTACAATTTCCAAATTTTTAAGCTGAAGAAACTTAAAATATAACTCCTGAGTAAAGCTTGTCTCTACAATTCCAAACTGAGATGGCACACCAGTCATTTTCATTTTAGCATTTGAATAGTTCACATTCTGATTGATACGAAGCCCTATTTTAACTTTTCTTCCTCTTTTTTCTACAAGTTCATTAAGGATTACAGCCTCTTCTAGCGACTCTACATTAATCAACTTAATCTGTGCGTCAACCGCATATGTAAGTTCCTCCACTGTCTTTCCTGGACTAGTAAAAATAATATCCTTCGGATCTACCCCTGCCTTTAATGCAGTCATAATCTCGCCTTTTGATGCTGTTTCAATTCCACAGTCATTGGAATACATCAATTGTGTAATACCAATCAAAGGATTTGCTTTCATTGCATAATACAGCTTTGCTCCTTGATATAAAGTTCCATTCAAAATTTCAATTTGCTCAAGTATTTTTTCTTCACAATATAAGAACAATGGAGTATCATATTCCTCGACAGCTCTTAAGATTTGCTTATTTTTCATAACATTTCCTTCCTATCCTTTTTTGGCTGTATTGTCCATAAGCGCATTATCTCACCTCAAAATTACCAAAGGCTTTTCACCTCTGAGATCTATCCTATCCCCAACTTTGTAACCTCCATTTATTATTGTCATTTTATATCAAAATTCATTTTGAAATCACCATAAGTACTATTAGGAATCAGGCTACCTTCTACGCCACCTGAAGAATCTACATCAAAAGATGATACAAGTACAATTACTTATTCTGCATCATACTTTTCAGCCCATTTTTTAAATTCTTCAGCATGATCATCTCCAATATATTGTATTTGTGTTAAAGTACATCCTCCAAAATGATCTTTAAAATGTTTTACTGCCATATTAATAGCAACATTTATCTCAGACTCTGTATATTTTTCGAAATCAACATTAATTTTATTTACATTTTTAACACTTCCGCCACATGCGGTCAAAAACAGCATAAAAACCATCAGTAATAACATTACCATTGTTTTTTCATCATTTCACTCCTTTAATTTATCTTTAGAAATTCAAATTTGTCAATTAAACTGTGTTTGATACTTTTTCTTTAAAATAAGAAATAATATATTATTGATAATTAGTTTTCTTTAATTTTAATATTAAAAATTTCAAATTCAATCTCTTATAACATTGTATATCCGAATAACCTTTTTGTCAATATTTAGACATTTAGTTTAAATTTACCAATGTTAATTACAAAATATATAAAAATAACAAATCAAAAAGATATACTGATGAATTTAAAAAGCAAATAGCTGATTTAATTAACATCTATAAAGGCTCCTCAACACTGAAATAAATCCAGTGTTGAGGAGCCTTGTTTTAATTGCAGCATCTTAACTATCTTATTTATACAATAAAGCTATCATTTAATTATAACTTTGTATTGATTTATTAACTATAATCCAAATTACTTTCTTAATTTAAACTTATACTCTTTTCAATTATTTCCAGATTCGTCTTTGTCATCTTCATATGTATAATTCCTAAATTAAACACGCCTTGATAGTAATATTCTTATGACAAGAACTTTACAAATTATTATATTTAAAGTATTAATTCTTCCGGTTCTGGGAAATTATACGGTAACAAATCTATTTTATATAACTGGGTATACTTTAATATTTCAGAATATGGTTTATTTAAAATATTATTATTCTCAAAATATAGTTCTGCTAATTTTAAATATCTTCTTAATACTAAAATTGGTGGAAATGTATTTTTACTTAAATACCACTCTATTAAGTCTTTATCATTTTTAGATGAGTTACACTTTTTGCAAGAATAAACTATATTATCACCACTGTCAGAACCACCTTTAGATTTTGCAACTAAATGATCTAATGAAAGTGATGCTGTTGATCCACAATATACACATGATTGTTTTTTAAGTTTTTGCTTTTCATCATCATATAAAGTTTGTATTTTCATATCACCATTACATAAACCTTTGTAAAGTTTTGACCTAATCATAAAATCTAATCTTTCATATTTTACATGAGAATATTTTATAGCAGCATGTGCCATACCCACATTTGAATAACACCAATAAAAATACTCTTTTATTGTAATAAAATCTTTTTGCTTCATCTCAAACTCCTCTGACGTCTTCCTATCTTCTTAACCTACCCAATAACCAACCTGTCAACTCAACCCTACGCACATTTTTATGGTCGATTTGTTCCCCCATTAAACAAAAACAAGGATTTCCAACATTGGTATATCTTGCAAAATATAAAAGATAAATACTCCATGATTGGAAACCCTTTATTTATAAGCTTTCCAGCTTTTTCATTTTCAAGCCCTTGACATCAACACGACACACTCCACATGTGTTGTTCTAGGAAACAAATCCACTGCTTTTGCTTTTTCTATTTTATATTTACCATCACTACAAATTAATTCGCAATCTCTTGCTGCTGTAGCTGGATTACATGAAATCACAACAATCTTTTCAGGTGAAATATTAATCATCGCATCAATAGTTTTACGGTCACAACCTTTTCTTGGAGGATCAATAATAATAACATCACTTTTTTCATCTGTTTTAGAAATCTTATCAGCGAAATCTCCAGCATCAGAACACACAAAATTTATATTATTAATATTATTTATTTTTGCATTTTTCTTTGCATTTTCAATTGCTTCTGGAACTATTTCAACTGCTGTTATAAATCCAGCTTCTTTTGCCATAGATAATCCTATTGTTCCTGCTCCACAATAAAGTTCTATTATTTTTTGATCAGATTTAACATCAGCATATTCTTTTGCAATTTTGTATAAAACTTCTGCTTGAGGAGTATTTACTTGATAAAAAGAATGAGGAGATAACTCTATTTTATTACCACACATAATATCTGTAATAATATCTTCACCAAAAATTGTTTTGCAATCTTTTCCCATAATCACATTTGTATTTTTAGAATTTTTATTAAGTACAATACTTTTAATATCATCAAATTTTTCAACAAGAACTTGTGATAATCTTAAAAAAAGATCTTTTTCAAAATTCGTTACAACAAAACAAACCATTATTTGATTTGTATAATAACCTTTTCTAATATAAATATGACGAAGCAATCCTTTTTTTGTTTCTTCATCATAAGCAGTTATATTATTTTTATTTGCAAATTCTAAAATTTCATCAACTATCTTAGAAAAAACAACAGGCTGCAATTTACAACCAGTAAAAGGAATAACTCTATGACTTCTTTTGTTATAAAAACCACAAACAACTTTTCCATTTATTGAAGCAACAGGATATTGTGCTTTATTTCTATAATACTCAGTATTTTGACTTGGCAAAAATTCTTCAAAATCAACATCAAGATGTGCAATTCTTTTAAAAGCATCTTTAACAAAGCTTTGTTTAATTTCTGATTCTTTTTTATATGAAATATGTCTAAACGAACATCCTCCGCATTTTGTAAAAACTTCACAATCATTTTCTACTCTATCATCTGAATAAGTTACTATATTTTCAACAATTCCATAACAAAAACTTTTTTGAAGTTTTACAATTTTAACTTCTACAACATCTCCAATACATGTAAAAGGCACAAAAATAGCCATTCCATCATATTTTCCTACACCATTGCCTTCTGTAGTCATTCCTGTTATTTGAATAGTAACTATATCATTCTTCTTCATAAAACACCTTACTTAAAAAATTCTTTTATTTTGTCTTTTTTATCAATCATTAAATCAAAATGATTAATATATTCCAAAGGATGTTTATAATTAAACACTCTTTCAATTCCTTTTTCTTTTGAGACTAATTTAGTTGAAGCACCAGCTCCCATAGCGAGTATAGTTTGAATTTCTTCCATAATATAAATATTATAAAAACTTTCAAATCCTTGTTTTGAATATCCTGTATTTTCAAGATTTCCAAGCATATTTTTTTGTCTATACAAATAATAAGGAACATATCCTTCTTCTACTAATCTAACAGAAGAATAATCTATCATTTCAGCGACAGGATTTTTAAGAAAACTTCTATCTCCTCTATTTAAATCCGCAGCTCTTTTAATTGATAAAGTATGCACTGTTATATTTTCTGGATTTAGCTTTATAGCAGTTTCAATAGTATTTTTAAAATTATCAACCGTATCATTTGGAAGTCCAGCAATAAAATCCATATTAATACTTTCAAATCCTATTTCTCTAGCAAGATTATAACAATCTATCACATCTTGTGCAGAATGAGTTCTACCAATCACTTTAAGAACATCATCACTAAAAGTTTGAGGATTTATACTAATTCTCTTAGCGCCATTTTGTTTTATTATCTCAAGTTTTTCTCTTGTTATTGTATCAGCTCTTCCAGCTTCAACAGTATATTCTTTTATTTTGTTTAAATCAAAATTTCTGCTCACTGCTTTCATTATTTTCTCAAGTTCATAAGCTTTAATAGCAGTAGGAGTTCCTCCTCCAAAATAAACAGTATCAATCTTAAGTTTAAGTTCTTCACAAATTTTCGCTGTATACTCTATTTCTTTACAAATACATTCAACATACTGTGGTATTAATTTTTTTGCACTACTAACTGTTTGAGAAATAAATGAGCAATAAGTACATTTTGTTGGACAAAAAGGTATTGAAATATATAAACTAAAACTATTTTCATCTAAATTTCTAAGTAAATTTCTTTGTGATTTTGCTGTTATTAAAGCAAGATCAATTTTTTTATCATCAACTAAATATTTATTTTTCAGTTCTGATCTAATATCATCTTCTAAAATACCATCTTCAATCATTTTATTTACTCTTTTTACTGGTCTAACTCCTGTAATAAGTCCCCAACAAGGCTTTATTCCAGTAATTTTCTCTAAACACAAAAACAAAACCCTTGCAAGCATTAATTCGCAGGATTTCTTATAATCTATTTCATTATTACTCAAATGAGTAGCAAGCCTTACTTTCTTTTCACCAATTCTTACAAATGCAAAAAGATAAGTATTTTCCTTACCTTTTTTAAGTCTTGCAACACAAAGGTCACCATCTGCATTTCTTTGGTTATATAATAAAGTAAAAAGTTGTGCTGGAAAGAATAATTTAACTACACTTTCCAGCTCATATTTAAAATCATTTCCATCAAATATTATCGTCATTTACATTGCCTTTTATATATACATTATTTTCTCGTTCATTATCTAGTGTTGAATTTGCACCATGACCAGTATAAATATTATAATTACCTTCAAGCTGAGCAATTTTATTTACAGAATTTATTATCTCAGAATAACTTCCTCCTGGAAAATCAGTTCTTCCAACATTTCCTGCAAAAAGAGTATCACCTGTAAAAATATTATCATTACATATATAACATACTCCACCTTTTGTATGTCCTGGAGTGTGTAAAACTTTAAATTCTAATTCATCAAGAGTTATTACATCTCCTTCATTTACAGCAACTGCACCTTTATATACTGAAAACATATAGTTAGGAAGCATTTTTGATAAATTAAGTTCAGAACTTGTTAGCATTTCTAAATCTTCAGTATGAATAAAAACCTCTGCATTAGTTTTCTTTGCAATTTCAGCAACTGCACCTACATGATCAAAATGTCCATGTGTCAAAAGAATCTTTTTAATTGTGATATCATTAGAATCAACATATTCCATAATTTGATCTGGATTATCGCCACAATCGATAACAACTGCATTTTTATAATTTGTTGTTACCACATAACAATTAGTTTGCATTTCTCCTAATTGCATTTTTTTAATAACCATTATTAATCTCCTATAAATTATTTGCTATTTTTATAATCCAAAAATATAATTTGGATTTAAAAAGTTTTGATTAGATATATTTATTTACCACTTCTATCAACAGAAATAACGCCTTTAATTTTACGAAGTCTTACTATAATATTATTAAGCTGAACAGAGCCCGCTATATCTATTACTATAAATACATTAGTGTTTCCATTTTTAAGTTCTCTTGCATTAAGCTCATAAACATGAATTTTACAATAATTTAGTTCATTAAGAACATCAGATAAAATTCCTTGTGTGCTATCTGATACAATATCAAGTGTTGCTTTATAAACTGATTTATCACCTTTTTCCCAATAAGCATTTATCCATCTTGATTTATGCTCAGGAATATCTTTTTGTGATAAATAATTAGTACAGTCTTTTTTATGAATTGAAACTCCATGGCCTCTTGTTATAAATCCTATTATATCATCTCCAGGCAATGGTGTGCAACATTGTGCAAATTTTATCAAACAATTATCTATACCATCAATCACAACTCCAGAATTTTTAGCAATTTTAGGTGTATCATTTTCCTCAAAATTAATATCTTCATCATTAGAAAGGTATTTCTTAGTATATTCATCTTTCAAACGTTGAATTATTCTTGATAATATAACTCCTCCATAACCTATACATGCATAAAAATCATCAAGAGTCTCACAGTTATGTCTTTTTAAATCAACTTTCAAAAATTCTTCTAAATCTTCTTCAGGTACTCTAATTGAATTTCTTTTAAATTCTCTTTCTAATTCAATTTTACCATTCTCTACATTTTCTTCTCGTCTTTCTTTTTTAAACCAAGATCTTATTTTTGATTTTGCTTCATTAGTATAACATATATTAACCCAGTTTCTATTTGGTCCATGATTTTCATCTTTTGATGTCATTATTTCTACAATTTCACCAGTGTTTAATTTATAATCAAGTGTAACCATTCTTTTATCAACTTTTGCACCTATCATTTTATGTCCAACTTGTGTGTGTATTGCATATGCAAAATCAATTACTGTTGCTCCAATTGGTAATGATATCAAATTACCTTTAGGTGTAAATACAAAAACATCTTCTGGTGCAAGATCTGTTTTTATTGTTCTTACTATCTCCTCAACATCATCAGATTCCTGTTGCGCTTCTATAATCTGTCTTATCCACGCAAGCTTTGTTTCAAATTTATCTTTACCGTTGATTCCTTCTTTATATTTCCAATGTGCTGCGATTCCATATTCAGCAGTATACTGCATCTCCCAAGTTCTTATTTGAACTTCAAAAGGTATCTCTTCTTTTCCTATTACAGTAGTATGAAGTGATTGATACATATTTGGTTTTGGAGTTGAAATATAATCTTTAAATCTATTTGGTATAGGAGTATACATATCATGAATTATTCCAAGTACACTATAACATTCTGTAACCGTATTTACAATTATTCTAACAGCATACTTATCGTATATTTCATCGAAATCTCTGCCATCTACATATACTTTATGATAAATTCCGTATAATGTTTTTACTCTACCATCTATTTGAGGAACTGTGTCGAAAAATTCAGAAAGTCTTACTCCTATTTTACTTTTAATAGCATTAATAAAATCATCTCTTTCTGCTTTTGTTTTTTCAAGCGATGATTCTATTTCTTTGCATGCATATGGATCTAAAATATGAAAAGCTATATCTTGCATCTCATCTTTAATTGTTCGTATACCAAGCCTATGTGCAATAGGTGCAAAAATATACATTGTCTCAAGTGCAGTTGCTTTTTGTTTTTCAATAGGACGATAACTCAAAGTTCTCATATTATGCAGTCTATCAGCAAGTTTAATTATTATTACTCTTATATCTTTTGACATAGCAAAAATAATCTTTTTAACATTTTCAGCTTGTTGTTCTTCTTTTGTAAACAAAGGAATTTTACCAAATTTAGTAACTCCATCAACAAGCATAGCAACATCTTGTCCAAACTCTTTTTGTAAAACAGCTACTGAACATTCTGTGTCTTCAACAACATCATGTAACAAACCAGCACATATTGTATCAGTATCCATACCAAGTTCAAGAAGAATGTAAGCTACAGCTACTGGATGAGTGATATATTCATCACCACTATCACGCATTTGGCCTTTATGAGCTTTGCTAGCTAGTTTATAAGCACTTAAAATTTTGGCTAAGATCATATTGTTTCTCATCATGAATAATTTTTCTAATTAAAGCGTCAATTTTATAAACTACTTCCTTTTTCACATCAAGCACCTCAATTTCTTTAAAATATGGGAACTTTCAAGGTCAACTTTTGTTGTTGGAGCAACAAAATCTACAGTATCATTTGTCACATTTTTGTTTAATAAATTAAGCTCAGATAAAATATCAATACATAATTTTAATTTACAATAATTCATACTATCTGAATTTAAATCAGCAAAAGCAGTGTCTACATTTATTTTATTTTGTTTTGATGCAAAATATTTATACGATAAAACCAAATCTTCTCTTGAAGGAACAATTCTAGCAGAAAGATTATTTTGTATTTCTTCATCTCTGCAAAAAGCTTCATAACAAGCTTTAGCAGCAAAATATTTTTCTTGTTTTAAACCATGTTTTCTATAATCTTTAATTTTTAAAGATACATTTTTTCTATTATTATAAAAATTAATTTCAGCGTTTACAATGAAATCTGCTAATTCTCCTATATGTAAAGAGAATTTTTCAGAACTAGTGTTAAAAAGCATAGCAGAAATATGCTTATTTTCATATAAAAGTTCAATCCTTAAGTGCCTATTATTGGATAAGCTAACTATCCGTTCTATTCTAGCTCCAATAATACAAAATACAGGTTGTGAATTACCTTGACCAAAAGGTTCTAAAACTTTAAGACTTTCAACTTTTTCTACAGTAATATCATCTGGTTTCAATATTTTATCTATATGAACTGAAACAGATGGCATTTTATCATTCTCAATTTTAGCATATTCATTAATTTTTTCAGCAAAAGCGTGTATTTTATCAGACTCCAAAGAAAATCCACCAGCAAGAGTATGACCACCATATTTACTAATTATACCTTCGCAATATTTAAGACACTCTACTATATTAAAACCTTCAATTCCTCTTGCAGAACCTTTTGCTTTATCTCCATCAACAGAAACAACAAAAACAGGTTTACCAAATCTATCTATTAATCTTGAACATACAATTCCTACCACTCCATGGTGCCAATTCTCACCTGAGACAACAATTACACGCTGGTTTATAATATGCGGATCATTTTCTATCTGTGATAAAATATCTTCTAAAATTTGAGTTTCAACTTTTTTCCTTTGATTGTTTAATGTAACAAGCTGTGAAACCAAATCTTCTGTATTATCTTCCTCAGAAACAAGACATTTTAAAGCTGTTAATGGCGAACCAAATCTTCCAGAAGCATTTATTCTTGGTGCAACAAAAAAAGCTATTTGTGTTGAAGAAACATTTTCTGGAGACACACCAGATTTTTGCATTAATAATGAAAGACCTTGATTTTCTGTAACTGCAAGCTGTTTTAAACCATATTGAACAATTGCTCTATTCTCACCTTTTAGCTCAACAACATCAGCAACAGTTCCTATTGCAACAATATCAGCATATTGTTCTAACACAAAATCATAATTTCCATCTTCAAGTGCAGCTATAACTTTCATAGCAACACCAACTCCAGCTAAATTTTTAAAAGATGACTCATCATCTTCTCTATGAGGATCAACAACAGCCTGTGCTTTTGGAAGTTTATCAGACGGTTTGTGATGATCAGTAACAACAAGTTTCATACCAAGTTCATAAATATAATTAGCTTCATCAACAGCTGTTATTCCATTATCAACTGTAATAACTAAATTTACACCTTCATCAGCCAAATATTCAATAGCTTTATTATTTAATCCGTATCCATCTTCTCTCTCAGGAATATAATACATTACATTTCCACCACAATTAGTAATGTAATCATAAAGAATAGCTGTAGAAGTTATTCCATCACAATCATAATCTCCATAAATGCAAATTAATTCAAATTTATCAATTGCACTACGTATACTTTCAATTGCCTTATCCATATCTTTTAATAAAAAAGGATCAGATATTTCAGTTTTCATAAAAAATTCTGATATATCATCTAAATCAGTCAAGCCTCTTGAAACCAGTATTTCTGCACATAAATCAGAAATATCAGTATTTTTAAGCAACATATCCACAACAGATTTATCAGTTTTACCCAGCACCCATTTTTTCATAAATCCACACTATTCTTTCACATTCTTTAATAATAGTCAATTATAACATTTTGTTAATACTAATTCAAGTTCTTGAAAATATAGTAAAATATTGAAAAATTTTATAAAAAATGATATAATATGATATAATAATAAATAAATAGTAAGAAAGGAATGTGAATAATGAGTGACTTTATCATAATAGGTCCACTTATCATTACTTTTGCAATACTAATTTTCGGAAAAGATGACGAATAATATCTATTTATTGGTACTAATTTTTTAGCTACATAATTTTATTTACTCTAAAAACAGTAATACAGTAATAATCTTTAATACGAAAGGAATATTAATTATGCATGAAATGTTAGGAAACTTTATTATTATAGGCGCAATCATTATTACTTGTTCAATACTTTTTTTCGGAAAAGAAGATGAATAATCTTTATTAAAGTAAGTTTTTTATTATAATACTTAATTTAGAAAAATAAAAGTTGTAACAATGTATTTAAACTTTTATAACTTACTATTTTCTTGAAAAATAATAGAAAAAATGATATAATTTATACACAAGGAATAGGAAAGGAGTGTGTGTTATGGCTGAAATTATTTTTTGGGCTGCACTATTTGTTTTTCTTGTAATAGTTGAACTTGGATCAATGCAACTTATTTCTATATGGTTAGCATTTGGATCTCTAGCTGCCTTAATTTGTGCTACTTTTAAAATGCCCATGTATGCACAATTTATAATATTTGTTATTGTCTCAATTATACTACTTATTGCAACGAAACCGCTTGTAAAAAAATTTCAAAAAGTTAAATTTACACCTACAAATTCAGAATTAAATGTTGGTAAAATTGCAGTCGTTATTCAAGACATTGATAATGCTAATGTTTCAGGAAGAGTTAGATTAAATGACATTGATTGGGCTGCACGTTCTTCTGACAATTCTTTAATTGAAAAAGGAGCTACTGTTGTAGTAAAAAAAATCAGCGGTTCAAAGTTAATCGTTGAAAAAACAAATTAGGAGGAAAATATTATGCCATATGTTTTAGGAGGAATAGCAATTTTTATTGCTATCATATTTATTGTTCATATTAAAATTGTTTCACAAGCAGAAGTTTTTATTATTGAACGTTTCGGTGTATATTATAAAACATGGAATAGCGGAATGCATTTTCTTGTTCCATTCATTGACTCAGTTGCAAAAAGAGTTTCAATTAAAGAGCAAGTTGTTGACTTTAAACCTCAACCTGTTATTACAAAAGATAACGTTACAATGCAAATTGACACTGTTGTCTTCTTCCAAGTAACAGATCCAAAACTTTTCACATACGGTGTTGAAAGACCTTTATATGCTATTGAAAATCTATCAGCAACAACACTTCGTAATATAATTGGTGAAATGGAACTTGACTCAACTCTTAATTCACGTGATGTTATTAACACAAAAATTACTGCTATCCTTGATGAAGCTACAGATCGTTGGGGAATTAAAGTAAATCGTGTTGAACTTAAAAATATCTTACCACCTCGTGAAATTCAAGACGCTATGGAAAAACAAATGAAGGCTGAACGTGAACGTCGTGAAAAAATTCTTCAAGCTGAAGGTGAAAAGAAATCTGCTGTTCTTGTAGCTGAAGGTGACAAACAATCAGAAATTCTTCGTGCTGAAGCTGAAAAAGAATCTCAAATTCTTCGTGCTGAAGCTGAAAAACAAGCTATGATTTTAAGAGCTGATGCTGTTAAACAACAAAAAATCCTTGAAGGTGAAGGTGAAGCTCAACAAATTGAACTTGTTCAATCTGCACTTGCTGAAAGTATTGTTAAACTTAATCAATCTAATCCTAATGAGAATGTTATTGCTCTTAAAGGCTTAGATGCATTTACTAAAGCTGCTGATGGTAAAGCAACAAAAATTATTATTCCATCAGAAATCCAAGGTCTTGCTGGACTTGTAACATCTGCTAAAGAGCTTATTTCTACTGATGATAACAAATAACTTTTTATAAAATATTATCCTCATACTATTTTGCTATTTAGTATGAGGATTTATTTGTAGACATATTTTTAGAGGTGAATATGGAAAAATTGCAAAAACACTTTGTTTATATTTTAAAATGTTCTGATGATACATATTATTGTGGATATTCTACTGATCCTATTAAAAGAACTCAAACACATAACAAAAGCAAAGGTGCAAAATATACTAGAGCAAGACTTCCTGTTGAACTTATATATACTGAAGAATATCAAGATAAAAGCAGTGCTTTAAAACGTGAAGCAAAAATAAAAAAACTTTCTAGAAAACAAAAAGAATTACTTATAAATAAAAAACAGGCTTAAGATCCAAATTAAAGGATTCTAAGCCTGTTTTTTTATTATTTAGCAATATTAAACTGTATCCCAATCAAATGCAAAAGTCATTGTTGCAATTTTAGTGGTTGGCAGTTCTACAACTTGTGGCGCAACTTTAGCATTATATGCAATCGCATATTCTCCACTAGTTGCTATAACACTATTTTCAGCAGTAAAACCTGTGAATTTACCTGTTGCAGTATCAAAACTAAATGGTGCTTTTGTTTTTTTACCTAATTCAATAGAAAATTCTTTAGTACCAAAAGCTTTAGAACTCAAATCATTAGCATAATCTAAAATTGTCCAACCTGCACTAGAATCAGCTACTAATTTAATTTCTGTTATTTTAATAGGTCCAGCACTATTATTAGTTATCTTTAAATCTGAAGCCACAGTAACTACATTAGTTGCACTAACATCAATTGGAATTGCAGTAGGAACTGTTACATTAAATTGAACTCCAGCTACAGTAATATTTACTGGAACATCATTACCAGTCTTACTTGTTGAGGCAAATACTCCAGTTGATAAAACAAATGTTAACATTAAAGCTAAAATTATTGATAAAGTTTTTTTCATATTAATCACCTCTAAATTTTGTTGCACAAATCCGGCTTATTTATAATACTTTTATACTAAATCAAATTTACTATATCTATACTAGATAAAACTTGTTAAATTTATACTATATAAAATTTATTATATCTATACTAAATAAAACTTACTATATTTATACTAAATAAAATTTGTGACTGTAATTAAATTAAATAAGCCGAATCCGTACTATAATTATTTTGATATTTATCAAAATAATATGCGTAATTTATACACATCTTTTTAAGATGTAACTACTAATTTCATTGGTCCTCTAACCATAGCGACAATTTCTTTTGTTTGTGGATTTAAACCAAATACTTTCACTAAACATTCATGTGTACCTATTGGCAAATTTTCAGCCAATGTAGCTTGTGCTAAGTATTTTCCTGGCTCAACTATATTTGATTTAAAAATAATTTCACCTGTATCTTTTAATGATATTTCACATACTTGTGACATTTTATTATTTTTAGAATTTATAAAATTAGCTACAAATTCTAATGTTCCTTTTCTCAAAACAGGATTTGAATTATATGAAACTGCCATATATCCATCTTTAACCTGTTGATTTAATTTAGCCTCTATTTCTTCTTTGCTAAGAACATCAACACCATCACCTATCAAAGGTTGACCTTTTCCATTACTATCATCATAACCGCCTCCTATAGTTTTTTCTTTATTTAGAGAATTATTTTTATCATTTTCTTTACTTGCAAAAATAGTAATCCAAGCGTTTCCTACTGTTTTTGAAACAGATACACAAACTGAAGGTAAAAAAGGAACAATAAATGCCAATAAAAGAAGTAATATTAATATAATCCATCTTTTTTTATTGGATTTTTCATCACATTTATTTTTCATAAAAAACCTCCAACTCTTACTCTACAAACAAAAAGTTAAACTGTACTCTTGCAATTTGTGTATTAAATGGTTGAGAATCAGAATTTGATTGTGGAGCAATGTTTATTTTATAAACAATTTCAGATGTACCTCCATTAGAAGTTATTATACTTGAACTTAAATCAGTTCCACTTATAAATTCTCCATTATATAAAACAGAATTACCATCAAACTCAAAATTAAATACTTTTGAATTCACTTTTGCTTCTTTTAAATCACTTAATATACTCCAACTATTTTCAAAATAAACTACTACACTAGAAATTTTTATATCACGATCTCCATCATTTTTTATAATAAAATTAGGACTAACTGAAACATTATTTTCATCTATATTTGCTTTAAAATCTTCGCCAAATGTGACATATTGTTCTACATATTCTTCTATCGTTAATGAAGCTTCTTCAGATCTTATATACTTATAACTTGAATTTGTTCCACTACTAATAAGACTATTTATACTACTTTTATTATTTCCACCAAAAACTTCACAACCTTGATTTATTGTAATAGTTTTAGTTACAGCCTTAACACTATTTGTGATACCTTTTCCAATAGATATTGTAACATTTCCTCCTATTATAGCATTTCCAACTATACCTGAAGCTGCACTTCCAGAAGCATCATCTCCACCACTGCCTCCAATAACAGTAGCTTCATCAATAACGGTTACATTTCCTGTTATAGCTTCTTTACCATCACCAGCATTATACCAAGCATCTCTAGCTCCGCCTTTTCCTCCAACGATTTTTGAATTACCAGAAACAGTTAAACTACCTGAAGAAACAGATATTGCACTCTCACCTGGATCTCCTACATAATGGCTACCGTCTTTTCCTTTTCCTCCAACTATTTCTGCATATCCACTTATAACACAATTTCCACCATTTACAATAATAGCCTTTTTTGCATATTTAATTTCAGAACTGCCCCATAAACCAGTTCCATATCCACCATCTCCACCTTTAATCTTACTTCCTGATTTACCTATTATAGTCAAATTTGTACCATTTCCAATTTTTAATATTAATACACCTAAATCACCTAAAACTCTTTTACCATTTAAATCAAGTGTAACATCGCCAAGATTATTTAAAATTATAGTTTCTTCAATTGTGACATTGCCATTCATAGTAATTGTATTTCCATCTACACTAGCGTTTTTCAAAGCATTTTTGAAACTTGTTACACTATTTACATTTGCAGCATTTGCAAATAAAAAATCACCAGATATATTTAAAGAAAATAACATTATAACAGCAAGACTTAGAATTTTATATATGTTTTTTTTAAAATTCATAATCCCACCTTCTCCAAATCTTAAATCAATTATCACTTTCTTTTTTTATTATCTTTCCTTAAACATATATTATCACAAATTTGTATACATTTCAATACAATTTGACATATTTTATTCAACTTTGTTATTAATTTATGTATATTTATTATAAAAAAGAGCAATTTTACACTTTTTTTGTACAAATTTTTGTAAATTCAGTCTAATCCTGTAAAAAATAGATATTAAATAAAAATAATCCTTTACGAAACAAACGTAAAGGATTATAAAATAAACATTAATTATCTTTTATCAATAGGAACATATTCTCTCATTTTTGCAACAGATTTATATGCTGGACGAATAATTCTCTTTCCATTGATTTTTTCTTCAAATCTATGTGCACACCATCCTGCTATTCTTGAAACAGCGAACAAAGGTGTAAATAACTCTACTGGAATATTAAGCATTTTATAAACAAGGCCTGAATACATATCAACATTTGCGCAAACAGTCTTCACATCGCCTTTTTTCTCTGCAAAAAGTTCAGGTGTTAACTTTTCTATAGTCTCAATTAATTCAAATTCAGCTTCATATTCAGATCCCATTGCCATTTTTTTAGCATATTTTTTAAGTATAACTGCTCTTGGATCAGATACTGTATAAACTGCATGGCCCATACCATATATAAGTCCTGATTTATCAGCTGCTTCCTTATTTAATATCTTTCTTAAATAATTAGCAACTTCATTTTCATCATCCCAATTAGATACGTTTTCTTTAACATACTCTAACATTTCCATTACTTTAATATTTGCTCCACCATGTTTAGGTCCTTTTAAAGATCCTATTGCTGCAGCATATGCTGAATAAGCATCTGTTCCTGATGATGTTAAAACTCTACATGTAAATGTTGAATTATTTCCTCCTCCATGTTCAGCATGAAGCATTAATAATAAATCAAGCAAATGAGCTTCTTCTTGTGTATATTCTCTATCACATCTTAATGCAGATAATATTGATTCTGCTATACTTTCACTTTTATCTATTTGATGTAAAAATAGTGATTCTCTATCATAATATCTTTTCTTTACTTGATAAGCATCAACCATAATAACTGGCAATCTTGAAATAATTTCAATAGCAATTTGCATTTCATTTTCAGCTGTTATATTCTCAGGATGATCATTATATGAATACAATGCAAGAACTGATCTTGATAATTTATTCATTATGTTTTTAGAAGGTGCTTTTAATATCATATCTTCAAAAAAAGTAGGTGGTAATTCTCTAGATTCAGCTAAAATTTTCCTAAACTGACCAAGTGAATTTTTATCAGGAAGAGTTCCCATCAAAAGTAAGTACACTATTTCTTCATAACCAAATCTTTTTTCATTTTGAACATTGGTAATAAGATCGTCTATATTATATCCACGATATATTAATTCTCCAGGAATCGCTTGTTTCTCGCCTTCATTTACTATATAACCATGAACATTGCATATATTTGTAAGTCCTGCCATTACTCCCGTTCCGTCTGCATTTCTCAGACCTCTTTTGACATTATATTTATCATAAAGTGCAGGATTCGTGTTATTATTTTTAACAAATTGCTTATAAAGTTCTGTTCTAACTTCTTTATTCTTAATATCCAATTACTATCATCTCCTTCTATCCTTATAATTTTAAACGAATTTAGCCATTTTGTCAAGTTACACTTATACATATGCAACATATAAGTAATATTTTTTGCTCTATTTACATATTGTTTTATAGTGAAATTAAAAAAAATAAATATGCAAGTTTAAAAAGGAAGTGTTGCAAAATGAAGAATTTTATAAGCCTTATTTTATGTTTTGGATTGTTATTAATTTTGATTCCTTCTTTAGCATTAACTAAATCTAAATCTAACAACTCTACACATATTATTAGTACAACCAATTCAAATTTTCATGCTCCAAAAAAGTACAAGTTCCTAATAGAAAAAACAGGTGAAATAATAGAAGTTCCTTTAAAAGATTATCTTATTGGATCTGTATTTGCTCAATTACCAGCTGATTTTGAAAAAGAAGCTATAAAAGCTCAAATTTTAATTGCTCATACATATATTCTTAAACAACATCTTATGCAAAAAGAAAATCCTTCACCAAATCTAAAAGGTGCAGATTTTTCTGATAATTCTGCAAAATGCTATGCTTGGTATAATAAAGCTCAAGCAAAAAAATTATATGGTAATAAATTTGATGAGAAACTTTCAAAAATATCTAAAATAGTTGATGAAGTTATAGATTACGTTATTACTTATGATGATAAATTAATTTTAACAGCCTTTCATTCAATCTCTAGTGGAATAACTGATTCTGCAAAAGATGTTTGGAAAGATAATATTCCATATTTACAATCAACTCAAAGTGTTTGGGATCAATCAGAATCTGAATTCTCAGAAACCAAAGAATTCACAACAGATGAACTAAAAGCAAGACTTATAACAAATATTGATAATGTTACATTAAAAGACGACACATCAAATTGGATAAAAATTAAAGAAACCACAAACACTGGAACTGTATTAAAATTAGATATTGGTAATAAAGAAATTACAGGTGAAGAACTAAGCAATATTTTATCACTACGTTCATCATGTTTTGATATAAGTTATAAAGATAATAAGTTCTTTATAACAACAAAAGGTATTGGACATAATGTTGGTTTATCACAATATGGAGCAAACACTTTAGCTAAACAAGGTAAAAACTTTGAAAACATATTAAAATATTATTATAAAAATATAGAAATAACAAAAGTATAAATAAATTAAGAAGCTTTTAAAAATAAAAGCTTCTTTTTTGTATAAAAAAATCTCTCACACAAAAAGTATGAGAGAGTAAAATTATTAGTTTTTAAGGCTATGTAGTGGAGCCGGAATTTGTCCACCACGATTGATAAATTTAGATGGAGAATTGTAATTTATTTTCATTACAGGTCCACATCCAAACAAACCTCCCCAATCAAGTTCATCTCCAATATCCTTACCTATAGCAGGAACAACTCTTACTGCTGTTGTTTTAGTATTAACCATTCCAATTGCAGCCTCATCAGCAATAATAGCAGCAATTGTATCAGGAGAAATATCTCCAGGAACAACAATCATATCAAGTCCAACAGAACAAACAGCTGTCATTGCTTCTAATTTTTCAATAAGCAAACAACCACTTTTAGCAGCATCAATCATACCAGCATCTTCAGAAACAGGAATAAATGCACCAGAAAGACCACCTATTCTTGAACAAGCCATAACTCCGCCTTTTTTAACAGCATCATTAAGCATAGCAAGTGTAGCAGTTGTTCCATGAGTTCCGCATTGCTCCAGACCAATTTCTTCAAGGATATGAGCCACACTATCACCTACAGCAGGTGTTGGTGCAAGAGACAAATCAACAATACCAAATGGAACGCCTAGACGTTCTGAAGCAGTAACACCAACAAGTTGACCAACTCTTGTAATCTTATAAGATGTCTTTTTAATAATATTCGCAATTTCAGTAATATCAGCATCTGGATATTTTGCTAAAGCAGCACGTACAACTCCAGGACCAGAAACTCCAACATTAATCATACAATCTGGTTCTCCAACGCCATGAAAAGCTCCAGCCATAAATGGATTATCTTCAACAGCATTACAAAACACAACCAATTTAGCTGCTCCAAAACATGCTTTATCAACAGTTACTTCAGCACATTCCTTAACAATTTGGCCCATTAATTTACAAGCATCAAGATTAATACCTGTTTTTGTTGAACCAATATTTACTGAAGAACAAACTCTTTCAGTTTTACTCAAAGCTTCTGGAATTGATTTTATAAGCTCCATGTCACCTGCAGAAAAACCTTTTTGAACTAATGCAGAATAACCACCTATAAGATCAACGCCAACAGCTTTTGCTGCAGCATCCATAGTTAAAGCAAATTTAACAGGACTACATTTACATGCTGCAGATATTATTGCAATTGGAGTTACAGAGATTCTTTTATTAATAATAGGAATACCAAATTCCTTTTCAAGATCTTCTCCAACTTTAACAAGGTCTTTTGCTTTAGTAGTAATTTTATCATAAACTTTAGCACAAGCTTTATCAATATCACTATCAATACAATCTAAAAGCGAAATACCCATCGTTATAGTTCTAATGTCAAGACATTCATCTTGAATCATTCTTACAGTTTCTAGTATATCATAAACGTTTAACATGATTTCCTCCAGCTTATGTTTAATTAAATTCTATGCATAGAGTTGAAAATATCCTCATGCATTACGTGTATAGAAAGACCTTGTTTTTCACCTAAAGCCTTCATTTTATCACTAAGTTCAGTAAAGCTGGTATCAAGCTTTGATATATCAATTAGCATAATCATAGCAAACATATCTTGCAAAACTGATTGTGTAACCTCTGTTACATTTGCATTATGGTCAAAGCATATTTTGCTGACTTTTGATAAAATGCCAACTGTGTCTTTGCCGATAACTGTTAATACTGCTCTCATATTACATCCTCCTAAAAAATAACTTCTTTAATCATATCACATTTTACACTAAATTTAAACTACTTTTTGTTACAATTTTACAAACCTTATTATACCATATTATGTTCAAAGTAGATATTATGTGGTATAATATTATTTTAAAAAAACATAAAGCAGGAGGAATTATTATGACTATATTTGATTGTCATTCTCATTCAAAAAATTCACCAGATGCAAATCATTCAGTTATAGATATGTGCAAAAGTGCAATAGAAAAAGGAGTTTCTGTTTACACTATAACAGACCATGTTGAATGTTATAGTGATTTTTGGATTCAAGAAGATCCAAAAAAGACAGAGAAAATTCAATTTAAAGATATATTCGAAAATTCTCTTTCAGATATTGAAAAAGCAAAAAAGATTTTTGATGGAAAAATAAAATTATTAACAGGCATTGAGCTTGGAGAACCTTGTCAAAGAATAAAAGTAGCTGAAGAATATTTAAAAGATGAACGTTTAGATTTTGTAATAGCATCAACTCACCAAATAAGAAACTACGAAGACTTTTATTTTCTAGATTATTCAAAAGAAAATATAAAATATCTTTTAGATACTTATTTTGATGAAGTTTTAGAAATTGCGAAATGGAATAAATTTGACGTTATTGGACATCTAACATATTTTTTAAGATATATGACTGGAGAACAAGGTATTAATGTTAATTTAAATCCTTATGAAGAAATTATTAGAGAGATTTTTAAAACTCTTGCATACAATGGCAAAGGTATTGAAATAAACACCTCTGGATACAGACAAAAGTTTGGAGATTTCTTTCCTAGTCAAGAATATGTGAAAATGTTTAAAGAATGTGGTGGAGAAATTATTACAGTTGGTTCCGATTCTCACCATGTTGATGATGTTGCAAAAGGAATAAAAGAAGCCTTAGAAATGGCAAAATCATCAGGTTTTAATTATGTCACATACTTTGAAAAAAGAAAGCCTATTATTAATAAAATTGATATATAAATATCAGCAAAAATATATTATCTCGTTTGTTGGGAATCTTTTTACAATTTCTCTTCTTAAAAATTCTTCACCATCATCTCTAATATTTTGCCTGTAATGATATTTTCCTCTTCCTCTACCGATCATAAATTCTTTTGAATATAATTCTGGAGCATGTGGAAAAGCTTCACTATTTATTGCACGATGAACATAACTATATGTCATAAAAATAACTTCTATAAACATCTTGTCCTTAACTTTTTTAGAAAGTCTTGCTTCAAGCACATCCAAAAGCTCAGTGTATTTTTCTTTCCATTCATCAACCATTATTACAGGTGCAATAAGCATACCAACTTCATAACCTGCTTCTGCCATTTTGTTTAAAGCATCAATTCTTTTATTCAAATGTGATGTTCCAAGTTCAATCCTTGCTATTACTTCCTCAGGATTAACACTCATTCTAAAAACTGTTTTTCCTTGATGATTTAATGAAAGCAAATCATCAACCATATCAAATTTAGTTGGAAAAGTAAGTTTTCCTTTACCTTCTCTTGCAAATTCCTCTATAACAAAAGGCAAATTATTTGTAATTGTATTTTCTAAAATCAAATCACTATTAGATCCAATCTCAAAAGTTAGATCTCTTTCAGATTTATTTGAATATTTTACAAGTTTATCAAACATTTGCTCTCTATTAGCAAATATTCTTAAATAAGCACATTTGTTATAATTACATACAAGATAACAGTATAAACACATAGCACTACAACCAGAAGACGTCCAAGGCACAATAAAATCAGACGTTTTAAAGTTTGGAGTGTATTTATGTGTTTTTCTTATACCAAGAATAAGATCATGTTTCATTCTAGGAAAATCTTTATTCTCTTTTTCACGCATAAATGGTATATTATTATGATTTTCTATCTCAATCCATTCTTTATCCTTATATTTTTCTTTCAAAATCTTTCCTAAAGGATATTCAAGCGCATTTGGTTCATAATATATATTTGTAGGAAACATATTTTCTCCTTTTTTTAAGAATTTTTTTTATTTTTAATCATATATTTTAGTATACTTAATTTAGGAGGGATTATTATATCAAAAATAAATTTAAGAGCTTTGATAGTTAACATCCTCATCAGTCTTGGTGTTGGAGCATTATCTTCGCTAGTAAGCAGAGGCAGCATGGAAAAATATGAAGCTTTAGAACTTCCTGCTTTGTCTCCACCAAGTGCAGTATTTCCAATAGTTTGGACAATTTTATTCGTCTTAATGGGAATTGCAGCATATTTTGTATTTGTTTCCTCAGCATCGCCAACAACGAAAAGAAACGCTCTTTTCCTTTATGGATTGCAATTACTAATTAATTTTGTTTGGCCTATTTTATTCTTTAATTTAGAGCAAACATTTATTGCTTTCCTATGGATCATTTTATTATGGGTTATTGTATTATTTACAATCATATCTTTCTTTAAAATTGATAAAAGAGCAGGATATTTAATGCTTCCATATATTATATGGATAACGTTTGCGGCATATCTAAATTTAGCAATATTTATCATAAACAGATAAAAATTAATTTTTATTTTTTGTAATAAAATTGCTGTTTTAGATAATAATATTATTGTCGTGTATTTTCAGGACAATAAATAAAATAAGGATTGGTGAATTATGAAAAAAATCATAACTTTAGCTGTTGTCGCTACAATAGCTACAATGACTTTAGCTGGTTGCACAATGAAAAAGAACGACGAAAGCTCAATGATGGACGATGTTACAACAACACCACCAGCAGAAACTATGACATCTATGACAGATGACATGAGTGAAGATATGAGTGATATGGAAGACGATATGAGTAAAGATATGGAAGATATGAGTAAAGACATGGAAGATATGAGTTCTGAGGTTGCTGAATAACTCCAATATTTTACATCTATCTGATAACATATTATATCAAAAAATAAAAATCCACCGATAATGAACAACTTTTATTTTTCATATGAAGTTATATCATATGTCTAATTTTCTAGGTAAAGTTCAAATCGATGGATTTTTTATTATCAAAATTATTTATTTATTATAAATGATGTATAGGTTTGTGTGCTTAAATATGATTTTAAAGTTTTATAGTCTTCTTCACTTATTCCTTTTGCATTAATAACAGGCAAAATTTTAACATTACCTGATAATGTGTTTACTGCTGAGAAAATTGATTTAACTTTTTCAACATTGTTTAATCCAGCTAATTGAATAGCTTCTTTTCCTTTAACTTGAATCTCATTTGAAATAGTTGCTAAATCTAAATTAACTCTAACAAGTATATCACCAAGTTGAGAAGGAATAAACACCTTAGATTCTCCGTTAAGAATATTTAAAGCAGAAACTTCTAAATAAACTTTAGCTTTTCCTGAAGTCCAAGTTTTAAAACTATTTACTAATACTGTTAATTCTTTGTTTTTTGTAGCTTCATTTTTAACTATTGTTCCTATCCAATTAACATCCCAAGTTTTAAAATCTGGAAAAATCAAACCTGTTAATACAATTTCACTAAATCCAGCTGTAGTAATTTCATCAGTAAGAGATTTCAAATAGTCTTTTGTTTCTTTTGAGAAAGGTGACATCCATTTTTTACCGCCTTTAGCCGGATCTTCATCATGCCAAGCATATCCACCCTTTTCAAAAACATATCCTATTTTACTATCAGCTTTTGGAGCAAGATTATCATTAAGTACATTAATTTTTGCAATTGGTTTTAATCCTTGAGCATTAATAGTCTCAAAGATTGTTTTTATATCAAGAATACCTTTTACTGCTTTTGCTTTAATAGCTATATTATTATTTGATTTATAATTTAATATTCCTGTAGCAGATTTTAATTCCACAATGGCTTCTGTATATCCATTTTGTTTAGCTGCAGAAATAGATTGTTTTAATGTTTCTATATTGTTAAGACTAGTATTATTTACGTTAAATGCTTTTTTGTTTGTTGTTATATCTTTGTCATCAGGTTTAGAAGAATTTTTACTACTATCATCTTTTTTGCTATCATTATCAACTAAACTACTAACAGAATCTTTGTTTGGTTTCCAAGCTTCACTTGAGCTATTAGATTTATCATCTATTTTACTAAAGAAATCTATTATTGGTCCAGCAGCACTATATCCTGCAAAAATTAGTCCTCCTACTATTACCAATATTATTACTGATTTAAGTACTCTTTTCCATAGAGGTTTTTTAACTCTATAAAGACGTTTTGTATGCTTAATCTTTCTTCCCTTTTGTTTTCTCATGTTCTCCTCCGTTTACTATATTTGCGGTGTATGACCAGTAAATGCAAACAATACCATTGAAATAATACCTAAATATATCATTGTTGATGGAAATCCTCTGAATATAGGTGGTATTTTTTCAGAATCAAGTTTATCTTTAGCTACCAAAGCAAGATAACTTGCTATAAAAAATCCTATACCTGTTGAAAATCCAAATATAATATATTCAATTAGTGAATTATTTTGAATTTGATTCAAAAATAATGCACCTAAAACTGCTCCATTAAAAGCACATAAATGTAAAAAATTCTTTGATCGTTTGTACAACCAGGATGAAAATTTAGAAATTATTAATAGAGTAACTACATAAATTACTGAAATTATTATTATATATATAAAAGGTCTTATTGCTTCTCCTAAATCTGTATTTGGTATATATTTATTCACAAAATAAGAAATTATACTTGCTGCTGTACATATATAAGTTACAAAAAAACTAAATTCAAATAATGTTTTTTTATTTTTTGTAGCACATATCAAAGTACTTGTTCCAATCGAACGTGTTAAAATAGAGTTTTCTAAAATAACAGCAGTAAATGCTACCATTACAAGTTTTATAAATACTTCCATACATCTCCCCTATTCTTTTTTAGAATTTATTATTTTTCTAAAAAGTGCCGCCATAATTCCAAGTATAATAAATCCTCCAAAAGGATAGATTAAAATTGGCAACCTAAATATATCAAGCACTTTAAATCCCCAAAATGTTCCTAAACCAAAAACTTCTCTTATAAATGCAATAATAAGTATAACTAAATCTACACCTATTACTGACATAAATATATTTAATATCATTTTATTCTTTTTTTGACTTATATATTTTGATTGGATTGAGGTTACTATTATTGAATTAACCACTAACAACGGTAATATAATCCCAAGTTCTACAATTTTATCATCATACAAATAATTCATAAAAAAGTATACAGGAACATACACAATACCAGAGATAAATGTATATACTATAATGCTATAGCATGCTTGCATATTTTTAGGTATTAATGTAGAAATTATTGTTGTAAAAAAAGTAATGAGCGAAAAAGCGATAATTATAGCAACAGCTTTTTGCAAAGTATTTGAAACATATACCACAGGTGAAATAATTAATCCACTTATTAAAACAGCATTTTGTGATAAAAGTTCATTAAACTTATTTTTTAAAACTTTTTTATCGTCTGTAAACAACTATTATTCCTCCTTATAATTATCATCTGATTCTATTGGAATATCAAATAAAACTACAGATTCTCCTGTTTGATCGTTTTTATTATCACGAATATAATTTGATACCTTATTTCCTTCTTGCTTTAAATATTCTTCCTTATCATTGCTATTAATTAAATAATCAGAAAAAACATCATTTTTATTATTCATTAAATAGTTAGAGTAACTATTATCTTCATTATTACTATAAGCTGTATGTGAGCTTACAGAGATCTTTTCTTTTACTTCAGCATTATTTTTATAAGAACTTTGCGTATTTTTATCCATTTTAGATATTATGTAATCATAATCTAATTCATATCCTTCATCAAAAACTGATTTCTCATTTTCAACATCCTTATAAACTTCATTTAAAGTTGTATTCAAATAATCTTTATATGTAACACCATTCTCTGATGTATTATATTTATTCTTTTTAATAATACTTTGATAATATTTAAATAATTCATCATCTTCATCATAATCATAATCAGAATCAGATTCTTCTTGTTCTTCTAAATCATTATATTCTCCATCTTGTGTCTCACTTATTGGCTGGAACATAATTTGATTATCTTGTTGAGAAACCTCTTCTTGCATATACTCTTCTACAGTCTCTTCTATATCCTCTTGAGAAACCTCTTCTTGCATATATTCTTCTACAGTTTCTTCTATATCCTCTTGAGAAACCTCTTCTTGCATATACTCTTCTACAGTTTCTTCTATATCCTCTTGAGGAACTTCTTGTTGCATATACTCTTCTACAATTTCTTCTATATCCTCTTGAGAAACTTCTTCTTGCATATACTCTTCTGCAGTTTCTTCTATATCCTCTTGAGAAACTTCTTCTTGCATATACTCTTCTGCAGTTTCTTCTATATCCTCTTGAGAAACCTCTTCTTGCATATATTCTTCTACAGTTTCTTCTATATCCTCTTGTGAAACCTCTTCTTGCATATACTCTTCTACAATTTCTTCTATATCCTCTTGAGAAACTTCTTCTTGAACTTTATCATTGTTTTTTTGATTTTCTTTATCGAAATTATAAATTCCATCATCTATTTCAGGTTCACCTTCAAAAGAAAAAGAATTTGTTTTTTCTTTATTAAATGCTTTATATTTAAACTGTTTTCTTGGCAAAATAGAAAATGCAAAAGAAAATTTTCTTTTTCTTCTAAAAACAACACCAAAAGTGTTTGTTACAACATTTACAATTCTCATCAAAACTACACCTAAAGAATCAACTGTAGTATTTAAGACATTTGCAATAATAATAGCAAAGAAAATACCTTGTTCTAATTTAGCATATCTCCTAAACACTATAGTAAGAAGTGCAATGAGTATTCCCCACAAAAATCTTCCCAAATTAGTATCTGGCAATAATTTATCATCATATGAAACTAATAAAATCCCAAAAAGAGTATATCCACCAATAAGTTCAAATAAAATTAATTCAATAACTGATTTTCCTGGAATAACAGGAAAAAGAATAGCAAAAAATATAAAAGTAAGCAATGACGATGTAACTACTGTAACTGATACAGATTTTTTTAGCAACAAAATAATCATACAAAGTGCTAACAAAAACACATGCGTAGTTCCCATTGGTCCTAAAAATTTTCCCATTATAATATCAGGAAAAGAATATACTGGAACGCTACCAACATTCAAATAATATGCCAAAGAATGTGAATGAATTTCAGAAACAGGCGCAAAAAAACTTCTTTGCCATAATGAAACAGGTTGAGGATACATCATTATTATTTGTTTCCAACATATTGACGCAAAACAATAGCCTACTGCTATTTTACTAAATAAAGGATTAGATTCTCCTCCAAAAACATAACTACCAATTAACATCATAATTACACATGAAATTATCAAAATATCAAAAGGCACTGACGCTGGCATAAGCAATGAAAAAGTTAATCCTGTAACTGAAATTTTCCATAAATCAATATCTATTTTCTTCACCATTAAATAAGAGTATACTGCTTCACAAATAATACATGTAAAAATAGATATCATAGACACCATTAAAGCTCTTATTCCATAATAAAAAGCTGACATTATTAACAACGATATAAGACATAGAATTATATCTATCTGTGAATTTTTATTTATATGTTTTTTATCACTTAACATTCTTCACTTTCCTTTTGACAAAATTAAAACGAGGTGACGCTATTTGATTTTTGAAATTATCAGCTCTAACACTATAAAAATTACATTAACAAAAAATGATATGGAATTTTATAACATAACTTTTGATAAGCTTGACCGTTCAAATATTGAAACTAAACAATTACTTGCTGATTTAATTGAAACAATATATACTAAACAAAACATTGATCTTAGCAACGAAAAGCTATTTGTTGAAGCTTTTGAAAAAGAAGATGGTGGTTGTTTATTATATTTATCAAGCTTAGATAATAATGTTGAAATAACACCTCAAGAAAATAATAGTTTATATAGTACTATAATATGTAAAATAAATAACATAGAAACGCTTAATACACTTTCACAAATTTTATATAATAAATTTTATCATATAATTCATAATAGTGAGCTATTATTTGCAAACCAATGTTATTTACTAATCCTACATATTTTCAAGAAAACAGATAAAAAGCTTAAAATATTATTAAGTGAATATTGCGACTACATAAACGCAACTGACGTTAAAAGTAGCAATACCAAAGAATATGCTAAATATATATTACCTGTTAATGCAATAGAAGAAATAATTAAAAAAACTATCTAATTAAATTTCAAACTATTAATTGCAGATCTAGTATCTTCTGCATTAAATATATATGAACCTGAAACAAGATTATCTGCACCATTTTGGATTACATCTTTAGCAGTCTCAGAGTTTATTCCTCCATCAACTTGAATTGATACATCAAGGTTGTTTTTATTAATATATTCTCTAAGAGTTTTTATTTTAAGTAAAGTTTCTTTAATAAATCCTTGTCCACCAAATCCTGGTTCAACAGTCATAATAAGAATCATATCAACATATTTAACTATTTCTAATATTTCTTCAACAGGTGTGTTAGGTTTTATTGAAACAGAAGCTTTTTTTCCATAAGAATGGATTTTATCTATTATTAATTTTGAATTAGAAGTAGCTTCATGATGAAAAGTTATAATATCCGCACCTAAATTAGCGAAACCTTCTATATATTTTTCTGGTTCAGAAATCATTAAATGCACATCTAGTAAAGTGCTCGTACATTTGTTAATACTTTTTAACACTGGCAAACCAAAACTTATGTTAGGAACAAAATGTCCATCCATAACATCAAAATGTATCATATCAGCACCAGCTGCTTCTATTTTTTTAATTTCTTTTTCTAAATTTGATAAATCTGCTCCTAAAATTGAAGCTGAAACTTTTATATCCATAATTCCTCCGAGCTTTATACGTACTTACACCGTCTAATTATATAACAAATTTAAAAATACGTCAACATAATAAGAAATATTTACTAGTTTTTTGTAAAAAAGAGAGGTTAAGCTTTTAAACTTAACCTCAAATCTATATTTAAGCAGCAAATCCTTAACCAAAAATCAAAGCACCCCTACAGACACTTTCGTGCCACTCTAATTTTTATGATAGTTAATTTTTTGTTGCCTATAGTATTTTATGCTCAAACTATAAAAATGCGACAGATCAAATAGCAGTACTTATTTTAAAATCATCATCAATAATTCTCTTTCTAAGTATTATTCACATTTTTCTATAAAAATAAACATTCAGCGTGAAAAAATTTTTTAAATAAAAAAATAAGAACGACATCATTAAGTCGTTCTTATTTTATATAAATATTAATTAATCAATCTCAGTAACCTTAGTATGATCATATGTATGATTAGGCTGTTTTTTTACAGTGTCAATTGCCTTTAAAATAGCAACTTCTATATCAATAGCATTTTGCCTTTCAAGTGCATTTATTTTAACAAGCAACTCACCTTTTAAAGTATTAACATACTTTGGTTTTAAACTATTTAAGCTCATTGCAACCATGTCTAGATAACAAGTTTGACATTTACAAACATCTTTTGTTTTTAAAATTTCATCAAGCTTTGATCTAACAATTGTTTCCATTATATTAATTAATGCCATTTTGTTCTCCTCTAGTCATCAAATTTGTTCATAACCAAACCTGTAATAAGTTTTGGATAAAAATAAGTAGATTTTTGCGGCATTTTTTCAGAAGCTAAAGCAACATCTTTTATTTCTTGAACTCTAGTAGGATTCAAAATAAAAGAACAATTTGCCAACTTATTATCAACAGCCTCAATAGCTTCATCAATAATTTTAGTATATGTAAGATTTTTTTGATTAGCCATATTTTCCTTATCAATACCAAAAAGTCTCTCAAGAACAAGTGAATGTAAAACTGTGACATCCAAACTACAATAAGATTCAGACATATCATCCAAAAGTTCTTTTATTACAGTTTTATCTTTAAGTGTCAAAACATAATATTTATTATCACCAGTATACAAAGCAAACGAGCTCTTACCATCATTATACAACGATTTAAGATAATTTTCAACTTTTTTACTAGAATTTTTTTCAACAATTTCAAAATATTTAGCGCATTTTTCGACAACTTCATCTTTATTGAAATTATCCAAATCTCTAACAATTCTATGAGTTGGCATAACAACAAGTCCGTCATTTTCCATATTAACAAGCATCATGCATATATAACCTGATAAACTATCTTCGTTAGATACGCCTGTTTCACATAAATGATTATGAAATTTAAGAGCTGTTTCATAACGATGATGACCATCTGCAATATATAACTTTTTATTAAGAAAGCTGTTTGAAACTTTTGAAATAATGTCTTTATCATGCACACACCACAAACGATGAATAACACCATCAGAATCTTTAACTTCCGTATCAGCAGCGCCTTGTGATGCAGCATCTATTAAACTGAATGTGCTTTTATCTTCATCCATATACAAAGAATAAACTTGAGAAAAATTACAAAAAGTTTTGCTCATAAGATTAAATCTGTCTTCTTTAGCTTTACTCAAAGTTTCTTCATGTGGAAGAACAATACCTTTTGAGAAATCAACAAGTTTTACCAAAGATATAAATCCTTTGACTTTCTTTACTTCATTTCCATTAACAGTAAATTCCATTTCATAAACATAAATGCCTTCTTCATCATCTTTTTTAAGTATGCCTTCTTTAAGCCAATTACTTAAATCTTGACCTGATTTTTCATAAGCATTTTCACCTTTAGGAAGCTCAAGTCTAATGATATTATACTCATTTTCATTTATAAAACTCTGTCTTTGCTCTTCACTAATTACATCATACGGTGGACAAACAAGTTTATTCATATCACCAGCTTTATTTGTAAATCTAAGTCCTTTAAAACTTTTGATTTCAGCCATATATGCACACTCCAATCAGTCTTAGTCTTTTAATCCACAACACTTTTTATATTTCTTGCCACTTCCACAAGGACATAATTCATTACCACTTATTTTTTTTGCAACTTTTCTTGTTGCTGAAACAGTTCCATCTGAAGTTTGAGTTCTTTCAGATTTCAAAACTTGCTCTCTTTTTGGTTCTTCATTAACTTTAACATGAACAGTAAATAACATTCTAATAGTATCTTCTTGAATAGAATCAACCATAGCATCAAACATATCAAATCCTTCTATTCTGTATTCAACAACAGGATTTTTTTGTCCATATGCACGAAGACCAATTCCACGTTTAAGTTCATCCATATCATCAATATGTGCCATCCATTTAGTATCAACACATTTTAATAAAACAACTCTTTCAATTTCACGCATCATAGTAGGAGTAATTTCCTCTTCACGTGCTTTATAAATTTCCATTGCTTTATCTGTAAGATCTTTAACAATATCTTCACGAGTCTTATCTTCAAGCTCATCTAATGTATAATTTAAATCATCATCAGTAGTTATATAGCCTTTAAAATGTTCACGAAGTCCAGTAATATTCCATTCATCACGTACACTTCCATCAACAATATAACTAAACACTACACTTTGAATATAATCAGAAATCATTTTCTTGATATAATCGCTAATATCTTCTCCATCAAGAACTTGAGAACGTTGTTTATAAATAATCTCACGTTGAGCATTCATAACATCATCGTAATTTAGTACATTCTTTCTAATATTAAAGTTTCTACCTTCAACTTTTTTCTGTGAACCTTCAATTACATTTGAAAGCATTTTACTTTCAATAGGCATGTCTTCTTCTACTCTTAAAGTATTCATCATACCTGTAATTCTGTCTCCACCAAATAGTCTCATCAAATCATCTTCAAGTGATAAATAAAAACGGCTTTCACCTTCGTCACCTTGACGTCCAGCACGACCACGAAGCTGATTATCAATACGTCTAGATTCATGACGTTCTGTACCAAGAATATATAATCCTCCAGCTTCTTTAACAGCAACAGCTTTCTCTGCAACTTCTTTACTATACTTTTCATAAAGCTCTTTATATTTTTCTCTTGCAGAAATAATTTCTTCATCATCAGTTTCAGCATGACCTGTTGCTTCAACAATAACTTCTTCTGGAATCTTAAGCTTTCTCATTTCAGCTTTGGCTAAATATTCAGCATTACCACCAAGCATAATGTCAGTACCACGTCCAGCCATGTTTGTTGCAATAGTTACAGCACCAAATTTACCAGCTTGAGCAACAATCTCAGCCTCTTTTTCATGATATTTAGCATTCAAAACAACATGTTTAATACCTTTATTTTTAAGCATTTGGCTTAATAGTTCAGATTTTTCAATAGAAATTGTACCAACAAGAACAGGTTGGCCTTTTTTATTACACTCAATAATTTGATTAATTACTGCTTTAAATTTACCTTTTTCTGTTTTATAAATAACATCAGAATTATCAAGTCTTTTAATAGGTTTATTAGTAGGAATTTCAATAACATCCAAACTATAAATTTCTCTAAACTCTTCATCTTCAGTCATCGCAGTACCAGTCATACCAGAAAGTTTTGTATATAATCTAAAGTAATTTTGGAAAGTAATTGTAGCAATTGTTTTTGACTCATGAGCAATTTTAACGCCTTCTTTAGCTTCAATTGCTTGATGCAGACCATCATTAAATCTACGTCCCATCATAAGTCTTCCTGTAAATTCATCAACAATTAAAACTTCTCCATCTTTTACAACATAATCAATATCAGAATTCATAATTCCATGAGCTTTTAGTGCTTGGTTTATATGATGAAGAAGTGTCATATTATCAGAATCCATAAGGTTTTCAACACCAAAATATCTCTCAGCTTTTGCAACACCAGTTTTTGTTATAGTAGCAGTTTTAGCTTTTTCATCAACTATATAATCACCATCAACTGCATCATTATCAGCTTTATCATCAAGTTCAACAACTTTAACTTTTCTTAAAGTTTTAGCAAATGAATTTGCTCTTGTGTATAAATCAGTAGACTTATCTCCTCTTCCTGAAATAATCAAAGGAGTTCTAGCTTCATCAATTAAAATTGAGTCAACCTCATCCACAATTGCAAAAGCATGTTCTCTTTGAACCTTATCTTTTTTATAAATTACCATATTATCTCTTAGATAATCAAAACCAAATTCATTATTTGTTCCATAAGTAATATCACAATAATAGGCTTCTCTACGTTCTTCACTTGTATTATTATGAAGAATAACACCAATAGTAAGTCCTAGATATTTATATACTCTACCCATTTCTTCTGATTGGAATTTAGCAAGATAATCATTTACTGTAATAACATGAACACCTTTACCAGTAAGTGCATTTAAATATGAAACTAAACAAGCAACAATTGTTTTACCTTCACCTGTTTTCATTTCAGCTATTCTACCTTGATGAAGAACAATAGCACCTACAATTTGCACAGGAAAAGGACGTTTGCCAAGAACTCTATCACACGCCTCACGACAAGTCGCCAAAGCTTCTGGTAAAATATCATCAAGTGTTTCACCATTTTCAAGACGTTCTTTTAATTTTTGAGTTTGAGATTTAAGCTCACTTTCGCTTAAAGATCTATATTTTTCTTCTAAGTCAAGAACAGACTGCTTTATCGGTTCAATTTTTATTAATTCTTTCTTGCTATAATTCCCGAATATTTTATCCAGTAAACCCATTTATTGCTACTCCTTAATTTAGTAAATTTATATTTTTTTCAAAGTATATTATAACTTTTTTAACGTCTAATGTCAAATTAAACAACTTTAAAATTGCATAATTATGAGATATTTTTTATAAAAATTTACAATTATTACTTTGCAATTTTTTTATAATAACTACACATTTCATTTAATGTGCATCTATCACATAATGGCATTCTAGCTTTACAAATTTCTCTACCATGATACACAATACAATGACAAAATCTAGCTGAAATATCTGATGGTACTATTTTAATAAGATCTTGTTCAACTTTTTTAGGCTCTTTATTTTTAGTAAGTCCAAGTCTTCCAGTTATTCTTATAAAATGTGTATCTGTAACTATTGCAGGCTTTCCAAAAACATCTCCCATTATTAAATTAGCTGTTTTTCTTCCAATTCCAGAAAGTGTAGTAAGCTTCTCAATTGAATCTGGCAGTTCTCCAGCAAAATTCATAAGTAACTGTGTACACATTTCTTTTATACTTTTTGCTTTAGTTTTGTAAAGTCCACATGGTTTGATAATATTTTCAAGTTCATCTAAATCTGCATTTGCAAAATCTTCAAGGCTTCTATATTTGTCAAATAAATCTTTTGTAACAATATTCACACGTTTATCTGTACATTGTGCAGAAAGACGTCCAGCTATTAATAATTCATAATCATAAGTATAATCTAATGAACATACTGCATCAGGATATGTTTCAATCAATAATTTTGCTATAATTTTAGCTTGTTCTTTTTTAGTCATATTAACTCCTACTTTAAATAATAATACAATTTAACACTATTGACAGCATGATTGCCAAATGATATAATTAAAAAGTTGTATGCGGCAGTGCTGGAATCGGCAGACAGGCACGTTTGAGGGGCGTGTGTCATTGACGTATGGGTTCAAGTCCCATTTGCCGCACCAATTTATATGTACAATAAAAACCTTTTAAACTATACGTTTATTAGGTTTTTATTTTTGCTATAAAATATATCACTGTAGTTATTCTATATCTATAATTTATTAATGTCAATAATTTTTAGTAATACTATAAAAAGACTAATTTAAATAATAATTTCAATAATTTTATTTATTACTTTCATCTAGGAATTTATTTATTTTATATATTATTTCTTTTTTAGTAAGATTATTTTGTTCTATATATAAATCTGCTATGTATTTAAAATCTCCATTTGTACCAACTTTCAAATTATTAAAATCATCTTGCCATATTTCCATAGCTTTTATAAAAGATATTTTGGATTTACTTTCTAAATTATCTATAATGTTATTTATATGTGTTTTAATATATATTATTTTAATATTTTTATTCTTAATTTTCTTATTTTTTATTTTATCAATATCATGATTAGTTATAAATTTGCATAATTGTCCATTGTATTTTTTTGAATTTTTATTTAAGTATTTTGCAACTTCATATTGTACTCCACCTTGAAAACCAACTAAATAAAATTTATACATAATTTAACCTCCTATATATTATTAAATAAACGTATATATTATATTTATCTCTTAAATTTCAAACAATTTATTTATTAAAATATAAACCAAATCTATTTTTACTTTTTATCTTTATTTATATATGCTTTTTTGTATGTATTTTTCCATCTTTTTATATTTTGTTCGTACATACTATCTCTATAAACAAACTCTAATTCTTCTTCTGATAATGGATTGTCTGATTTTATATACAAATTTTTTTGATCTATTTTATTTCTTTTTAATATTTCATTTAAACTTGATGACATTTTATATTTCACACCTTTCTATTTATCTTATACGAATTAGATTTTAATATAATTTTAATTATTAATTTTTTATTTTATTATTTATAATATTGAGTTGTATACACTTTGCCATAACAATTATAACTATAAACATATACAACTTCCAAAGAATTAAACCATCTATCTGTTTTTCTATTAGATAATTCTACATTTCTATAATAAATAGCACCATTTGTTATATTGCTTTTTTGTGCAAAAACTTCTCTAACAGCCAAATACGTATCTTTTGATGGTTTTATTTTTCTACTATAATAATTTTTAATACTCCCAAATTGTTTTCTTTGATGCAATACATCATAAACATTATCAGGAAATTTATCACTAAATAATCTATTTTTAATAATTTCAGCTATTGTTTTTTTATAATGATAATCCATATATTCGACTTCTTTTGCTATGACATATGCAATCATTTCTAAATCTTTTTCTGTAACTAAATTTTCTTCACTTTTTTTAAAATTTTTTTTATTTCTATATTCCTTTTTAATTTCAAACTTAAATATATCTTGTTTATTCTCAAATTCTTCTTTGTTTTTATATATCTTTTCTTCATCTTCAACTTTTTGTTTATTTTTATATATTTTTTCTCTACATTTATTTAAACTACCAAAATTAACAAGACAAAACATACACAAAATTATCATCACTATTATCTTTTTATTATTAATTCAATCACCTTCTCGTTTTATATTATTATTAAATTTTTATTTATATATCTTAAAATACAATGTTTAATTATATTTTAAATAACTAAACATTATATTTACTTTAAAATAATAAACTTTCCCAAATTTTATAATCTTGATAAACGAAATTTAATTGATATTTATTTTTTACTGGAAAATAAATATTCAATACCTTTTCTATTTCATTATCATCAATTTCACCATTCAGAAGTTTATTTCTTATTATATTAAATACACCACACATATATATTCCATTTGAAGTTATTTTTCTTACAATTCCAACTTCTTTTTTATAATATTCAATTCCTTTATTAAGATTTACAGAATAAAGCAATTTAAAATTATTAAAATCTCTACTTTTAGAAGTATTGTTAATAAGATATTCACTTTCAAGAATTGGCCTTTTTCTACTTCTATAATCAGAATCACAATTTAAATGTATTAAATTTAAAAAATCATTTAATATAGAAATAGTTTGAACATGCAATTTAATAGTTTTATTATTATATGTTATTACTCCATCCGAAAAGTCATCTTTTTTAAGATTTAATACTTCATTTAAAGTAAAACCTTCATAAATCAAAAGAGAAATTACATAGTAAGGTAAATCCGTATATTCATCATCAGGATGATGAAATACAACTTCTAAATAAGAACATAAATCCTCATAATTTTTTATATGCTTTTTTAAATACTGACTAGATATAGGCAAACTATCTGTAGTTATAATATCTAAATTTATATCTTCTACCTTTGATTTACCATTCAAAATTGCCCATTCAATATACCTTTTACACATGCTTAAATACGAGGTTTGTGATGATTTTAAACCTGAGCATATCTCAGCTAGCATCTCTAAAAGTGTATCTCCCATAGCATTAAACAAATCTATTTCATATTGTTTTTCTATCTTTGATATTTTTTTTAAAACTATAGGCATTGTCTTATAGCACATATTGCTTTCAAAAACTTTTTCACAATACTGCATAAATTGGTCTTTAATTTTTTTATTATACATCGTTTTCATTAAATCTTTCATTAAAATATTTTATCATCACTTTTTTATCAGATACAGTATATATTTTACGTCCTGAAGATACTGAATCTGCTCTCACAATTGCACTTTCTTTAGAAAAATCTATACTATTAAGTATATTTTTAACATCTTGTTTCCAATCGTATGCATTATCTTTTTCTAATTTATTTTTACACAACCTAGACAATTCAAATAAACCAAAAATAATAATAAACGAAAACTTCCATGTATTCCTTTTAGTTTTTAATACATCTTGAAAATCATCAACCCATAACTCTACTATATAATTCATAAATTCAACAAGCCAATCTGATAATTGTTTTACTTGAGAATTCAAACTAAATTTATTAGCTTTATACACAGCATTTATTGCTTCTGACATATAAGACTTTATAAATACAGACTTTCCTAAACCTAAATCATTTCCTGTTGTCACAATATTTTTTCTTAATAAATCTTCTATATTATTATTTCTAAGCATTTCTTCTATTACATCAGTTGATTTATTAACAACCATAGCCTGTTTATGTCTTTTAGCAATAGGTTCTGTATTCCATGTTTGATTAATAAGCTCTTTTAACTCTCTTGGTGTCAAATATGAAAAACTAACATTAAATTTTTGATTTTTAAACTGCTGTCTTAATTCAGGATTTTCACAATACGCTTTAATACATGCCAAACGTCTATGGTTTCCATCAGGAACTACTATGTCACCTTCCCAATATAATGACTTTTCATTTTCCATATATCTTAAAACTGAGCCTGTCTCATTAATAAGATTTAATTTTATTTCATCAAAGTAATAATTATTTGATACTAGTAAATTTGCAATTTCTTGCACTCTAGTTGAATTAACATAAATTTGTTTTAATACCTCATTTGTTTCTTTATTAACTTTCAATTTACTTTGTCTTTGATAATTACTATCAACTCTAATCATAAAATGTTTACTTAAAATAGCTATATCTTCTACAGATAATAAAAATGAAAATTGATTTTCAGATTTTTTAAACACATCTTTAAAAACATGATAATTAGACTCATCAAATTTTTCAAAAACCACATTTTTATAATTCTTAATTTCTTGTTCAGTAAAATAATCACATACCTTTAATTTTTTATCATCTATATCTTCAATTGTTTTTAAAATTTTATATATCTTTTGATATTTTTCCTCCTGATTAAAAACACTAGTAATAAGCATTGGATTTCTTTCAATTTTTTTATAATTAGTAAACTCAATTTCACCATCTTTTTTAATTTTTTGTCTTACCTTATCTAAAAAAACATCATCAGATGTTAATAATAATACTAATTTTAACTTTTCTATGATTTCATTAAGAGAAACATTTACATCTTTAACCATAATATAACACCTCTTACATCTTTATATTAAGTATTATAATATACAAACCCAATAAAGTCAATGCTTTTTAATTAATTATTATATTTTTATTTTAAGGCTTTTTTATAAACAATGCTAAACATACTATTGTTTGCTCATTTTAAGAGAAACTTTACATATAATAATCACTTATACAAATAAAAAATTAATAATTAAAAGTAAATTTAATTGATTTATAATATCACATATGTTATTATATATTATTATCTTACTAAAATATATTTATTTATTATTGTTTTCTTCACGAAGCAATACCATTAAGGCATATTGTTTTACCTCATCTAACATTTCATCCGTTATATCCTTAGTTTTATCAAACAAATCTAATTTTAATAAATCTTTTTTAGATAATTTTTCTGTTCTAGAATTATCTAAACCAACTAAATAATCAATAGAAACATTGAAATAAGACGCTATAATTATAATTTTATCCAATGATGGAATAGATTGATTTTTCAAATTAGTCATAAAATTTCTATTTATACTACAATCTTCTAAAAACTTATTAATTGTAATATTTCTTTTTTTACATAATTTCTTTATATTTTCAATTAAATTTGTTAAATCCATTAATTTACACCTCTTATAAATTTATCAATTATTTTATATTAGTTTGCAATATTTTATATATTATCCCTAATTTTCATATTAATATTAATTTATAATTGACTTTATTATATTTATGAATTATAATAAACAAATGATTTATGTAGAATATTTATTTAACAATTATAAAAATAAATATTTAAAAAATTAAGAGTACTAACACCAAGATTCTAAACCTATTGAAAAATTTTAATAAAGAAGATTGTATAATAAAAGTAATTTAAATTTATAGTGTAAAAATAACAAATTATAAAACACAATTTAAATCTATTTAACTAAAATATACCATTATATAGCCTAATTGTCAATTTCCTTAAAATTTTTTATTATATGAGCCATCCCATATTTTAACCCTTTATATCTTATGTATATTAAAACGAATTATTAAGTGCACTTTAATAATTATAAATTAATTAACATACTTTTTGCTTATTGTAACTAAATTTAATAATCAATTAAAGAAAGAGGAATTTACTATGGAAAAAAATATTAAAAGCATTAAATTAATACTTAAAAACTGCGAAACTATAACATTAAAAATAAATGAAATCACTTCTATCAATATTGATAATATTATAAAATACAAAGGCTTTAATAATGAATATGATTATGATCAATCTAACTTAGTTTATATGGAAATACCTACAAAAAGCAATAGAAAATATAAAAAATTTGGAACAATTTCAAATCAAACAATTTTTAAAAGATTATCTGAAACAAAAGATATTACACAAATAGAATTAGACTATGGAAATAAAATAAAATCATTTTATATAAACTATGAAGAAGATAAAAAAGGAGAAAATCAAAATCAATTAGTTGTTATATATGATGATGCATTAATTTTAGAAATAGCAGATCAAAACGACTTAAGTTTATATCTTAATTAAAAAGATTGGAGTAAACGTTATGAAAAAAGACTATACGAATTATATATCATTTCTAGAAGGTTATTATATAATAGCTAATACAGACTATTATATATTATTTAAAAATTATAAAAATAAAAATATAAAAAACAACAATGTATTAATTGGACAATATATAACATTAATAGAAGCACTTCAAGCTTGTATTAATGATATAAGTAAAAATAAAAAACGTTATTAAATTAAAAAATTAATAAATTTAATGTATTTACATCATTTGATTTTAAGGAGAAAAAAATGGCTTTAGATAAATTATATTACGTATATGGATTAGATACATCCTGTTTTTATACTGAAGAAGAAAACAAAATAGAACAAAAAATAATAAAAGCAAAACATTTAAAATATGTAATGAATGAATGGATAGAAAAAGAAAACATAGTAAAACATTTACACAGAAGTAAATTTAAATTTTCAAAAACAAAATCTAAAATACAGTATATAAATAACCACGAGAAAAGATTATCTTTTTTAAATAAATACATAAACACGAAGAAATCTGAATTGACTACTTTATTGAAACAAAATAAAAATTTAATAAGAAATGTAAATACAAGCAAATTAACTCTTAATAGAAGAGTATCAATTTTTGATTCTAATTTAACCAGATGTTTGAATTTAAAAGAGAGGGAAATAAATACAGAGATATTAATAATAAAAATATATTATTTTGATATTGCTGAAAGTATAATTAAAAATGGATTTTATATGAATGGATATGAATATGTTTTTTTCACAAGCAGTAGTGGACAAATTAGAACAAAAAAACTTGTAGCTGTAAGAAAAGATTTACTCAATAATTGCTGGAACACTTTAACTTGTGGATTAACTGTTGATCACATAAACAAATGTGGTGGAATGAATATTAATAAATATATAACTTATACTGCTCTTTGTAATAGTGCAACAGATTTATGGAGAAATTTTGATATTGACAGATGTATTGTAGTTGATGATTTTGAAACAACAGTTAATGACACAGTAGATTTTATTGATGATAAAACATATAAGATTGAAAGAAAAAAAATGAATATACCAATACCACACACAGACGGTGTTGGTATGATATTACCATGTTTATCACCTAAAAATTTTATGGTTAGACTTCCCTTTATTAAAGGTTTATTAGGAAGTTTTGATTTTGTAAAATTTATAAAAGCCAATAATACGACTACAAAAATTAAAGATATTTATGGTGATGAATACGATATAATAAAAGATAATATACAGATAATTTTTACTAAAAGTCAATTTAAAATGCACAAGTATTATAGTAATTGGAAAGAATATAAAGATAATTTTAAAAAATATAATTGTACAGCAGGAAAATGTAAAGAAGATGATGATGTTTTTAAAGATTCATCTATTAGTTATCAAATGATGCAAACTCTTACTGATATATCTGATGATGAACTTAATATTTTGTGCAAAGAAAATGTAAATGATATTAAAAATGTAACTTCTGATTTAAAAACCATGTTAAAAATATTAAAAGCTGATGAAAATAATTATAATAAAACACCTTTACAAAAATGTATATCTATATATCCTGAACTAATAAGTGATTTATATATTCGTAAAATATTAAAAGAATTAAAAGTTAGTCTTGAAAAAGATCTATGGTCAGCAAAATTAAAAGTTGGTGGTAAATATACTTTTGTAATACCTGATTTATACGCCTTTTGCGAATTTCTTTTTCTAAATATACAAAAACCAAAAGGTATATTAAAAGATCATGAAGTATGCTGCAAATTATTTGAAGATAAAATCAAATTGGATTGTTTAAGAAGCCCATCTCTTTATAAAGAACATGCAGTAAGAATAAACAACACAGATAATGAATGGTTAAATACCAACGCTATATACACAAGTACTTTTGATACTATATCAAAAATTCTTCAATTTGATTGTGATGGTGATACATTATTAGTTATAAATAATGAAACAATGATTAATATAGCTGAAAGAAATATGAAAAATATTGTACCATTATATTATAATATGGCAAAAGCTAACTCTGTAATTATAAACCAAGATGAAATATTTAAAGGATTAATGCTTACATACACAGGAGGAAATATTGGTATACCAAGTAATGACATATCTAAGATATGGAATAGCGAAGAAATAACATCAGAAAAAATGGATGTAGTTAAATGGCTTTGTCTCCAAACAAATTTCACAATAGATTATGCTAAAACATTATATAAACCTGATCCACCTAAAGAAGTTTCTCAAAAAATAAATAAATATATTAAAGAAAAAGTTCCATATTTTTTTAAATTTGCTAAAGGAAAAGAAGATTGTCAGGTTAATGAAATAAATAACTCTACTATTAATAGAATATATAAACTATACAAACCTAAAAATCTTAACTTTAACTTTAAACAATCTAATATTGGTAAATTTGATTACCATACTTTATTACATGATTTTAATGCAGAATGTATTGAAAATGTAGCTTTAAAATTTAAAGAGTTATCAAGTGCATTAAATTTTAATAAACTAGGTGAAGATAGTTTAAACAATTATTTTTCTGTTTTTGATGAATGTAAAAAAGAATTATTATCTTTAGGATATGATATTAACGAAATCGTTGATAGTTTAGTAATAGACTTATTTCATAATAGAAAAACAAAAAATAAAAAAGCTTTTTGGTTTATGTTTGGTGATATAGTTTATAAAAATATAAAAAATAATATAGATAATAATAGTAGACTATGCTCTAAATGTGGAAAAAGATTTATTAAAACCAAGATTAATCAAGTGAACTGTAGCAAATGTTCTAAATACACACCTGTTAAACAAAAAACAATTATTTGTCAAGATTGTGGTACTAAATTTATAGTAAGTAGCTCTTCAAGAAAAACTAGATGTGATAAATGTAAAAACGAAGAAAGAAAATTACATAATAAATTAATGTATCAACAAAGAAAAAATCAATTCAACCAAGTTAATTTTTAATTAAATGAGCCTCAAATCCTTTTACTATACGGATTTGAGGAATTTTTATGACTAAAAACCATATACCTTATTGGAAAGAGTTGATTTTATTAAACTAATTTTCAAAAATAAAATATTACAACTTTATCTACCACACAAATTAAAAATAATTAAAAAATATATTACTATTATATTTAAATATTTTTTATTAATCAAAATAGTTATGTATTAACATTATTTTTAAAATAAAAATTTAAAAAGGAATGATGTTATCTGATAAAAATAACAAAGGAACAAGCAAAGATTTTAAGAGAAAAAGATAAAAACATCCACATTATAACAACTTGCAAAAATCAAAACACAGGTAAAAAACGTGGTATTCCTTATTTAGAAGAAAATCCACGAAATATTAATTTACTAAAAGAGATAGACCAAAATATAACTTACACATACGGAGACATCTAAAAATAGCTATTTATTATAATGCTATTAATATCAAAATTAAAACTATAATAATATCAAGGTGGTGAATTCATATAAACGAAATAATAGATATACCTAAGAAAATAATAAATGAATTACATAATAATGAAAAATTTGTTTTATTATTAACAAATGAGAATATTAATTCTGCATCTGTAGATAAAGCTTGGTCTGATAGAATATTTGACCATAATTATATTGAAGGAATTATTCAAGAAAATAAATCTTTTTGCTGTGTAGACACATCTATATCTTATATAAATAAAAATTTAAATTCAACTGTTATTAATATTTTTATAGGTGTACATAAAAATAACATGAAATTAAATTCTGAAGTTTTTGAAGAATATACTGGAAATCGTAGAGATAACTTAATAAAAGAAATAAATATGACATTGAAAAACAATCAGGATTTTGGAATTGGTGGATTAGAATTATATGGTGAAGTATCTTCTGTTATTATAAATAATCCTGATTATGCATGTAAAAAAATAAGTTATAAAATTTCAACACATTCAAATAAGATGGTGAAATAATATGAAGTTAGATTATTTAAAATTACTATCTCCATATCCAATATACATAAAAGATGTAGGAAACATCATTCCACCAACATTAAAAAAAATATCTGAGATAGGAAACGATATTTATAATACAGGATTATTTTATTTATTAATTTCTAAAGAAGATTGGATAAAAAACTTTGGCGACAAAAATTTTGATTTTTCTGAGTTAATACTAAATGATAAAATAAATATTTTTGATCTTTGGTTTATAAATTCACAGTTATTAAGTTTATTAGTAACATCTCTTTCTTTTTATTTTAAAGAAAGCATAGAAATTAACAAAGAAAATGAAAAATTAATACTTATAGATGATGCCAAAAAAGAAATTGGCTATATTCAAAGAGACAATTTTTCAGAAATTATAAATGTAATAAGACAAATAAATAATATATCAATACCTACTAAAGAAAACTATAAAAATGAAAAAGCAAAAAAATTAAATGAAAAACTAAAAAAACATCTTAAACATTCAAAAATTGATGAGAATACAGAATTATGTAATATAATATCAGCTTTGTGTGTTAAACATAATAGTATTAACATCACTAATATATGGGATTTAACAATTTATCAACTATATGATCAATTTAGTAGATTAAATTATATAAATCAAGTTAATTTAGCTCAACATTGGTCCCCGATGGGTGAAAAAGACTTCAACCACAATATGTGGTTTGAAAATATAAAAAATACTGGAGGATAAAATATGAATATTAATATGGCTAACAGAGAATGTTGCGATCTTGAAATTAAGAATTACGCAACTAAAAAACCTTGGATGTTTGCAGATTTCTGCAACACAACTACAGCAGGATTCACAGGTGAATCTTCTTATGCAATGAAGAAAGGAGCAAAAGCACTTGCATTCCATAATCCAATTGAAGGAACTATGACACTTGAATTCCAAGTACATCCTTTCAAAGTTTATTCATTGCTAAGTGATGGTGAAATTTCTTCTAATGGAATTATTACTAAAAGACAAACAGTTAACTGTACTGAAGATGGTAAATTAACAGTTGAAGGAACACCAAAAGAAGGTACTCTATTTGTTTATTCAGAAAATGATTACGGTGGAACAGAAATAGCTGGTACACTTGCAAGCAACAAATTCACTGCAACAAATGCAGGCGAAATTGTATCTGGAAAAACATACATAGTTAGTTTCTTAGAAGAAAAAACTACAGGTATTAAAAGAATACAATTTAACAATAATAAAGTACCAAAATCATATTACATTGAAATGCAAACAGTAGATAAAAACGAAAATGATGAATTAATTCCAATTAAAATCATTGGTTACAAAGCTACACCTAAGAGAAATCTAGAACTATCATTCTCTAGCCAAGGCGATCCAGCTTCAATTAAAATTGAATTTGCTTGTATGGCTGACAAAGATGATAATGTTCTTGATATTATTGAAATAGAAGAATAATTATATTATATAAATATAAAAGTACTACATATTAATTATTAAATACAAATATTTATAGATTTATAAATTTACTATAATAAATCTAAACATCGATTAAATAAAATTTTAGTCGATTAATATTGTAGTTTATTATAGGGTAAAGACTATAAATGTCTTTACCCTATTTTTTTATTATATTTTAAAAATCATGTATTACCATAATATAACTTTTTTAATAAACGATACTATTTATTAAAAAACAATAAAAAGGATGGAGTTAAATATGGAAAATAAAATTTTATATAAAGACCAAGAAATAATTGTTAAAAATCTAATATCTGTAAATGATGAAACTGTTTTTATTAATACAACAGCTGATTTTGTTTGTAATTCAGAAGATGGTTACAATCCAAATTATTATAATATTAGTTATACAAAATGCCTACTAACCTTTTTTACAAATTTCCAAGAAGAAATTACTGCAGATGAAATATCAGATATTATATATAACACAGATATTATTGATTCTATTTCTAATAATATTTCAACAAAACAATTGTCACATATAAGACATTGCATATCACAAAAAATTGAATTTAATAAACAAAATATTATTTTTGAACAATCAAAGAGATATAATGAAAATTTAGCATTAATGGAATTAACAAATCAACAACTTTCTGAAATTTTAAAAAATTTCACACCAGAAGATATTAAAAAAATAACTGAATTAGGAAATCAGTTATCTGAAAATAAATAAAAATGACAATTTATTTAAAAATCAAAAAATAGGACAACTAATAAAATGAAAGAGGTGATAAATAAATTGGCTGAAAAACAAATACAAATATCAGTAGATACAGATAATGCGAAAATTCAAACAACTATAGAAAATAATTTAAAAATGATAGCATCACAAATATCAAACAGCGATAATAAACCAAAAATAACATTTGGATTAAATATAGAAGAAACAAGAACTGCTATTCAATCAGATTTAAATGCATTATTTGAATCTTTAGAACCTAAAAAGATATCAATTAGTGGATTATCAAATAGTGATTCCGAAACTTCAATACTTTCAGGATTACCAGATAAAATTAATTCAACTGTTCAATTAGGAGAATCTTTAGAAAAAATAGGTTCTGTATTTACTGGTTTATCTAAAAAACAAACAAATGTTGCCAATGGAGGAAAAGCTGTTGCTTTATCTCAATTAATTCTTGGTAAAGGAATAAAAGCTACAACTTCAGCTATACTAGCTCAAACAGCAGCATTTTTAGCAAGTCCACTTGGAATAGCTACTATAGCTATTAGCGCTATTTCATTGATAGGCCATTGCATTAAAAAAAATAATGAGAAAATAAAAAACTCAACTGAAAATCTTAAAAAATTCTCTGATCAATGGACAAAATCTCAAAATTCTCTTCATTCTAATTCTAGATCAATATCTAAAATTTCAGATGATTATGTTAGATTATCACAAGGAGTTGATTCTAATGGTAATAATTTATCATTATCATCAAAAGAATTTGAGAAATATCATAATATCACAAAACAAATAGCTGATATGTTTCCTGAGCTTGTAAAAGGATGGGACGCAAACGGAAACGCAATAATTAAAAATAAAGGTAATGTAGAAGAATTAAACAAAGCTTTAGAAGAACAAAAAATGCAAGGCTATAAGAAAACTATATCCGAAACTGAAAATGTATGGGATGATTTTGAAACAAGTATTCCTGAAAAAGATAAACAAAAAACCATTGGCTTAAAAAAAGTTATTGATTTAGATATTGAATCAATGAGTGATGACGAAATAGAATCATTTGCAAAAAAAGAAGATTATGATGGAGACGCAGGTGAATATCTAGTAGCATGTTTAAATAAAGATGAAGCTGCTATGGCTAAATATAAAACTAAAATTTTAAATGAATATACGGATTTAATTAATAAACTTGAAGAAAATTCAGATATTACAGGTATTAAAAGTCGTATAACATCTTTATTAAATGTTGAAAATGAAGATTTTAAATCTTTACCTGAAGAAACACAAAATATTATAGAGCAAACTGTATCAAATTTAGACCATGAATTCTTTTTAACACATGGAGAAGATTCCTTTAATTGGATTGAAGACAATATTTTAAAACCACTAACAGATGAAGATACTTCACAAGAAGTAAAAGATGCAATGATAACTTTATTAAATCCACCAAAAGATTTAGATAAAGCAGAATATGATAAAGTTATTACTGAAGCTTTAGAAAATTTGCCAGAAAAAACACAAGAACAGTTTAAAAAAGCTTTTAATTTAGATTGGGTTGAAAAACCAGATGTTGATAAAATATATTCTATGTATATACCTGATTTTAGTTCAATGTCTTCAGAAATAGATAGAATACAATCATGTTACAGCTCTTTATCTAAAGCTGTAGATGAATATAATAGTTCTGGTGTATTATCTATAGATACTTTACAATCTCTATTATCCGCGACTGATGGATATTTAGGTTATTTAATGAATGAAGAAGGTCAACTAGATTTAAATGCTCAAGGATTCACACGTTTAGCAAAAGCTAAAATTATGGATCTAGGAATATCAAAAGCGATAGCATTAACTAATTCAGTAATTGATGCTGTAGAAGAAAACAAAATTCAAACTCTTGAAAAATTAGCAGGACAACATCATAAAAATGCAAATAGTATATGGGAAGAAAATCTTCAAAAACTAGAAAGTCTACATATAAACAAGAAAATTAGTGATACTCAATATACATCATATGTTAATCAAATTCAAGCTATTAGAACAACAACTAAATTAGCAGCTAACAATACTAATTTATTAGGCAAATCTGTTACAAAAACATCAAATAATATTAAAAAATCAGCAAGCGATATTAGATCATCTTTAACAGAAGCACAATCATCTATAAATAATTTATTATCCAAAACTATTTCTATGCTAAAACAAGAATATAACGATAGAAAAGAAGGTTATCAAGAACAAATTGATCATTTAAAAGAAGTCCAAGAATTAGAAACTGAATCAGCTAAAAAGAAATATGATCAAGATTGTGAAGCAATAGATTTAGCAAAAGAAAAATTACAAGCAGAAAAAGATTATCATGATTATAAACAAGAGTTAACAGAACGACAAAGTGAAATTGAAGAAATACAAGATGAACTACAAACATTAAAATTTGATAATTCTTTAGAAGGCCAAAAAAGAATTAGTGAATTAGAAGAAGAATTATCTGATAAAAAAATAGAACTTAGTGAATATCAATATGAACATAGTATTGAAACACAACAAGCTGAATTAGATAATCAAAAAAAGGTTAATGAAGAAAAATATAATGAAGAAATAGCTGTAATAGAAAATCAATATCAAGCTAAAATTGATGGTCTTAATAGACAAATAACTGCTATTGAAGAATATTTAAGCAAAGAATGCAACATAAGAAACGAAGCTATTAGATTAATTGAAGGACGTTCAAAAACTTTTTATAGTAGGCTTATTGCATGGAACCAAACTTATGGTGATGGAATAGATCAAAATATTAAAAATGCATGGGATGATTGCTATAAAGCTATGGATAGATATGGTGGCAAACAAACAAGCGTTTTAGGTGTTTTAAATGATTTATCTAAAAAAATACAATCAACCAAAAAAAATGCTGATAATTTAGTCACTTCTTTAAATAAAGTAGCAAATACTAAACTTCCACGTATTAAAACACAACGTGAAAAAGATGAAGACGAATTTTATAGACGTTACGGAGAAAAAATCTCAAGAGAAAATTCACCATATAATAAAAATTTGAATGACTATAGAAACGTAAGCTTTAGAAACCCTGGTGATCATTTTTTAAAAGATTTTTTAAAAAAATACTATCCACTAGAACATGATCTATATGCTTCATACTTTCGGTCAAATAATAGTAAACTTCCCTTTCATACAAAAGAATACGAACTACAAGCACATAAAAAAAAGTTTTTTTTTCCAGAACTATTTCACTCTGGTGGATTAGTAGGATATAGTAATACTCATGTAAAATACAAAGATTTATTTAATCTAGCAAATGATGAAGTTCCTGCAATATTACAAAAAGGTGAAGCTGTATTTACAAGAGACCATTTAAACAATTTAAATAAACATTTAACTTCAAATAGTTATGAAAATTATGCTAATGGATCTGTATCAGTTGGAGATATTGTAATTCAAGGAAACGCTGATACTTCTACTGTAAATGCATTAAAACAAGCAAGAGATGATATTGTTAACACTGTATTTAAGACTATTAATTCATCACAAAAAAACCGTGGAAGTTCATTAAGTATAATTTAAAATAATGATTAAATCCTTATATCTAATAAATATAAGGATTTAATTAAATAAAAAGGAGGTTAATTTTGATTTACGGAAAAAGTTTTATATATGATAAAAAATTATATCCATTTCAAATATTAAATATTAAAACAAGTATGTCTACAACTATAGGTAAAAAATATGAAATAAATACATTTAAAAATTTAGATAGTTTATCTAATGTTATACGTGATATTGAATATAAAAAACCTTTATCATTTGATATAGAAATGGTAACTGAGAAACCACTTATAGATGAATATTGTGAAAAACTTAATTTGACAAAACCAGAAAACGATACAGAAAAAGAAGCTTTATTACAAAAAATTTGTTCTAATTTATTTGCACAAGATTCTTATAAAAAATTGTATTGTGGAGATTTTGAAGCTTTACAAGCTGACATTAATAGTTCAAAAACATATAAAAACACTAGCTATTATAATTGTATTTTTAATGATGCAAAATTTATTATGTTTAGTGGTGAAATTTATGGATTTAAAGCTGAAATGATATGTGATGCACCTTGTAAATGGAAAGACGAAGTTCATACTTTCTCTTTATCTAATGATACTAATGAAATAAAAATTCCTATATCAAATGGTTTTAAAAAATACATATATCCAAGAGTAATTATAACTGCTGGAGAAAATGAAAGTACTATTAAAATATCAAATGATATATCAACAAGTATTATAACATCTGTTGGAAACAATGAAGTTATTACTTTAAGCAACAATCCTTTTATTATTGAATCTAGCCAAGTAACAAATAAATTTGCAAGTTTTAATAAAAAATGGGTAAAACTTGATTATTCTCAAACATCAGGTATGGATACATTTACAATAACCGGAGATGTAGTCTCCATAAGATTTGAATATAGGAGGGGTGTTTGGATAAATGGAGCTTAAATTTGATGCCTTAAATAATTTTGAATTACCTCTTTTAACATTATGCAATCCAAACGGTAAAGAATTAGGTATCATAACTCCTTGTAAATTTAAATTCAAACCAAAATTTAATGCTGTATCAAATATATCTATTACACTTAACAAAATAGAAAATGAAAATATTTTTGATAAAATAGAGCAAAAAAGATACGTTAAAGTAGAGAATATTGGAGAATTTATTATAGATACCTCTTCTGATAATTATGAAAAAGGTAACGAAATATATAAAGATATAGATTTAATTAGTTGTGAAATTGAGTTATCATATTTCAAAATTAATTATTTTAAAGGAACTTATAAATTCTATAACAAAGCAGATTCATCAAATAATTTACTTGGTATGTTAATGCAAAAATTTCCAAAATGGACAATTGGAACAGTAGATAGCAATGTAGCAAAAAGATATAGAACATTTGATGTTCCAAATGATACTGTTTATAGTTTTTTGATGAATGATGTTGAAAAAGCTTATGAATGTCTTATTGAATTTGATATTATGAATCGTATTGTTAATGTATATGATAGAAATAATTATATCAATGCAACATCAATTTTTCTAACACAAGCAGAAACAATAAACAGTTTGGAAATTAAAGAGCAATCAGATGAAATAATAACAGCTTTAAGAGTTATTGGAGATAATCATCTAAATATAAGTTCTGTAAACCCAATTGGATCAAGTGTTATATATAATTTTGATTATTATAATAATCCTGATTGGTTTAGTCCAGAATTAATTGATGCTGTCACAGCATGGAAAGTTAAAATCTCTCAAAGCAAAGAGCTATATACAATTAAAAATAATATACTTTCTGAAAAAAATTCCGAGCTATTATCTTTTGAAACAGAATTAACTGAGTTAAATAAAAATTTATCTAATTATAAAATTCAGCAATCAACTTATATATCAGGAAATAATCAATCAATGCTGACTAAAACAAATGAAAAGATAAAAGAAATTACTACATCAGTAAGATTAAAAGAACTACAAGTTGATTCTAAAAAAGATGAAATAACTCAACTAGAAAATGAAATCAAAAATATAGTAGACTCAAACTCAATACAAAATAATTTTAATGATAAATTATTTTCAGAATTGTCTTGTTTTATTAGACAAGAAAATTATAAAAATGACAATATAACAATAAACGACACTATGACATATAGTGAAAAGCAAAAACAAGCTCAATTATTATATGACACATCATTAAGAGTATTAAACAAAGCTTCACAAGCAAATTGTTCATGTTCTATTAAAACAACAGATTTTATTTTCCAAAAGAATTTTTTACCATATACTCATGAATTGAAAACAGGATGTTTAATAAATATAGAAAAACCAAATAGACAAATCGCACAAATGCTACTTTTAAAAATGTCAATTGATTTTATTAGTAAAAAATGTAGTTTTAATCTAGGTGAACAATATAGATTAAATGATGCTGAATCATTATATTCTGATTTATATAACAAAACATCTAGAAGTGCAAATTCAGTTGATTTTGAAAGGTCATTATGGGGTAAGCCTATTAAATCTGGACAACTAGAGCAAGCTGTGTCTTTTACACAAGCTTCTTTAGATGTAACAAATAATAAAATAAAATCTTCTACTGGACAAGATTTTACCATTGATAACACTGGTATAAATTTAATAAAAAAAGATGAAGATGGAGAAATTTCAGACGAACAAATTAAATTAACTAATAATACTGTTGCTATAACAGATGATAATTTTGATACATTAAAAACTGCTATTGGTAGAATATATTTACCTGATGGAAAAACTATAGATGGAAAAAATTATATATATGGAATTAATGCTAATTATTTAGTTGGTAAACAAATTATTGGCGAAGGATTAAGTATTACAACAGCAGATGGAAATTTCACCTTAGATGAAAATGGACTTCATAGTGACCAAATGAGTACATTAGAAAAAGCTAACCAAGATATAAATACAAAAATCAGTTCGCTAGAACAAGATGCGCATGGAATTAACATTAAAATTGAAGATATTCAAGCTAAAGGGACTACAGTAGATCAAGTAGTTACTTCAACAGGCTATTCCTTTGATGAAAATGGTTTGTTAATACAAAAAAGTGGAGAAGAAATCTCTAATTTATTAGATAGCACGGGTATGTGTGTTAAACGTTCTGACGAAAAAATACTTACAGCAAATAACAAAGGTGTTGAGGCGATTAATTTGACAGCAAAACAATATTTAATAATCGGAAAAAATTCTCGTTTTGAAGATTATAAAACTGGAAACAATGATCGTCGCACAGCTTGTTTTGCTATATAAAAATTAAAGGAGGACTAACATGGCTAGTGGAAGTTTTAGATCTACTACAGTAAATGCTGGAGACGGAGATACAAGATATATAGAAGTAACATGGTCATCCGAAAACAATACAAATACTAATCAATCTACAGTATCATGGAATGCATATGTTAGAGGTAGAAACCACCCCGGCACCACATGGGTAAACGGTAGATATATTATTGTTACAATTAATGGTGTGTCTAAAACATTAGTTGGTGGTACTAAAAAAGAACTATACCTTGGCAAGGAATTAGGTAAAGGATCAGTAACAGTTAACCATGAATCTAATGGTATGAAAGGTGTTAGCGTAAGCATAACAGCTCAAATATATTATAATTACAGTACACATTATAGCACAATATACATGACCAGAAATCCAGTTTACACCTTATCAACATCTAATGATGCAGGAAGTATTATTAGTACATACAGAACTCATTGCGCTGGCATAGGCAACACTGGCACTATTTCTGCGGGAGCAAAAAAATTATGCTATGGAGATAAAATACAAATTCGTTTTTCTCCTAAATCTAATTATAAAATAACCAGCGGAAAAGTAAATGGTTCTAACTTTACATCAGGAAACACTTATACTGTAAACAGAAATACTTCTATTTCATCAACATCAATCCCATTGAAATCTAGTGTTCATGCTACTAATTGCAATATTGATAATAACTCAACTATATCAATTCATAGATATAACAATTCATATACTCATACATTAACATATAATTTTAAAGGGCTTACTGGGACTATAGCTTCAAAAACCAGTCAAACACGAATTAGTTGGACTGTTCCACATATTTTTTATTCAAAAATACCTAATGATCTATCTGGAAAATGTATCATAACCTGCTACACTTACAACGGTAATACATGCTTAGGTAATTCAGTTTATGATAATATGGATGTATATGTCAATATGGATACTGGCAAACCTACTATATCTGCAACTGTAGTAGACACCAATACTACTACTAAAGCATTAACAGGAAATAACTCTATTTTAATAAGATACAAATCAACGGCTTTATGTACAATGACTGCCACACCAAAAAATTATTCTACTATATCAAAATTAAAAATACAAAATACGGATGTTAATGGATCTGCAAGTGGAAATTCTATAACAGCCAAAAAAACAATTTCTAGAGTAGAAACACCAAAGTTTTATTTTTACGCAGAAGACCATCGTGGTATTAATAAAACATTAACCAAAACACAGACAATAGTACCTTACGTACCGTTAACTTGTAATCCTAGTATACATAGAACATCCCCTACCTCAAACATTGTTGAATTAAAAATTAGCGGAAATTTCTATAAAGCCTCATTTGGAGCTAAAAACAACACTTTAACGTTAAATTACAGATACGCAGAAAAAAATCCAAATGGAAGTATAGGTAACTACTCTACATGGCAATCAATATCTCAAGACAAAATTATATATGACACAGCAAAATCAAAATATAACACTGAAACTATATGTTTAAATAATTTTGATTATAAGAAAAGCTACAAAGTTCAGATTTTAGCAAAAGATGGCTCAGGCGAGTATGTACTAACATTTGTGACTAAAGATTTATATGTCTCTCAAGGAATACCTGTATTTGACTGGTCTAAAGATGATTTTAATATCAATGTACCACTTCATGTGTCTTCTATTGAATTAGAGGCATCTGGAACAAATAATCATGCTGGATTTCATAATTCTATTTATAGAGGTAAGTGTTTAGGTCATGAAGTAACAGATTCTCAGTATAACGAAATTAGCAATGGTACATTTAAAGATCTATATATAGGTGATTATTGGTGGAGAAATGGCAGAGTTTATCGCATAGCGTGCTTTAATTATTATATGGGTTATGGAGGTAGTGACAAAGTAACAAAGCCTCATGTAACACTTATACCCGATGATACTATCGGCGATAAAGTTAGCATGAATGATACTCATACTACAGAAGGTGGATACATAGGCTCTAAAATGAGAAAAACACATATAAATAATGCTAAAGGAATAATAAAAGAAGCTTTTAAAAATCATGTGTTAAATCATAGACAACTATTTACTAATGCTGTAAGTGATGAAAAACCAAGTGGAGTAGTATGGGCATATGGCGAAGTAGAAATACCAAATGAAAGAATGATATTTGGAAACACTTTATGTTCAGCGTCAGCAGCAGTATCATGGCATGCAATAAACCGATCTCTTAGTAACAATCAACTTCCTTTGTTTTCTCTTAATCCTAACAGCGTAGCTTGTATTCATCCATATTGGTTGAGAGATATTACAACTTCGGCTTCATTTGCATTAAGAGATTCATCAGGATATGTTTGTAAATATGCTGCTGGTCATCCAGGCAGAGTTAGACCAGTATTTTCTATATATTAAAAAAGGAGGAAATTTATGTATACAATAACTTTAAATAACGGAACAAAATTAGAAAATCTAGAATTAAACGGTAATAACTTTATTTCTAACAGTATAATTAATGATGAAGTCTTTAAGGATAATCTAAAAACGGTTACTATTTCTAATGAGAATACCACAGATACATATGATGATATGGTTTTAATCCAGAACCAAATTTACGAAAATCAATCTTGGTTTATTTTAGCTGAGAAAACACCAGAACAAAAAGAAAAAGAGGCACTTTTAACTAATTTTACAAATATAGAATTAGCTATGGCTGAAATGTATGAACAGTTATTAGGAGGTATGTAAAATGGCAAGAATTTATGCAAATTTGATTATTAAAGGATTAAAAACTTTTGACCAAGTACCTAATATTTTAAAAACCAAAGTAAAGCAGGTTTTAATTAATTTAGGAAAAGAAAATTTAATTGAAGAATAAAAATAAAGGAAAAACAAAATGACAACAGAAATAATAATTGCAATAATACCGTTAATTGGAACTTTAATCGGTTCTCTTAGCGGTATTTTAATTGCAAACAGATTAAGCAATTATAGAATTAAACAATTAGAAATTAAAGTAGACAAACATAATAATTTTGCAAGCAGAATTCCAGTTATTGAAGAACAAATAAAAACATTAACAAACAGAATTATAAATTTGGAGAATAAATAATGAATAATTTTTTTAAAGATATGATTGAAAGAGCAATAAAGACTGCAGCAGAAACAGCTATTGCAACAATAGGTACGACAACATTATTAAATGAAATTAATTGGAAAATAGTAGGTTCAACAGTAGCAGTATCAACTTTATTATCTATATTAACTTCCATTATTTCTAAACCTATTGGAAACAAAAATACAGCAGGTATTATTAAAAATAAATATAAAATAAAATACTAAAATAGGAGAAATGAAATGTATAAAGGAATTGATGTTTCAAAATATCAAGGAAATATTAATTGGGAAAAAGTAAAAAACCAAATAGATTTTGCAATTTTAAAAGCTGTATCAACAAATAAAAAAGGATTATATATTGATCCATCTTTTGAACGAAATTATAACGAATGTAAAAGGCTTGGTATACCTGTAGGTGCTTATTATTACACATATGCAACAGATACTGAGACTGCCGAGGCTGAAACTAATTTATTTTTAAAAGCAATAAAAGGAAAAACTTTTGAATATCCTCTTGTTATTGATGTTGAGGATAATTTAATTAAATCACTATCACCAGAAAAACTAACAGACTTAATAATTCATTCGGCTAAAAAATTAGAAAGAAACAATTTATATGTTTGTATATATACATATTTATCATATGCACATACTCAGCTTCAAATGGATAGACTTACCTGCTATGATTTATGGATAGCTCATTATGCAAAAAAATGCAAATATACAGGGCCATATGGAATATGGCAATATTCTAGTGAAGGAAATATTGAAGGGATAAATGGAAATGTTGATTTAAATATTTCATACAAAGACTATTCAAAAATTATAAAATATGCTGGGTTAAATGGATATACAAAAAATAGAGTTTCTATTAAAACCAAAAAAAGCAGTTTAGAAATAGCAAAAGAAATTCTAAAAGGCATTTGGGGCAACGGAGAAGAAAGAAAAAATAGATTAAAAAAATCTGGATATAACTATGATAATATTCAAATTGAAGTTAATAAATTAATAAACAAACAAAACAATATATATAAACCAATAATTAAAAAGGGTGATACTGTAAAAGTGTTAAAAGCTATTAATTATGATAATAACAAACCTTTTAAATGTTGGTTATCAAAATATATAGTTTTAGAATTAAATGGTAACAGAGCTGTTATTGGTACCAAAATTCTTAAAAAAGAAATAATTACTTCAGCTATACATATAAACAACATTATTAAAATATAAAATATAAAATATAAAATATAAAAATAGGGTGACTACTTAAAAAAGTAGCTACCCTATTTTTTTACTTTTCTAACTCAATAGAAATTACTGATAAAATTTCATTCTCTACTTTAAATTTAATTTCAAATCCTGCAAAATTAAATCCATAAATTCTTTCACAATCATTATGATAAGACGGTCTAGGATCCATTTTCAAAATCTCTACAACTTGCTGTTGCTTTTCTTTTGGCAAAACTGATAATAAATCTTCAGAAATCTCAACAGCTAGCTCATAATCTTTAACATTGTCAGAAAAACCACTTACTGCTTCTGGATGGCAATCTGAATGAACAACATATGGTTTTATATCATAAATAGGAGTTTCATCCATTAAATCTGCTCCTTCAACATATAAAACTGCTCCATATTTTTGAGTATACTCTATTTTTATTAACTTCACAGAAGATAATCCTAAAGGATTTGGTCTATATGGGCTTCTTGTTGCAAAAACTCCTCTTCTAACATTTCCACCAAGTCTTGGAGGTCTAACTGTAGCAGACCATTCTTTCACCTTAGACTCAGAAAAATTCCATATTAACCAAATATGAGAAAATCCTTCAAGTCCTTTTACTGCATCAATATTTCTATATTCAGGCTCAAAAATAATTCGTGAAGTATTTTTAACAAGTAAACTTTGTCTTGGAATACCGAACTTCTCTTTATAATCCGATCTTATTTTCGCAATTATGTCCATATTATTTATTACCTATTCAAACATTGATGTTGAAAGATATCTTTCACCTGTATCAGGAAAAATAACAACAATATTTTTATTTTCTTTTTGAGCCAAAATTGTAGCAGCATGCAAAGCTGCACCACAAGAAATTCCAACAAGAAATCCTTCACACAAAGCAATTTGTTTACTAGCTTTATACGCATCTTTTGTATCAACTTTTATTATTTCATCATAAATCTCAGTATTAAGAATTTCAGGAATAAATCCCGCTCCAATTCCTTGAATACCATGACTTCCAGCTTTACCACCAGACAAAACAGGTGAAGTCGAAGGTTCGACTGCAACAACTTTAATATTAGGATTTTTTGATTTTAAATATTCACCACTACCTGTTATTGTTCCACCAGTTCCAACTCCTGCAACTAATATATCAACATTTCCATCAGTATCTTTCCAAATTTCAGGACCTGTAGTTTTTCTATGAATTTCTGCATTAGCTTGATTTTCAAATTGATTAGGAATAAAACTATTACTATATTTTTCTGCAAGCTCTTTTGCTTTTGAAATAGCACCATTCATACCTTTTTTACCATCAGTTAAAACCAATTCAGCTCCATATGCTTTAAGAAGATTTCTTCTTTCAACACTCATAGTTTCAGGCATTGTAAGAATAAGTCTATATCCTTTTGATGCAGCTACACTCGCAAGTCCAATTCCTGTATTTCCACTTGTAGGTTCTATTATCACTGTTTCTGAATTAATTAATCCTTTTTCTTCTGCATCTTGTATCATATTAACTGCAACTCTATCTTTAACACTTCCAGCAGGATTAAAATACTCAAGTTTTGCAATAATACGACCTTTAGTATTATTTATTTTATTATAATTTTTAAGTTCTAATAAAGGTGTTGAACCTACTAACTCAGTTATTTCATTATATATCTTCATATCTATTCCTTTCTAAAATAAAACATTATATATTTATACGATTATTATATATATTTTAACACTTAATATAATACTATGCAAAACTTTTTTATATAAAAAAACACTAAGCTACATTTTTGCAACTTAGTGTTAAAAACAATTTCTATTTAAATCTTACTGCTGTTTTATATGTCATTATTTCAGCTACACCGCATAAAACAGAACATATAAAATATTTACTATATTATAACTGATTCAAAAAAAACACAACATATCAAATTTTAACAATATGTTGTGTTTATATTTACTATTTATCTTTTATAATTATTGCATTGATTTTTATTTCTGTCAGCACATTGCTTTGCCATTGGACAACCAACACATTTAACGCCTTTTTTCTTTTGTCTAACAATATATACTATTGCTAATGTAACAATCAAAACAACAATACCAATTACAATAAAATCAATTAAATTCATAAATTACACCTTCACCATATCAGACTTTGTTTTAGTGTTTGATCCTAATTTATATTCATCTACTTTTTTATTACCTTTAATAACTAAGAATGTAACTATTGCTATTATTGCAATTAAAGCTATTAAACCTGGTAAGAAACCTGCTCCTAATTTACCAAGTGTAATTATAGTACCAATTTGGTAAACCAAGAATGATAATGTATATGCAACACCAAATTGCAATGCAATTCCACCAAATAACCATTTCTTACTATTAATTTCTGAATTCATAGCACCAATTGCAGCGAAACAAGGAGGAGTAAATAAATTAAATATTAAATAAGATAACGCTGCAACTGATGTTAATCCCATTATTGAAGCAACTTCATTTGCTCCACCAACAAGAGCTAATTCTTCTGTATCAATAAAATTTGTAATTCCATAAACAACTGCCAAAGTCGCAACAACATTTTCTTTAGCAATAAATCCTGTTACAGCAGCAGCAGCAAGTTGCCACACACCAAATCCTAATGGAATTAATAAGAAAGCAAATGGACTAGCTATTGTAGCTAATATTGAAGTGTCTTCCATTCCTTCAGGAACAACTTGCAACTTCCAGTTAAATGTTTGCATAATCTGCACTAATGCATTACAAACCAAAATAACTGTACCAGCTTTAATTATAAAAGATTTTGCTCTTGATAACATTGAGAAAGTAGCTCTTTTTAAACTTGGAACTTTATATTCAGGAAGCTCCATAATGAAAAATGATTTTCTATATTTATGTCCAGTGATTCTTTGAACTAACAATGCACATAAGAATATTAAAATAATACCTAAGAAGTACATAGAAATCATAACCCAATTTGAACCAGCAAAGAATACTCCTGCAAATAAAGCAATTACAGGTAGTTTAGCACCACAAGGCATAAATGGTGTTAACATAGCAGTAGTTCTACGTTCACGTTCATTACGAATTGTACGAGAAGCCATTACACCAGGAATAGCACAACCTGTTCCAATTACCATTGGAATAACTGTTTTACCTGAAAGTCCAACTTTTTTAAAGATTCTATCCATTACAACAGCAACACGTGCCATATAACCACAGTCTTCAAGCAATGCAATTAAGAAATACATTACCATAACAAGTGGCAAGAATCCAATTATAGCTCCAACACCACCAATAATACCATCAACTAACAATGATTGTACAAATGGATTTGCATTTTCAAGAAGTGAACCAACCCATTCACCAAACATATCAATCCAACCACATAACCAATCAGCTATCCATGTTCCTACATATGTTTGCGAAACTGCAAAAACAATAAACATAACTATAGCAAAGAATGGTATTCCAAGCCATTTATGAGCTAAAACAGAATCTAGTTTATCACTAAAAGTTCTTTTATTTGAAGCAACTTTTCTTGTTTCTACTTCAGCAACAATTTTGTTTACAAAATCAAATCTTTTTTTATCAGCTTTAATTACTTCAGCTTTATTATGTAAATCAAATTCCGCTTCATGATAAGGAATATCTTGATCTGTTCCTTCAGCTTTAATTGCTTCAGAAACAACTTCTTTTAAACCTTTATCACTTGAATTTGTCGAAACTGTTTGTACAACAGGACAACCAAGTTTTTCTGAAAGTAATTTAATATCAATAACTGTCTCTTTTTTCTGATTAATATCACTTTTATTTAAAGCAACTACTACAGGTATTCCAAGTTCTAAAAGCTGAGTTGTAAAAAACAAACTTCTGCTTAAATTAGTAGCATCAACAATGTTAATAATAACATCAACATTTTCATTTTTTACATATGTACTAGTAATACTTTCTTCAGATGTAAATGGCGACATTGAATATGCACCAGGAAGGTCAACAGCAACTAAATTTTCATTTATACTATTAAATGAATTCTTTATATTACTTTCTTTTTTATCAACAGTAACACCAGCCCAGTTACCTACTCTTTCTGTCTTACCTGTTAAAGCATTATACAGCGTAGTTTTACCACTATTTGGATTGCCTGCAAATGCGATCCTCATTAAAATTCCTCCTCAAATTCTTTCTAAAACAAATTATAATAAATAATTATACACAAAACAATAAAGATCTAAGCAATTAAAATTGCTTCCGCAAGATCTTTATTCATATTATAACGAGCATCTTTTAATGAAACCACATAACTTCCACTAACTTCAGATACAACTGTTATTTTTTCTCCTGAATAACAACCAAGTGTAAATAGAAAATCATCCAGTTCCTCATCATCAGTATTTATTCTATCAACAATATATTCTTCACCCAATTGAGCTTGAGACAAAGTCATATTAAAACCTCCTTTTTTTATATAACATAAATGTTAATATTAACTATTTCAATAATAATTCGTATTTATAAACGCAAGATTAGTTTACACTTACTAACATTATAATATCATTAAACCAAAAAAATGTCAACGAATACTTGACAAATTTCAAAAGTTAGTGTATTCTAACTAATAGTTAGTATTAACTAACATGCATATTATGTAAAAAACCACAACACAAAATAGAAGGAGGTTATTTTTATGAGTATAACAATAATTGGAGGAAACGATTGCATGGTTAGAAGATATAAAGACTTATGTAGTCAATACAATTGTAAAGCTAAAGTTTTTACTCAGCCAACAGGAATTAAAAATAAAATGGGTTCTCCAGATCTATTAGTATTATTTACAAATACAGTATCTCACAAAATGGTCCGAACAGCATTAGCTGCATGTCCTAACAATTCTTCTAATATAGTAAGATCACATTCAAGCTCTTTATCTGCACTAAAAAACATCTTAGAACAACACACAAAAAAGGAGTGCTAATACATGTCAAATGAATTAATCATCAAACAATGTGCACCAACTTTAGCAGGTTTAAAAGTAGCAAATTTATTTTCATATAAATTCACCTGTAAAAATCAACTTTTAAACGATTTAGAAAATTTAAATTCTATTTTAAATCAAAAAGATGTCTATTTAACTTTACTACGTTATAATTCAGAAAAATGTGCGTTAATACTTATGTATAGAAAAAATAAATTAGAACAAATTCTTTCTAATGAAAAAGTAACTAATTTTTTAAAGAACTATGGATATTATGATTTTTCAATAGAGAAATGTCTTTATTTATTATCAAAACATTTAGAAGAGGATGAATTTCCACACGAAATAGGTGTATTTTTAGGATATCCACTTGAAGATATTGTAGGATTTATACATAACAAAGGTAAAAATTATAAAATTGTAGGTTATTGGAAAGTTTATTCTGACGAAGAAGAAGCTTCGAAAATTTTTACTATTTACAAAAAATGTACTCGTGTTTATTGCGAAGTATATTCTAAAGGAATTGACATTAACAAGCTCACTGTAGCAAGTTAACTATATTATTTTTTAAAAGAAAGAGGTTATTTTTATGAGTAAAATTGCAATTATTTATTGGACTGGAACAGGAAATACAGAGGCTATGGCTAATGCAATTTCTGATGGTGCAAAATCAGCTGGATGTGAAGTTAATTTATCTACAACAGATTTTGACGTAAATACAATTTCAGACTACTCTGCTATAGCTTTTGGTTGTCCATCTATGGGAGCTGAAGAATTGGAAGATACAGAATTTTTGCCAATGTGGAATAATATAAAAGAAAATATTAAAGACGAAAAAGTTATATTATTCGGCTCATATGGCTGGGGCGATGGAGAATGGATGCGTAATTGGGAAGAAGAATGCAAAGAGCTTGGAATTAATGTTGTAGAAACTTATATTTGCAACGAAACTCCTGATGATGAAGAAATTGCAAAATGCAATGAATTAGGTGAAAAAATGGCATAGTATTTTTATAAAATACTATTTATACAAAAAATTAAACCGAGGTTTTATCCTCGGTTTTTTATTTGTCTTTTTAATACATTTTTATATTATTTTTATTTATCTTTATTAGCATATTTTCTTATAGCAGCAACTGTCTCTTCACTAACTATATGCTCAATTTTACAAGCATCAGCAGCTGCAATATCTTCAGGCACACCTAATTTTGTTAAAACGTTCGTAAGTAATACATGACGTCCATACATTTTGGCAGCAATTTTTTTACCTTTTGATGTAAGTTCAATTAAATTATCAGAACCCATTGTAATAAAATCATTTTCTCTTAAATTCTTCATAGCAACACTTACACTAGCTTTAGAGAATCCAAGCATATCAGCTATATCTTTAGAACGAACATATCCTTTTTGTCTTTTTAACATAAGTATGCTTTCTAAATAATTTTCGGAAGATTCTAATACTTTCATATCTACACCATATGAGTATGCCACAAATTTGGACAGCATACATTCCTTTCTCAAATTTAAGAATCTATTATTAAATATTATCTTTTGTAATTTACAAATATTCTCAATAGTACGCATTTATTATACACTAATTCTCATTTTTTTTCAAGCATAATCTATATATACCATTATAAATATACCTATATTAAATAAATCATATTAATTTTAAAATAAAAACCAATATTAAAATAAAATTACAGTAATTATATTTTGTTTTTCAAAAAGCTTTTTATATAAATGTATAAATAAAATTACTTTAGCTAAAACTACAATAATACAAGTTAACTAGGAGGATTAAAAATGAATTATTCTAAAAAAATAATTTTATCTGTTGTAGCAATATTTAGTTTAGTAGGATGTGGTTATTATTTAACCAAACAAGTGCCTAATATTTTAAATAATGAAGGTAATGCAGAAGAAAATAATATTAATCAGGAAGAAATTTTTTCATCAAAAGGTGGATTTATTGTTTCAAATAGTATGCTTGATAAACATATATCTGAAATCACTTTTCCAGGAACACATAATTCATATTCTAATAATGAAGATGCTGTTAGAAAATTTGATTCACTACACCAAAATCAAGGCCTATCTTTAAAACACCAATTAGAATCAGGTATAAGATGGTTAGATATAGATTTAGGACCAAAAGATGCATTAGGTTATGTAGGTGCTCCAATATACTTTGTTCATTCTAATGGTACAGGTGGATATGTTAACATGGGAGATGCTTTAAGATCATTAAACAGTTATATAGAAGAGAATAAAGATCAAGTATTTATATTTGAAATGTCAAATGTAGGTACAATGGCTATGGCTGATGGAGTTGGATATGCATATGGAAAGCTTAGAGAGGCTATTTATGGTACAGGATTTAATAAATATATTTATAATATGAAATCCGCAGAAGAAAAACAAAATAGCGAATATGATGTTTTAACAGATCCAGAGCATGTGAATCCGACATTAAGAGAAATGATAGATAGTGGAAAAACAGTTATATTTTTACCTAGCGAAAATTATTATCCAAGGGATAGATCTTACTTTAAAGAAATTCATTCAAGTGGTGCAATAAGAGCTGATTATGAAGCAACTAAATTAGAAGAAAGAAGTCTTCCAACTGCAATATGGGATGTTAATCTTCCTGCACAATCAAATGATCCACTTAGATTTATGTCAATAGAATTTGATCCGGATGATGGAGCTTTAGCCGGAAATAGATTTTTTGCTGCACGAAATAATGATGGCAGAAGATTATATCAATTATCAAATTGGTATGAAAATATAATGCCTGATAATAAGCATGTTAATTACTTTAAAATAGACTTTTATAAAGATAGTATTGTTGCTGGAGATAAAAGAGAAGCCTTAATATATGATGTTGTAAGAACTGCTAACACTTTAAATAAAGATAGATTTAAATTTGATGTTGATGATAGTTATCTAATACAATTAACACCTGATAATAAAAGCAGTAAAGATATATTAAGAAGTAATCAAAACTTAGTAAACGAAGTAAATATAGTAGTAAACGATGCAGCTAACCATCAAATGCAAAATTCAGAGAATTCTCATAGATACGGTCTAATAAAATCCTCAGATAGAAGAAGACATAAACAAGGAGGCACATTACAATGGTGGTGTGCACCAGAATTTGTAATGGATAATGATTATTCAACAGTATGGGCAACAGATGGTACAGGCGAAATATGGTTAGATTTAGGTCAAAAAGTAAGATTTAATACTGTATACATCGCTTGGGAATATAATATGGCTCATCCTGGATTTGTTATAGAAGGAAGTAATGATGGAAACTCATGGACTAATATTTATACTACATCTCAGGCTAATAATATAAATGAAGCTTTTTTCAAAGCTAATACTAATACTCAAGAATACAGATTTATTAAACTAAAAACAACAGATGTAAATAATGAAGCAAGAACTGGAATAGCAGAGATATTTGTTTACCAAAATGAGTAATTAGAAAAAACGGAAATATTGAAAATATTTAAATATAATACTAAATAAGCTTATGGATTAATTCATAAGCTTATTTTATATTCAAAAGCTATTTATCTTTAATATTTTTGTATAAATAAAGCAAAAACTCGCATTTAAATTAAATATATGAATCAACTTAATTGTACTATTACTATATATTGTTTTAAAAATATTGAATTTATTTATTCTATTTCTACAATATATTAGTAATAATTTGTGCAAAAATACAAACTTACGCCAACATTTTGTCAAAAGTATTGTTTTAAAAACGAATTGTGATATAATGGAATTAACAAAGGAAAGGATAATTATTATGGATAATGTAAACACTGATCAAACTTTAGAGTTAACTAATGTAGTCTCTATAAGAAAAAAAATGACTACAACTGAAGTGACAACAAGTATGAATGATCTTATGAAGATAATTACTGATAATGGAGCTAAAATTAATAAATTGGTTATGACAACTACATATTCTGTTAAAGAAATAGGTGGACAACCTTTAATGGATATGGAAATTCTTATTCCAATTGATAAAGAGATTAAAGTTCCTGCTAATTATAGATTTAATAAGAAATTTTTATTGACAAATGCACTTATGATTAAACACTACGGAAATCCTACTTATATTGAAAGCACTACGATGTTATTAAATAAATACATTAAAGACCATAATTTAGATCCTATCACGACGGCATATAACGTTATGCCACAACAAAAATCTCCTACGCAAATGTCTATTGATATTTACATAGGTATTAGTCCAAATTTATTATAACTGACGATATTGGGTTGTTAGCTATAATATATATATTTTATTTTTAAGGAGGAATTAGCATGGAAATGGTAAAAGGCTTTAGTGAACTATCGCTTGAAGAAATGGAAATGGTAGATGGCGGCTGGTGGCAAACACTACTAAGTTGTATTGCTGGCGTACTTCCTAGCATCGGACAACTTGTAGCTGGATTTGTTCCTGCTAAAACTGGAGGAATCGTATCTAATACTCTAGGTGCTATTTCCGGAGGCATCACAAGTATTCTTGGAGTTCTTGGAGGCTAAAAAAATAATAATTCAACCAAGGAAACACCTTGGTTGAATTACTATTAATCCTAAATATTCTTAAAAATTATTTATCTTAAAAAAACTAATAAATTACTATATAATAAAAATATTTCAAATTATTTTTTACTAAGAATCTTTACTAGTATCCAAATAGATACTTTGTACTGATAAATATTTTAAAGGAATAGGACGGTGTTACCAATGGAAATGGTACAAGGTTTTAGCGAATTATCTCTAGAAGAAATGGAGATGACTGATGGTGGTGCTTGGTGGCAAACACTTTTAAATTGTATAGTTGCTGCAATTCCACCTATATGCAAAGTCGTTACAGATTCTGTTGAACCAAAAATTGCAGGTATTGTTACTAGTACTCTAGGAGCTATCTCAAATGGTATTACAGGAATTATGAGCGCACTTGAAGCATAATTTTTTAAATATTTTTTCAACCAAGGAGCAATAAATCCTTGGTTGATTTGATATTAGAGATAAATTTAAAATATTTAATTAAATTAACTATATCTTTGTTCCCTACTCTTTTAATAGGAAGGTACAACCAGATGAAATACGCTTGTATAAGACAACATGATTTAACTGATTGCGGAGCAGCTTGTCTTGCTACTATCAGCAAACAACATGGTCTAAATACATCAATTACAAAAATTAGAGAAGTTGCTGGTACAGATAAACAAGGTACAAACGCATTTGGAATGATAAAAGCTGCTGAGAATCTTGGATTTACTGCTAAAGCTGTAAAAGGTGATCGTGATGCATTTTTTAATAACATTCCAGTTCCTTGCATTGCTCATGTAATTGTTGATGGAGCTTTACTACACTATGTAGTTATTCACAAAGTAACTAAAAAACAAATTATTATTGCTGATCCTGCCAAAGGTATTGTAAAACCAACTCCTATACAATTTTTTAAACAATGGACAGGAGTTCTTATTTTCCTTGCACCAAACACAGAATTTAAGAAAAGCGAAAAAAACGAAAAAGTATTCACAAAATTCTTCAGACTATTAATTCCACAAAAAAAACTTATACTAAATGTGTTTTTCGCTTCTTTAATATATACAATTATCGGAATATTAACATCGTTTTATTTTAAAATTATAATGGACGATATTTTACCAAATTCACTAGAAAAAACTCTTCATATAGTATCAATAGGTATTATTATTCTGTATATTTTCCAAGTATTATTATCTGCATTTAGACAACATATGCTTTTGTATTTAAGCCAAAAACTTGATATACCATTAATACTTGGATATTATAAACATGTTCTAAAACTTCCAATGAATTTCTTTGGAACACGAAAAGTTGGAGAAATCATTTCTAGATTTATGGATGCTTCTAAAATTCGAGATGCGATTTCTGGAGCAACTTTAACAATTATGATTGATACAATAATGGCAGCTGTTGGTGGAATAATTTTATTTATGCAAAATGGTTATCTATTTTTAGTTGCATTAATTATTGTTATTTTATATGGAATTATCGTATTTTCATTTAATAAACCATTACGAAATATTAATCAAAAGACAATGGAAGATAATTCTCAACTCACCTCTTATCTTGTAGAATCATTAAACGGTATTGAAACTGTAAAATCGTTTAATTCTGAAAAAACTGCAAGTATTACTACAGAAAAAAAGTTTGTCAAATTTCTTAAATCTGTTTTTAAAAATGGACACATTAATAACATGTCAAACTCATTAAGCCAATTAGTATCTGTAATAGGAGGAGTTGTTATATTATGGGTTGGAGCAAGCCAATGTATTGCTCAAAAACTTACAATTGGTGAACTTATAACTTTTAACGCTTTACTTGCCTATTTTCTAAATCCAGTTAAAAATCTTATTAATTTACAACCAATGATGCAAACTGCTATTGTTGCTGCAGATAGACTTAGTGAAATACTTGATCTTGAAACAGAAAAAGGTAAACTTGAAGAAAATAAAATAACTCCAAATTGTCTAAAAGGTCCAATTGAAATCCAACACGTTGATTTTAGATATGGAACAAGACAATTAGTTTTAAAAGATATAAATCTAACTGTAAATAAAGGTGAAAAAATTGCTTTTGTAGGAGAAAGTGGATCTGGAAAAACAACTCTTGTGAAATTACTTTTACACTTTTATGATTGGGAATATGGAAACATCTTAATTGATGGATTTAATATTCAAGATATTAAACTAGATCACCTAAGAGATAAAATAGCATACATCTCTCAAGATATTTTCTTGTTTTCCGGAAGTATCTTTGAGAATCTAACTTTAGGAATGGAAAATGTTAATTTAGAAGAAGTTATTAAAGTTTGTAAACTTGTTAGAGCTCATGAATTTATCAATAGCTTGCCTATGAGATATGAAACATTTCTTGAAGAAAATGGAGCTAACCTTTCTGGTGGTCAAAGACAAAGACTTGCTATTGCTAGAGCTTTATTAAAAAATCCTGATGTTCTTATAATGGATGAAGCAACTAGTAATCTTGATAGCATTACTGAAAAAGCAATTGAACAATTAATAAATACTAATTCATCTGATTTAACTACAATTATTATTGCGCACAGATTAAGTACAATTATGAGATGTGATAAAATTTATGTAATGGATAAAGGTGAAATAGTTGAAAGTGGAAATCATAAAGAACTAATGAAAAATGGTGGTCAATATTATAATTTATGGAAAGAACAAATTCCTATAACCGACTCTGATGAGGAGGTAACAATATGAGAGATGACTACATTCAAGATATAAATGAAATTACATATAGCACAGAAGTTATGCATTCTTATCCTCATAGATCAATTTCAATTTTCATATATATTCTTATTGCTTTATTGGCATCAGCACTTATTTGGAGTTGTATAGGTAAAATTGATGTTTACACAAAAGCCTCTGGCATTGTAAGGCCAGAAGAAGATGTTATAAAAATTACTACTCCTTTTGCAGGAAAAATCGCTAAAATTAATTTTACTGAAGGAACTAATGTTAAACAAGGAGATGTTTTATTTGAATTTGATACTGAAAGTACATCTTCAATACTTCAATCTTATCTTGATGACCAAAAAAAATTACAAGATGAGATAACTTATCTTGAAAAACTCAAAATGTGTTTTGAACAATCACGTAATTTATTTGATAGATCAAAATCAGAAGAACAACAGTATTATTATATTTTTGAAAATTATCTTCTTGAAGTTAATAATACTATAAAACAAACTGATGATCAAAAAAATAGCGTTGATGCACAAATTTCTGAATACAAAAATGCTATATCAAAATATAATTCAACTAATTCTACTTTGAAAACAGAAAATAAACAAGCTCAATATGTTATTGATGCAATAAGAAACAATACTTTAGATAAAGTTACTATTAAAAATTCTGGTAAATACTTTTCATCATTTCAAAAATATTTAGCTGATATGAATACAATAAGATCTAAAGTTTTTAACACTGTTGAATTAGAGGCAAAACTTCAAGAATATACAAAAAATTTTATATACCAATTACAAAGTGAAATTGATACTGCTACTAAAACTATAAACAATAACAATTCTACTATAAACAGAACAAGCAATGTAATAAAATCTTTAAGCAATCAAGGAAGCTCAAATAAAACAATTCGTGAACAATCTAAACTCAAAAAAATAATAGGTTGTAATCAGGATATATCAACAAAACAATCAAATTTATCAGCTCTTAATAAAGAGATTGTTAAATTTAGAACCAATATTGAAAACGCAAAAGTTGTTGCTCCTTCTGATGGTTGTGTAAATATCTTTACACCAATTAGTATTGGAGAAACTGTACAAGCAGGTTTACAAGTTTGTTCAGTAGTACCTAACAATAAAAACAATTACAAACTTGTCTTATATGTTGATCCAAAAGATATTAACGAAGTTAAAATTGGTCAAGAAGTCAAAATTAGACTTTCATCACTTCCATATAGCGATTATGGTGAATTAACAGGTATAATTATAAGCGTTTCTACTGACTCGAGAGCTAATGAATACGGTGGATTTTACTATATTGCAGAATGTTCTATAAAACATCAGCAGGTCGTTTCCAAAAAAGGTCAAGTAAAAACTATTACTGTTGGAATGACTGGTGAAATGCACGTTATAACTGATGAGAAAACAATACTTTCTTGGGTTCTCGAAAAAATTAACTTTCTAGATTAACCTTCATAATAAATCCTTTTTACAAAAAGCACTACATATTATTTGTAGTGTCTTTTTGTGCATAAAAATAAAGACAACTCTTTTTATGAGCTGTCTTTTTCTATTCTTATAAAACTTTAGATAAAAAATCTTTTAATCTTGGATGTTGTGGATTATCAAAAAATTCTTCAGGATTATTTTCTTCAATTATTTGTCCTTGATCTATAAACATCACTTTTGATGCAACTTCTCTTGCAAATCCCATTTCATGAGTAACTACTACCATAGTCATACCTTCATCAGCAAGCTGTTTCATTAAATCAAGCACTTCTCCTACCATTTCTGGATCAAGTGCTGATGTTGGTTCGTCAAACAGCATTACATCAGGATTCATAGCTAATGCTCTAACAATCGCAACACGTTGTTTTTGTCCACCAGAAATTTGTGCAGGATATTGATTTGCTTTTTCATCAAGTCCTACTCTTTTTAGCAATTCATGCGCCTTTTTGTTAGCTTCACTTTTTGTCATTATCTTTAATTTAACTGGTGCCAAAGTTATGTTTTCTAAAAGAGTCAAATGTGGAAATAAATTAAAATGCTGAAACACCATACCCATTTTTTGTCTTAACTTATTTACATTTGTTTTTTTATCACAAATGTTTTGACCTTCGAATATAATGTCTCCTGAAGTTGCAATTTCCATTTTGTTAAGACATCTTAAAAAAGTACTTTTTCCTGAACCTGATGGTCCAACAATAACAACTTTTTCGCCTTTTTTTATCGGTTTAGAAATGTTATTTAAAACAAGGTGATCTCCAAATGATTTTGATAAATTATTAACCTCTATCACTCTTTGCCAACCTCCTTTCAAAAACACGCAACAACTTTGTAAGAACTACAACAATAATTAAATAGAATATAGCTGCTATCATAAGTGGTGGTAAAACATCGAGTGTTCTTGAACCAATTAATTGAGCTGCTTGTGTAACATCTACCAAAGAAATATAACCAACTATTGAAGTTTCTTTTATAAGTACAATAAATTCATTTCCAAGTGCTGGAAGTATGTTTTTAATCGCTTGAGGCAAAATTATAGATTTCATTATTGTAATAGAATTAAGTCCCAAAGATTTTCCAGCTTCAGCTTGACCTTTGTCAATAGACATAAGTCCAGCTCTAATAATCTCAGCAACATATGCTCCAGAGTTTATACCAAAACAAATTGCTGCTGCCATAACTGGATTAGAATCTCTCGAAACAAATACAAGATTATATATTATCAATAATTGCCAATAATACCGGAGTACCTCTTATTACTGTAATATATATTCCAGATATTTTATCTAATATATTTAATAAATAATATCCAGCGTCTTTGTAATCTCCATCAATAACATTATTTCTCTTTTTATTAAAACTATATTTTATTGTAGCAATTATTACACCTATTGCAACACCTAATAATATCGCAAAAAATGAAACTTTAAGTGTTACTAAAATACCTTTAAAATAACCTATATATCTATTGTCTTGAAAAAAAGCTCTATAAAATGAATCATTTATAGATTGTATCCAACCAACACCTGTTTTATCAAACAATTTGTGAAGAAAATCACCAACCGAATTAAACCAAGCCCACTCCACAAAAATCCTCCTTTTAAAAAATTAAGCAGGCAAATTATGCCTGCTATATAAATAATATTAGCCCTGTGTATGTGCTAACATAAACTCATCAATCTTACCATCTTCTTTTAGTTTTTTAATTATAGGATTGATTTTGTCAAGCAATTCTTTATTGCCTTTTTTTTACAGCAACAGCGAATTTATCAGTTTGCAAAACTTCTTCCAAAATCTTAAAACCAGTTTGATTTTTTAATAATTTCTTTTGCAATTACTTCATCAACTATAATACAATCAATTTTACCATTTGATAAATCTTTAGTTGCTTGAGAATATTTAAGATAGCTTTTACCATTAAGCGATAAATCTTCCATATACATTTGACCTGTTGTTCCTGTTTGGAAACCAACCTTAATGTCAGATTTTTTTATATCTTCAGCTGTTTTAACTGATGTATTATCCTCTTTTACAAGCATTATCAAATCTGATGTAACATAATATTCAGAAAAATCCATAGTTTTTTTACGTTCTTCACTAATTGAAATTCCTGAAATAGCCATATCAAACTTTGCCTTGTGACACAGCAAGCAAAAGCACCATCAAATGTCAAATTTTAATTTCAACTTCTTTACCAAGTTCTTTAGGAAAATTGCATTAGCAATATCAATATCTACTCCAACAATATTATTATTATCAAGATATTCATATGGAAGCAAATCCAGCTTCAAGAGCCACAATTAGCTTATCAGAAGAGAATTTTTTTCACCACACGCAGTAAACATTACTAAACTCATTACTAAAACTAATATTAAATTTATTTTTTTCATCCTTATACCTCCGTTTGCAAAATACGATTTATTATACCATAAACAATAGTTAATATTCAAGAGAAATTATTTTTTTCTCATTTTTTATCAAAATGTAACAAATTTTGCTCTGCACAATCTATGTCACGAGTTTGATTATAACTATCTATTAATTCACTTTCAACAAGCTCATAATCCTTATGTTTATCTTTAAATGCAAATTTTAAGAATATTGGAGAAATTATTGTTGTAAGCACAACCATTATAACTACAGGTCCAAAAAATGTTGGATTCATTAAACCTACTGCTTGTCCTTTTGCAGCAACAATAAGAGCAACTTCACCTCTTGATACCATTCCTACACCTATTTGCATAGATTCAGAATTTGAATATTTACATATTTTAGCTCCAAGTCCACCAACCTAAAATCTTTGTTAATATTGCAACTACAACTATTACTATTGAAAAAATAATAACATTAGTTGTCATATGTGGAAGTTGAACTTTTATTCCTATACTTGCAAAGAATAATGGAGATAAAAGCAAATATGATACTGTATCAAAACGAGATGCAATATATTTTGTTCTTTGAGTATTTGAAATAATTAATCCAGCAAAAAATGCTCCTGTTATATCCGCAAACTCCAAAGAAATGTTCTGCTACAAATGAAAGAATCAAACAGAATGAAAATGCTATTACTACAAATCTTCTCAAATCTTTATTATATAGTTTTGTCCACATTTCAAATCCTTTATGTGCCAAAAATCCAACAATTGCAAGAAGCACAAAGAATCCAAGAATTTTTAATAATACTATTCCAATATTAACAGTACTATCTGCTAAACTTGTAACAATAGTTAAAGAAATAATTCCTAAGAATATCATCTATAATAGCTGCACCTAAGATAGCATTTCCTGCTTTTGTACTAAGTTTGCCCATTTCTTTTAAAGTTTCAACAGTTATACTAACAGATGTTGCTGTTAAAATAACTCCTATAAATATATTTTGTAAAAGTACACTAGTTTCTGTAAATTCGCCTTTATTAAATGCAAAAGCTATTCCAAAACCAGCTGCAAGCGGCACTACAACTCCAAAAAGTGCTATAACAAACGAAGCCTTACCACTCTTTTTTAATTCTCTTACATCAGTTTCAAGTCCTGCTGAGAACATCAAAACTATAACTCCAAGCTCCGACATCATATCAATAAACTCAGTTCCTTGAAGTACATTTAAAACTGCTGGTCCTAAAATTAAACCTGCTAATAATGCTCCTACAACCTGTGGCATTTGGATTTTTTTTGTTAATAATCCTAAAAGTTTTGTACTTAATAATATAAGTGCAATATCAAATAAAAATTTATATGACGTCATTTCTCGTAAAACTCCAATCTTTGATAAGTCAATCCATTAATTATATTATGAATAAAAATTATGAAAATATATTTATTATCGCCATAAAAATATTGTAGTTTTACAAAGTCCTGCTTATCGTAAAAAATTATTTGTGAATAACAGCTTATTAAACAAAATGTAATTACAAGATATTATGGTTAAATTTTATTTATCTTTAAATTAAAATCTCAAAATATTTCTAAAATCTTCAGATATACAATCTTCTATTATTTTTGCCTCTTTAAATGTATTACCTATTGTTGAATAATACGCTTTAATTTTTGGCTCTGTACCTGAAGGTCTTATAATTACAGATGCACCTTTCTCCAAGACAAATACTAAAACATCTGATTTTGGTAAATAAATTTGTGCTTTTATATCATTTTCAATAATTGTTGATATGCTTGTAGAATAATCATCAACTCTTAGAACTTTTAATCCACCAATTGTTTTTGGTGTTTGTTCTCTAAGCATAGCCATTAATTCTTTCATCTTTTGCATACCACTAGCACCTTCACAAACAAAACTGCTTTGAGAATGATTATAAACTCCATATTTGTTATAAAAATTCTCTCTAGCTTCTATCATGCTTATGCCTTTGGATTTATAATAAGCTGCCATTTCGCATATGAGCATTGATGCTACAACTGCATCTTTATCTCTTACATAACTTCCTGCAAGATATCCATAGCTTTCTTCAAAACCAAATAAATATCTATCTTCTTGATTTTTATTTTCAAGCAATCCAATTTGCTCACCAATAAATTTAAATCCTGTTAAAACTTCTATAACTTCAACACCATATTCTTCACCAATTCTTTTTGCAAGATCAGTTGAAACAATTGTTTTAATTGCTATTGGATTTTTAGGCATTGTTCCAAGTTTTATTCTTTGTGAACAAATATATTCAAGAAGCATTGCTCCTACTTCGTTTCCAGAGAATAAAGTAAAACCATTTTCTGATGGAACTGCAATTCCTACTCTATCACAATCAGGATCAGTAGCAAGCAACAAATCAGGATTTTCTTTTGCACTAAGTTTTAATCCAAGATCAAGCGCTTCTGTAATCTCTGGATTTGGAAAAGGACAAGTTTTAAATGTTCCATCTGGATATTCTTGTTCAGGAACAACAACAACTTCCTTAACACCAATTTTATTCAAAATAGCTCTAACAGGTTTATTACCTGTTCCGTTTAATGGAGTATACACTACTTTTAAACCACTTTTTGCTACAATGTCTTTATTAATACTTTGCTCATAAACTTTTTCTAAATAATCATTTATAACTTCATCAGAAATATATTCAATCATGCCTTCTGACATAGCTTTATCAAAATCAGTTACTTTAGCTCCACCAAACATTTCAATGCTATTAATTTTATTAATTACTATCTCAGCAGCGCCTAAAGTCATTTGGCAACCATCATCACCATATACTTTATATCCATTATATTTAGCAGGATTATGGCTAGCTGTAACAACAATACCAGCGTTACATTTTAATTCTCTTACAGCCCAAGAAAGCATAGGAGTTGGCATCAATTCGCTATACAAATAAACTTTTATTCCATTTGCAGCAAATACTTTAGCAGCTTCTTTTGCAAAAACATCTGATTTAATTCTAGAGTCATATGCAATTGCTACACTTCCGTTTTCAAACTCTTGATTTACATAATCAGCAAGTCCTTGTGTTGCACGTCTTATCGTATATATATTTAATCTATAAGTACCAGCTCCAAGAACTCCTCTTAATCCACCTGTTCCGAATTCAAGATTTGTAAAAAATCTATCAGTAATTGCTTCTCTGTCTCCTTCAATAGACTTCAATTCATTTACTAAATCAATGTCCTCAGTCGCATTTTCACACCATAGTTTATATAATTCTAACTCAGTCATTTTATCACCTCATAAAAATATCATTACTATTATACCACAAATTAAATATCTTTCAATAATTATAGTAAAAAAGCTAAATTAATTTGCTTTTAAGTAGTAATTTAGTGGTGACAAGCATCACATTCTTGGATATTTCCTACAATAGTTACAGGATCTATTCCTTGTTTTTCATAATAATCAGAGATTGCTGCTTTAATAGCTTGCTCTGCTAAAACAGAACAGTGAATTTTTGATGTTGGTAATCCATCAAGTGATTCAACAACTGCTTTATTAGTAAGTTTCAATGATTCTTCTATTGTTTTTCCTTTTATCATTTCAGTTGCTATTGAAGATGTTGCTATTGCTGCTCCACAACCAAATGTCTTAAATTTAACCTCTTCAATAACTCCATTTGTAACTTTAATGTATATTTTCATTATGTCGCCACATTTTGCATTTCCAACTTCACCTATTCCGTCAGCATCTTCTATTTCTCCAACGTTTCTTGGATTAGCAAAATGGTCCATAACAGCTTTACTATATATCATTTAAAATAGGCCTCCTTAAAGCTTAAAACTTAATTCTTTTTTCTCAATTTTCTCCCAAAGTGGTGACATTGATCTTGCTTTTTCCACAACTTCAGGAACTTTCTCAATTATATATTCAATGTCTTCATCAGAGGTTTCGTCGTTAATTGATAATCTCAAAGATCCATGTGCGATTTCATGAACAAGTCCAAGAGACAATAACACATGAGATGGATCAAGTGATCCTGATGTACAAGCTGAACCTGATGAAGCTTGTATACCAACTAAATCAAGACTTAACAGCAAAAATTCTCCTTCTACACCAAGTATCGAAATATTTGCATTTCCACACAAACGTTTATCTCTATCTCCATTTAACCTAGTCATAGGAATTTTTAAAAGTTCATCAATAAGTCTATTTCTTTTAGCTGTAATCTTCTTTATTTTTTCTGGTATGTTCTCACAAGCGTCTGTAATTGCAACGCCTAAAGAAACAATAGCTGGTACATTTTCTGTTCCTGCTCTTTTTGATCTCTCCTGAGCTCCACCATATATTAAATTAGGTATACTTAGTCCAGATTTTATATACAATGCTCCAACACCTTTGGATGCACCAATCTTATGTCCAGACAAAGACAACATATCTATATTAAGTTCCTTAACATCTATTTCAACATTACCAACAGCTTGTACTGCATCAGTATGAAAAGGAACTTTTTTCTCTCTACAAATCTCACCAATCTCTTTAATTGGCTGAATAGTTCCAATTTCGTTATTTGCAAACATAATTGTAACTAAACATGTTTCATCTTTAATTGCATTTTTTATATCTTCAGGATTAATTAATCCTTTTTCGTCAATAGGAATATACGTTACTTCAAATCCTTGTTTTTCTAAAGCTTCACATGTATGCAAAACTGCATGATGTTCAAAAACAGATGTAATAATATGTTTCTTACCACTTTTTATTCCTTTTTCTGCACAACCTCTAATTGCCCAGTTATCAGCTTCTGAACCACCACTTGTAAAATATATTTCGTTTGGTTTTGCGCCAATTGCCATAGCGACTTTTTCTCTTGCTGAAACTACCGCTCTTGCGGAATTTGATCCAAGTGCATATATACTAGATGCATTTCCATATATGTCAGTAAAATAAGGCATCATTGCTTTAAGTGCATTTTGCGATATTTTAGTTGTTGCAGCATTATCAGCGTATACAGTTCTATTATTCAAAGTTCTCCTTCTTTCGTATTATATTGTTATATTACAACTACGTTAATTATATACCAATTTTGTATATTATGCAATAGCTACACTGAATATTTGTCTCTTTGAATTACAGCCAATTTATCACAACGCTCATTTTCAGGATGCCCTGCATGACCTTTCACCCAATTAAAATCAACTTGATGTTTATCTATTAAATCTAAAAGTTTTTCCCATAAATCAGTATTCAAAGCTTTTTCTTTAGCATTTCTTTTCCAATTGTTAGCCTTCCATTTTTTAGCCCAGCCTTTATTCACTGCATCCACTATATACTTGCTATCCGTATACAAATTCACTTTGCATGGTTCTTTTAACGCAGCTAGTCCAACAATTACTCCAGTAAGCTCCATACGATTATTTGTAGTATGAGTTTCTCCTCCAGAAAGCTCTTTTTCCTTACCTTTATATTTTAATATAACACCATATCCACCTGGCCCAGGATTTCCTGAGCATGCTCCATCAGTATAAATATTTACTTCTTTTGTCATAATCAACCTCTTATAAACATCCAAATTTAATTATATAATACTACATATTCCATTTCAAGTTATTATTATTAAATTAACCAAAAAATATACACAATAAGTGCCTGAATATTCAGGCACTTATTTGTCAAATATAGCATAATCTGATTTTCCACTTTTCTTTATCTCATACATAGCTTGATCAGCTTCTTCAATTATAGAATCTATATTACTACCTGATTCAGAGAAAAATGATATACCAATACTACATGAAACATTAATTTGCTTACAAACAATATTACTGAAGAATCCTTTGTTTAATTCTGAAATAACATCACTTGCAAACTTTTTCATATTAAGCTGACTATCTTGTGAAGTAATACAGAATAAAAATTCATCTCCACCGTATCTTCCAGAAAAGCCATAATTTTCAGTAACTAATTTTATCGCTTTAGCAATAAATACAAGCACTTCATCTCCACAAGCATGTCCATATTTATCATTGTATATCTTAAAATCATCAATATCAACAAAAAATAAAGCATCAATTTTTTTACGAACTCTTGCAAGTTCAAATTCATTAACAAGTCTCTTTTCAAAAGTAGCTCTGTTAAGAAGTCCAGTAAGAGCATCATATTCAGCTTTTTTAACAAATGCAGTTTCTTTTTTCTTAGCGTTATCAATATCTACCATAACTCCAACCACTTTGTATGGCAAATTTCTGCTATCATAAAGCATACGCATTCTAAGCATATACCAAACATAATCTCCGTAAATAGACTTGAATCTAAACTCACCTTGTTCAAGACTTTTCATTTTGATTAAATTAACCAAAGTTTGTTTATATTTTCTCACATCTTTAGGATGCACTTTTGCATTAAAAATGAAACTATCTCTATAAGAAAGTGTCTTAGCTCTAAAGCTAAATTTCTCATTAAAATTCTCACTAAATTTGACAATATCTTTAATAATATTATACTCAAAAACAATATTATCATTCATTTCTACGACAGTTCTATATGTATTTTCACTTTCTGAAATATCATCAATTAAATCATTAAATGCATCACTAAGTTCTTGATATTCATTATTAGTATTAACATCAAATCTAGCAAATTTATCTCCACGTTGTTTTAATCTTAATGTGCTAAGCAACTGCTTCATTGGAACAGTATAAAAATGTACAAAGAACAATGTAGAAATCAATGCTATTATACACAAAGTTGTAGATACAAAAATTATTACTGAATGTTGTTCATTATAAGACGAAAACAATATATCCTGATTCGCTGTTACTAAAATTAAACCATTTGAAACAGAATTCTTATCAATAAATGTCCATTTCTTAGCTCCGTTATTATTATATTTCTTATTAGCTTTATAATTATAATTATTATTATAAGCTGAAGAAATTTTATTTTTAATTGGATTATATATAACATTTTCAGAATATTTTTGAATTCTATTATATGGATATGATAAAACATTACCATTAAAATCAATAAAAACTATATTATTAGCACGTTTATTTTTAATAGTTTCAATTAAATTAGATATAGCTATTGAATTATATACACATATAACATTTCCTTTTAAATGTGCAGTTTCATCATAAAACGGTTTTCGAGCAATAAACACAGGAGTAGATTTACCTTCAGCCATAAAAAATTCAGAAAAATTATCTTTCATTATAAGATTATCTTTTCCTAACACTTTATTAAGCATATCATTATTAACCTTATATATTGATGTTATATAACTATTACGATTATCTGTTAATATAACATTATCAATATATTGATTCTTTTCAACTAATGCTTTTCCATATGATCGAAATTCATTAATCTTATTATTCTGATTTTTTTTATCTGAATAGAAAAGATTTTTCACAAAATGCTGATCCGAAATATACACTAAAGAATTTACAGAATCTTTATAAAATGATTCAATAACATAATTTGCTTGACGAGCATAACTACTAAATTCTACCTCTAAACTTTTATCATGTTGATTATACACATGTTGACTAATTATAATAGAAAAAAGTAAAATAGGAAGCACAGATAGGCCAACCATAAAGATAACCATAATGCGTCTAATTTTCAATTTTTCCACTCCTGTCTATATTTATAGTTATTTTAAAGATTAAACAATAAATCAATATATGTTGGCATTGGCCACAATTTTTCAGGTATAATAGTTTCTAAATAATCTGCGATAGTTCTTATTAACTGAGAATGAGGAAGAATATTATCTTTTATATATCTTGCTGTATTAATATCATAATCTTTGCCTATTTTTTCTATCATTTCTTCGAATGTATTAAGCAATTTATTAAGTTCATCAACTTTAGCTGTAATACCAGCAGCTAATGCTGTTTCTGTTTCAGCCTCAATTCCAATACTTTTCTTCACTGCTACACCTTGGCTAACAGAATTTGAATATTCAATAGCACATGGTAACACTTGACGTTTAACAATATATAATAATGTTTTTGCTTCTATATTTGTTGTCTTGCAATATTCCTGAATAAGTATATCACATCTTGAACGTGTTTCTGTTTCATTTAATACTTTATGCTTTGAAAGCATATCTATATTTTTTTGATCTGTATAGTATGGTAAAGTATCAACAGTTGTTTTTAAATTCAATAGTCCTCTTTTTTCAGCTTCTACAACCCATTCATCTGAATAGTTATTTCCGTTAAAAATGACTTTTTTATGTTCTGCAACTGTTCTAACAAGTAACTGATTTAACGCTTCTGCAAAATTTTCTTTTCCTTCAAGTTCATCAGCAAAATCACAAAGTGCATCAGCCACCATTGTGTTTATTAACATATTTGGACACGCAATAGATAACGCTGAACCACCCATTCTAAATTCAAATTTATTTCCTGTGAATGCGAATGGTGATGTTCTATTTCTATCAGTTGTATCTTTTGGAAACTTAGGTAAAGATTTAACTCCAAGTTCAAATTTTCTATTTGTATCTGTTTTTACAAGCTCTCCTGTAGCTAAAGCATCTAAAATCGCAGAAAGTTCATCACCTATAAAAACAGAAATAATTGCAGGTGGAGCTTCATTTGCTCCTAAACGATGGTCATTTGAAGCACTTGCAACTGACAATCTAAGTAAATCTGCATTTTTATCAACAGCTTTTATAACTGCACATAAGAAAGTTAAAAATCTGATATTTTGTTGAGGTGATTTACCTGGCTCAAGTAAATTAATCCCATCATCTGTACTAAGTGACCAGTTGTTATGTTTTCCAGAACCATTTACACCTTCAAATGGTTTCTCATTAAACATACAATACAATCCATGTCTTGATGCAACTCTTTTCATAACTTCCATTGTTATTTGGTTATGATCTACAGCAATATTTGTTGTTTCAAATACTGGTGCTAGCTCATGTTGAGCTGGAGCTACTTCGTTATGTTTTGTTTTGCTAGGAATTCCAAGTTTCCATAACTCTTCGTCAAGCTCTTTCATAAATGCAGATACTCTAGTTTTTAATTTTCCAAAGTAATGATCATCAAGTTCTTGACCTTTTGGTGGCTTTGCTCCAATAAGAGTTTTTCCTGTTATTATAATATCTTTACGTTCATCATAAAGCTTTTTATCAATTAAGAAATATTCTTGCTCTGCACCAACAGTTGTATTTACATGATTTGAAGTTTTATTGCCAAATAATCTTAAAACTCTTAATGCTTGCTTATTAATAGCTTGCATAGATCTTAGCAAAGGTGTTTTTTTATCAAGAGCTTCTCCTGAATATGAACAAAATGCAGTTGGTATACATAATGTTCCATTTTTTATAAAAGCATAAGATGTTGGATCCCATGTTGTATAACCTCTTGCTTCAAATGTAGCACGAAGTCCTCCAGATGGAAATGATGATGCATCAGGCTCACCTTTTATTAATTCTTTGCCTGAAAACTCCATAATAACTTTACCGTTATTTATAGGATTTAAAAAAGCATCATGTTTTTCAGCAGTAATACCTGTCATTGGTTGGAACCAGTGTGTATAGTGTGTTACTCCTTTTTCAATTGCCCAGTCTTTCATTGCATTTGCTACCACTTCTGCAACTGATGGCTCAAGCTTACTTCCAAGTTCTATAGTCTTCTTTACTGATTTATATACATCTTTCGGAAGCCTATCTCGCATTACGCCATCGCCAAATACATTGCAACCAAAATATGATGTTACTGTTGTACAATTTTCCATATTAACCTCCAATAAACTCTTGTGCTTTAAAACTACTATTTAAAAACATTTATTATGCTTTTTATACCTTATGGCAATAATCTATTTATATCTCTTGGGAACATACTTGTTTTTCTTATATTTGAGAATTTTAACAGTTTCATTAAGAATCTTTCAAGTCCAATTCCTAATCCGCCATGAGGTGGCATTCCATATTTATGAATATCAAGATAAGTTGGAAAATCTTTTATATCCATTCCCATCGCTTCCATTTTCTCAACTTGTTCTTTATAATCATGAATTCTTTGTCCGCCTGTAGTTATTTCAAGACCTCTAAACAATAAATCAAATGATAACGCTAAACGTGGATCTTCAGGATCATTCATTGTATAGAAAGGACGTTTCGCTGCAGGAAAATGTGTTACAAATATAAAGTCACTATCAAATTCTTTTTTTGCATATTCACAAAGTTTAACTTCATCTTCTGGATCAAGATCAGAAAGATTTGTTTCACTTGTTCCTCTTAATATTTCCATTGCTTCAACAAAAGTAACAGCTGGAATATCTTTTACTTCAGGAACATCAACATCAAGCAGTTTAATTTCTGCTGGATAATTTTCCTTAAGATAATTCATCATATGTCTTATTATCGCAATTTCCATATTCATTACATCATACATGCTATCAATATAACCAATTTCACAATCAAGTCCAATATATTCATTTATATGACGTGATGTAGCATGACGCTCAGCTCTATAAACAGGAGCAATTTCATATACTCTATCAAAAAATGCTACACATGTTTGTTTATAAAATTGTGGAGATTGATTTAAGAATGCAGGTTTATTAAAATAATCCAAATTAAATATATTTGCTCCACCTTCAGCTCCTTGTGCAACTATTTTTGGTGTATGAATTCTTGTGAAATTATTTTCTTTCATAAAGGATTCAAAGCCATATACTACACCTTCTTGAAGCTTGAAAATTGCTCTTTCAATTGGATTTCTTAATGCTACAGATCTATTATCTAAATTAACATCCAATCCACAATTTAATTTACCTTGTGATATTTTAAGAGGATATTCATCTCCAGGAACAGAAATAAGTTGGATTTCAGATAATACTATTTCAATTCCATTTATATCTTTATCATTTTCATTTACAATACCTTTGATTTTAACAAAGAATCCTTCTTTTAGACCATTAATACTGTCTGAACAGTTTTCAGAATTATATACCGTTTGTATTACATTTCTACCTGTTCTTAACAAAATAAATGATATGCTTCCCATCTTTTTGATTCTATGAACACATGCAGAAAGCTTAATCTCTTCACCAATTTTATCTTTTATATTTTCTAGATTAAATTCCTCAATTATTCCTTCACCTTTAATCATTGACATTTTATCTTTAGTTTCAGGAACAAATTTTTCATCATTTTTATAACAAGTCAAATCTGAAGTATCAAATTCTTTATTTTCTTCTCCAGCTTCATTTTCTGTAGCTTCAACTTCTTTAGTTTTATAATTTTTAAGCTTATTTTCAAGTGTTTCTTTTATTATTTTAGAAGTAGCTGCACCTTTAAGAGCTTTATTACACTGTCCCATAAAGAATCCAAATACTTTTGTTTCTCCAGCAATATATTGCTCAACAGTTGATTTATTTTTCTCCAAAATCTCATCAATTGTATTTTCAACTTTTGACATATCAGTTTGGATCAACATTCCATCATCTTTAGCAATTTGCATTGGAGTTTTATTAGTTTCAATCATTCTACGAAGTATTACTTTTGCATCACCTTTTGAAACTTTTTCAGTATCTGACATTTCAACAAGAAAAGCAAAATCACTTGCTGTAAACGGAAGATTTTCCATAGAAACTTCGCCAAGATTAATTCTTCTTAAAAGTTCAGTTAAAATAAATGCACAAACACTTTTTGGTTTATTATATTGTTCTAAAACATTATCAAAGAAATCTGAAACAAGTTTAGATGAAACAATGTTTTTAGCATCTATTTTACTCAAACCATATTGTTTAATATATTTTTCTAATCTCACATTAGGCATTACAGGAAGTTGATCTTTAATTTCATCAAGCATTTCATCTGTAAAATTAACTTGAGCAATATCAGGTTCAGGAAAATAACGATAATCATGAGCATTTTCTTTACTTCTCATCGATTTAGTTTCGCCTCTATTATCGTTAAAACGTCTGGTTTCTTGAACAACTTTTTTACCTGCATCAAGAATTTTAGCTTGACGTTTTTCTTCAAATTCAATAGCACGTACTATTGATTTAAGTGAATTAAGATTTTTTATTTCAGCACGAGTACCAAATTCTTTAGCATCAGGTTTCATAAGTGAAATATTAACATCACAACGAATTGATCCTTCTTCAAGTTTACAATCACTAACATTTGCATATTGAAGCAACATAATAATTTGCTCTATATAAGCTTTTGCTTCTTCAGCAGATGATAAATCTGGCTCAGAAACAATTTCTATAAGTGGAATTCCACATCTGTTATAATCAGCCATTGAAACTCCATGAAAATCATCATGTGTTAATTTTCCAGCATCTTCCTCAAGATGTATTTGATGAATTCTAATATCTTTTTTCTTACCACCAATCTCTATTGGTACAACACCATTTATACACAATGGTCTATACAACTGTGAGATTTGATAAGCTTTAGGTAAATCAGGATAAAAATAGTTTTTTCTATCCCATGTTGAAAATTTGTTTATATCACAACCTAATACAAATCCAGCTCTTACTGCATATTCTACAGCAGTTTGATTAATTACTGGAAGTGTTCCTGGCATACCAGAACAAACTGGGCATACTCTTGTATTTTGATCTCCACCAAATTCAGCAGAACAAGTACAAAATACTTTTGAATTAGTATGAAGCTCTGCGTGTATTTCAAGTCCTATGACTGTTTTATAATTACTCATTTTGAGTGTCCCCCTATTATAGTATCGGTGCGACAGGCTTAAAGCCTTGCTCAAATGCATCTGCAACTTGGATAAGTGTTTCTTCATCAAATGGTCTGCCTATTAATGACATTCCAATTGGCAAATTATTTTTATCATAACCACAAGTTGTAGATATTGCAGGAAGTCCCGCTATATTAGCTGTTACTGTACAAATATCTGCTTGGTACATTTTTACTGGATCTGTTATATTTTCATCAACTCCATAAGCTGTTGTAGAAGTAGTAGGAGTTAAAATAACGTCACAACTTTCAAAAATATTTTTATATTCTTCTTTAATTTTTTGTCTTAATGCAAGTGCTTTACCATAATAAGCATCATAATATCCACTTGACAAAGCATAGTTTCCAAGAAGAATTCTTCTTTTAACTTCATCACCAAATCCTTCAGAACGTGAAGATTTAATAAGTTCTTCATAACTACCAGATTTATTTGAACGATGTCCATATTTAATTCCATCATATCTTGAAAGATTACTACAAGCTTCAGCTGAAGAAATCAAATAATAAGCTGGAATAGCATATTTTAATGAAGGCATACTGCATTCAATAATTTGAGCACCTAAATTTTTATAATATTCAACTGCTTCAAAAACTTTAACTTTAACTTCTTCATCAATACCATCAGCAAAAAATTCTTTTGGAACTGCTATTTTCATTCCTTTAATTGATTTTCCAATTTGTGATGTAAAATCAACAAAAGATTTATTTATTGAAGTTCCATCATGTGGATCGTATGATGCAATTGAATTTAAAATAATTCCACAATCATGAGCATCTTTTGCGATAGGTCCAATTTGGTCAAAACTTGATGCAAATGCTACAAGTCCATAACGTGAAACTCTACCATAAGTTGGTTTTAATCCTGTTACTCCACAAAAAGCAGCTGGTTGACGAATTGATCCACCTGTATCAGATCCAAGTGATCCTGCACATAATGATGCTGATACTGCTGCTGCACTTCCTCCAGATGAGCCTCCTGGAACTTTTGTTAAATCATATGGATTTTTTGTTTTTGCAAATACTGAAGTTTGAGTTGAACCTCCCATTGCAAATTCATCCATTGATACTTTTCCAAGCATTATTGCTCCATCTTTTTTCAAATTCTCAACAACTGTCGCATTATATGGAGGTATAAAATTTTCAAGAATTTTTGATGAACATGTTGTTTTAACATTTTCAGTACAAATATTATCTTTTATTGCAAGAGGTATACCTGTAAGAGCTTTTGCATCTCTATTATTTATAGTTTTTTGAGCTTCTTCAGCAGCTTCCAAAGCTTTATCTTCTGTGACAGTAATATATGATTGAAGTTTTTCATCATAATTTTCTATTCTATCAAAATATATATTTGTAAGTTCCTTAACTGAAATTTGCATCTCATCAAGAAGCTTACGCATTTCTCTTATCTTTAGTTTTGAAAAATTCATATTAGTACTCCTTATTCTACAACTTTAGGAACAACAAAACAGTTGCTCATATTTTTTGCATTTTGCAATATTTTTTCAGTCTCCATAGAAGGCTTAGAAATGTCTTTTCTCAAGTCATTAATATATATACCTTTATTATCTTTTAATGCGTCATATTTAACATCTATTTCTTTTATAGTATCCATAAGATTAATGATATCAGTCATTTCTTCGGCTACTTTTTTAAGTTCATTTTCATTAAACTCAAGCTTACCAAGTTCAGAAAGATAGCTTACCATTTCCAAATCCATAATTTTTACCTTCTTTTCTTAAAAATTTTAGCAAAATTAAGTAACATATAAACACAATTATCACTTATACTAAAATAAAATTATACAATATTTTAGCAACATTCGCAAGTATTTAAATAACTTTATTGTAACAAAACGTAAATTAATATAATTTGATATGTTTTTTTTAAAAGTATTATAGCAAATTTCCACTATTAAACATAGTATATATAAAAAATATATAAGGAGAATTTTGTTATGCCCAAAATATACTTAAGCCCTTCAACACAAGAATTTAATCCATATATAATTGGTGGTTCTGAAGAATTATACATGAATTTGATAGCTGATGCAATGATGCCTTATCTTCGTTCTAGTGGTATTGTTACAATACGAAACACTCCTCAAATGACTGCTGCTAGTAGTATTGTCCAATCAAACCAAAATAATGTTGATTTACATGTTGCTCTTCATTCAAACGCTGCTCCTGAACGTCTTTCTGGTCAATTATCTGGATCAGAAGTTTATTTTGATCCTTCTGATCCAAAAAGTGAAAAATTTGCAAATATTGTAGTTAATAATTTAAAAAAAATCTACTACAATCCTGATGATGTTACTGCAATTCCTACTGATTTTTTAGGAGAAGTTTTAAGAACTAAAGCACCTGCTGTTTTAATAGAATATGCTTATCACGACAACGAAGCTGATGCACTTTGGATAAAAAATAATATTGAGAAAATAGCTAGAAATACTGTTCAATCTATTACAGAATATTTCGGTATACCTTTTGTTGAAGCACAACCAATGAGAGTTGGTAATGTCAAAGTTGATTTTGGTAATTTAAATATTCGTTCATTGCCTACTACAAACTCTACTATAGTTGCCAAAGCTCCTAAAGACGCAGAAATTCTTATTCTTGGAGAAACTGATGGATGGTATGTTGTTCAATATCTAAATAGCACCGGATATGTTGATAAAAGATATATTGTCATATCTTAGTATATTTTCGTAATTAGACTTTTATAATAAAATGTGGTATAATATTTTGGATATTTTAAAAATTTTGGAGGAAAAATGATTACTGTTTCTAATATTGGTTTGAGCTTTGGTGGCCAAACTTTATTCAAAGATGTTGATTTGAAATTTACAACAGGCAACTGTTACGGAATTATTGGTGCTAATGGCGCAGGTAAATCTACCTTTTTAAAAATCCTTTGTGGTGATATTGAACCATCTACAGGAGAAGTTATAATTCCAAAAACAGAACGTTTAAGTGTTCTTAAACAAGACCATTTTGCTTATGATGAATACACTGTTTTAAATACAGTTATTATGGGAAATGAACGTTTATATGAAATAATGCAACAAAAAGATGCTCTTTATGCAAAAGAAGATTTTTCTGATGAAGATGGAATTTTAGCATCTGAACTTGAAGGTGAATTTGCTGAACTTAATGGTTGGGAAGCTGAATCTGATGCTTCAAAATTGTTACAAGGATTAGGTCTTAGTGAAGACATTTTATATTCTCAAATGTCAACTTTAAGTGGTAACGAAAAAGTAAAAGTGCTTTTGGCACAAGCTCTTTTTGGTAATCCAGATATAATTTTACTTGATGAGCCTACTAACCATCTTGATATAGAAGCTGTTAGCTGGCTAGAAGACTTTTTGTCTGAATATTTTGGTACAGTTATTGTTGTTTCTCATGATAGACATTTTCTTAATAATGTTTGTACTCATATTGTTGATATAGATTATACTAAAATTAAAATGTATGTCGGAAACTATGAGTTCTGGTATGAATCCTCTCAACTTATGCAAAGAATGATTAAACAACAAAATAAGAAAAATGAAGATAAAATTAAAGAGCTTCAAACTTTTATTGAAAGGTTCTCTGCTAATAAATCTAAATCTAAACAAGCTACTGCAAGAAAAAAACTTATTGATAAACTTACTATTGAAGAAATGCCAGCATCTAGCAGAAAATATCCTTACATTGGATTTGATATGGATAGAGAAGCTGGAAAAGATATATTGTCTGTAAGAGATTTATCAAAAACTGTTGATGGAGAGAAATTAATTAATAATGTTTCTTTCACTTTAGGTAAAGGCGAAAAAGTAGCGTTTGTTTGTCAAAATGACCTTGCTATTACAACTTTATTCAAAATTCTTATGGGTGAAATTGAGCCTGATGAAGGAACATATAAATGGGGAGAAACAACATCACGTTCATATCTTCCAAATGACAACTCAAATTATTTTGAAGGAATTAAGCTTTCTATTTTAGATTGGATGAGACAATACACAAATGATGAAACAGAAACATATCTTCGTGGATTCTTAGGAAGAATGTTATTTTCTGGTGATGATATTTATAAAGCTGTTAATGTTCTTTCTGGTGGAGAAAAAGTTCGTTGTATGTTCTCAAGAATGATGCTATTTGGCTCAAATGTTTTAATTTTAGACAGACCTACTGATCATCTTGATCTAGAATCAATTACTGCTGTTAACAACGGTTTAACTGATTTTAAAGGCAACATTCTTTTCACTTCACATGACTATGAAATTGTAAATACAGTTGCTGATAGAATTATAGAAATAACTCCTGATGGAATTATTGATAGACAAGGTAATTACGAAGATTATCTTGAATACAGAAAACAAAATTCTATGCCAAGTATGATTCTATAATATATTTACAAAACTATAAAACAAAAACCACAAGTTAAATAATACTTGTGGTTTTTTTATTTTATAAAATTTATTTTCCAAGTTCAATCATAGCAGCAATAGGTTTTCTAGCCTTTTGCATAATATCATCATCCAAAACAATTTCTGCTCCACCTGTGCCGTTTAAAGCTTTGTAAACATCCATAATAGTAGTAACTCTCATATCATTACACATCAAACATTTTGACAACAAAGGAAATTTTCTATTAGGATATTTCAAACATAAATGATCCGAAATGCTTTTTTCTGTACCAATTACAACATCGCCAGAAATAGAATCAACATAATTCATAATTCCAGTAGTTGAACCAATATAATCAGCATATTTAAGAACCTCAAAAGGAAGTTCAGGATGCATAGCAAATTTTGCATTAGGATATTTTTCTTTTGCGATCTTCACATCATTAACTGTAACAGCATTATGAACAGGACAACAACCATTTAATAACAAAATATCTTTTCCTGAAAGCTTCGATTTAATATATGTTCCTAAATTTTTATCAGGAATAAATAAAACAGGATGGTTAATTTTCTCCACTATTTTCAAAGCACTTGAAGAAGTAACACAAACATCACAAACTGATTTAAGTTCTGCAGTAGTATTAATATAAGCAACTACTTTAAAAATAGGATTTTTCTCTTTAAATTTCTCAATTTCTTTTATAGAAATTTGTTCTGCCATAGGACAAGTGGCATTTTCAACAGGAAGTATAACTGTTTTTTCAGGAGAAAGTATTTTGACTGTTTCAGCCATAAATCTTACTCCACAAAGAATAACAGTTTTATTTGGATATTTTTTTGCCTCAACACTAAGTGCAAAAGAATCTCCAACAACATCAGCAATCTCCAAAATCTCAGGAGACTGATAACAATGAGCTAAAATAATAACGTCTTTTTCCTTCTTCAACGCTAAAATTTTCTTTTGAACATCTTCTATCATTTTTGACATCCTTCATTATGTATATAAATTATTTTTTCTTAGTACTTTTTATAGCACTTTTAACTTGACGAACATCAGAAATATTTTTGCTAAGCATTGTTTCTGTAGCAGACAACATTTCATCAATTCTTTCATTCATCGCAATTCTAATTTCACGATCTTTGTTTTGTGCAGTCAAAATAATATCATTTGCTTTTTCTTTAGCCTGTTTAACAATTTGATCATGATCTAAAATAACTTTTGCTCTTTCTTCAGCACGTTTAATAATTCCTTCAGCCTCTTGATTAGCTTGTTTAATGATTTCACTTCTATCGCCAACCATTTTTTTAGCGTTAGTAATTTCATTTGGAAGATTAAATCTTATTTCATCAATATAATCTCTCATTTTATCAATCTCAACAAGACTTTTTTTGTTGGAAAAAGGAACTGCAACTGCTTTATCAAGCATATCATCCATTAATTCAAGAATTTCATCTACTGTCATTTACTCCACTCCATTTACTAATCTTTTTTTTATTGTATCAAGAATTTCGCTTGGGACAAAGTGACTTATATCTCCGCCAAAGCTTGCAATTTGTTTTACAACACTTGAGCTAAGATACATGTTTTCAGATGCTGTTGTTAAAAAAACTGTTTCAGCATTTTCGTAAAGTTTTTTATTAGCAAGCGCCATTTGAAATTCATATTCAAAGTCACTCACAGCTCTTAAACCTTTTACAATAGCATCAGCTTTAGATTTTTGCAAATAATCTGCAAGTAATCCATCAGAAACATCAATTTCAATATTTCCAATGTCTTTTGTAACTTTTTTTATCATCTCAACACGTTCATTAGCAGTAAAACTTGCTGATTTTAATGGATTAATTGAAACAAGAACAATAACTTTATCAAAAAGTTTAGCTGCTCTTTTCATTATATCAACATGACCTAAAGTTACTGGATCAAAACTACCTGGACAAACAGCTACTTTCATATTAATCCTCCTTAGCTTTAAAAAGAGATATTATTATTTTTCCATAACTATACTCTTTAAAAAATTCCATATTACCATAAGTTTTATTAAGTTTTAATCCTTTTTCATGTTCACAAACAATAATTCCACAATCATTCATCTTTTGTGAAACCAAAGGCATCACTTTTGGCAATATATCTTTATTATACGGAGGATCAAGCAACACAATATCAAACATTGTATTTGTGCCTTTAATAAAATCTGCTCCATCCATTTGAACAGTTCTTGATTTATCTGCAAAACCTGCAAAATCTATATTTTGTTTAGTAACATCAAGTGATCTTTTACTAGAATCAACAAATGTTACATGCCTTGCTCCACGGCTTAATGCTTCGATACCAAGCTGACCTGTACCAGAAAATAGATCTAATACTGCAGATCCTTCTATATCAAAATGTAGTATACTAAAAATTGCTTCTTTTACTCGATCTGAGGTAGGTCTAACATCCACTCCTTCAAGTGTTTTAAGCCTTTTACCTCTTGCTGTACCTGTTATTACTCTCATTAATCTAACCTCACAATATCATACCTTAATATTATAATATATTTTAACAAATTTGTCTACATTTTATTAAAACTCTTCCTTAATAAATTGATGAATTTGTTTTGCTATCTCTTCATTAACTCCTGCTATTTTAGCAAGTTCTTCTACACTAGCTTTTTTTATCATTTCTTTTGTTTTATAATGCATTAATATTTTTTGTGCTTTTTTAATTCCTATACCTTTTATTTTTGTAAGTTCAAGTTCATAACTTTGTTTTTTATGAACTTTTTTCATATATGAAACTGAAAATCTATGAACCTCATCTTGTATTTGAGTTAACAAATTAAATGCTAAACGTGTTTTTGTAATTGATATCTCATTTCCTCCAGTTGTAATAGCTCTTGTTCTATGTTTGCTGTCTTTTACTAAACCATAAACAGGTACATCTATTCCAAGCCTTTTTAATATTGGCTCAATAGCATTAACATGTCCTTTTCCTCCATCAAGCAAAATCAAATCTGGTAATCTTGAAAATCCTTCATCTTCTCCTTCAAAATATCTTGCAAATCTTCTTTCTATTACTTCACTCATACTTCCATAGTCATTTTGTATTTCTTGAGTTTTTATAGAAAATCTTTTGTAAGCCTTTTTAAATGGTCTACCATTTTCAAAAACAACCATTCCAGCGACCATTGAAGTTGAAGCTAAATTCGAAATATCATAACATTCAATATACTCAGGAGTTTTAGATAATCCTAAAACTTTTGAAAGTTCATCTAACGCAACAATCTCTTTTCCTGTTCTAGAAATTTTAGTAGCAAGATATTCGCTAGCATTATCTCTTGCAAGCATTGTTAATTTTAATGACGCACCTCTTTTTGGTATATTTATTTTCACATTATGATTTGATAAAGATGATAAATATTGCTCTAAAACTTCGTAATTTTCAATATCATCAGCAACCAAAATATCTTTAGGAATATTATCTTTTGAGGAATAAAATTGTGTTATAAATTCTTGATATACAACAGATGTATCATCATTTTCTCCAAGAATATAATCAACTTTATCAAATAGTTTTCCATTTCGATACATCATAACACTTGCAGCTGAGTTTACTGCATTTTGAACAATTGCAATAACATCAGTGTTTTTATAATTAGTATCAATCATACTTTGTTTATCTGAAGATTTTAATATTGCATTTATTCTATCACGAAGCTTCGCTGCATATTCAAAATTCAAATTTTCTGATGCAATATTCATAGCATTTGTTAACTGCTCAATAGAATTTGCACTACCACTTTTAATATAATCTACTGCCTGATTAACTGTCTCCAAATATTCTTCTTTAGATATATTTCCTTTACAAACTCCCATGCATTGCTTTATATAATAATTTAAACAAGGTCTTGATTTTCTAAAATCTTGAGGAAATTTCTTTTTACAAGTTGGTAATTTAAAAACTAAATTTGCTTCATTTACTGTTTGCTTTGTTGTAAAACTGCTTATATATGGACCTAAAAAATTACCAGTTCCTTTTTTTTGATATTCAGCAGTAATTCTAGGATATTGCTCATCACTAATTTTTATATAACTATATCCTTTATCATCTTTAAGTAAAATATTATATTTAGGTTTATGTTGCTTAATAAGACTACACTCTAAAATCAATGCTTCAAATTCAGATTGAGTTACAATAAAATCATAATCATATACTTGAGAAACCATTTTATAAACTTTTGGAGTATGCTCCGCACTTTCTCTGAAATAACTCGTAACACGATTTCTTAAGTTTTTTGCTTTACCAATATATATAATCTTGCTTTGTTTGTTTTTCATTATATAACAACCTGGTGAAGTAGTTAGTGCAGCTGTTTTACGTCTTAAAAAAGGTAATCTTTCATTCATCAACAACACCTCCTTTTTAGACATCTATTTTAATTAGTATACACTATTATTATAAATTTTTATACTTTAATCAATGAAACAAATTTATAATTTGAAAAAAGATTAAATTTAATCATAAAAAAAGCCTCTGCAAAATGCAGAAGCTTTTTTATATAAAGATAAATTATTTATTAGCTTTAGTAACAACACCTGAACCTACTGTTCTACCACCTTCACGGATAGCGAAACGTAGACCTTCTTCAATAGCAATTGGAGTGATAAGTTCAACGTCGATAGCAACGTTATCACCAGGCATACACATTTCTTTATCAGCAGGAAGTGTAACAACACCAGTAACGTCAGTTGTTCTGAAGTAGAATTGAGGTCTGTAGTTGTTAAAGAAAGGAGTATGACGTCCGCCTTCTTCTTTCTTAAGAACGTAAACTTGACCTGAGAATTTTGTTAGTGGGTGAATTGAGTTTGGTTTACAAAGAACTTGACCTCTTTCGATGTCTGCTCTTTGGATACCACGAAGTAGAGCACCAATGTTATCGCCAGCTTCAGCATAATCAAGAAGCTTTCTGAACATTTCAATACCTGTAACAACAGTTTTAGCTCTTTCTTCTGTAAGACCAATGATTTCAACTTCGTCAGAAAGATTTAATTGACCTCTTTCAACTCTACCAGTAGCAACAGTACCACGACCAGTGATTGTGAATACGTCCTCAACAGGCATTAAGAATGGAAGATCAGCTTTTCTTTCTGGAGTTGGAATATAACTATCAACAGCATCCATAAGTTCTTTAATAGCATCATAAGCTGGATCATTAATATCTTCTGGAGCTTCAACAGCTTGCAAAGCAGAACCTTTGATGATTGGAGTATCATCGCCAGGGAATTCATACTTATCAAGAGTTTCACGGATATCCATTTCAACTAAATCAAGTAGTTCTGGATCGTCAACTTGATCAGCTTTGTTCATGAATACAACGATGTAAGGAACACCAACTTGACGAGCAAGTAGTAAATGTTCTTTAGTTTGAGCCATAGGACCATCAGTTGAAGCAACAACAAGAATAGCACCATCCATTTGAGCAGCACCTGTGATCATGTTTTTAACATAGTCAGCATGGCCTGGGCAGTCAACGTGAGCGTAGTGACGAACAGCTGTTTCGTACTCAACGTGAGCTGTATTAATTGTAATACCTCTTTCTCTCTCTTCTGGAGCAGAGTCAATATTACCATAATCTTTTTTCTCAGCAAGACCTTGTAGAGCAAGAGTCTTTGTGATAGCAGCAGTTAAAGTTGTTTTACCATGGTCAACGTGACCAATAGTACCAATGTTAACGTGTGGTTTATTTCTTTCGAATTTTGCCTTTGACATAGGAAATCCTCCTTAAAATTTTAATTAATATCTGTATTCTAACAGAAAACAGTTTTATTTGCAAGCAATTAAATCAAATTAATCACTAGTCTTATTTCTAGAGCTCATAATCTTTTCAGCAATTGATTTAGGAACATCTATATAGCTATCTGGTTCCATTGAATACTGTCCACGACCTTGAGTTTTTGAACGCAAGTCGTTTGAGTAACCAAACATTTCTGAAAGTGGAACTAAAGCATTAATTTGTTGAGCACCAGGTCTTGATTCCATTCCTTGAACTTGACCACGACGTGAGTTAAGGTCTCCAATAACATCACCCATGTAATCTTCAGGAACAATAACAATTACTTTCATAATTGGCTCAAGAATAACAGCACTTGCCTTTTTCATAGCATCTTTAAATGCCATAGAACCAGCAATTTTAAATGCCATTTCTGATGAGTCAACATCATGGTAAGAACCATCATAAAGTGTTACTTTACAGTCAACAACAGGATATCCAGCAAGAATACCTGACATCATTGCGCCTTTAATACCAGCGTCAACAGCAGGAATATATTCTTTTGGAATTGAACCACCAGATATAGCGTTAACAAATTCATAACCTTTACCTGATACATTAGGTTCAACCTTAATTTTAACGTGACCGTATTGACCTTTACCACCTGATTGTTTAGCATATTTGCAATCAACGTCAGCAGAATTTTTAATTGTCTCTTTGTAAGCAACTTGTGGAGCACCAACATTAGCTTCAACTTTGAATTCACGAAGCATTCTATCAACGATGATTTCTAGGTGAAGTTCACCCATACCAGCGATAATAGTTTGACCTGTTTCTTCATCAGTCCATGTTTTAAACGTTGGATCTTCTTCAGCAAGTTTTGCAAGAGCAATACCCATTTTTTCTTGACCAGCCTTTGTTTTTGGCTCAATAGCAAGCTTAATAACAGGCTCTGGGAATTCCATTGATTCAAGAATAACTGGATGTCTTTCATCACAAAGTGTATCACCAGTTGTTGTGTATTTAACACCAACACAAGCAGCAATATCACCAGCATAGATTTGTTCTATGTCTTTTCTGTGATTAGCATGCATTTGAAGAATACGTCCAACTCTTTCAGTTTTATCTTTAGTAGCGTTGTACACACTTGTACCAGCTTTAAGAATACCTGAGTATACTCTAAAGAAGCAAAGTTTTCCTACAAATGGGTCAGTAGCAATTTTAAATGCTAATGCTGAGAATGGTTCTTCGTCTGATGATGGACGAACACATTCTTCATCTGTTTCAGGATTAACACCTGTAATGTCATCAACATCAAGAGGAGATGGCATAAAATCAATAACTGCATCAAGAACTTTTTGAACACCTTTATTTTTATAAGATGTTCCGCAAACAACAGGAACCATTTGGTTAGCAATTGTAGCTTTTCTTATACATGCTTTGATTTCATCAATTGATAGTTCTTCACCATCAAGATACTTCATCATGATTTCTTCATCATGTTCAGCAACAGCATCTAGCATTTGTGAACGATATTCCTCTGCTTTTTCTTTCATATCATCAGGAATATCAGTTACTTGTATTTTTGTTCCTAATTTATCATTTTCATCATAAATATAAGCTTTCATTTCAAGCAAATCGATAATTCCAATGAAATCTTCTTCAGCACCAATTGGTAGCTGAATTGGAACTGCGTTAGTTTTTAATCTGTCGTGAAGCATAGATACAACTCTGTAAAAATCAGCACCCATAATGTCCATTTTATTAACGTACACCATTCTTGGTACTTTATATTTATCAGCTTGTCTCCATACAGTTTCAGTTTGTGGCTCTACGCCTCCCTTAGCACATAAAACAGTTAACGAACCGTCAAGAACTCTTAAAGAACGCTCAACTTCAACTGTAAAGTCAACGTGGCCAGGGGTATCAATAATATTGATTCTATGGCTTTTCCAGTATGCAGTAGTAGCAGCAGAAGTAATTGTAATACCTCTTTCTTGCTCTTGCTCCATCCAGTCCATTGTAGCAGCACCTTCATGAGTTTCACCAATTTTATGATTTACACCTGTATAAAATAGGATACGCTCTGTTGTAGTAGTTTTACCTGCATCAATGTGAGCCATTATACCAATATTACGAGTCATTTCAAGTGATACATCTCTTGGCATAATATCCTCCTCATTATTTTAGTTTGGTTTTGTACTATCTTAGAAACGATAATGAGCAAATGCTTTATTAGCTTCTGCCATCTTGTGTGTGTCGTCACGTTTCTTGCAAGCTCCACCAACACCGTTTAATGCATCGAGAATTTCAGCTGCAAGTCTTTCTTTCATTGTTGATTCATTTCTTGCACGTGAGTATATTGTAAGCCATCTTAATCCCAACATTTGACGTCTTTCAGGACGTACCTCCATTGGAACTTGATAAGTAGCTCCACCTACACGTCGAGCCTTAACCTCAAGGTTAGGCATTATATTTTCTAGTGCTGCTTCAAAAGCCTCAAGCGCTGGCTTGCCTGACTTTTCAGCAACTATTTCGAATGCACCATACACAATTTTTTGTGCAACACCTTTCTTACCATCAAGCATAATGTTGTTGACAAGACGTGTTACTGTTTTTGAATTGTAAATAGGATCTAACAAAACATCACGTTTTGTAATTTTACCTCTTCTTGGCACTTCGCTTCCCTCCTTCACATAATGATATCATAGGTACTCGTTTTAAATCCACTGTTTGCGAGTAGCAAACACGTAAAAACGTCAGACCAATGGAGGCACTATATATATAAAAGCCCCACATTTATCTTTGTGGTTTATTGAGTTCTACTTATTTAGCTGCACCAGCTTTAGGTTTTTTAGCTCCGTATTTTGAACGAGCTTGCATTCTCTTAGCAACGCCTTGAGCATCAAGTGTACCACGAATAATGTGATAACGCACACCTGGCAAGTCTTTAACACGTCCACCACGTATTAGAACAACACTGTGTTCTTGCAAATTATGACCTATACCTGGAATGTAAGCTGTTACTTCATAACCGTTTGTAAGTCTTACTCTGGCAATTTTTCTCATAGCTGAGTTAGGCTTTTTAGGTGTGCTTGTTCTTACTGCAGTACAAACACCACGTTTTTGAGGTGATGAAGCATCACTTTCTTGTTTTCTAATAGAGTTCCAACTTTTTTGCAAAGCAGGAGCTGTTGATTTAGTTTCAAGAACTTTTCTTCCTTTACGAACTAACTGGTTAAATGTAGGCATATTTTCTCTCCTTTCCTAAGAACTATATCCAAAAATTCCTTTGGCATACCTTAATATTATACTTATCTATTAACCAAATGTCAAGTATAATACAATGTTTTTTTATTTGTTTTATTTTTATCCACATTTTATTTTTTTAACACGCTATTCAATATAATTTTACATAATTATTTTACATTAATTTCTATTATTATATACCATAAGTCATTAATTTATTATATTAAACAAATGGTCTTTAACTATTCCAAACCATTCTCTCACCCAAAAAGTTGGAACATACTCAGGATTTGTTTTAGCATTAACAGCTTTTGTTGTTATTCCCCAAGTTTCTGCTATTATCTGAGCTCTAAATTGATGAAATCCATCTGTAGCAATTGCAACTTTTTCTGTTGACTCTACATCATTTAGCAATTCCATAGACAATTTTATATTCTGATATGTATTTTCTGATTTATCTTCAACAAGTATTCTGCTTTCATCAATTCCATTTTCCATAAGCCATTTTTTCATTGCCACTGCTTCAGGAACTGATTCATCTGCTCCTTGTCCACCAGAAACCACACATATTGCTTTTTTATTTTTATTCAAATAATTTTTCGCTACATTAAGCCTATCAACAAGCATTTCACTAGGTCTTTCTCCATGAAGCTTACAACCTAACACAATCATATTTTCGCCATTTTTAGGAGAATCATTCATCGCTTTCACCATATTATAATTTATAAAAGACAAAACACCAAGACCAATAATCAACAATACAATCAGTATATTTATTATTATTTTGCACATCTTGTTATTATACTTTTCTTTTATAAAATTAAACACATATTTATGTGCAAAACAAATTAAAGCAAACAAAAAAGATAATATTAGACCTGATAAATTACCTAAATTAATAATATTTTTCAACATTGGTCTAAAGAATAAAAATTGTAAATATACAAAAAATACTCCTAAAATAATAAACAGTACATTTTTAAACGAATATAAAATCTTTCTCATAATTTTTACCTCCGTTTTTCATTATACACAATACACCAACTCGTTTCAAATATATATAGAATAACTATTAACAATATTTTAACATTTATTTATTGTATGTTAATATAATTAAAATTACAAGTTTATTTTTTAGTAGTATGTGAATTTAGTAATAACTTTGCTTTGTTTTTGCTTATATTAATTGACTTTTTTTTATATAAAAGTATAATTTACATATAGTGTTTTAAAAATATATTGGAGGAAATTTATGAGAAAAACTAAAATTGTATGTACAATAGGTCCAGCAACCGATGATATAAATGTTTTGCGTCAGCTTATGATTGAAGGAATGAACGTTGCAAGATTTAATTTTTCACATGCTGACTATGAAATGCACAAAAAAAGATTTGAAGATATCGTTAAACTTAGAGAAGAACTTAACCTTCCTATCGCAACAATGCTTGATACAAAAGGTCCTGAAATAAGAATTGGAACTTTTGAAAATAATCAACCTGTTACAATTGTTGATGGTGATACATTTACTCTTACTACTGATGATGTTGAAGGCACAAAAGATAAAGTTTCTATTACTTTTAAAGATCTTCCTAAAGATGTTAGTGTTGGAACAAAAATTCTTATTAATGATGGTGCTATAGAGCTTATTTGTAAAGATATTTGTGGTTCAGATATAATCTGTGATATAGTTCATGGAGGAGTTTTATCTAATAAAAAAGGTGTTAATGTTCCTGGTGTTAAATTATCTATGCCTTATATTTCTGACAAAGATATTGAAGATTTAAAATTTGGTGCACAAATGCAATTTGATTTTATTGCTGCATCATTTTGTAGAACTGCTGCTGATATTCTTTATCTTAGAAATTTAACAAAAAGTCTTGGTTGGACAAATCCACGTATAATTGCAAAAATTGAAAACCTTGATGGTGTTGCAAATATAGATGAGATTCTTGAAGTCTCAGATGGAATAATGGTTGCAAGAGGAGATATGGGAGTTGAAATTCCTTTTGAAAAAATTCCTTCTATCCAAAAAGATCTTATCCAAAAAGGCTATAATTCTGGAAAACAAGTAATTACTGCTACTCAAATGCTAGAGTCTATGATTAATAACTCAATTCCAACAAGAGCCGAAATTACTGATGTTGCAAATGCTATTTATGATGGAACAAGCGCAATAATGCTTTCTGGAGAAACTGCTGCTGGGAAATATCCTATTGAAACAGTGAAAACAATGGCTTTAATAGCTAGAACAACAGAAGAAGATATTAATTATCATTCAAGATTTGCAAAAAGAGAACGTGAAGAAAATAATAACATTGCAAATGCTATATCACATGCAACAGTAACAACAGCACATGATCTTGATGCAAAAGCAATTATAACAGTTACAAAATCAGGAACAACAGGAAGAATGATTTCAAAATTCAGACCTGTAACTCCTATTATTGGATGTACTACTGATGAAACTGTTTTAAGACAAATGAATTTATCATGGGGAATAACTCCGTTGTTAGTTGGTTTAAAAACAAATACTGATGATTTATTTGATCATGCTATTGAAGTTGCAAAAGAACATAATTTATTGTCTAATGGAGATATAACTGTAATTACTGCAGGAGTTCCACTTGGATCTTGGGGACAAACTAATCTCTTAAAAGTATCTGTAGTAGGTGAAAACAAATAATTTTGGAGAAATGACATGAGTGAAATTAAAATTTTTGAAGTGTATATTCCACAATTAAATAAAAAAAGAACAGCAAGAGTTTTGCTGCCAAATGGATATGATGAAAATAATACAAAAAGATATCCTGTTCTTTATATGCAAGATGGTCAAAATTTGTTTGATGATAAAAGTTCTTATTGTGGAGTAAGTTGGGACATTAAAAATATATTTGATAAAAATAACACTCAAATGATTATTGCTTCACTTGATAATGGTAATGAAGATAGACGTTTTGAATATTTGCCTTGGATATCACCACATGCAAAAAAATATTTAGATATTGATTATGATGTTGGTGGTCAAGGTGATGATTATTCAGAATATTTTGCTGTAGATTTCAAAAATTATATTGATAAAAATTATAGAACAAAATCAGATTTCAATAATACATTTATCGCAGGAAGTTCACTTGGAGCATTTATTTCTTTGTATATTATGCAAAAATATCCTAAAACTTTTTCTAAAGTAGGATGTTTTTCATTAGCTTCTTGGGAAGATGAAGAAAACTTTTTAAACTGTATGCAAACTGCTGATTTTTCACATAATGAACAGTTTTATATTTATGTTGGTGGAAAAGAAACTAGCAATGATAAAATTAAAAATTTTCCACAAGTTTATAAGAAATGTTCAGAATCTTTTGAAAAAGTCTTAAGAGATAAGAAAATTTCATTAAATAGAATTGAATATTTTTTTGAACCTAAAGGAACTCATACAGAATCAAGTTGGCGTGATAATTTTCCAAACTTTTTAAATTGGATAACAAAATAAAAATTAAACTCCTACATTAAATTAATGTAGGAGTTTTTATTATACTTTAATATAAAATTATTCTTCATCTTCTGGCATTTCCCAGTTATGATAAATATTTTGAACATCATCATTATCTTCAAGATATTCAATCAATAAATTCATTTTCTTAATTGCATCTTCATCTGTAATAGCTGTGTAATTAGCAGGAATTTGGCAAATTTCAGCTGAAATAATTTTATATCCTAAATTTTCAAGAGCTTCTCTAGCTTCAGAAAAATCAGATACATCAGTTGAAACTTCAATAACTCCATCTTCTATGTTAAAATCAGCTGCTCCAGCTTCAAAACAATCTTCCATAACCTTATCTTCATCTTGTCCAGAATGCTCTAATTCAATAATTCCTTTTTTAGAAAACATAAATGAAACACAGCCTGTTGTACCAAGTTTGCCACCAAATTTATCAAAATAATGACGAACATCAGCTGCAGTTCTATTCTTGTTATCAGTCAAACATTCAACTATAACTGCAATTCCACTTGGACCATATCCTTCATAAACCAAAGTCTCATAAGAATTTTTATCTCCTTCACCAGAAGCTTTCTTAATCACTCTATCTATATTGTCATTTGGAACATTATTAGATTTAGCTTTTGCAATAAGATCACGAAGTCTACTGTTATTGCTCGGGTCAGGTCCGCCCTCTTTAACACAAACTGTAATTTCTCTACCTATTTTTGTGAAAACTTTAGCTTTAGCACCATCTGTTGCAGCTTTTCTTCTTTTTATGTTATTCCACTTTGAATGACCTGACATAGCATCTTCTCCTTTGAAAAAATTTATTTATATTATTCAACACACCAAACTGCATTGAAAATTTCATCTAATCTATCATCTTCTCCTTTTAAATACAAATATCCAAAAAGAGTCTCAATTGCCGTAGCACGCCTATAATCAACAGCAGATGCATGCTTTGGAACAGTAGTCCCAGTAGCATTTCTGCCTCTTTTTAATACATCAGCCTCTTCTTCAGTTAGCAAAGGCAATATTGCTTCAAATGCTTTGGATTGATATGAAGCACAAACTTTTTTTATTGTCATTTGATGAAGCTGTCCAACAGGACGATTTCCTTCTAATATAATCTTTTCTCTAACAAGACGTTCATAAATACAATCTCCTAAAAACGCCAAAGCAAGTGGACTATATTGATTAACTTCACGCTTTTCTAAATGTACTCTAATACTTCACACCTCCAAAATATTAGCATTTTATCTTATATAATCAAATTCAAAATCAAGAATAGATACTGTATCTCCTTCTTGAATTCCCATTTCTTCTAATTTATCAATAATTCCTGTATTTCTCAATACTCTTTGGAAATATTGTAATGATTCATAATCATCCATATCTACATTTTTTAATATATTCCATAACCACTGTGCATCTACAATATACACTCCATCTTCAACAGTGATTTCAAATTTATTATTTTTCTCAAATAATCTATCTTCAAGCTCTTGATCAGTAAATGGTTGTGGCTCAAATTCAACAATTGGAGGCAATTTTTTAAGTTCTTTTGAGACTTCAAAAACAAGATCTTTAGTGCCTTGAGTAGTTGCAGCTGAAATTGCAAAAAACAACATACCTTTATTTTCAATATATTGTTTAAACTCATCAATTTTCTCTTGATCAGCCATATCACATTTATTTGCAACAACTATTTGAGGTCTTTTAGAAAGCTCCTCACTAAAATTTTCCAATTCAGAATTTATTACTTCAAAATCATCAATAGCATTTCTGCCTTCAACTCCTGAAACATCAACAACATGAAGAATAAGTCTACAACGCTCAACATGTCTTAAAAATTCATGTCCAAGTCCAATTCCATCGCTAGCACCTTCAATAAGTCCAGGAATATCAGCCATAACAAAAGAATTTCCTTCTTCTATTTTAACAACTCCTAAAACAGGTGTTAATGTAGTGAAATGATAGTTTGCTATTTTAGGTTTCGCAGCACTCACAACAGAAATAAGTGTTGATTTACCAACATTAGGATAACCTACAAGACCAACATCAGCAAGTAATTTAAGTTCAAGTTTCAAATTAAATTCTTGACCAGGAAAACCAGGTTTAGCGAATCTAGGAATTTGTCTTGTTGGAGTAGCAAAATTCTGATTACCTTTTCCGCCTTTTCCGCCTTTAGCAATAACAACTGGTTCATCTCCAGACAAATCAGCAATAATTCTATTAGTCTGAACTTCTCTAACAACAGTTCCTCTAGGAACTTTGATAACAAAATCTGGAGCACCTCTGCCTGAACAATTTCTTGACGAACCATCTTGTCCATTTTGAGCTACATATTTTCTTTTATATCTAAAATCTATCAGAGTAGAAAGATTGTCATCGACCAAAAATACAACATCTCCACCTTTTCCACCGTCTCCACCATCAGGTCCTCCTGAAGCTACATACTTCTCACGATGGAATGAAACAGCTCCATTTCCGCCGTCACCACCTTTAATGTATATTTTCGCTTCATCAACGAACATTTCTTTTTCCTCCCAACTATACAAAAATCCCGAAGCTTATGTTCGGGATTTCATTTTTAATTTTATGTTTTCCCGAAATTATTGTTCAGGATAAACTGAAACTTTTTTACGGTCACGTCCTAAACGCTCAAAACGTACAACACCATTTACTTTAGCATATAGTGTGTCATCTGAACCTTTTCCTACGTTTTCGCCTGGATGAATGTGTGTTCCTCTTTGGCGATAAAGTATGTTTCCTGCTAAAACAAATTGACCATCAGCTCTTTTAGCACCAAGTCTTTTTGACTCAGAGTCACGTCCGTTCTTTGTTGAACCCATACCTTTTTTGTGAGCGAAAAATTGTAAACTAATTCTAATCATTATTACACCTCCAAAGTTGTAATTTTAATAGTCCCTTCAAAATCTTCTGATATAAATTTTAAATGCATCAACAATCCATCAAGCATTTTTTCCGAAATTTCATCAGAATAAGGAAGTTTTAATTGAATCTTATCATCATTAACATCTACTTCAGCTTCAATATTAAAACAATCAGTAATTGTATTACATACATACTCTACAACTGAAGAAACGCCTGCACAAACAATATCATTGCCTTCATATCCATAACCTGCATGACCTTTTATTTCAAAGCCACAAGGTTTTGAATCTTTGTAAAAAAACTTAGCAATAATCATTATGCTTTAATTGCTTCAATTTTAACCTGAGAATATGGTTGTCTGTGACCTAATTTTCTTTGTTTACCTTTTTTAGGTTTATATGTGAAAACTGTAATTTTTTTAGCTTTACCGTTCTTTAGAACTGAAGCTTCAACTGTTGCACCTTTAACATAAGGAGCACCAACCTTAAAACCATTGTTTTCAACAGCAATAACTTTATCAAAAGTAATTTTTGCATCAGCTTCAGCATCAAGTTTTTCAATAAAGATAACATCACCTTCAGAAACTTGGTATTGCTTTCCACCTGTTTCAATAACTGCGTACATTTTATGGCACCTGCCTTTTCTATAAAACTCGCTACAATCGGCGTGAAATAATAATATTTCAACTTTCAAAGCCGAGCATAAGCGGCTCATTTATTTTACCACATTATATATATCAAGTCAATAACATTAATAAAATTCACATAAATTTTACATTACAACGAACTAATTTCTATCTCGTCGTTAGCTGTAACAGCTATTGCAGACAATGGTTCATTTCCACTATCAATAATTAATGTTGCAATTTTATCTTCAACTTCTTTTCTAATTACAGTTCTTATATCTCTAGCACCAAATTTTTTGCCATATGACTTCTCAGCAATTTTTTTCAATGCTTTTTCATCATATTTAAATGAAATTGATTTTTCCTCCAATGGTTCTTTCATTTCGTCAAGCATCAATCCAGCAATTTTCTCATAACTTTCTTTAGAAAGAGGATTAAACACAACAATCTCATCAATTCTAGCCATAAATTCAGGTCTTAAGAAATCAGATAAACCTTTCATCGCCTTTTCTTTTGAAATATCTTTTTCAGATTTATTAAATCCAACTCCAACATTTTTATCAGCAGATCCAGCATTAGAAGTCATAACAATAACAGTATTTTCAAATGAAACACTTCTTCCTTGTGCATCATTAACTTTGCCTTCATCAAGAATTTGAAGAAGAATATTCATTATATCAGGATGAGCTTTTTCTATTTCATCAAATAATACAACAGAATAAGGTTTTCTTCTTACTTTTTCTGTTAACTGTCCAGCTTCATCATATCCAACATATCCTGGAGGTGAACCAATCAATTTAGAAACAGCATGTTTCTCCATATATTCAGACATATCAAGTCTAATAATTGGTTCTGTTGTATCAAACAATTCTTGAGCTAAAACTTTTACAAGCTCAGTTTTTCCTACACCAGTCGGACCTACAAATATAAATGACGCAGGTCTACGTCTTTTAGAAAGTTGAACTCTAGTTCTTCTAATAGCTTTATTAACAAGTCCAACAGCTTCATCTTGACCAATAATTTTTGATTTCAAAACAGATTCAAGATTTTTAATCTTATTAAATTCAGTTTCGATTATTTTTATAGCAGGTATACCAGTCCAAAGCTCAATAACTTTAGACAAATCAGCATCTGTTACATATATATCTTTAATACTTTCTTCAACTTCAATTAATCTTTCTCTAGTCTTTGATAAATTAGCTTTTATTGTTGCAAGCTTTTCATAATCACGATTTTCACTTTCTTCAATCTCAGCTTCTTCATCAATATATTTCTTAAGTTCATTGTTAAGTTTATCAAATTCAGCAAGTTCAGGACTTCTAATACTAGTAGCAGCACAAGCTTCATCAAGCAAATCTATAGCTTTATCAGGTAAAAATCTATCATTAATATATCTTTCAGACAATATTACACACATTTTAAGATTCTCATCAGAAATTTTAACTTTATGATGAAACTCATAATATTTCTTAATACCTCTTAAAACAGTTATAGCTTCTTCTATTGAAGGTTCAGTAATAGTAACAGGTTGAAAACGTCTTTCAAGAGCACTATCTTTTTCAATATATTTTCTATATTCTTTAAAAGTAGTAGCACCAATTACTTGTATTTCGCCTCTTGAAAGTGCAGGTTTTAATATATTAGCAGCATTCATAGTGCCTTCACTATCGCCTGTTCCAACTAAATTATGAACTTCATCAATGAATAAAATAATATTGCCTTCGGATTTAACTTCATCAACTAATCCTTTTACTCTGCTTTCAAATTGCCCACGAAATTGAGTTCCAGCAACTAAAGCAGTTAAATCAAGCAAATAAACAACTTTATCAAGCAAATGGAAAGGAACATCTTGTTGAACAATTTTTTGAGCAATACCTTCAGCAATAGCAGTTTTACCAACTCCAGGCTCACCTATTAAACAAGGATTGTTCTTTTGTCTTCTTGACAAAATTTGAACAACTCTTGAAATCTCTTTATCTCTACCTATAATATTATCTAACTTTCCATCCTTAGCTTTTTGAGTTAGATTTGTACAATAAGCAGTCAAAAATTTCAATTTCTTCTCTTTTTTTGCTGTCTTTTTGTTTTTAGTTTTCTCTTTATCTTTTTTATCGCTAGTATCTTCAGTTTCATTTAGAGTATCATCTTTTGGAGTTAAAGGATTTCCTCCTAATAAATTACTTAAAAATGATGGCATAGTTTCTGATCCACCAAATTCAAATGATTCTCCATCTGTAAGTTCCATCAATTGATCAGAAAAAACTTCAAGGTCATCATCAGTAATTCCCATTTGTTGAAGATAATCATTAACTTGTGGAATACCCATTTCCTTTGCACACACAAGACACAATCCTTCATTTTTCTTTTCTTCACCTTGCATAGCAGTTATAAATACAACAGCTGGGCGTTTCTTACATCTAGTACAAAGCATAAATTCCTCCAACTCTATATATTCTAAGATTTAATATTATACTTAGAACAACTTTAAATTAAATATGTGTTTAAACAGTACTGTCTGATCTATTATATCAACATTTTTATCTGCAGCATAGAATACTAATTTTATTATATTAGCCAATATAAGTATTATTACTGCTGCTTTTAAAATACCTAATATACCACCTAAAAACCTATTCACAGTTCCTACAACAGGTGTGTGTGAAATTACTTTATTAATAAGTCTAACTGCTATACGAATAACAATCATCAATACTATAAAAGTTACTATAAATGCCGCTATTTGAACTATTGGAATAATTGCAGGTTTCGCAATCATATTTGATAATTGTCTTGAAACAACCTTTTTATCCGGATTAGCCATAACAGAAACCAAATTAGCTTTTTCAGTATTGTCTTGAATTAATTTTTCAACATTAAAAACCATTTTTTCGGGAACATGTTTTTTAATTTCCTTTTGCATAGCTTCTTTATTTGTATCAGAATTTAATTTCAAATTTATCTCAGATTCATCAATAGCAATACCTTTTTTTTGAGCATATTCAGCTAAATTCTTAGTAAAATCTCCTCCACTTTTAATAATATCATTAACTTTATCTTTAGAAATATTAATTCCTAAATTTTGTTTTAATATTATATCACTAACTATTTTACTAGTATCAACTTCTTTTACTGCATTATAAACAACTTTTTCAACTTTTGAACTAATAAATTTATCATAAACAGAATTAGCAATAATTCTACTACTAGAAAGTCCAGCACCAACAGCTAATATGTAACCAATCAACATAATAATAGTTTTTACAAATCCATTTTTTCTACCTCTTGCAAATCCTAAACATATAATAGCTAAAAGTCCAATATCAAATACTAATGCCATGTTGACCTCCTAAAATTAAATTTTTATACAGCTTAATTCACCAGATTTTAATAAATATAATTGATTAGATACAATTGTAAAATCAGTATAACCATTATCTAAATCAATAGTTTTTAACAATTTAGTTTTATCAGAATATACTTGAACACTTTTCTTATTCAAAACATATATCTTTTTACCAAATACTTTTATTTTAATAGCACTGCTATCAACATGTATACGTTTAACTTTATTTTCTTTATTAATAATGAGCAATTCCTTAGTTCTTCTTTGATCACTTTTAAGTAACACTGCAGAAAAATTATCATTAAAAGAAAAATCTAAAAACTCATTATCATATTTATATGTAAAAATATTTTTTCCTTCTGTTGATATAACATTATACTGCATATCACCAATTAATGCAAGATTTCTACTTGACATAACATTTCCACTTATAGCAACAGTTTTTATTTTTTCACCAGACCAAACTTCTTTTTCTTTCCTAAAGTTAAATTTATAATGTTTTGTATAAAAATCTCCAGCTTGAATAAGCATTGTAGAAACAAAACACTCTGTGCTATTTCTATTAAAATGCACTGATAATACTTTATCTTTCAAATTCGATTTAAATATCTCATCACCATTTTTATTATATATAGTTAAAAGTGAAGAATACGTATCTGAAGATGTTACTGTTGCAACATATCCTTTATCACTTATATTTGCATAAATAATTGTATCATCAATTCTTTTAGTATACATCGTCTTACTTCTGCTTTGCATAATTAATCTATTTCCACTTATATCATACACAAGCGCTCTTTGATTTTTACATATAAGATTTGGATTTAACATTTGATGTTGTATATTTTGCGAAACAGTTCCATCTATATTATACAAAGTCAAATTAGTGTCTGTGAGCAAAACTGCTTTGTCTTGAAGCGTTTGCAGATCATATTTTGAACTTGAAGATAACTGTATCGGAAATTTTTGAAGTATATCTTTACTTTTACTGCAATATCTAATTTTATATATCATTCCATCAATTGCAGGTAACCACGTTCCACGTGTAAAATAAGAAGTAAATCCAAATATAACAATTAAAAAGAAAATTAGCAATTTTTTTCTGCGTCTACGTTTTCTTTTCTTGTTCCTTAATTCTTGAAAGTCCTTGACGTTATTTTTCAAAAGATTGCCTCCTCAAATTTCTATTAATAATAAACATGATTAAGAAAAAGTCCAGTACTTGGTGCAGTTTTACCTGCTTTAGTTCTATCTTTTGCATCAATTATACTAGGTATTTTATCAGCACTTATCTTACCTTCATTAACAAAAATAAGTGTTCCAACCATAATTCTAACCATATTATATAAAAATCCATCACCTTTTACTTTTATAATAACCAAATCATCTTTTCGTCTTACACTAAAATCATATATTGTTCTAACTGTGTCTGATGTTACAGAATGTGTAGAGCAAAAACTTTTAAAATCGTATGTTCCAATAAATTTTTTACCTGCTTCATTCATAAGGTTTTCATCTATTTTAACACCATATCTATAACAACGTTTATATAAAAAAGGATCTTTTATATTACTATTATGAATTATATATTCATATTCTTTAGCTTTACAATCATATCTTGCATGAAAATCTTCATCTACTTCTTCACAAGATTTAATTCCTAAATCATCTGGCAATAAATTATTTAAAGATCTTACAACTCCATCACATGTAATAGAATTATCATTAAAAAAATTAAAACAAAATTCCTTTGCATGAACTCCAGTATCAGTTCTTGAACAACCATAAATTATAGTTTTTTGTCCTAGAATCTTTTCTAATGTATCTTCAATAACTTGTTGTATTGCCAAAGCATTTTCTTGCCTTTGAAATCCATGATATGAACTTCCATCATAGTGCATTAAAACTTTAAAATTACGCATTTTCATTCCTTAAAATAAAATATTAATTACAATAATTGCTGCAATAAATAAACAATGATAAATAAGCATTATATAATCTATTACGCTTGATTTAAGCTGTTTAAGCCTAGTTCTTCCTTCTCCGCCACGATAACAACGGCATTCCATTGCAAGTGCAAGTTCATCAGCTCTTCTAAAAGCTGAAACAAAAAGTGGAATCAAAATTGGTATAAGTGCTTTAGACCTTTTTACAAGTCCACCAGATTCTATATCTGCTCCTCTTGCTTTTTGAGCTGACATTATTTTATCTGTTTCCTCAATTAAAGTTGGTATAAATCTAAGAGCAATAGTCATCATCATCGCAAGTTCATGAACAGGAAATTTAACCTTTTTTAAAGGAGACATCAATTTTTCTATTGCATCAGTCAAAGCCATTGGACTTGTTGTATATGTTAATAACGATGTTCCAGCTATCAAAAGAATAACTCTAATGGCCATAAAAACAGTAAATTCAATTCCTTCAGTAGTTAATTTTAAAAAACCTAATTTAAAAATAATTTTTCCACCACTCATAAAAAACAAATTAATAACTGATGAAAATATAACTAAAGGCAAAACAGGTTTAAGACCTTTTAAAATCATTTTTATAGGAATTTTTGAAGCTATAACAGCTACTGTTACATAAACAACACCTGCAAGCAACGAATATATATTATTTGCAACAAAAATTAAAACTATAAAAATTGTGGTAAAAATTATTTTAAACCTTGGATCTAATTTATGCAAAAATGATTTTCCAGGAAAAAATTGTCCAATTGTAATATCTTTAATCATCTTTTACCTCTCTTTCTTGCAAAAGAGAAAGTAATCTTTTTTTCGCAAATTTCATTGTATATATTTCTTCTGTAACTTCAATTCCTGCTTTTCTTAATCTATTAAAAACTCTTGTAACTTGAGGCACAGATAATCCCATGTTTTGAATCTCATCAGCCTTTGCAAAAACATTTTGAGGTGTATCATAACAAAACAAATTAGCATTATTCATCACTAAAATTTTTGATGCGTTTTTAGCCACATCTTCCATACTATGTGAAACTAACAAAACTGTATTTCCTTTTTCCTGATGATACTCTCTTATAAGACCTAAGATTTTGTCACGTCCTTTTGGATCCAGCCCAGCAGTAGGTTCATCTAAAATCAAAACTTCAGGCTCCATTGCCATAACTCCAGCAATTGCAGCTCTTCTTTTTTGTCCTCCAGAAAGTTCAAATGGTGATTTTTCAAGCTTAGCTTCATTTAATCCAACAAGTTTTGCAGTCTCCATAACTCTTTTATGAACTTCTTCTTCATTAAGTCCCATATTTTTAGGCCCAAACGCTATATCTTTATAAACAGATTCTTCAAAAAGTTGATATTCTGGATATTGAAATACAAGCCCAACTTTAAATCTAATTTGTTGCAAATTTGTTTTTTCAGCCCACAAATCAGTTCCATCAATATATATTTTACCTGAAGTTGGTTTTAATAATCCATTAAAATGTTGTATTAAAGTAGACTTTCCTGATCCTGTATGACCAATAACGCCAACAATTTCTCCTTTTTCTATCTCTAAATTAACATCATTTACAGCTGTTTTTTTAAAAGGTGTTCCTTCTCCATAAACATATGTGAGATTTTCGGTTTTAATAATCGCCAAAATTAGTCCTCCGATTTATACAATAAGCTAAAAAACTTTTATTTTTTCACTTTCTCAAATAATTCTATTATTTTTTCAACACATTCATCTTCTGTTATTATATCAGTTCCAATATCATATCCATTTTGATTTAGAAAATCACAAAGTTCTGTTACTTGAGGAACATCAAGACCAACCTTTTTCATTTTTTCAACTTGAGAAAAAACTTTCTGTGGAATATCATCAATCAAAACATTTCCATTATCCATAACTACAACTCTATCAGCTCCGGCAGCTTCCTCCATATAATGAGTTATAAGAACAATTGTCACACCAGACTCTTTGTTCAAAGTTTTTATTGTGTTTATAACATCATTTCTGCCCTTAGGATCAAGCATTGCAGTAGGTTCATCAAGAACAATACAATCAGGCTTCATAGCAATAGCTCCAGCAATAGCAATTCTTTGTTTTTGACCACCAGAAAGTTTATGTGGAGCATGATTGCGATATTCATACATATTAACAATTTTTAAAGCTTCGTCAACTCTTTCTCTTATTTCTTTTGGATCAACGCCAAGATTCTCAAGAGCAAATGCAACATCTTCTTCAACTATTGTTGAAACAATTTGATTATCAGGATTTTGAAAAACCATTCCAACAGTTTGACGTATATCAAAAAGCTTATCTTCATCAGCAGTGTTCATATTATTAACATAAACAGTCCCGCTATCTGGCAAATTTACTGAATTTATCATTTTTGCAAATGTTGATTTACCAGATCCATTATGTCCAAGTATCGCAACAAATTCACCTTTTTTTATATCAAGCGTAACTCCTTTTAATACTTTAACAGCTTTAACATCTTCTTGTTGTTCATTTGAGTAACTAAAATAAACATCTTCAGCACTTATTATATTGCTCATATATTACCTTTCGTAACTTTCCCAAATTGCTGTTGAACCACATGGCAACGCACATCCACTTAATTCAACAGGCAATCCAATTTCATCAGCACTAACTTTACCTTTATATTTTGTCCCAATTGTTTCTGATAATAAATAAGCCATAACAGATGGTGAAAGACCTGTTGTATAGCTATTAAGAATAAAAAACAATGGTTTATCACTTAAAACTTTACTACAAAGTTTTACTAAATCATAAATATTATCTTCAAGTTTCCATACTTCTCCACCAGGTCCTCTTCCATATGAAGGTGGATCCATTATTATTGCATCATATCTATTTCCTCGCCTTATTTCACGTTGAACAAACTTTTCACAATCATCAACAAGCCATCTTATTGGATTTTTATCAAGTTCTGACAAAGTCGCATTTTCTCTTGCCCAAGATACCATTCCTTTTGATGCATCAACATGTGTTACTTTCGCTCCTGCTTTTGAACAAGCCAAAGTTGCTCCACCAGTATAAGCAAATAAATTAAGTACCTTTACTTCATCTTTACTTTTTTTAATTTTATCCATCATAAAATCCCAATTTACTGCTTGTTCAGGAAACAATCCAGTATGTTTAAAACCTGTTGGTTTTATATTAAAAGACAAATCTTTGTATTTTACTACCCAGCTGTCTTTAAACTTTTTATTATAGCTCCATTCTCCTCCGCCTTTATTAGAACGATGGTAATGTGCATGTGCATTATTCCATAAATCAGACTTATGTGCTGACTTCCAAATAATTTGAGGATCAGGCCTTATTAATACTATTTCTCCCCATCTTTCAAGCTTTTCATTATCCGATGTATCTACAATTTTGTATTCTTCCCAACCGTTTGCTATTCTCATTCTCCAAATCCTTCTCTTATAACTTTTGCTATGTTTTGTGCATATTCTTCAATTTGTCCTTGTATTTTACCTTCAAGCATTACTCTTATTAACGGTTCTGTTCCTGATTCTCTTACAAGCACTCTTCCGTCTTCTCCAAGTTTTTCATTATAAAAACCTATTGTCTCTTTTACTTTTTCATCGTAATTCCATTTACCTTTATGCTCAGATTTTATTTTAACATTTACAAGAACTTGTGGATATGCTTGCATTATATTTGATAATTCAGACATTTTCATTGATGTATGAGCTAAAATAAACAATAATTTTGCTCCTGATAATTGTCCATCTCCAGTTGTTGCTTCATCAAGGAAAATTATATGTCCAGATTGTTCACCACCAAGGTTATATCCACCTTTTTTCATTTCTTCTAAAACATATCTATCTCCAACTCCACTTGTTGCTACTAAAATATTATTACCTTTTGCAAATTTGAAAAATCCTAAATTAGACATAACAGTTACTACTACTGCATTGTAATTAAGTTGACTTGTTTTTTTCATAAACTGCGCAAAAATTGCTAACATTTTATCTCCATCAACAATCTCACCTTTTTCATCAACTGCCAAACATCTATCAGCATCTCCATCAAAAGCAAGTCCAATATGGCATTTATTATCCACAACACATTTTTGCAATTGAGACATATATGTAGATCCACATTCTTTGTTTATATTTGTTCCATCAGGCTCATTGTTTATAAATACACAACTTGCTCCAAGCCCTTTAAACAATTTAACTGCTGTTTCGCTTGCACTACCATTAGCACAATCTATCGCAACTCTAACATTTCTTAAATCACCATCAATAGTTTTCATTACATATCTTACATAATCCCAAACAGCATTTTTTTCATGATATATTCTTCCTATTTCTGTGCCTTCTTTTAATACAATTTCTTCTGGATTATCTAAAATAAGTCTTTCTATTTCTTCTTCTATTTCATCATTAAGTTTAAAACCTGTATTTGAAAATAATTTTATTCCGTTAAATTCAACACTATTATGTGAAGCTGATATCATAACGCCTGCATCTGCATTATATTTTTTAACCAGCATCGCTACTGCTGGAGTTGGAATTACTCCAAGAATTTTCGCATCTGCTCCAACTGAACATATTCCTGCTACTAATGCTGATTCAAGTACATCAGATGATATTCTAGTATCTTTACCAATTAATATAACTGGTTTATGAGCTGTTTCTTTTGTTAATACAAGTGCAGCTGCACGTCCTATTTGCATTGCCATTTCACATGTTAATTCAGTAATTGCTACTCCTCTAGCTCCATCAGTTCCAAATAATCTTCCCATATCCAATCTCCTTAAAAGTTAATTAATTTAAAAACGTCTGACCATCTTTTAATATGCCAAGATGTTTGTATGCTAATTGTGTTGCACATCGTCCTCTTGGAGTTCTGCTTATAAATCCAAGCTGCATAAGATACGGTTCACACACATCTTCAAGTGTTACAGCTTCTTCTCCAAGCGCAGAAGCTAATGTTTCAAGCCCAACTGGACCTCCTCCATATCCTTTTATTATCATTTCAAGCATTCTTTTATCTATACTATCAAGTCCCAATGGATCAACATCCATTCGGTCAAGAGCTATTTTTACTATATCTTTTGTGATTTTTCCATCTCCCATAACTTCAGCAAAATCACGTACTCTTTTTAAAAATCTGTTTGCAATTCTAGGTGTGCCTCTTGAACGTTTTGCTAATTCCATTGCTCCATCTTTTTCACATGGAATTCCTAATATAACAGCACTTCTCATTATTATATCTCTTAATTCTTCATGACTATATAATTCGAGCCTTAAAATAACTCCAAATCTATCTCTTAATGGAGAAGTTAATTGTCCAGCCCTAGTTGTCGCACCTATCAAAGTAAATTTAGGCAAATCTATTCTAATACTTCTTGCTGATGGACCTTTTCCTATTATTATATCTAAAGCATAATCTTCTAGCGCAGGATACAAAACTTCTTCAACTTGTCTTGAAAGCCTATGAATCTCATCAATAAATAAAACATCATTTTCTGAAAGATTACTAAGTAAAGCTGCCAAATCTCCAGCTTTTTCTATAGCAGGACCTGAAGTAATTCTAACATTTACTCCAAGCTCATGTGCAATAATTGTTGACAAAGTAGTTTTTCCAAGTCCAGGAGGTCCATATAACAAAACATGATCTAACGGTTCACCACGTTTTTTAGCAGCCTCTATATAAATAGACAAATTTTCTTTAACTTTTTCTTGTCCAACATATTCATTTAAAGTTTTAGGACGAAGTGAAAAATCAAAACTATCTTCATCATCCTCTATTGTAGCCTCTGGAGCAACAAGCCTATTTTCAAAATCATATTCGCTAGTTTCTAACATCTTTTCACTCCTTTTAAAACCAATATACTATTTATATTTCTTTTACAGATAATTTTTATATACTTTTTAATAAAGTATTTTCTACTATTAATAAAAAACTCATATTACTCATTAATATTAATACACATCTATATTCCTTTAGCAAGTAATTTCAATGCACCTTTAATATAATCTTCAGTAGAACTATTTTCAGGCAATGATGCAACAGCTCTTGTAGCATCTGATTGAGCATAACCTAAAACAACTAAAGCTGAAATAGCTTCTGAAATAGCTGATCCAGTAAGAACAGGAGAAGTTTCAATTTTCGCACCAGAAGTAATAAGTTTCTGTTCTTTTGCAATCTTGTCTTTTAATTCAAGAATAATCCTCTGAGCCATTTTAGGACCAATTCCTTTTGACTTAGTCAAAGCTTTAACATCTCCACAAGCAACAGTCATAGCAAATTTCTCAGGATTTGTATCAGACAAAATAGTAAGAGCAGCCTTAGGACCAACTCCAGAAACAGAAATAAGCATTTTAAAGCAATTAAGTTCTTGAGCAGAAGCAAAACCAAATAACTCCATAGCATCTTCTCTAACATTCAAATAAGTAAGCAATTTCACATTTTCTCCAACAGAACCAATTTGTTGCAAAGTAGAATATGTAGTTCTGCAACCATAACCAACTCCACCACATTCAACAACAGCCATAGAAATATCTTTATGAATAAGCTTACCATTAACACTGTATATCATTATTTATATTCTCCTTTTAAAAGTTGTCTAGCAACAACAGAACCAGCACAATGCCCATGACAAATAGCTAAAGCAAGAGCATCAGCAGTATCATCTGGTTTAGGAACTTGTTTTAATTTCAAAATCTGCCTAGTCATTTCTTGAACTTGTTTTTTCTCAGCTCGTCCATAACCTACAACAGATTGTTTAACTTGTAAAGGTGTATACTCAAAAAAGTCTAAAGCATGATTAACTGCACATAAAGAAATTACACCTCTTGCCTGCGCTACATCAATAACTGTTTTTTGGTTAGTATTATAAAAAAGTTTCTCCATTGACATAACATCAGGTTTATATTTATCAATTACATAATTTAAATCATCAAATATCGTTTTTAGTCTTTGCTGAAAAGACATATCAGGAGTAGTAGTTATCGCACCAAACTCCACCACAGAAAAATCTTTTTTATTATAATCAAGTACTCCAAAACCTATTATTGCGTACCCTGGATCTATTCCCAAAATCCTCATAAAAAACCCTTTCCAAGCAGCATTAACACCATATTTTATAAACAATTAATTATATCATACACATTTTTTTTTTGCAAGCAAAGTTGTTTTATTTTCCAAAATATAGCAAGATTCTGCTAATTTCAAAATTAATTTCCAAAAGTATTAAATTGATAAACTAATTTGCTAATTTTTTTACAATATTATTTATAAACATATTAACAAACTAATAACATGCATGTTAACAAATAATTAATTAGCGTTTTATGGAAAAATATATTATATTCTATTTACAAAAAATGATATTTATTGTACAATATATTTGTAGCAAATAAACAATGTTTATATAAATTTGTAATTAGTTAAATTTATATAATATTAATTTTATTTCAACAACATATTAATGAAAGGATGGAAAAAAATGAAGAAAGTATTTATCGGAGTAGGACATGGTGGAAGAGACAAAGGAGCTTGTGCAAACGGACTGAAAGAAAGTTATGTAAATTTAACTATGGCTCTAGAATTAAAGAAAGAACTTGAAAGAGCAGGAGTTATTGTTGGAATTTCTAGAACAAATGATGTTACAGAATATGTAAACCAAAGAATAAATGAAGCAAACGCTTTTAGACCTGATTTGGCTTTAGATATACATAACAATGCTGGCGGAGGAGATGGATTTGAAGTATACAGACAAACAAATTCATATTCTAGAAATTCAATTGCACTTGCAAAAAATCTTGAATCAGAAGTTATTAAAATTGGACAAAACAGCCGTGGAGTTAAAACAAGATTGTTATCTAGCGGACAAGACTATTTTGCATTTTTAAGAAATGTAAAAGCACCCACAGTATTAGTAGAAGGAGCATTTCTTGACACAAGTGACTACAGAGCAATTGACACAATTTCAGAGCAAAAAGCATTCGGAAGAGCATATGCAAAAGCTGTATTAAAAACACTTGGAATTAAAGAAAAACCTGTTTCTCCATTAAAAACTATTTACAGAGTTCAAGTAGGTGCATTTTCTGTTAAAAACAATGCAGATTCATATCTAGCAAAAATCAAAGCTGCTGGTTTTAAAGACGCTTTCCTAACAAAAGTTAATCTATAATATCAAAAACACTATAAAACGGAGGTAAAAATTAATGTCAAACTTAGAAATTTTATTATTAGTCATAGCAATTTGCTCAGTAGTAACTGCAATTTTAATATTTATATTTCCTTATTTTAAAAAGAAAAAAATAGATCCAAATGAAATTCTTAACACTGCAAACATTGGTATAAATGGTGCAGACAGTGTTGTTGAAGTATTAAAAGGAATTTTTCCTAAAAATGCTGCTATAAACATTGTTGATAAAGTTATTGAATACGCAAAAATAGGCGTTTCAAAAGCAGAACAATTATATTTAATTAGTGAAATTGGAAAAGATGATAGAAAAACTGAAGCTATTAAATTTACACTTGACAGCCTAGGACTTGCAGGAATTGAAATAACTCCTCAAATTGAAGCTATTGTTAATGGTTGTGTTGAAGCAGCAGTACTTGGACTTGGACATAACGAAACTGATGAAACACCAGAAGTTCCTGCAATTGAAACAGCTCTAGCATAAAATTTTAACCCCCCATAATTCTTTTTATAAACACCATGTGCTTTAACTAGCATGTGGTGTTTTTTATTATTAAAATTTTGTATTTTTGGAGCATTGTGTTAATGAAACTTTTTATGTATAATTGTATATATATTTTATTTTTTTGAGGTGTGACTATGTTTTCAGTAATAATAGTAAGTGCAGGAAAAAGTTCAAGAATGCAAGGAATTGACAAACAATTCTTACTTTTAAACAATTTACCTGTAATTTTACATTCAGTATTAAAATTCGACAATATACAACAAGTAGATGAGATTATAATAGTAACATGCGAAAATCAACTTGAAAATTTGAAAGATCTTATTAATACTAGAACATTTAATAAACCAATTAAAATCACTACTGGTTCTGACACAAGACAAAAATCTGTTTTTTCTGGAATATCTTTAGTAAATAAAAACAGCAAATACATAGCTATTCATGATGGAGCCAGACCTTTTGTTTCAGAAAAAATTATTACTGATTGTTTTAATAATGCTATAAAATACAAAGCTACAACTGTTGGAGTGCCTGTAAAAGACACAATTAAAATTGTTAATAATAATTTTATTGATTCAACTCCAAATAGAAGTAGTTTATATATTACTCAAACTCCACAAGTATTTGACAAGCAAATATACTTTACAGCTATGAACAACGCAGTAAAAAATGATTTAGATTTTACTGATGATTGTCAACTTGTTGAATCTATAGGACATAAAGTGTATATGTCAAAAGGAGAATATTCTAATATAAAAATTACAACTCCAGAAGATATTAATCTAGCAAAATTTATTTATAAGGAGAATAACTAATGAGAATTGGACATGGATATGACGTTCACCGTCTTGTTGAAAACAGAAAACTTATTTTAGGTGGCGTTGAAATCAAACACGAAACTGGTTTGCTTGGACATTCAGATGCTGATGTACTTGTTCATGCTATTATGGATTCTATGCTTGGAGCATTAGCTTTAGGAGATATAGGAAAACATTTTCCTGATAACGATGAAAATTATAAAAATGCTGATAGTATGATTTTACTTAAAAAAGTAAATGAGATTATATATTCTAAAGGTTATACTATAAGTAATATTGACTGTACTATACTTGCTCAAGCTCCAAAACTTTCACCTTATATTCAAAAAATGAGAGAAAATATAGCTAATGTTTTAAAAACTAATATTAACAACATTTCTGTAAAAGCTACTACTGAAGAAAACTTAGGTTTTACTGGAGAAAAGCTAGGAATATCTGCTCATTGTGTTACATTATTAAAAAAAGTTAATTAATAGCTTTTCCTTATTATTTCTTATATCGACATTATAATACCATTTTCACCATTTTTGCATAATATAAAACATAGAATCATATAAGAGGTGAAAATATGAATTGGCATAAAGAAAGGAAAATTATAATTGCACTTACTTCAATAACATATGCTGCTAAAGCAAAAAAACTGCTTAACAGTTATGGATACTTTTGTAAAATAACAAAAACTCCTAAAGACTTATCTAAAGGCTGTGGTTACAGCATTATTATAAAAGATGATTTATATACAATTTTAAAAGTTTTAGAATCAGAAAATATTAAAGTTAAAGATTATACGAATGTAGGTAGCATATGATATATTTTGACAATGCTGCCACTACATTTCCAAAACCTAAAATTGTAAAGCAAAAAGCTATTGAAGCTTTAAATAAATATGGAGGTAATCCTGGACGTAGTGGACATAAATTATCAGTTTTAACCTCTGAAAAAATTTTTGAAACAAGAGAAAAAATTGCTGATTTTTTTAAATGTGAAATAGAAAATGTTATTTTTACACTCAATTGCACACATGCTTTAAATTACGCTATGAAAGGTATTATGGGACGAGATGGACATTTAATAATTTCTTCTATGGAACATAACGCTGTGTCTAGACCTGCTTATAATCTTTCAAAAAATGGATGTAGTTTTAGTATTGCTCAAGTTTCTAATAATGATCAAGTAACACTTAATAATATTGAATCTTTAATTAGTACTAATACCAAAGCTGTTGTTACTACTATTGCTAGTAATGTTACTGGCCAAATTATGCCTTATAAAAAAATAGGTGAAATGTGTAAATATTATAATATTTGCTATATTGCTGATGGAGCTCAAGCATGTGGAGTTTTGCCTATAACAATGAATGATGGATTTAATATTTTATGTACTGCTGGTCATAAAGGTCTTTTTGGAACATCTGGCACAGGTATTTTAATGACAGATGGAAATTTTGATTTTGAATCATTAATACAAGGCGGAACTGGAGCAACATCAAAAGAACTTGAACAAACTCCATTTTTACCAGAAAAATTTGAAAGTGGAACTCCAAATTCTCTTGGAATAATCTCTCTTGGAGCAGGAATAGATTTTATTAATTATAAAGGTATTGATAAAATACACAGCCATGAAAATAAATTATGTAATTATTTTATAAATAAAATTAAAGATAATCCAAATATTATTATATATAGAAAACCAACTTTAACTTATGCTCCTATTGTAGCTTTTAATATCAAAAATTTTAATTCTATTGAGGTTTCACAATACCTAAATGAATGTGGTTTTGGTTTAAGAGCTGGATTTCATTGTGCTGCTTTAGCTCATCAAACCTTAGAAACATCAGATATTGGAGTAGTTAGATTTGCTCCATCTGTATTTAACAATTTTGCAGAAGTTGATAGATTAATAAATGCTATAAAAAAAATAATATAAATTATTAAAAATAGCTTGAATAATCCTAATAATGTGGTAAAATTAAGTATGTGTTTAAAATACTAAAAATAAAGGAAGTGTAATATGGAATATGTTCAAGATTTTTTTGCAAATATTTTGAATATTGTTAAAACAATAGAATTTGCTGACATTATAGATATTCTTATACTTACTTTATTACTATATAAAGCAATAAAAATGATTAGAGAAACTAGAGCTCAACAATTAACAAAAGGTATTGTTTTCATTTGCATAGCCTATTTTATTGTTAGACAGCTTAAACTTAAAACAATGGGATTTTTGCTACAAAACTTTTTTGAATGGGGTATTATCGCTATATTAATCATGTTCCAACCAGAACTAAGAAGAATGCTTGAAAAAGTTGGTAGAACAAAAGTTTCTAAATTTAATGTTTTTTCTATAGGAAATGATCAGCATGAGCCAAATTACGATATTTGGTATCATGCTATAAATTCTATAACAGAAGCAACTGTTAATCTTGCTTCTACAAAAACAGGTGCTCTTATTGTTATTGAAAGACAAACTAAACTTGGAGAACAAATTGATACTGGAACTATATTAAAATCAAAAATAAGTTCTTCTTTACTTGAAAATATTTTTTATAAAAATACACCTTTACATGATGGAGCTGTAATTATACGTGAAGGCATTATTCTTGCTGCAGGATGTTTTCTGCCAAAACCACAAAAAGAAGAATTGATAAATAAAAAACTTGGTTCTAGGCATCGTGCTGGTATTGGAATGAGTGAGAACTCTGATGCTATAATTATTATTGTTTCTGAAGAAACTGGTTCTATTTCTATTGCTCAAGATGGTCAGCTTACTAAAGGTTTTACTAAAGAGAATTTATTAACACATCTTAGACGTGAAATAATTCCTGAAAAACAACCTGAAACTAAGCATAGAGTGGATTTTAAAAACATTTTGTGGAGGAACAAAAATTAATATGAGAAAAAATTTTAGAAAAACTAGACCTAAAGACTTATTTCTTGCTGTAAAAGCTTTTATTTTAGCTATATTAATATGGTTTATTTTTTCAATAACTTTATATCCTACAACTGTTCAAACTTATAATAATGTACCTTTGCAAAAAATCACTGTAGAAGGAACAATTGCAAAAGATTATATGCTTTCTCCTGTTTCAACAGATGTTTCTGAAATTAAAGTTAAGATATTAGGAAAAAGATATGAAATAGGAGATTTATCTTCTAATGATCTTATTGCTAAAGTTGTTATAGAAGATGTTAACAAACCTGGTGAATACGATCTTAACGTGAAAGTAACTAGCAAAAATAACAAAAAATTTGAAGTTCAAGAAGTTTATCCTAAAACTGTTAAAGTAACTTTTGATACTTTAGCTGAAAAAACTTTTATGATCGATGCTCAAGCTCCTAATATTTCTACTACTCAAGAATATATTATGGAACCTGCTATTGCTAGACCTAGTACTGTTAAAATTTCTGGACCAAAACAAAAAGTTGAAGCTATTACAAATGTTGTTCTTAAAACAACTGTAAAAGATACTTTAACTGAATCTTTTTCTACTTCTGATACAAAATATATTTTGTATAATGGAGATACTGTTATTAAAAATACTCCTTTCACTTTTAGTGAACCTTCTCCATCTATTGATGTTCCTATATATTTGCAAAAAGAGCTGCCTTTAACATTTGATTTTATTAATGTTCCTAAAAATTTTGATTTATCTTCTTTACCTTACACGATGGATTATAATCAAATTACTATCGCTGCTCCTAAATCTGCTTTAGAAAATCTTTCTGAAATTCATATTGGTTATATTGATGTTAATAGAATTTATAACGGCTCAAAATTTGTTTTACCTCTTGATTTAGGTGACAATTATAAAAACCTTTCTGGTTATGAAGATATTTCTATTAAATTTCCTTTATCTAATTATAAAACTAAAACTATTTCTCTTAAAACAGATAAATTAATTCCTATTAACACTCCAAATAATTATAATACAACTATTCAAACTAATACTATAAGTCAAGTTAAAGTTATTGGTCCTGCTAATATTATTGATAAAATTTCATCTAAAGATTTTGTTGGTGAAATTGATCTTTTGGATATTGACCTAAAAGAAACAACTTATAACGCTCCTGTAAATATATATTCTCCTTATTATAATAATGTTTGGATTAATGGATCTCATACTGTTACTATAAAAATTTCTAAAAAAGACTAAACAAAGGAGCATTATGCCTGTTATTGTATCTCAAATAAAGTCATCTCTTAATGAAGACAAATTTTCTATTATTAATAAAGCTATTAAAAAAATTTCAATTGATCAAAATGAAATCGAAATTGCTGATATTTATAAAACTTCCTTAGATGCTAGGAATAATAATAATATCCATTTTGTTCATTCTGTAATGTTAACTTTAAAAAATAAATCAGATGAATATATTTTATCACAAAAAAATGCTTATTGTTCTTTTGTGGAAAATACTAAGCTTGATCCTGTTATTGGCAATGTTAAAAAAAATGGTGAGATTGCTATTATTGGTTTTGGTCCTGCTGGGATGTTTGCTGGACTTGTTCTTGCTGAAAATGGATATAAACCATTGATTTTTGAAAAAGGCCAAGCTATTGATGAAAGAGTTTCATCTGTTGAAGACTTTTGGAAAAATAAAAAACTAAACACAAATTCAAATGTACAATTTGGTGAAGGTGGAGCTGGAACTTTTTCAGATGGTAAATTAACTACACGTATTAAAGATCCACTTTGTAGATATGTTCTTGAAAAATTTGTTGAGTTTGGAGCTACACCTGATATTTTAACAAAAGCCAAACCTCATATTGGTACTGATAATTTAAGAAAAATTGTTAAAGCTATCAGAGAAAGAATTATTGAGCTTGGTGGAAAAGTTTATTTTAATTCTGAAATTACTGATTTAAAAATTGAAAACAATATTCTTAAAGAAATTTCTACAAAAGATAAAAATATAAAATGCCAAGCGACTATTCTTTCTATTGGTCATAGCGCTAGAAACACTTTTAAAATGCTTTTAGATAAAGGAATTTATATTGAAAACAAACCTTTTTCTGTTGGTTTTAGAATAGAACATCTTCAAGAAGATGTTGATAAAAGTCTTTTTGGAAAACATGTTGGTAATCCGTTTTTACCTCATGGAGAATATCAACTTTCTTATAGAAATAAAGAAGGTAGAGGCGTTTATACTTTTTGTATGTGTCCTGGTGGATTTGTTGTTCCTTCTTCTAGCGAAGAAAATACTATTGTTACTAATGGTATGAGTGAATATCTTAGAAATCAGAAAAATGCTAATAGCGCTGTTGTTGTTTCTGTTTCTCAAAAAGATTTTGGTAATGCTCCTCTTGATGGTATGAATTTTGCTAGAAAAATTGAGGAAAATGCTTTTAAAATTGCTGGATCTAATTACTGCGCTCCTATTACCACAACTGGTGCTTTTTTAGGAAAAAATAAATTTGCTATCAAAAATGTTGCTCCTTCTTATAGTGCTGGTGTTGCTGAATGTAATTTTAAAGATATTTTTCCTCAAACTATTTACGATATGCTTCAAATTGGTATTAATAATTTTTCTACAAAAATGAATTGTTTTAAAGATGATAATGCTATTTTGACTGCTCCTGAAACTAGAACTTCTAGTCCTGTTAGAATTAATAGACTTAGTGATAATCAATCTGTTTCTACTAAAAATTTGTATCCTTGTGGCGAAGGTGCTGGTTATGCTGGTGGTATTATGAGTGCTGCTGTTGATGGTATTAACACTGCTCTTAAAATCATGCAAAAATTCTCGCCTGACGATTTATAATATCTTTAATTTGGTTATTTTAATTTCAATTTTTATTTTAAAAAATTTTATATTTTTTGTCAGATTTTATAAACATTACCTCTAATATATTTTGATATTTAAGTATATACTATTAATACAAACCCCGAAAGAAAAATATCAAATAAAAAGGAGTGTTAATCATGAATTCAAACTATTCAGCACAAGCTAAAGAAAAGTTAAACCAAATGAAAATGGAATCAGCAAACGAAGTAGGCGTAACACTTAAACAAGGATATAACGGTGATTTAACTTCAAAACAAGCTGGATCAATCGGTGGACAAATGGTTAAGAAAATGATTTCAGAATACGCTGAGAAATAATATAGACAAATGAAAATAAGGGACTTCTTTTTAGAAGCCCCTTATTTTTTATTTTAATATTTAAAATTTGAAATTTTCAAAGTAATCTTATCGATATACTAATTTTAAATAACTATAAAACTATCAATCTTAATCTAAAACAGTATACTCAAGATTTTTCCACAATAGTTTTGTGTCTATATCTACACCAAATGGCAATAACGCTAAAGCTATAAACAAATCTTCCTCTTCTTTATCTGTTCTTTTAAGTGTAGCATACTCACCTTCAATTTTTATTATTTTATAATATTTATCCTCTAACATTTTTACTCCTTTTTACTTTTCACACTGTGCAATTGATTTAGCAGTATCTTACTTGATCTTTTTTCCAAAATAATAATTACAACAATTAAAATAAGTCCTATTATACTAATTATAATACCTACTATAAAATAATCAGGCAAAAATCTCATTGTAATTTCATGTATTCCTTTTTTAAGCTCAACTCCAATAAATCCAGTTGAAAGTTTTTCTATATCAGCTTCTTTTCCATCAACTTCAACAGTCCAACCTTTTTCATATGGAATTGATGTAAACATAACACCATCTTCTTTTGCTGCTATTTCACCTTTAATAAATGTATCAGAATGCTTAATAATATTAAGTTCACCTTGTTTTAAATTAGAAATTGCATTATCAAAAATTTCTTGATCAAGATAATAAAAATACTGATCTTGCATATAAATTTCATCTTTTAATGGAGAAACCATAACAGAAATTTCTTGACCTTTATTAAATTTTCCAACAGGCATTATACAATAATTTTCTGTTTCATAATAAACTGATATAAACTCTTTATTAACCCATAAATTAAACTCTCTTTCATATTCTGTTGGGAAAAATAAATATATCATATCATCAGTAGGTGCAGTTAATTTATACTCAATATGTGCATTTTGACCTTTTACTTCTGGAGTATATTTTGTATGTTCACCAACAAACTCAACAGTTATATTTTCATAATCAACATAATCAGAATATATTCTTTTAAAAGGTTGTTTTGTAGTATCTCCAACCATATTACTTATCAAAAGATTTTGGTTCATAAAAGGATCTTTTTCAAAATAAACATCATATATACTTTTATTAGCCATATATCCTATAGACAATGCATTTGAATTTTTATATACACCAATATTTTTTTGTTTAAAGAATTCTTGATAATTTTGAACTGGTTTATCTTTGCTTAAAACATATTTAACTCCAAGCAATGAATCTGTAACAGGAGTTGCACCATTATATTTTGTATAATGGCCTCTTGAAGTAAAACCTAATTTACCTAAAGTATCTATTATTGGACTATTCATAGTTGAACTTGAATGAGAAATACCTTTTAAACCAAATGCCATCGGATCATTTACTGTTCTATGGAACACTTTCTCACTACGATATAATCCGTCATCTTGTTTTTCTATTTTTTCAACAACACTTCTGCCATCTTTAATATAATTTTGATAAGATGAATATGTGCTGTAAACAACATCTTGGTCTATAGCTTTTAGCTCATAGAAATTTACAGTATATATTTCTCCACAAACAAGCAGTACAACTGCTATCCACCAATAACTTCTTTTATATTTTTTTATTATAAATAATAACACACCATATATAATAACAAGTATCATACAGCTTAATATTGCTTTTAATGGATCAAGATATTTAAAATCTTGATGCTCAAAATAAATAAGAAAACCTGCAATTACTGCAACTGTTCCTCCTATTTGTTTAAACGAAATTCCTGTAAGTTTATCTAAACTTTGTGCTGCTAATACAAGCATTATAAAACAAAATATAAATGAATATCTATATGGCAACCAGTTTGGAACTTGGAATCCATGAAATGCTATATCTACTGTGCTTAAATACATACATAAATACATTACACCTAACAAAATTCCGCTTGAGACTTTTTGTTTTGCTTTTATATTTTGATTTAAAAAATATAATGGTACTAATATTAATGTTAATGTGCCACAAAATACAATTGGTAAACCTTCTGGCCTTACTGTGTCATAACTATATGGCAAAAGTTTGGTTAAAAACTGCATAAAAGTAAATTGTGTTTTCAAACTAAAATCTGGATCTGTAAATTCAAATTTTCCTAAACTGAGTGAATTATATACTGGCAATAAAACTATCATCGATAGCATTACTGATACAATAGCAGATATTGCAAATTTCAAACAACTTATTAAGAATTTTTTTGCTCCATCAAAACTTTCTTTTCCAAACACATAATATATAAAGTATATAGCACAGAAAATTCCTATCATATATCCTATATAAAAATTAGCTATAAACATTAATCCAAGTGGTATTATAAATGAAGACATTTTTCCTTCATCAACTAATTTTTCTATTCCATATACTATAAATGGTAAATATACTAATCCATCAACCCACATTGGATTCATTAATTGTACAATACAATATGACATTAATGAATATAATATTGAAAAAATTATTGTTGTATTTATTTTTGCTGCTCTTCTATTTTTTATGTAAAATGCAAATGCTACTGCTGCTGTTCCTATTTTAAAAATTTGCATCAGCTCTATTGAAAATAACATCATTGAACGTGGCAACAATATTGGAATTATCATAAATGGACTTGCTAAATAATATCCTACAATTCCAAACATTTCTCCAGATAAATTCCTACTCCACGAATATATTATACTTTTTTCTCCCCAAAAAGCATCTCTTAAATATTCGTAATAATATACATATTGTCCATTTAAATCAAGTACTAATACTGATTCATCTCCAAATGGATGAACTCCTTTTATAGCATACGCAAAAAACATTAACAATGCTGGAATAGCAAAAATAAGTATATAAATCTTTTTATCTTTAACTTGATGCCATCTTAAACTATTTTTCATCTTTTCTCCTTTGCTTTTGTCTTATTACCTCTTGAACAATATATCTTGGTCTATTTTTTATCTCCTCATATATTTTTGAAAGATAATATCCTATTATTCCAAGACTAAACATTATAACGCTGCTTGTAAATAATTGTAGTAAAATTACTGTTGAGAAACCTTCTAAAGATTGTCCACTAAGTTTGCTGTAAAGTGTATCTATTCCTAAAATTATAGAAATTATAAATGTTATTACTCCTACTATTGTAACAAGCTGCATTGGTAATGCTGAGTAAGAAGTTATAGATCTTATAGCATATTTTATTAAAGATCTTATTGACCATTTTGTTTTTCCTTGTTCTCTTTCTCTTACATCAAAATATACTATCGTTGTTTTATATCCAACCCAACTCGACATTGCTCTAAAAAAAGTCAACCTTTCTGGCATCTCATTTAATGAATCAACAACACGCTTGTCCATTAATTTAAAATCAGATGCATTTTTCATATTAATACCAGAACCTTTTTTAAGAAGATAATTAAAAAAACTTGCACAAAACTTGTGCATAAAATTTTCTTTACCACGTGTCTTTTTTCTTCCTTCAACAATATCAACATCATTATTAAGCCATATATTATACATATCTACAATCTTTTCAACTGGATGTTGCAAATCACAATCTATCACAACACTACAATCACCTTTAGCATATTTAAGTCCAGCGAAAATAGCACTTTCTTTACCAAAATTTCTGCTGAAATTCACTCCAACAATATTTTCATATTTATCAGCTAAATCAGAAATTTCAATCCATGTTTTATCAGCTGAACCATCATTAATAAATATAATTTCAAAATCAATTTCATTCTTAGAAAGTATCTCTTTAATAGTATCAAAAGTTTTGCAAATATTATCTTCTTCATTATAAGAAGGAACTATAACAGAAATCATATAATAAACCTCCAGTCTAATGCCTGGACACATTTTTTATAAACAGGCTTTTTTGTTTTACGTCTCATATTAAAATATTTATTTTCTTTATATACATTATTAACACATAAAGTCCTCGTATAAACACAAGGACTTTGTTTTTTTACCTATTATACATTATATATTGGCATTGTATAATTTACTAAAATTATACAATAATACTGCAATTATGTCAATATAATTTGTGATGAATTACAATAAAATGTTTATGATGTTTACAATATTATTCGAGCACTTTCTTCATAAAATTTTCTGTTTTATCATATCCTGACCTATTATATCTATTTAGCAAAAACAAACTATCCGGATCTTTAGATATATAATTAGTCTTTTCATTACAAGTAAGACTCGCTTTAAATCCAATTTCTCTTAAAATTGCTTCAGACTCTTTACAATAGAATCCAAATGGATATGTATAATACTCAGTATTAATTTTGCAGTTTTCTTTTAAATTAGTTTGTAAAATCAAAGTATCACTCATAAACAATTGATTATATTGATCTATACTTTCATATTTATTTTTAAGAGCACCTGCTCTAACATGATTATGAGTATGCAAATCATTACTGTGATGGCCAATATCAACTCTCTTAGATTTTACAAGTTGCTTAATATCTTCATAATCAAGATATCCATACATTAAGTCTTTTTCATTAATCTCACTATATTTTTCAGCATAAACACCAACAACAGAAATACTAGCTTTCATATTATATTTTTCAAGCAAAGGCAAAACATTCATTAAATTATTATAATGACCATCATCAAATGTCAAAACAATAGGATTTTCTGGCAAAGACTTATTATTATACACATAATCAATTAAATCACTAATCGTAACAGTATTATAATTATTATTTTTCAAATATATCATATCTTCTTCAAGACAACTTACAGAAACCGTGTAATCATTTATACTTTCTTCACTTTCTAGCACACTATGATACATTACAATAGGAACTTTCACATTTTTCAATATTTGTAAATTAGTAGCAGATACTCCTATAATTTTAACTATAAAATATGTAAATAATATACATATCGCCAAAATAAATATTATTATTCTGTTTTTTGTAAAAAAATTTTTCATCATTCATAAACACCTCTCTATAAATTATTATTCGTATTTCACGAAATTATAACTACAAAGATTTTATTGTTAAACACAACTCAAAAGACTTAATTTGTTAATAATTTTTAACAGTTAATCTATATATTATTCATTATTTTTAAAAAATATATTGTATTTATTAATAATTAGTGCTATAATGTGGTTACTTTGTTAAATGGGAGGATTTACATGAAAAAACTAAATTTACACTCACTAAGATCCAAATTTTTGATACAATCTTTATTAATGATATTGATTGCTATAATTTGGCTAAACATATTTGTGCTATTTGTAACAAATATGTTATTACAAAACGGATATGAGAATTGTTTTAGTCCAGTTTTAACCCAAGCAGAAGACACTGTAGACAACTATTTTAAAGACAGATTATATGTTTATGAAAAACTCGGAACAGATCCTATTGTAGCAAAAAGCGAAGATACAGACGAACTAACTAAATATCTAATTTCTAAATTAGAGTTTTCTGAGCCACTTCAAATAGCACTATATGAAAAAGATGGAACACAATTATGTTCTACAAAAATGAGTGCTACTCAAGAATATGCTAAATTAAAATATTTTAAACAAGTTGTAGAAACTGGAGAAGGTACAGTAACAAATATTCAATCACTTGATGATGGTACAGAATATTACATAGCTATTACACCTATTTTTGATACTGCTGGAAATGTAACAAGAATTGTTGCAACATCTTATGATTTTGCAAAATTCCAAGCTATTATTGATAGTATTAAATGTTCAAAAAACAGTGATACATATTTAATTAACAGTGAAGGAGAAATAACTTCTTCTAGTAAAACAATGAAAGACTCAGTTGGATATAATCCAATTACAGTAGAAAATCCAACTAAAAGAGATAAAGAACTTGCTCAAATACATAAAGAAATCCTAGCTAGTAATAAGCCTGGAGAATTTGAAAGAGATTATAAAGGAAAATACACTATAATTGGTCATAGATATATTGATTTAATAAAAAATCACATTGTTATTTTATCACCAAGAACAGATTTTGTTAGTATCAGCTTTATAGCAATGATATTAATAATTGTTGATTTAGTTTTAATAGTAGGAGCAATAGTATCTTCACTAATTATCAGTGGTAAATTTACAAAACCTATTTTAAACTGTATTGATAGAATTAAATTGCTTGCAAATGGTGATTTAAAATCAGAAGTTGAAATTGTTAAATCAAAAGATGAGATGAGAGATGTAACAATAGCACTAAGAGATACAATAAATAGTTTAAGTGCATATACAGAAGATATTGTTGTATCTTTAAATTACATAGCTAAAGGAGATTTAACACATAAAATCACATCTAACTTTATAGGTGATTTTGAACCAATTGAAACTAACTACAACTATTTTGTAGACAAACTATCAGCAATGTTTGAAAGAATCAGTATTGCATCAAACCAAGTATCAACTGGAGCAAATCAATTAAGTGATGGATCTCAAGAAATTTCACAAGGTGCAACTGAACAAGCAAGCTCAATTGAACAAGTTTCAGGATCAGTTAAACTTATCTCTGAAGCAATTAATAAAAATGCATCAGATTCAGCAGAAGCTATGAATTTAACAGAAGATTCTGAAAAGAGCATGAATGATTGTATCAATATAATGGAAGAATTAGTAGAAGCAATGGGCGAAATCAATAAATCTTCTAAAGAAGTATCTAATATAATTAAAGTTATAGATGATATAGCATTCCAAACAAATATACTTTCACTAAACGCAGCTGTAGAAGCAGCAAGAGCTGGTGCAGCAGGAAAAGGATTCGCAGTAGTAGCAGATGAAATAAGAACACTAGCATCAAAAACTGCAGATTCTTCAAAACAAACAACTCAACTTATTAATAGAGCAATAAACGGAGTAACAAAAGGTACTGAACTAACAGATAAAACTGCTCAATTATTAGAAACACTAGGTTCAATATCTAAAAAATCATACAATATAATAACTGGAATTTCTCAAGCAAGTAAAGAACAAGCAGATTCTATTTCAAAAATTAATGGTGAAGTTGGACAAATAACAACAGTAATTCAAAACAACAGTGCAACAACAGAACAAAGTGCTGCTGCAACTGAAGAATTGTCAGGACAAGCTGAGCTATTAAATGATATCGTATCTTCTGTAAAATTCAATCACGTATCAATAGAAGATATTGATCAAAATCAGATAGAAAATGAGAAAACCAGCAATGAAGAGGAACTAGAAATAAATCTTCATCAATGGGAAGAAAATGATGTGAAAGAGAAAAATACCGATTCTAAAAATTATAAAAATTTAGATGATATAGACAACAAATACTAAAAGGTTAATTTTACTAAAGCAAAACATTATATTTACTTATTTTCAAGATATGGGCAACTTTGTAATAGTTGTCCATATCTTATTTATTAATTTTCCATTGATTTTCTGTATATATTCAACTTACAAATTGTAAACAAATTTTGTATATTTGTTTTCCAGCATATAATTAGTTTCTTTTTTTGGTGACTTTTCACAGTTTAGTAATTAATTATAGGAAATATATTGATTTAATCAACAACGGGTGATACAATATATGTAGATTGTACAAAGACAACAAGAAAAAGGAGGATATATATATGAAGATGTCTAAGTTAAAGTCACTAAACTTTAAACTAGTTTTCCAATCTCTTATAATATCAATTAGCTGTATAATTTTACTAAACGTATTCCTAGCAGTAGTAGTAACGCAAACATTAAGCAACGCAAACGATAATACATTCAATCCAATCATAAAACAATCTGAAAAAAACATAGAAACACTATTTAAAATTAAATTAGATGCTGTTGAAAAGTTATCTAAAGATCAATATCTTGTTGAAACTGAAGATAAAAACGATATAGTAGAGTATATTGTTGAAAAACTTGAAGTATTGAATCCTAAAGATATTGGATTATTTGATCTTGATGCAAAATTAATCTGTTCAAATAACTTTATCGCTAAAAAATATGCTAATTACGGATCTTTCCAAGAAGTAATTGATGATAAAAGTGTGCATATTAACTGTCCAATACAACTTATAAGCCAATCTGTATGTTATAGTATTTACCAACCAATATTTGATAGAAATAAAAATTTAGTAAGAATCCTTACTGTTAATTTCAAATACACCGATTTAGAACAAATTATAAGTAATATACAATGTTCAAAAAACAGTGAAAATTATTTCATGGATGAAAATGGTGCAAAATTATCAATATATGATGATATACTAACAACAACAAATCCATTTGAATCAAACAAAAAAACTGACAAAGAACTTGCAAAAATACATAAACATATTTTAGATAACAAAACAGGATATTATTCAACAAAATATAAAGGTGAATCACATTTCTTTACCTATACATATTTACCAGATATAAAGAAATACATGGTGTTTACTGCACCAGAAACAGATTTCTACAATCTAAAACAAATAATTATGACTACTGCTATACTAGACATAGCACTAATAATAGCAACAATATTAATCACATTATTTAGTAGTAAAAGATTATCAAAACCTATAGTAAAAACAATAAAACGAATTGAATTGCTTTCAACAGGAGATTTACATACAGAAGTTGAAATCACAAAATGTAACAAAGAAATGTATAGTGTTACATATTCACTTCAAGAAACGATTGATAATTTAAAAGAATTTATAGATGAAATTGTTTTATCATTAGAAGTATTCCAACATGGAGATTTCACACATCATATGGACGGAAAATTCTTTGTAGGAGAATTTGCTCCAATTAAAGAATCTTATAATACAATTATTAAGAAACTATCTAACATGTTTAGCCAAATTAACATTGCGACAAAACAAGTACATGTTGGTGCAAACCAATTAAGTGATAGTTCACAAGCAATTTCACAAGGTGCAGCTGAACAAGCAAGCTCAATTGAACAAATTTCAGCAGCAATCAATCTTATTTCAAGTACAACAGGTAAAAATGCAAATGAAGCAATAGAAGCAGCAAGACTTGCTGAATCAACAGGCGATTACATGAATGATTGTACAGAAATAATGAACAAATTGATTGAAGCAATGACAAATATCAATAATTCATCAAAAGAGATTTCTAAGATTATCAAAGTAATAGATGATATCGCATTCCAAACAAACATCCTTGCTTTAAATGCAGCAGTTGAAGCAGCAAGAGCAGGAGCAGCAGGAAAAGGATTTGCAGTAGTAGCGGATGAAATAAGAAATCTAGCATCAAAAACTGCAGCATCATCAAAACAAACAACACAATTAATAAACAATGCTATAAACAATGCATCTGGAGGTATGGAATTAACAGAAAGCACATCTGAATTATTCCAACAAATAGCTTCATTAGCACAACAAGCATACGGTATAATTTTAGGAGTATCAACAACATCTAAAGAACAAGCAGCTTCAATAAATGAAATTGATGGTGAGATCACACAAATAACAGCAATAATTCAAAGCAATACTGCAAACACAGAACAAAGTGCAGCAGCAAGTGAAGAACTATCAAGCCAAGCACAATTAGTTAATGATCTAGTTAACAAAATCACAATTGATGAGAAATATTTAGAAAATGATACATTATCAATAACTTTGCCAGAAGATCTAGAAGATGAAGAACTAGAAACTGAAGAAGATACAGATAATGAAGAAACTGAAAAAGATATGGAAAATGTAGAGATTGAAAAGACTGAAGAAATCACAGAAAGTGTAGAAACAGAGAAAACTGAAGAAAGCACAGAAAGTGTAACTGAAGAAAATACAAAAACTACAAACAAAGCAAAAAAACAAAGAAAACCAAGGAAATCAAAAAAATCTAATAAAGAAAAAAACAATATATCAGATCCAAAAGATCTAAACGACGTAGATACTAAATATTAAAAATCTCAACTCTCAGTTTAACAAAAATATGGACAGCTATGTGATGTAGTTGTCCATATTAATTTTGTAAAAAAAATGAGTAAAAAGATAGTATTTATGCAACCTATTAGTGTTATAAATTTTGACTTTCTATTGACATATGTCATAAAGGGTGTATAATAATTAAAGTGATATATGTCAACAACTCAGTGAAAAAATTTCCAAAAAGTTGTAACATATAATATAAAAAAACATAAATTGAAGGATGCTTTATGAAAATAATTGTTTTGACTGAAAACACATCCAAATCTTCAGAATTTGAATGTGAACATGGACTTTCATTGTATATAGAAACAAAGCAAAATAAAGTTTTGTTTGATACAGGAGCTTCTAGCCTATTTTCTAGAAACGCAAGTAAATTTAATATAGATTTATCTGATATAAATGACGCTGTAATTTCTCATGGACATTACGACCATGGCGGTGGACTTAAAACATTTTTAGATTATAACAATACAGCTAATGTGTATATAAATAAAAATGCATTTGAAGATATTTATTCTGATCGAAATGAAGATGGAATGGTTTATATTGGACTTGATAAATCTTTAGAAAATTTACCACAAATAAAATTAATTGATGATAAATATACTATCAATAATGAATTTGAAATATTTGTAGCTAATAAAACTAACTATGCTGTGCCAAATGGAAATAAAACTTTATATATAAAATCTAATGAGACTTATATTAATGACGACTTTAGACATGAACATAATCTTGTTATAACTGAAGGATCAAAAAAGGTTCTTATATCTGGATGTTCACACAAAGGAATTTTAAATATTTTAGATTCTTATTACGAAATATATAATTCATATCCTGATTGTGTAATAGGTGGATTTCATTTATCAAGTAAAAAAACTGGAATTAGTGAAAGTGATAAAGATTTAAATAATCTTGCTAAAAAACTTTTAGAAACTGATATAAAATTTTATACTTGTCATTGCACAGGAATTGAAGCTTATAATAAACTAAAAATAAAAATGGATAATAATATTGAGTATGTTTCTGCTGGAACAGTACTTGAATTTTAATGGAGGAACTTTATAATGAGTGAAAACTGTAGTGAAAATTGTAATCAAAACTGCTCAAGTTGTTCTGAAACTTGTAGTGACAGAAAACCATCAAAAAAAGATTTTATTGAAAACTCTCATCAAATGAGCAATATCAAAAAAGTTATTGGTGTTGTTAGTGGTAAAGGTGGAGTTGGTAAATCATTAGTAACATCTTTGCTTGCTGTTGAAATGAACAGACGTGGCAACAAAACTGCTGTTCTTGATGCTGACATAACTGGACCATCAATTCCAAAAGCTTTTGGAATAAATCAAAAAGCAACAAGTGATGAACTTGGAATTTATCCTGCAAAATCAAAAACAGGAATTGATATAATGTCTGTAAATCTTCTTCTTGAAAATGAAACAGATCCTGTTATTTGGAGAGGTCCAATTATTGCAAATACTGTTAAACAATTTTGGACAGATGTTATTTGGAATGATGTTGACTATATGTTTGTTGATATGCCTCCAGGTACTGGCGATGTGCCTTTAACAGTTTTCCAATCAATACCTGTTGATGGAATCGTTATTGTTACTTCACCTCAAGAGCTTGTTTCTATGATTGTTAAAAAAGCTGTAAAAATGGCAAATATGATGGATGTTCCTATTGTTGGAATTGTTGAAAATATGTCATATTTCAAATGTCCAGATAATGATAAAGAATACAAAATTTTTGGAGACAGCCATATTGAAGAAATTGCAAATCAATATAATCTTGAAGTTCTTGCAAAACTTCCTATTGATCCAAAACTAGCAAATGCTTGTGATAAAGGAATGATAGAACTATCTGATAATGATTTCATTTCACCAGCTGTTGAGAAAATAGAAAAAATATAATCAAAATTATATAAAAAACACCTTACAAAGTTTAAAATTACTTTAGTAAGGTGTTTATTTTTTATAATAAAAGAATATACTATTTTAGAGTGCAATCTTCATTGAAATATCAAAACATTTCACAGAATGTGTTATTGCACCAAGAGAAATAATATCAACACCTGTTCGTGCAACTTGAGCTATATTTTCATAACTAACATTACCACTAGCTTCTAAAACAGCTTTGCCAGAACCAATTTTAACAGCTTCAGCCATCATATCACAATCCATATTATCAAGCATAATTATATCAGCTTTAATATCTATAGCTTCAATAAGTTCAGAAAAATTCCTTACTTCAACTTCAATTTTAACAGTATGTCCCATTTTGTTTCTTAAAGCTCTAACAGCATTAGTAATACTACCATAAGCATCAATATGATTATCTTTAAGCATAGCACAATCAGTTAAATTAAACCTATGGTTTCTTCCTCCACCAATATATACAGAGTATTTTTGTAAAGCTCTAAGACCAGGAAGAGTTTTTCTAGTATCAACAATTTGAGCTTTAGTACCTTTAACAAGCTCAACACATTTATTTGTAGAAGTAGCAACTCCAGACATGTGTTGTAACAAATTCAAAGAAGTTCTCTCACCTTTTAATAAAACTTTAGTATTACCAGAAATTTTGGCTATAACATCACCTTTTTTAACTTTCATACCATCTTTAATTAGAATTTCAACTTCAACATTTTCATCAAGAAGTTTAAAAACTCTCATTGCTACATCTATTCCAGCTAAAACACCATTATCTTTAGCAATAAACTGTGCAGTTGTAGTAGCATCATTATCTATTAAAAACTCCGAAGTAACGTCTATATAATTTATATCCTCATTCAAAGCTTTTTTTATAATATCATCAACATAAAACTGATTTAGTTGCATTTTAATTCCTCCTTCAAAATTATAAATGCTATTGTGGCAAGAGATTTAGCAATAACAAAATCTTGATCAATCTTCCACTCACCATTTTCAAGCATATTTTTAATATTTTCTATTTCAACAAATCCTTTTTTAACTCCATTTTTATCCGGCACAATAAAAAATGAATCTTGCATAATAGTTCTAATTTTAGTTCTAATACCTTTAGGAATAGTAGGTGCATTATCATTATAAGTAAAATTATAATCTTCAAAATCTTTATTAATTTTATCAGCTTTTGAATTTATATCATTTGCAGCATGACGAGAAAAAACAACAGCCTCAAGAAGCGAATTACTAGCCAAACGATTAATTCCATGAACTCCAGTGCAAGAACATTCTCCACAAGCATAAACATTTTCCATACTTGTTTGAGATTTAGAAGAAACTTTAATTCCTCCCATCAAATAATGTTGACAAGGAAAAATAGGAACTAAATCTTTAGACATATCAAAGCCTTGTTTTAAAAGATTTTTATAAATCATAGGAAAACGTTTTTGAAGAAACTCTTTATCTTTATGAGTTATATCAAGATAAATTTGATTAGAACCAGTTTTTTTAGTTTCAAGCAAAATAGAATGTGATACAACATCTCTAGGCGCAAGCTCCAAACGTTTATCATAATTATGCATAAAACGTTCTTTATTACAATTTCTAAGATATGCTCCTTCTCCACGAACAGCCTCAGATATTAAAAAACATTCTCTTGTTTCACGATTATTAAAAGCTGTAGGATGAAATTGAATATAGCTTACATTTTCTGTTTCAATTCCCATGTTGTAAGCAAATGAAATTCCATCACCTGTTGCAATTGCTGAATTTGTTGTATATTTATAAACTCTTCCAATTCCACCTGTTGCAAAAATAGTGAAATGTGAGTTATAATATAAATGATTATTGTCACAAAGAATATCAAAAGAAAATCCTGTGCTTGTCTTTTTAACATCACAAACTAATGAATTATCAATAATATCTATATTATCTCTTTGTGAAACATTTTTTAAAAGTGCTGAAAGAATTTCAAAACCAGTGGAATCAGCATTATGAAAAATCCTACGTTTTGAATGTCCACCTTCTAAAGTCCTGTCATACTCACCATCTTTATCTTTATCAAAATTAACGCCCATTTTGATAAGATTATCTATATCAATTTGAGCTTCATTAACAAGAATATCAAGATTATCAATATTATTTTTATGTCCACCAGCTTTAAGAGTATCTTCTTTATGAAACTCAGGAGAATCATCAGCATTATTATATACTCCAGCAATACCACCTTGTGCTAAAGAAGAATTACATAAAAACTTATCTTTTTTAGTAATAACAAGAACACTTAAATCTTTAGATAAGTTTAATGCACTATAAAGTCCAGCAATACCGCTACCAATTATAACTACATCATAATTTATTTTACTACTCATTTTACCACGCTCTTTTATTAAGTCATTTTATTAATACTTATTTTATTATAACATAATAGCTTATAAATTGCTATAATATATAAATGATTTCACATAAAAAATTTATTATATATATTTTTTATGTGAAAATTGAAAGGAAATAATATGTTTGAAAATACTTTAAATGCTCCAAAAATAATACTTATATGTGTAGACACAGGAGAATATGATGCAGAAAAATCTCTTGATGAATTAGAAGAACTAACAAATACTGCAGGAGGAGAAGTTGTTGCAAGAATAATTCAAAAAAGACCAACACCAGATGTTGCAACATGTGTAGGATCAGGTAGACTAAAAGAAATATGTGAAACATGTGAGAAACTTGAAGCTGATCAAATAATATTTGACTGTGAACTTACAGCAACACAAATTAGAAATATAGAAGAAGCAGTAAATGTCCATACAATAGATAGAACAATGTTAATACTAGATATTTTTGCAGGACGAGCTACAACGAAAGAAGGTAAATTACAAGTTGAGCTTGCACAGCAAAAATATAGACTTCCACGTCTAGCAGGAATGGGAATAAATCTAAGTAGACTTGGAGGAGGAATAGGAACAAGAGGACCTGGAGAAACAAAACTCGAAACAGATAAAAGGCATATAAGAACAAGAATAGATAATCTAACTGCAGAACTAAAAGAAATAGAAAAAAGACGTGAATTATCAAGAAAAAGAAGAAAAAAAGATAATGTTTTAGTAGCAGCGATAGTTGGATATACAAATGTAGGAAAATCAACTTTACTAAACACATTAACAGAAGCAGGAGTTTTAGCAGAAAACAAATTATTTGCAACATTAGAAACAACATCAAGATCAATTGAACTTCCAGACGGAAGAAATATAATGCTAGTTGACACAGTAGGATTAATAAGAAGACTACCTCATCATCTTGTTGAAGCATTTAAATCTACTTTAGAAGAAGCATCAAATGCAGATGTGATACTGCATATTTGTGATGCTAATGCAGAAGATGTAGAAGATCAAGCAGAAGTCACAATAAATCTTTTAAACGAACTTGGATGTGAAGATATACCTGTAGTAACAGTGTTTAATAAATGTGATATAGCTGATATTGATGTGGATTTTGAAGAAAATGATAAAGCTATTAAAATCAGTGCAAAAGAAGGATCAAATATAGTTGATCTTTTAGACTTAATATCAAAATCTTTACCAGAAAGTGCGTATAGACTAAAACTTTTATTGCCGTATAGTGAAACATCTTTAATAAATCAAATAAGATTAGAAGGCAAAATTTTTAGTGAAGAATATATAAATGAAGGTATAGAAGTTGATGCATTAGTTGATAAAAAAATAATTCATCGTGTGCAACAATACACTGTAAAATAAAAGGAGAAGATTTTAATTGGAAAAACTACTTTTTGTATTTAATCCAAACTCAGGTAAATCACAAATAAAAAACAATTTATTTAGTATAATAGATATTTTTGCACAACATAATTTTTCAACGACTGTCTTTCCTACTCAAAAACCATTAGACGCATATAACATAATAAAAAATGAAGGAAAAAAGTATAAAATAGTTGTATGTTCAGGAGGAGATGGAACATTAAGTGAAGCAGTAAAAGCATTAATGACATTTAAAAACAAACCACTTCTTGGATATATTCCATCCGGAACAACAAATGATTTTGGATACAGTTTAAATATATCAAAAAATATGGAGAAAGCAGCAGAAACTATTATAAAACAAAATCCATTTGCATGTGATGTAGGAATGTTTAATAACGAATATTTTTCATATATAGCAGCATTCGGAGCTTTTACACAAATACCTCATATAACACCGCAACAAAACAAAAAAATGCTAGGATATTTAGCATATATCCTAGAAGGCTTAAAACACATTACCAATATAAAATCTTATGAAATAACAGTATCACATAATGGAAAAACACATAAAGAAAATTGTATATTAGGATTTGTATCAAACACTATTTCAGTTGCAGGATACAGAAGACTTGATAATTTAAATATCTATCTTAATGATGGATTATTTGAAGTATGTTTAGTAAAAACACCAAAAAATGCATTTGATATACAAAACATCATTTCATCAGTTGTGACACAGAAATTTGATTCTCCATATGTAGAATTATTTAGAACAAATAAACTTAAAATCAAAAGTGACACAGCACTTAATTGGACACTTGATGGAGAAGATGGAGGTTATCACAATACAGTAAAAATAACAAATATCAAACAAGCGATAAATATTCTTGTTGATAAATAATCGTTATAGTAACTTAAATATATAAAAAGTAATATTTATCTCACCTTTTAAATAAGTATATACAAAGGACAGGTGGTGAGATATAAATATGAAAACAAAAATTATTACTTCTGTAAAAGGATTAGTAATAGGTGCATCTATGTTAATTCCAGGTTTAAGTGGAGGTACAATAGCAATAATACTAGGAATATATGATAAACTAATACATGCAATCGGAACTATAACAGATCGAACTAAACTAAAAGAAAACTTAACATTTTTGCTAACTTTCATGTGTGGAGCATGTGTAGGAATATATTTATTTTCTAAAATAGTATTATCAGTAATAAATTTTTTAGGAAACACAGTCTTATTTTTATTTATAGGAATAATAATAGCAAGTATATATCCATTATATAAAAAAACAACAGCTACTAGATTAGAAAAAAAAGATTTCATATATATATTAATAGGAATGTCAACATGTTTTCTAACAATACTATTACCAAATGATATAATAACATTAAAAGAAGAATTTAGCGTGTTAAATTTATTTATATTTGCAATTGCAGGAATAATAATAGCAGTAGCATTAATATTTCCAGGTCTAAGCGTATCACAAATGCTGCTATTACTAGGATTATATAAACCAATTTTGGCAGCAATAACAACAAAATCATTTACATTTATAATGCCATTAGCAATATCAGTAGGAATAGGAACACTATTAACAGCAAATATACTAGAAAAATTTATAACAAACAAACCAAGACCAACGTATTTTATAATAATAGGATTTGTAATAGGATCAGCAATAGAAGCAATACCAGAAAATTTTGCATCTGTAAATATAATATTAGCAATATTATTGTTGATTGCAGGATTTTTATCAATGATGTATATATCTAAAAAAAGAGTATAAAAATAAACAAGGTAACTTTTTATAATAAAAAGTTACCTATTTTTTTATTTAAGAAAATTAACTACATTAATCTATTGAAAATAATAATCAAATAAATCAACATTCATAAAAATTTTCTTATATATTATTTAAGCATATCAACAATTTTTCTATATTCTAAATGTCCACCAAATAAATCAAGAGCAGTACCGATAGTGATATCAATTTTGCCAGAAGATAAAGAGTTCAAAAGATTAATATCCTCAAAAGAAGAAACTCCACCAGCATAAACAATTTTGTTTTTCTGATGTTTAGATAAAATAGAAATAATATCTTCATCAATTCCAGAAGACTTGCCTTCAACATCAACAGCATGAACTAAAAACTCATCACAATATGTAGAAAGCTCATCCAGCAATTTTTGATCTAAAACAGCATCCGTAAACTTTTGCCATCTATCAGTAACAACAAAATACTTTCCATCTTTAATTCTGCAACTTAAATCCAAAACAATGTGCTTTTTACCAACTTCAGAAACTAATTTATTAATATTATTAAAATTTATCTCACCATTTTTAAAAGCAAAAGAAGTAGTAATAACATGTGAAGCACCTTTTTGAATAAAATAAGAAGCATTCGTGTCATTAATACCTCCACCAATTTGAAGTCCATTTTTATATACAGATAAAGCAAGTTCAGCTTGAAGCAAACTTTTTTTATAATAATCAGAACCAACTTGGTTTAAAATAATAATATGACCACCTTTTAGGTTATCATTTTTATAAAGATTAGCATAATAATCAGCATTTTTTGAAGATACAAAATTCTCACTAACTTTATTATTTTTATCAGAAATAGAACCACCAACAATTTGTTTAACAGCTCCATTATGAATATCAATACAAGGTCTAAAATTCATAACAACATCCTCCTATTATTTATAACATTATATCATAAATATATAAACATAACCATAAAAAATTTATTATATCTAATTAATTTCTGAATAAACAAATTAATATATACTTTGTTGTTATTAATATAATTATGTGTTATTATTAAGACTATATTAATTATGGAGGTTATTATGGATAATAATTTTGTATTTTTTGCAGATTCTACTTGTGACTTACCAGATAGCATATACAAAGAGCTAAAGATTAACGTAATAAATCTAACCTATCAAGTTGATGGAATTGATTATGATGAAACAAACAATCTACCAATTGAAGAATTTTATAGTAAAATACGTACTGGATCTATAAGTAAAACATCTCAAATAACACCTTCAAAATTTGAAAAAATATTCACTGAAGTGGCTAAAACAGGAAAAGATATATTATATATTGCATTTTCATCAGGCTTAAGTGGAACATATAATAGTGCTAAAATAGCTGCAGAAAATGTAAAAGAAAACTTTCCTAATATAAAAATAAGAATTATAGATAGCCTTTGTGCATCATTAGGAGAAGGATTGTTAGTATATAAAGCAGCAAAACTAGCAAACAAAGGCAAAACTCTTGATGAAGTAGCTGATTGGACAGAAAAACACAAATTACATTTATGTCATATGTTCACAGTAGATAATTTAATGTATTTGCATAAAGGAGGAAGAGTTTCAAAAACCTCTGCAATTGCAGGCTCAATACTTGGAATAAAACCAGGATTACATGTAGATAACGAAGGACATTTAATACCACTTTCAAAAGTAAGAGGTAGAAAACAATCTTTAAATTGGTTAATAGAAAACATGGAGAAACGTATTGGAGAATGGAAAAATGATACTTTCGCAATATGCCATGGAGATTGTATAGAAGATGCAAAATATGTAGCTAAAATAGTAAAAGAAAAATTTAAAATCAAAAATGTGATAATAAATCATACAGGAATAGTAATTGGTTCACACTCTGGACCAGGAACAATGGCTCTCTTCTTTTTAGGAGATTATAGATAGATTTTTAAATCTAAAATAATAAATTATTCAAAAATATCTAAACTATATATTATAATAGTATATCTATCCTACTTAAAATTTGTAGTAAACATCTATCAAAATAAAAAACGCCACCTCTATCTTATCTAAAAATCTATAGGTAAATATTTTTAAAAATTGTATTGACTTATTTATTAAAGTATGGTAATATTAATAAGTCGCAATTGTGCCTGTAGCTCAGCTGGATAGAGTGTTTGGCTACGAACCAAAAGGTCGGGGGTTCGAATCCCTCCAGGCACGCCATGCTCTAAACCTTGCAAATTCTTTATTATAAAGGGTTTGTGAGGTTTTTATTTTGCGTACAAATATGATTGTCCCCAAATTTGTACCCATAGCAAACTTATTGTATCTTTATTTTTTCAGATATACATTCACTAACTGCTGTTTGTTGCTCCATAAATGCATACGCATAAATATTCATTGTTGTACTTGCCTGTGCATGTCCAAAATTGTACTGAACAGTTTTAACATCACAACCATTGTGTATAAGTAAACTCGCATTTAAATGCCTAAAATCATGAGTAGAGATACGTTTAAGATTATTCTTTTTGCAAAATCTTTTAAGCCATGATGAAAGTGTGCAAGGTGATATTGCATAACCAAAATTACCTCTAAAAACTATATGCTCATCACGATTACTCCACGCTGTACCTAGCCTAAATTCTTCGTCATGATAGTGTTTTTTAAGCTCATTTAACAGGTCAAATACAAGCTGTGGAAGTTTTATACAGCGTATTGACGATTTAGTCTTTGGTGATGTCACTACTCTTTCAATATCAGCACTATTTCCACTTTTTTTATTTTCATTTTGAATTTTATAAGCACTTCTTTTAATAAATATAGTCTGATTTTCAAAGTTAACATCTCTCCACTCAAGTCCACAAAGTTCACCTAATCTCATTCCACTATATAAAGCTAAAGAATAGAAAACTTGATATAGTATTGGAGCTTTTTTACTCATTAAATCAAATAATAAATTTGCTTCCTCAACTGAATAATATTCTTTTTCAGTAACTTTAGAAGTCGGCTTTCTAATATTATCACAAGGATTTTTTTCAAGCAATTCTAAATCTTTTGCATATTCAAATACACTTGAAACCATTGATAAAGTATTTCTTATCGTCTTTGGATTTAAAGGTTTTCTGCAGATTTTTGCAGTTCCATCTTCAAATCTTTCCAGCATTCTTCGTAAAGTTTTTCGAGTAATACTATCAAGTCTTAAATCACCAATTTCCGAATTCACTCTCTTAACGATTGTACCCATTTTGTTATATGTAGATGGTTTATACCTTTTCTTTGCATAATGAATTAACCAATCATCAATCACAAAATCTTTAAATTTGATATCACAAGCTTTGTAATCATTCTTGCAACGTTTCTCAAACTCAACCATCTGTTTTTGAAGTTCAGATGCAACTTTTCGTTTGTTTTTGCTGATACTAATATTAGGTTTCCATGTGTAATATTGAACTTTTCCATCGTTTGTATAAGATTTAATGCGATATGAATCGCCACGTTTAATGTAACTAGCCATAAGAATTACTCCTCCTAAAGAATAACGTAGATATTCATCGTTGTACTCGCTTGTGCATGACCTAAATTTTGTGAACTATTTTAACATCACAGCCACTATGTATAAGCAAACTTGCATTAAAATATGTGAAAACATCTGTAAACATATATTCGAAATTATTTTTTTGAAAAACTTAATAAATCTTAATATCCTAGATGGTAATGACGCTGCATTATCAGCATTTTTTTCAAAAAATATATAATTACTATTAATCCACATTATATTAACCCTAAATTCTTTATCATAACAATACTTTTTAGTACTATGATAATGTTTTATAGGTCTTATCAGGTATTTAGTTTTTATGGAATGTTCTGATGATTTAGGTTCTTTTGCTGTTTCTTTAATAGTTAGTATTATAAGAGTTTTTTTCATAATTTCAATCTCCTTAATATGCAGACACTTTTTACACATTTTTAAATGCCTGAAATGTTTAACGACGAATAATAAATTATTTAGGATAACATGTGAAATTTTTTTGTAGGCAGATGTGCATACTGCCTGTAACTGATATTAAATTTTTGTTCGAATCACCAAAAGACATATTATTATGTACGTTTAACACTCATTTTTTCAGTATTTTGAACAAAGTTTACAAAATATTAACATTTGCTTTTGTGATGCAGTATTGCTGAATATTTGGCCTTTGACTACATAATAACGAGATTTTTAATTATATTTATCAAAACTTTCTAATTTTGCATAAATATATCAACTTGCTTTAAGATAACTTTGTGCAATAACTGAAATTCTTGAATGACCTAAGTTCTCTGAAACTATTGCCATTGCTTTTTTGTCATAGATTACTCCTTTTAAATCAGCTCTACATATATACTTTTCTTCTTTTGAAATATCTTTCAAATTTCTCGTATACCTTTTATATAAAGCATTTGCATAGTCTGCTCTATATCCATGCACATCAGCTCCGTTTGGAATGTTTGAAAACACTTTCTTACTACCTGATTTTCTCATTAAACTTACTACATTTTCTACGTTGCCAATAATTTCTACCGTTCGTTGCTTACCACCCTTACCACCTTTTTGTACCGATATGTAATATTTTTTGTTTATCATTTTTAAATTATCTCCTGTTAATTTTGAAATTTCACGTCTTCTAAGTCCTGTTGATTTGCAAAAATCCACAAATTCTTGATGATTTTTCTCTGAGAAATTTTCATCTCGTTTGGCATTTCCTCTTGAACGCTTAATATTTGCTCTGTGTCTTACCTCTGTTTTTATAAAATCTTTGGTGCTACAAGCATATAACTTAGCAAGTGCTGATGCTTCAAGCTTTTGCGTATATGGCGATTTACCTTCATCAATTCTGCTTTGTAAAAATTCATCTGCATACTCTCTGCACTGCTCTAATGTTTTGCATTGTAATTACTTTGCAGTATTTAGCAAAGTAATTACAATGCTTGATATATGTTTTTAATGTTGTAAATAAATAGATATATTTATTTGTTAGTTGCAATATTTTATCCTCATGTTTATTTCTGCCTTCAATAAATTTCTCTGTCAAAGTATCTTTTATTTGTTTGGTTAGACTCTTTTTGTTTTTGTGGGACACTTTAATCCTCCTATCTATATAACGTTGTTCAAATAATCATTACTCAGATGATTACATACCCACATTTAATAACGTCGCTTATGGTTGCACGTTTCACTTTTCTAACCTAAGTAGTGAAATAAATCTCAACTTTTGTAAAACAGCGTATATAGAATTATGTATGAAGAATTTGGATTCTAATAAAAAGAAAATATTTCCACACATCAAAGTTATATAAATTTTTCTATATAACTAAAAATGAGCAACAAGTACCAAAACTTGTCGCTCATTTATTCTTACAAAACCTTATTATAAAACTTTTTTTAAAAACTTCTTATCAAAATCTCCTAATTATCCAAATTATATTCATTATCATACTTTAGATAAACAAGACTTAACTGTTTACTCATATATTTTATATGCGTAACCGTTAAGTCTTTTTTTAAAACCACAAATCCCTATAATAAAGGACTCAGTCGGTAAAATAATATTAAAATCAGTAAATTATTTTACCGATTTTCTTAAAAATTTCAGATTATTGAATCAATGGAGATGGTTGTATACATTCTTCTAATGAATTTATTAATTTTTAAATATATGGAAATAATTTGTTATTATCAAAATTTATTAAAATATCATAATATTCACTTAATGATACTATCTTTTTTACATCTCTTATATTAGTTGATATAATTTTTCCATTGCTTATATATTCACAACCTCCAATTGTTGTAATTTCACTTAATTCTTTATACAATGGCTTTCCTTTATGTTTTATATAGTTATATAATTTTCGTATTTCACTATTATAAAAATTGTCCCAAAATTCTATAACTAATTCAATACTATTATTTTGCAACTTATTCGCCATCAAATTTAGAATATAAAAATAGTAAGCATAATAATTATCTTGATACTTTTCTTAAAATTGTTCTTATAACTATTATTTTAAATTTACTATTTATTAAATATCCTTAACTATACTTGTATTTTATTAATTATTATAAACGCTTAAATAGTACGAACTATTACTTCTACTTTTGTAATAATGTCACGAAGTTTTACTCCATCAATTATATATTCCAATGCTTCATCAGGTGTATCAGCCCACATTTCAGTTTCTTCTGGATTTTCAATACAAACTTGAGAAATTAGAATTTGAAAAGTTGAATTTTTAGTTTGTTTCAAATTAGGAAATATACCAAACACTTTTTTATTATATATAAATTCAACTTCACCACCTCGGATCATACAATCTTCAAAATCGCTAATTGATTTAAAACGATTTTTTTCTGGTAAATTTTCATAATAATAATAATTTATCTTTGACATATATTTCATCTCCTTAAAATTTTTAAATTCCGAAACTTCGTGTGAATAGTTAATATAAGGTTTAGTAAAATAATGTCTATTTTATCCAATTATCAAAGCTGTTTGCTTTAAAATATCACTTTCCATCTCTAAACATTTAGTTCTTTACGTAATTTAGTAAACTTTTTTTCATCTTTAATTAGGTTATCACTTCTTTTGAACAAGCCTGAATAACAGTACTCTTCAACCCATTTATATACTACAGATTTAACAATATTGTATTTTTTAGCAACAGCATTATAAATAAAAATTATTTGGAAAGATAAATTCTAAATTACCTATTGACTCTCACATTATGGTATACTATAAAATAAAGATGAGCTCAAAATACACATATATGTGAGGAAATTAAAATGTTAAGAATAGGTGATTTTTCAAAACTATCAAGGATTAGTATACGAATGCTACGGCATTATAATGAAATAGGTTTGCTTATACCAAAGGCAACTGATAGCTTTACTGGATACCGTCACTATAGTGAAGACCAACTGCCAATAGCGGGTAGAATTACATCTTTAAAAGATATGGGTTTCAAACTTTCTGCAATTGGAGAAATTTTGAAAATCTATGATAATCCGGAGGCACTTGCTGAATTTTTGGTGATAAAACAGAAAGAAGTTTTAGCAGAGTCTGAAGAAACAAACCGTCGTTTACTTTACCTTGATACAGCTATTAAAAGGCTAAGAAAGGACGAAACTGCTATGAATTATAATGTATCTTTAAAAACTTTACCTGAGCAATATGTTGCAAGTGTAAGAAAAATAATTCCTTCTTATGAACAAGAGGGAATGTTATGGGGAATTTTAATGCAGGAAACTGCAAATCTTAAAATGCAAGATAGCGACCCTTGCTACACAATGGCTATATTCCATGATGAAGAATATAAAGAGTCAGATGTCGATGTTGAGGTTCAAAAATCTGTTAAAGGCAAATACTCTGACACAAAAAATGTCATGTTTAAAACTAAACCTGCCGTGGAAATTGCATCTGCAACATTTACAGGTAGTTATGAAAAAATAAGCGAAGTAAATGAATCAGTAGCCAAATGGGTACAAGATAACGGATATATTTTTACAGGGGCGGCATTTAATATTTATCATGTCAGTCCTCATGAAACACAAAATCCAGATGAATATGTAACCGAAGTTTGCTATCCAGTTAAAAAGAATTAATTTAATTTTGAAGATACCGTCTGCTGAAAATGCAGACGGTTTTTTTATAAAACATTTTTGGAAAGCATAATATTGTTTCACAAAAAATTCTTCTCTATAAATACAGAATAGAATTTTATATTTATTAACTTATATTCCTATTCCATTGTAATTTTGGTAATATCTCATTTTCAAAAACTGTATCATTATAATAAGTAACATTTAAATTATTAATACGTTCTTCCAACCAATCTTTAATTATAAGAAAATCCGAAATAATCAAATCAATATCTTTTGATGATAAATCTGTAGTAAATTTATTACTTACAAGAGAATTTTCATATAACTCTAACATATCCAATCTATATGTATAATTTGCAAATGTCAAGTTATTGCTATTTCCCCAAGATATAGGTTTTTCCGATACTTTATAATACATGAGAGATTTCTCTAACCATGATATAATTCTAGCCAAATTATACTTATAATCATAATTTCTTGTATTTTTAATATTTAAAGTATCAAGTGCTGCCGAAAGATGATTATAATGTTGTTTGATATAATAATTTGATGTTCTTATCTTTTCTTCTTTAAGATTGTTATTTTCAATCATAGTAAATATAGAAAAAATATTAAATATCAAAGATATAATTATAATTAAAATCCATATACTATTTTTTTTAACAAAACTTTTCACAAACTATATCCTCCAATTATCTTTTTAATTACAATATTATACCATTAAATAAATATTTGCAAGTAGTAATTTAGAAACACTTCATAACGTATGTATTAATATAAAAGATACAATTATTATACTTAAAATTTATATATTATTTTTTAAAAAAATTATTTATAAGGTGCAGCCACAATTATAGCGTCGCTTACTAAATTATCATCACGTGTAAAGCCAAGACTAAACTTAAAAATTACGCCTGAGGTTTTATCAAAATCTGAATTAGACATATGTTGTTTTTTACTTCAATTGAATATTGATCTTCTTCATCATTTAAAATTTGCTTAAAAGGAATTTTAAACCCTCTTACCTTTTTGCATACATCAAATGTAATTGGTGGGTCAATATTGACTACTTTGCCATACGATTTCCAATTTAACGCCACGCCCATAGGTCCAACACCCAAACTAAGATTTACATCAACACCTAATCCTCCAGTTTTTTTAGTACTTTTCGCTCCATAATCAAGTGACACAAAAGCATCTTTATTTGTGCTTCCAGCTAATACAGTTGTAGCTACCGTACTATGAACATGTAAAAAATCCATATCAATTTCTTGACCATAACCAAAATATTGATTATCTACTACTTCAAGCATAAATGTATCCAGTCCTACACCATCATTATTTATTATATCACGAACATTAGCAGTCACTTTTAATTTAATTTTATATACATAACAATTTCCTGGACCATCTTTATATGTAATTGTTTTTGTTTCATATTTAACATGAGGTCGAGAGAATTTACTATTCATTATTGTATTGTTATCTTTTTTCTCTATTATTTTATAACTGATAAATATTTAAAGAAGTTACCAACATTTCATCATCTTCTTCAGAAGAAATTGTAGGTGAATAAACATTGATCCACCAATGTTCCTTAGTAATATCTTCTAATTCGGATAAGTGATTATATATACCACAAATAGATGCTGCAGTTAATTCATTTAACAGGACTTCAAAAGACAGTATTGCATTTGTAGCTTTTTCCAATAAATATATTTTTATCACATCTTGATTTATCAAAGAGTGATTTATTCTAAATTTATCACCATTACTTTCATTAACTATTGAAAAATGAATAACATCAAAATTATTTTTTTCGTCTATAACATCCCCTATAATGTTATCTTTCTCTAAAGTAGCTTTATATAGGTTTCCTACCAAATTAAAATCCATTTGCTTACTATTATACGTAACCATTCCAGTCAATTGCAAAGTGTTGTCTATTAAGATATCTACTTCTTCAAAATTAATAGTAGGGATACTAACATTTCTACTATAGTTTATATTAGAATCTGTATATACTTTCTTATCCAAATATTCGACATGTCCTGTATATTTAATATGTCCTGTGTATTCATTTGAGCTTCTATTTATCGCAAACGCTAAAATATCGATGCTTACAAGCATTACAAACACCAATGTTATAGCTACTATTTTTTTAAATCTAATCATTATTAATTCCTTTCTTCATTTTAAAAATGTGCCATATGAAAATTGATTTGTACCTAAATTGTACCCAAAGCATTACTAAAAGGTACAATAAACTATAAAAAGATACGATAAGACAAATCAATCAAACCTTTTAGATATAAGGATTTGCGAGAATTTATGATAAAATACAAAAAGTCGGGAATCATTTTCGAATCCCTCCAGGCACGCCAATATATGAAAGTACTTTCAAACATTTGAAGGTGCTTTTTTTATGCCTAAAAATAAATAAAATAAAACTTTTTTAGTATCAATTGAGTAATTTGATTTATATCAAACTAATTTACAAAAAGATTTAATATATTAGGTATTATCTTAAAACTAATTGAAAATTTTAAAATATATTGAAAAAATAAGTAAATAATGATATAATATTGGTAGTTTATAGGAAAAATGAAGAGATTAAAAAACCAATCAAAATATAATATAATTAAATCAAATAAGAAAGGGATACAAATATGAAAAAACTAGTATTAATAATAGCGTTATTAATGTCTTTTTTAACTTTAACAGCTTGTAAAGAAAATCACTTATTTAAAACAGGAGATTCTTCAACATCTTCTGCAAAAAAAGATGAAGGTAAAGAAATCACATTAGATTTTGCTTTTGGAACAAGAACAGGTAGATATTGTGGTGAAATGAAAGATGATATTCCTCATGGTAAAGGAAAATTTACATCAACTAATTCTGATGGTGGTAACTGGACATACGAAGGTGAATTTAAAAATGGTCATTTTGATGGTGAAGGAAAAACTACATGGGAAAGTAGCTCTATACAAACAGGAAAATATAAAAATGATATTATTATTCCTGTAAAAGGCACAGAAGCAAAAAAATGTTACGTTTACCAGAGAAATATAAAGGACATTGTATTGAGATAGTAGGACAAATATTTGGAGATCCTGAATATTCAGACGATGGAATAGGAATACAAATAAATACTGATATAAAAAATTATAAAAACAAAATATTTGTTGCTATTTCAGATGATAATTTTGAAATTAACGATAATGATTATGTAAAAATTACTGGATTTATAAGTGATAACATTCAAGGAGAAAATGCTTTTGGAGCACAATTAGAAATGCCATTAATTCTTGCAAAAGAATATAAAAAAATAGATTATAAAGATGCTGTTTCACCAACATTAAAAACTGTAAAAACGAATTTAACTAAAAATCAACATGGATACTACATAACTTTGCAAAAAATAGAATTTGCCAAAAATGAAACACGCTGTTATGTACAAGTTAAAAACAAAGGTTCATCAACATTTAATGTATATAGTTTAAGTTCAAAATCAGTCAAAATAATAAGCAATATGATCCTGAATATAATTTGGATGCAAATTATCCTGAAATCCAAGAACAATTATTAAAAGGAAATATAACTGAAGGAATATTAGTTTTTCCAGCAATGGAACAAAGCAGTTTAACATTACAAATAGAAGCATTCTCTGACAATTGGCAACAAAGCATTAAGCCATATGTATTTAATGTTAAAATAAACTAATAATATTTATAATTTTAAAAAGCTCTCTATTAAAAATAGAGAGCTTTTTTATTTTTATCAATAACCTATAGACATATAATCTAACTTATATTCTTAATCATTGATTTTTATTCGATATAATTTAATATTACTTCCTTTAATTATATTAATCATTTTATTTTTTAATATTATTTTTCATAATATTTATATATTAAACTATTATTCCCATCTTATTGCTTCTGTTGGTCTAATTTTTGAAGCATAAATAGCTGGAATTATAGAAAAAACGATTCCTTGAATTAATGCAATACTTAAAGAATTAAAAACTATTTTCCAATTTAATTTTAAATAAAAATCGATATAACAATAATTAATAAATACAAAAGATAATATAACACACAAACTAATAGAAATAATAATTGTTACTATCCAAGCTATAAAAGATATTATTACACTTTCTAAAATAAATTGTATTAAAATATCTGATTTATGAGCGCCAAGAGCTCTTCTAATTCCAATTTCAAAAATTCTTTCTTTAATAGAAAAAAACATAATTGTCATAACAATAAATCCTGCAATTAATAAAATAACAATTGACAAAGTGGTATAAAACGATTTCATTTCAAGCTCATTTTCTTTTGCTTCTTTCAACAAACTCTTTTGACTTACTATTCTAATTTCAGGATTATTAATAGAATTAAAAAACTCATAACCTTTTTTATTATCATCGACTTTATATATAGTATACGAATCAAAAGAAAGCTTGTCTTTATATATAGTATTAAATAACATATCTGGAATATATGCTGACGATGTATATTCTAATTTTTTATTTTTACTTTTCAAACTTTTATTAAAATCCAAATTATATTGAACAACATTTACAGGATCATTAATAACTCCAACAACTTCAAAAGAATATAATTTTCCATTAATAATGTAATCTATTTTCTTACCAACTGAATTCTCTGTTGAAAAGAACATTTTGGAAAAACTTTTAGTAATAATAATAACTTTACTTTTATTATCAAAATCCTTTTTAATAAAATCTCTACCATACAATATTTTACCTGAATACAAATTATCACTATTATTTAAATCTAAATATACTAAATTATTATTTAAAGTAGAAGAAGCAGAAATTAATGTTGTATAATAACTTATTTTGCTTTGATTATATTTTTTGCGATTATTAAATATATCATTTTGACTAGAAGAATGTACGCACCATTTATCATATTCAAAATCACATTTTTTAAGCTTATTTTCTATTTTATCACTATCAGTATTAAAAAAATTACAAAAATAAAAATTTTCAGGAAAAGCAAAAGCATTTTTATACATATTTCTAACTGTAGAATCACAAAATACATTTCCTAAAACATATATAAACAAACCAATTGATACACCAATAGTAGTCAAAACAACTCTAATTTTATTTGAAAACATTTTATAAAAAGTAAGTTTAAAATATAATAATTTTTTCTTCATCATTTTAAACCTCTATCTGAAATATGTAAAACTCTAGTTGCTCCTGTATTAATATAAGTATTATGTGTAACCAAAATAATCGTTTTTCCACTTTGATGTAATTCTTTTAAAATAGAAAAAACTACATTACTATTTTTATCATCTAAATTTCCAGTTGGCTCATCAGCAAAAATAATTTTTGGAGATAAACTAATAGCTCTAGCAATAGCAACACGTTGTTTTTCTCCTCCAGACAAATATTGAACTTTTTTATATAAAATATCTTTTATATTAAGTTTTTCAATTATAAAATCAATTTTGTCATAAAACATTTTATTTAACTGCAATTTTGAATAAATAAAAGGCACAAATATATTTTCATACGCAGTCATATTAGAAATCAAATTATAAGATTGAAATATATATCCTAAATAATTATTTCTAATACTGCTAATTTGTTCATCTGAACATTCTTTAGTATTTATATTATCTATTAAAATTTTTCCTTGATATTTGTTATCTAACAAACCTAAAAGATTTAATAATGTACTTTTTCCAGAACCAGATTCTCCAACAATTTGTACAAACTCACCTTTTTGTATATGTAAATTCAAATCACTATAAATTTCTTTATTACCAAAACTTTTATTAACATCAATTAATTCAATCAATCTACACCTCAAGCATCTATATTTGGCGTATTATTATTATCTTTCTTTTTTTCTTCATAATCAGCCATACTTACTCCATCAGCGACCATATCTATTACATCATCTTCTTTAATTCCACTAACTACTTCTACAGCACCATTCGTAACTAATCCAATCTCAACATTAGTAGGAATAATAGTTTCATCATTAATCAATAAAACTTGATATAAATCATCGCTTTTTATAATATATTTTTTAGGAACAATTAATACATTATCTTTTTTATCTACTAAAAATTGTATAACTACATCTTGTCCTAAAATCAAACTCATATCAGGTTTTGATAATAAAAGTTTAGCTGATAACATACCTTTTTCTGCAATAGGATTTATTATTTGTATTTTAGCTGTATATTTATTACCATTATTAATAATCGTATATACTTTATCAAACAATTTATTATTATAATACTCAACAGGTATTTGTGCATCAATATATATATCAGATAAATTAAGCAACTCAAATGATGTTTTATATTTTTCTTGTGTAACATTCATCACATATGCATCTTCTGTAGCAACAACTTTTCTATTATTAGTACTTGCTAAAATTTGATCTTTTCTTACTAATTGACCTATCTTTGAAACATATTTAAAATTATTAATATTACTTTTAACATCAACTATTTTATATGATTCTACATCAGCATTAATACTTCCATTAAACTCTATAACATGTTCTAAATCACCTTTTGATACTTTAAAAGCATGTTGAGAAAGTTTAACGGAATTTTTTACGTTATCAAGATTCATGTTTACATTATACATATCTTTACTATTGGTAATTGCCAATAAAATAACATTTCCACATAATATAAGTATAATTAAAATAGCCAGTGAAATTTTCTTTACCATTCTATCACCTATTTTTTCAAATTATCTATATAACTTTTAATTTCTGAATTTTTCATATAATTATATTTGTAAATATTATTTGTATCAATAAATATTTTTTTTGTATTATTATCTATATATTTTAATATCATTGACGTTCTAATAATGTTTGCATCAGATGTTTTATCTAAATATTTCAAAGGTGTTTTAAAAGTGAATGTATTTGAAGCTTTAATAGTTTTGTTTATTTTCAAATTATCTATTTCTTTCTCATCCATAGTAAAGTTTGTAAAATCAACATAACCTAAAATCTTACAACTTTCTACTAAAACATCTTTTTCTGTATAAAAAACCAATCTCCATGGATTTCTTTCATCCGCTAATTTTGAATTTATTAGTGGAGCTCCAGAATCATATAACACTGTACCGTCCGAAGGTATATATTCACCATTTTCTGATTCATATTGATAATTTGTTACTTTAAAATATGGAGTTTTATAATCAATTTCTTTTCCATCAACATTTAATTTAAAGCTTTCTATTTTAGTATTTAATGGTTTATTTTTATCTTTATCAATAATATCTAACATAATAAAATGAATATGGTATCCATTGTACTCATGATATTCATCTGTAAACTTTTGACTTTTAATCTTAAGATCATCACTTTCAAGTTGATTCACAGATATATTATCAATTTTACTAGTTGATATTACTGGCAATGTTACATTAGCAACATTCATCTCTTCATTTTCAATACATAAATTATATCTAACAATATCTCCACCAAATACTTTAATCTCTTTATTATTTTTTACAACATCTTTATAATTTTGTTCATTACTAGAACATCCGAATAACGGTATTGAAAGTGCTAATGCAAGTACTATTGTAATTATTTTTTTCATAATTATATCTCTCTTTCTTTAAATTAATAATTTTCAAATTGCAATTAATTATATTTAAACACCAAATTAATTTATAGTAAAAATTTATTCTATACTTTCTCTATGCACTAAATCAATACAATAATCATCTTTTAAATCAATAGCATAAGTCTTATATTTTTTCATAAAATTATGATTTTTATAATATCTAACTTCGTATTTACCAATCCAAGCTTTAGCACCAATTCTATAATCACGTCCTCTTCTATACTTGCTCAAATCATAAGTTGTATTGCTTGAAGATGTGTATGTAATTCCTCTATTTTTTGAAATACTACCACTTATTTCGCTTGAAAGAATTTTGCCTGAAACACCTAATACACCAGAAACTGCAGTTTCAACATTCGCAGATACAGTTGTATCACGTGCAATTCCCATAGTTTGTGCTCTATTAGTTGCCCAATTATTATAAAAAGAAACACATCTATACCATTCATTTTCTATAAAGAACCAATCTTCATGTACATTCTTTTTACTATCTTTCCATTGTTTATCATAAAAATATTTATCACTACCATAAGATTTTGTAGGTCCTTTTTTATAATGAACAGTACTTTCATAAGCACTAACACTCATTGAAGCAACACTCATTGTTGCGATAGTGGCAATAGCCATAGACAAACTAATTATTTTCTTAAATTTATTTAATTTTCTCATTTTATTTCCTCACACATTATAATTATTAGTAATTTAAATTTCATATTACGTGCACTCTATATGATTTTTTACAAAAAATTACATACATAATTTTACCATAAAATGTAAAAAAGTCAAGTTTAATAATTATTATCTTTAAAAATATACTAATACGTCATAATGAAATACAAATTGTATCTTTTTCTTGTTAAAAATACACTAATTTAAATAATTTACATTTTTTACACATAGTCAAACAAATAACATACATAAAAAAATATAATATTTGGTTAATATATAAAAAAATATATAAAATTACCAAAATTACATTGAATATAAATACAAAATATGATAAAATACAATAAAATATTTATATAATAGGAGGAAATTTTAATGAAGAAAATTCTATCAAAAATCATAAGCTTAACTTGTGCAGCAAGTTTAATGCTTATAACAACAATTAACACTAACATTGTTAGTGCAGAATCAACGGAAACTGAAACTGAAGTCTATGGAATATTGCAATCAGACGGTACAGTTTATACAGCAGATTCAACAGGAACTAAAATAAATGATGAAGAAGTTACTAAAAATACTTTAACACATCTGTTTGTTGCTAACGATGTTGAAACTATTAAAGAGTATGAATTTACTTATTCTGAAAACTTGACTACTGTTGATTTTACTGGTGCAACTTCACTTAAATTAATTGATGAACAAGCATTTACATTTTGTGCTAACCTAACAACAGTTGATTTAACAGGTGCAACTTCACTTGAAGGAATTGCTTATTCCGCATTTTGCGCATGTGAAAAATTAACTACTATAACTGTTGATGCAGATGATGCTAATTTTGCAGTAGAAGATGGTGTATTATTTAGTAAAGATAAAACAACTTTAATTAAATATCCAGCTGGAAAAACTGATGAAACTTATACTATACCAAGTACAGTTGAAACTATTTCTAATTACTCATTTGAAAATTGCTCATTTTTAAATGAAATAAATTTTGATAACGCTTCAAACCTAAAGACAATTGGGAAAAATGCATTTACATTTTGTGATAATCTAACAGCAATGGATTTAAGTAAATGTACTTTAATTGAAACTATTGGTGATTATGCTTTTGACAAATGTATAAAACTAACTAATATAAACATTAACGAAGATAATGCTAATTTCTCATCAAAAGATGGTGTGTTATTTAGCAAAGATAAAAAAACTTTATTTATTTATCCACATAGTAAAACTGGTGATACTTATACCATACCAAGTACAGTTGAAATAATTGAAGGTGGTGCATTTGAAAATTGCTTATCTTTAAAAGAAATTGATTTTAGTCAAGCTTCAAATCTTAAAACTATTTATTTCGCTGTATTTAATGATTGTGATAATTTGACAACACTCGATTTTACTGCTTGTTCAAATCTTAAAGATATTTCTAAATATGCTTTCGCTAGTTGTGATAATCTAACAACTGTTAATTTTAGTGGTGCGACCTCTCTTGAAACTATGACAGCTGCATTTGATAGTTGTGATAATCTAACAACTGTTAATTTTAGTGGTGCAACTAATCTTAAAAATATTGGCGGTGTAACATTCCAATGTTGCAATAATCTAAAAACTATTAATTTTAGTAAAGTAATTAATCTTAAATCTATTGGCCAAGGTACATTTTCACAATGCACAAATTTAACAACTATTGATTTAAGTGATGCAGTTAAACTTGAAGAAATTGGTGAAGGTGCATTTAATGGTTGCGCGGCTTTAAAAAATATCTATGTAAGTGATTCTTCAAAAATAGCTTTGTTTAATGGTAAAATTCCTGATTCTTGTGAAGTCTCAGTTAAAAAAGACACAACTAAACCTGATGATAGTTCTGCTGGTGACGATACTTCTGCTGGTGATGATAGTTCTACTGGTGATGACAAAGATACAACTAAATCTGATGATACAACAATATTTAAACCTATAATACCTGGAGAAGAGTCTAACACAATATTTACTATAGAAGAGTTGGCAAGTGGAAAAGATTTAGATTTGGAAATTAAAATTGATGAAATTAAAAAAGAAAACATAGATAAAACAGATAAAAAAATAATAGACAATTTCATTAAAACTTTAGACAAAAAAGTTGTTATTGGATCTGTTTTAGACATTGATTTTGAAAAAATAGTTGGAACAAAAACAACTAAATTAACTAACTTACCATTTGAAGTTGAAATTAATGTTGACGTTCCTGAAGCTATAAAAGGTAAAAATAAAGAATTTGCTATTATAAGAGTTCATGATGGCAAAGCAACTCTACTAAAAGACTTAGATAAAAATCCTGACACTATTACTTTTAAAACAGACAAGTTCTCAACTTACGCTGTAATAGAAATAGAACCAATAGCTAAATCAGACAATCCAAAAACACAAGATACATCAAATGTTTGGTTACTAGTGATTTTACAATTAGGTTTCTTAAGTGCAATAAAAATTGCATATAATAAAAAAGTAAGAAGCTAAGATAAAACAATAACTGCTATGATATTTTATTTATCATAGCAGTTTTTTTATTCTATATTTAAAAATTTATCGTATACAAAAATGCTTATAATCATATCAACTTATTTTTCTAAAGTCAAATAAATTCATAAAACCATACATTATTAAACCAATATATATATAATAATTTGATTTATTTTGTAACATATTGTATAATATTATTAAAATACAAATATTTATTAAATTTTATATTTTATATTAATTACGAGAGGACGATAAATTTAATGCCAACACTAATAATAATACTACTAGTAATTTTACAAGGAATAATTTTTGGAGTTGCCACAAATAAAGCACTAGAATACAAAGGATATGATGAAGATTGGTTTTGGTATGGATTCTTATTCAGCTTTGTCGCTTTTATACTTGCAGCTACAAGACCATTAGCTACAACTCAAATTGAAATAGAAAAAACAAAACAAAAAAACAGCCATTTACCACCAAAAAGAGATACCTGGACATGTCCTATTTGTTTTAGAATTAATCCATCATACACAGGAACATGTGCTTGTGGAACAAATAAAAACACAATTAAAGACACCGATACTTCAAACACAAATACTATTTAACAAATATAACTATTAACAATGACACAAAAACATGCCACAGCAATTAAGCTGTGGCATTAAATTTTGTATTAAATAAAAATTAAGCTTTGTTAATTGAACCGAAAAGCTCCATTTTTTCTTTAACTGTTGCTTTAATAGCTTCAAAACCAGGAGCAAGAACTTTTCTTGGATCAAATCCTTTACCTTCTAAGTCTTTACCTTCTTCAATATATTTTCTTGTAGCAGCAGCAAATGAGAATTGGCATTCTGTATTAACATTAATTTTAGCAACACCTAATGAGATTGCTTTTTTAATCATATCTTCAGGAATACCTGTTCCACCATGAAGTACAAGTGGCATATCTCCAACTTTTTCATTAATTGCAGCAAGTGTATCAAAAGATAAACCAGCCCAATTTTCAGGATATTTACCATGAATATTACCAATTCCAGCAGCAAGCATTGTTACTCCTAGATCCGCAATAGCTTTACACTCAGATGGATCAGCACATTCACCAGCACCAATAACACCATCTTCTTCTCCACCAATTGAACCAACTTCAGCTTCTAGAGAAATACCAAGAACATCACAAGCATTAACTAATTCAGTAGTCTTAGCAATATTCTCTTCGATTGAATAATGTGAACCATCAAACATTACTGATGAAAAACCAGCATTAATACAAGCCTTAGCTCCTTCAAATGAACCATGGTCAAGATGTAGAGCAACAGGAACAGTTATGTTTAATTCTTCAAGCATACCGTTTACCATGCCTACGATTGTTTTATAACCACCCATGTATTTACCTGCACCTTCAGAAACACCAAGAATTACTGGTGAATTAAGTTCTTGAGCAGTCATAAGAACAGCTTTTGTCCATTCAAGGTTATTGATGTTAAAGTGTCCTACAGCGTATTTTCCATCTCTTGCTTTATTTAGCATATCTTTTGCTGATACTAACATTTATAAAATCCTCCTAAAATCGTGATTATTTTAATTATAGATGATTTCAATTTAAAATGCAATTAATTTAAATTCTCATCCATAAAAAAAGTCATTTTTCATAATATTTGGCCTCAAAAATGATATTAGACTGTTTAAAAAAATAAATTTTATCACAAAAATTACTATAATTTTATTCTGATAAATTTCTTACATAATGAAATAAATATTGCTGTGCAATTCCTTCATATCCCAAAATACAATCAGGCAAACCATTTGGATAATATTTCTCCAAAACTCTTTTTATCCACACATCTACAGGAAAAAATTCTAATCTATACATTCCATAAAGAAGTGCACAATCTGCCACTTTTGTTCCAACTCCACATATTTTCTTTAACTCTTCCCTAGCCTCATCAAGTGGCAACTTAGAAATGTTTTCTAAATCTATTTCACCTTCAGATACTTTTTTCGCAGCGTCTAAAATATATCTTGCTCTAAATCCCGCTCTAATTGGAGCCAAATCTTCTACTGTTAGTTTCGCTAGTTTTTCTGCAGTTGGAAAAGTGTATCCAAAACTTTTTTCTTCTCCAAAATTTTCACATAGTCTTGAAATAATACCTTTTATTCTAGGAATATTATTATTTTGAGAAATAATAAATGAACACAAAGCTTCCCATTTATCTTGTTTTAACAATCTTATGCCTGATGCATATTCACAAGCATTTTTCAATGTCTCATCTTCTGAAAAATTTTTCTTTAATATAGTATAGTCCGTTTTTAGGTCAAAATATTCTATCCAATAATTATTAAAATCATTTTCAGTAGTATCATAAAACACAAATTCATCATTTTCTTTTGAAATAACTAAAGGTTTATCTAATAAAAAACCTCTAAATTTATTTTCATCTACTTTTTCCCATCTAAAAGCTTGACCACAATCTAAAGTTTCTGCCAAATCAAAATCTGTCTGTTTTAAGTATATATTATTATTTTTTACTGTATACTCCATTCCAAATCCTTTACATATAACCTCAAATTTTTTATAATAAAAATAATTATAGTTTGTAAAATATGCTAATTTTTTATTAAAAACCATATTTCTACACAGCTATAATTATATAATAAATAAAATTATATATCAACTATATAAGGAGAGTAATTTATGAGAGAAAGTATTCTAACAATTCCAATTAATGAGATTTTTGAACAAAAATGCGGATGTCCTTTTTGCCAAATGAGAGATATGCTAGAAAATAGATGTGTGGAATACATAATGGGAGCAGCAATGATGGAGCCAGATATTAGGATTGAAACTAATAAACAAGGTTTTTGCAAAACACATTTTGAACAAATGTTGAAACAAAAAAATAGGCTTTCTCTTGCACTTATGTTAAAAACACATTTAGATGAAATCAGTTCAGAATTTTTTAAAAAAACTATCCTAAACAAATCTAAGAAAAAAGAACAAAAAATTAATGAAATTAACACTAACTGTTTTGTATGTTCAAAAGTAAATTGGGGAATGGAAAGATTAATAACAACTTTTTTTGAAATGTATGAAAAAAATTCAGAATTTAAAGATTTGTTTAATAATCAAGATTTCATATGTATAAATCATTATCAAATGCTTATGGAAAATCAACATAGATATTTAAACAAGAAAAACTTTTCAAATTTCAAAAAAGATTGTGATTTACTTGTACAAAAACACTTAGACGAATTAAAAAAGGATGTTGAGAAATATTGCAGCATGTATGATTATCGTAATGCTGACAAAAATGCTGATTGGGAAAACTCAAAAGACGCTATTGAAAGAGCAATCAAATTTCTTACAACTCGTTAAATATAAAATTTATTTTAAGAAGATAAACTTTCAACATCAAATTCACAAAGTGTTAAAAAACTCTTTGTTAAAAAACGTTCCTAGTTTGTTAAATAAAAATACACTCTCTTTTGTGCATTAGCACTAAAGCTTAACAACTTATTGATAGTTTTTATTCATAATAATGTATATAAAAAACCTATTAATTTACAATATACAAAATGTAATTAATCTTTTAAAAATCTTTCAAATATTATCACAAATACGTTTTCCTCTAAAATATTAGGGTTTTTAACACTTTTAACAGAGTTTTCAACATTTTATATTATAAGTTTTCAACTTTTCAACAGAGTTTTCAACACTTTTTAAATAATATTCTTAATACACTCTGTATATTTTCTTGTTTTCTGACCATACTTTTTAAGATTAAAATTACATGGAGGCCTTATGATAAAAGGAATTAACAAGAAAATAATAGAAATAAACAATATTAACAATGACTATTTTGAAAAAGCAATATTTTATATTAAAAATGAAAAAATTGCCATGCCTAAAACCAAACTTGTAAACCAAGCTGATAAATATTTAAATGAGATTTCTAGTTCTAGCTCAAAATTAAAGTATAATAAGCAAATTTTATTAATTATGATTTGCACTTCTATTGTCACAATTGGTTTATGTAGTTTATCTTTTTTATTATTTTTTAAATAATAAATAAAATTTCCAAGTTTTATATTGTTTTTACACATTGATATATGATATACTATTTTATATAAAATTTATTTTGAAAGTAGATATGTATGTATAATAAATCACAACAAAAGAAAAAATTTAATAAAAGTAATGATAGATTTAATAATAAACCTAAAAATACTTTTTCAAATCAAGAAAATAATGATCTTGAAGAACCTGAAAAACAACTTATTATTGGCAGAAATCCTGTTATTGAAGCTTTAAAAGCTGAGAAATTAATTGACACTATTTACATTGATTCTGCTGCTACTGGCAGTATATCTCATATTGTTTCACTTGCAAAAGAACAAGGTATTGTTGTCAAAAATGTTAATGACACTAAACTTTCAATGATGTGCGATGGTGCAAGTCACCAAGGTGTTATTGCTATTGGTGGATATGCTGAATATGTTTCTGTTGAAGATATTTTAAATATTGCTCATGAGAAAAATGAAAGCCCTTTTATAATAATTTGTGACGAAATTGAAGATCCACATAATCTTGGTGCTATTATTAGAACTGCTGAATCTTCTGGTGCTCATGGAATTATTATTCCTAAAAGAAGAAGTGCTTCTTTAAATCATACTGTTTTTAAAACATCTGCTGGAGCTGCTAGCTGGCTTCCTGTTGCTAGAGTATCAAATATTGCTTTAACTATTGACAACTTGAAAAAACAAGGTGTATGGATTTATGGAACTGATGCTAAAGGTGAAGATTACACAAAAGTTGATTTAAAAGGTAGCATGGCTCTTATTATTGGTTCAGAAGGTAAAGGAATAGGTAATCTTATTTCTAAAAAATGTGACTTTTTATTAAAACTTCCTATGTTAGGAAAAATAACATCTTTAAACGCCTCTGTTGCTGGTGGAATTTTTATGTATGAGGTTGTTAGACAAAGACATAAATAATTATATTACAAAAGGAGTGAAGAGTGTTGTCCAATTCAAAAATGTCTCTAGATGATATTCTTGAAGAATATGCTCAAAAGAAGGAAAATATAAAAAAACAACATAAAAAACCTACTTTTGATGCAAATGATTTCTTTTTATCAGAAAAAAACAAAAGACCTAGCTCTAATAGAAAATCTCTAAATAGTCTTAAACAAGAGACTTTAGTTATGGATATAAGACAAGAAAATCCTATTGTTAATGAATTTGATGATGAAAAACTTTCAACAGGTAATGATGAACATGTTGAAAATTCTATAGACGAACGTCCAAACTCACCTTTTATTGGACAAGCTTTTAAAGAAACTCCTAAAAATAACGAAAATATAGATAGTGTTTTTAAAATAAAAAAAGAACATCCTATACATAAAACAACTGAAGTTACTCCTATTAATAGAAAAAAAATCAATGATATTGATCTTGATATAAAATCTAAAATAATTCCTAAAACAGAACAAATCACTCTTGAAAACATTAAAGCTGAAGAAGAACGTTTGAAAGATCTTGAGGAAAAAAGAAATAAAAAAATACGTGATTTTGTTTTAGAAACTAATGACACTGATGAATCAGATGATTATGAAGAAGAAATAGAAGATAAATCAGTTCCTGAAAATGAATTTGATGAATATGACGATATGTCAGCTGCTGCAGATATAGTAGATGATATTTCTCAAATAAAACATTCACTTGTTATAAGAGCTTTTCTTTTGCTAATTTGTTTTGTTTTATCATCATACACTGCACTTGCAAATGATTTTGGACTTCCAATTATAGAATTTTTAAAATCATCTAAACATCCAATTTCTTATTTGATGATAAATATCATTATTGGAATGATTAGTACATTTATTGCAAGCTCTGCTATTTCATCAGGTTTTAAAAGTATTGTTAAATTAAATGCTAATTCAGACAGCATACCTGCTATTGCTATTGCATCTAATATTTTTACTTCTTTTATAATGTTAGCTGATGTTTCTTTATTACAAAATAAATTATTGAATATTTACATACCTATAGCAATTGGTTCTTTGTTATTTAACACATTAGGAAAAATTTTAATTATTTATAAAACAGAACGTAACTTTAAATTTGTTTCTAGTGATAGCGATAAATATGCATTATTCCAAATTGAAGATCAAGATGTTGCTTCAAGATTTACAAAAGGTTCTGTTTCAGGATTTCCTTGTTTAGCTACAATGAAAAAAACAGAATTTATTGATGAATTTTTAAAATCATCTTTTGGATCAGATGTTACTGATTCTTTTTGTAAAATTGGAACGCCTTTATTAATTGGTTTATCTGTTGTTGTTGCAATAATAAATGTGATATTTTGTCAACTTACTACTACAGGCAAAATAATTTTAGGACTTGCTACTTTTTCCGGAACAATTGCCTTGGTGTCATCATTTGCATTAATGTTTATTGTTAATTTACCAATGGCAAGAGCAACAAAAAAATTGCTATTATCATCTTCTTGTATGCTTGGATATAATGCTGTTGAAGAATTTTCAGAAACAAATTCTGTTTTAGTTGATATGACTCAGCTATTTCCTGAAGGTAGTGTTGAACTTGTTAATTTAAAACAGCTATCTTCAACTTCAATAGAAGAAGGCATACTTCTTGCTGCTAGTCTTTCTTGTCACGCTGGAAGTGTTTTAAAATCAACATTCTTTAAAATGCTTAAAGGTAAAACTGAAATGCTTTATCCTGTTGAAAGTTATTTATATGAAGATACTCTTGGAATATCTGGATGGATTGAAAATAAACGTGTTTTATTTGGAACTCGTGAACTGATGAAATGTCACAGCATTGAAGGTCTTCCTGGTGTTGTTAAAGAAAGTGATTATGCTAAAGGAAATCTTGTGCTTTATTTATCTGTTTCTGGTGTTGTTACAACTATGTTTATTGTTCAGCTTAAAACAAGTCTTGGTGTTACAAAATGGCTTGGAGAACTTGAAAAACAAGATATTTCTATTGTATTACATTCAGTTGACGCTATGATTACTCCTAATTTGCTATCAGAAATGTTTGATGTCTCACCTAGTTTATTTAAATTAGTACCATTTAGATATCACAAAAAATTTGATGAGCAAACTACTTTTACAGAAAAAGTTGCAACGCCTTTAATTTGTGCTGGTAAATTCCAATCTTTCGCTATGTTAATCACATCAGCAAAAAGATTAGCTAAATCTAGTGTGCTTGGAATGACAATTTTAATTAGCTCATTTATTACCGGAATTTTGCTTGCATTAATAATGTCATTTTTATCAATGTTTAATGTACTTAATACTTCTATAGTTTTATTAATAAATACAGCTTGGCTAATAATAACCTATATTTTACTACGTTTTAGAAAAACATAAATGAGAAATTACTTTAAATATGTCACATTATTTTTTATGTGACATATTTTTTTTTATTTTTAATAAGATATTATATGACCCAAATTAGGGAGAATTTATTTGTATATTTTGAACAAATTTCGCTTATAACCATTGTAATTTATAGTAAAATGTAATATAATATTTCCATAGCACACAATGCACATTATTACAAAATGATAGGGGAGAAATAAATTGAAAAAATTCGAGAGTTCTATGATTAAAAATGTCGTATTAGCAGGACACGGAGGTTCAGGAAAAACTTCTTTAGTTGAAGCACTTCTTTTTAAAGCTAAAATAACAGACAGACTTGGAAAGATTTCAGAAGGTAATACAATCAGTGATTTTAATGCTGAAGAAATAAAACGAAAATCCTCAATTTATTCATCAGTCACAAATTACATAAAGGATGATTTAAAAATTAATTTGCTTGACACCCCAGGAATGTTTGATTTTGAAGGTTCAATGATTGAAGGTATATGTGCTGCTGATTCTGTTATTATAACAGTTTCAGGAAAATCAGGAGTCAAAGTTGGAACTGAAAAATCTTATAACTATGCTAAAAATTATAATAAACCAAAAATGTTTGTAATAACTAAAATTGATGATCCAAATGCTGATTTTTACAAAGTTTTATCTGAATTAAAATCAGTTTTTGGTCCTACAGTATGCCCTGTTGTTGTGCCTTGTATTAGAGATGGAAAAATTATTTCATATGTTAATTTAATAGAAATGAAAGCTTATACATACAACGAAAATGGTGAAGCAATTGAAACTGAGATGCCAGATAGTGATTATAGACTTGATGGATTAATCGCTGCTATTAGTGAGGCTGTTGCAGAAACTGATGAAGAACTCTTTGAAAAATTCTTTTCTGGTGAACATTTTACTCAAAAAGAAATTATTAATGGAATACACAAAGGTATGAACGAAGGTATTATTACTCCTGTCACATGTGTTAGTGCAACAACTCTTATTGGAGTTGATATGCTAATGAAAGAAATCACACTACTTTTACCATCTTCAACAGATTTAGCAAATAAAATTGCTACAAAAAAAGATGGCAAAGAAATAGCAATATCTACAGACAGCAATGAACCATTATCAGGATTTGTTTTCAAAACAGTTTCTGATCCTTTTATCGGAAAAATGTCATTTATAAAAATTGTTTCAGGTGTTTTAAAACAAGGAATGGATTTTATAAATGCTAATACAAATAAAATTGAAAAATGCAATAAACTATACAGTATATGTGGTAAAAAACAAGATGAGATTACAGAAGCTTATGCTGGAGATATAGTTGTTGCAACAAAACTTTCTTTAAATACAGGAGACACTATATGTGACTCATCAAGAGTTGTTAAATTTGATAAAGCTGATTATCCAGAACCTTGTTTTAGTATGGCTGTAAAAGCAGTTAATCAAGGCGAAGAAAGCAAAATATCACAAGGTCTACACAAATTAACAGAAGAAAGTCCTACATTATCATATTATCAAGATCCAACAACTTTAGAACAAATTTTATCAGGACTTGGTGAACAACATCTTAATACTACACTTTCAAGACTTAAAAATGATTTCGGAGTTGAGGCAAAACTTTCAGTTCCATTAATAGCATATAAAGAAACTATTAGAAAAAAAGTTAAAGTTCAAGGTAGACATAAAAAACAATCTGGTGGACATGGCCAATATGGTGATGTTTGGATTGAATTTGAGCCTTGTGTAAGTGATGAACTTATTTTTGAAGAAAAAGTTTTTGGTGGAGCTGTTCCAAAAAACTTCTTTCCAGCAGTTGAAAAAGGTTTAACAGATTGTGTTCAAAAAGGTATTCTTGCAGGATTTCCTGTTGTTGGATTAAAAGCAATATTAGTTGATGGATCTTATCATCCTGTTGATTCATCTGAAATGGCATTTAAAATAGCAGCTTCTATAGCATATAGAGAAGGTTTGAAACAAGCTGATCCTATTCTTTTAGAACCAATTGGAAGACTTAATGTCAAAATTCCTGATGAAAGCACAGGAGATATAATGGGTGAACTAAACAAACGTAGAGGTAGAGTAATTGGAATGAATCCAGAAAAAACAGGAATTACTGAAATTGAAGCAGAAGTTCCTGTTAGCGAAATGCATGATTTCTCAATGTATTTACGACAAGTTTGCCATGGCAAAGGCACATTTACATTTACTACTATTAGATATGAGCATCTTCCAGATAATCTAAAAGATGATATTATATCAAAATATACTGACTAAGTACATAAATAACAATAAAAAATATAAAATAATGGTAGACACCTAAAAATGTCAACCATTATTTTTTTAATGTGTTATAAAATTGTAAACAAAATTAACTTGCAATTTGTTTGCAATTAATGTAAAATAAAGATAATTGGAGAGGTGAATATTTTGAAAAAGACAAAAACTAATCAAATAATATTTCAAGCAATAACATGTGTATATTTTATCTTGAGCATCTTTATTACAGTTAATTTATTTTTATATAATATAACAATAACTAATAAGTTCGGATTCTTTTTACTCTTTTTGATATTTAACGGAGCTTTTGTTCCATTTATGTTGAAATCAAGAGAAACAACAATAACAAAAATAATTTCTTGTATACTTCCCTTTACTGCATTTTTAGCTCTTATTTTTGATTTTGGAGAAATAGCTGTATTTTTTCCTATGTTTGCAGCAGCAGTTGTTGTGTTTTTTTGCTCTAAATGTGGCGATATGTTTAAAACAATTTTAGGTACATTATATTTGTTGTTATATGTAATTGGTACAATTATATTTTTGTTATCTTCAAATTTTGTTAAAACAGGTTCTGAAGGAATAATTTTATCAGATGATATTAATAAAAATTCTGAATTAAGTGGACTTTATACTCAACAAGCAGTAGATAAAGTTAATAAAAATAATGTGTCTCCTGATGGGAAATTAAAATTTTATATTACTGATAGAGATAACAGTATGTACGGAATGGTTGAACTTTACGTTATTCCAAATGAAAAAGAAAAAAGTTTTGCGTTTTTTGAAATAAGACAAAAAGGCTGTGAAAAACGTGTTGGATATGTAAGAGGACGTGGAAATGACCAACTTCCTGAAGTTAGTTGGATGGAAAACAACAAAATAAAATATAAATTTCCTGGACAAAGTGAAAAACATTCTGTGATATCAAAAGAAGATATTAAAAAAGATTATTTCTCATTTTTATCATAACAAAACAAAAGGTATATAACTTAATTAGTTATATACCTTTATTTTTATACTTATTTATACTAAAGAAAAATCAATTTTGCCTGAGCTAACATTAGCTTTGGCAACTTTTATTTTAACTTTATCACCAACACAATAAGAATCATTACCTGTAGCAGAAGTAAGTTTCATAGATCCATCAAAGTTATACTCACCTTCTGGCAACTCTTCTATAGCAACATATCCTTCACAAGTATTTTTAAGCTCAACAAAGAATCCAAATTCTAAAACTGAAACAATAACTCCATCAAATTCTTCACCTAAATGAGAATTCATATATTCAGCTTTATAACAATCTTCACATTCACGTTCAACTTTCATAGCAACAAGCTCTTGTTTAGTACTTTGTTCAGAAGAATGGAAAACAAATTTATTGTATTTTTTTGAAATCTCACCTGTTGGAATTTTAGCAACATAATCAGTAAGAATTCTATGAATAGATAAATCAGGATATCTTCTTATAGGAGAAGTAAAATGTGCGTAATCTTCTAAAACCAGACCAAAATGTCCAATAGGTTCGCTTGAATATTTAGCTTTAGCCATAGATCTTAAAACAAGATTATTTATAACCATTTGCAAACTAGAACCTTTTGAATTTTCAATTATTTCTGCAAGATGCTTAGGTTTAATTTTTTTATGAGGAGGAAAGAATATATTAAGCTTTTTCAAAGTTTCCTCAAGCTTTTCAGTTTTATCAATAGCAGGATCTTCATGAACACGATAAACAAACGGCAAAGATTTTTCTTTAGCCAAATTAGCAGCACATTGATTAGCAATCAACATAAAATCTTCAATTATTTCTTCACTTCTACCACGAGTTCTAGGTATAACATCAACACAAAAATCATCTTTATTAATTATAAGTTTGCTTTCGCTTGTTTCAAGTTGAGGAGCACCTCTTTTTAACTTATTTTCATTTAAAATCTGCGCAAGCTCTTCCATCAAAAGCAAATTATCTTTAACGTCTTTATATTTTTCAGCAATTTCTTTAGATTCAGTTCCTGCTAAAATTTGATTAATCTCAGAATAAACACCTTTAATTCTAGAACGTATAATAGTCTTTTTAAATTTATATTTAATAATATTTCCTTCAAAATCTATTTTAACTATAGCAGAAAAAGCAAGTCTATCCTCATCAGGATTTAATGAACAAATTCCATTTGACAATTCTTTTGGCAACATTGGAACAACTCTATTAGCATAATAAACGCTTGTACCACGATTAAGAGCTTCGTTATCCAGTTTAGATTTAGGTTTAACATAAAAAGATACATCAGCGATATGAACTCCAAGTTCATAATAAAATTCTTTTTTCTTAATTGAAATAGCGTCATCAATATCTTTTGTATCAGCACCATCAATTGTGAAAATAACATCATCTCTTAAATCTTTTCTATTTTTAGCTTCTTTTTCAATTTGAGAATAATCAGTAACTTTTTTTGCTTCTTTAACTACTTCATCAGAAAATTTCTCAGAAACTCCATTAACAGAAAGAACAGATAAAGCACAAACAGAAGCTTTTTCTGATGATCCAAAATTGCTAATTACTCTACATGTATGATCACTATGTCTATTGCCACGATAAGCAAGTTCACAAACAACTTTATCTCCTTCTCTAATATCAACTTCACCTACATTTTCAATAGGCAAAGCATACTGATAAAGCATATCAGGAACAACACAAAAATCTCCATATTGGAAAGAAATATTACCAGTAAAGTTTTTAAAGTCAGTATCTATAATAGAAACAACTTCTCCTTCTAAAGACTCTCCTTTATTTTTACTTTTTTGTGTTTTTAATGCAACAATATCTCCAGGCATAGAACCTTTAAGATATTTACCTGGAATAAAAATCTCTTCATCATTTTTTTCATTTTTAGCAAAAGCAAATGTTTTATTAAGTCTCATTATTTTTGCAGTAACTAAACCTGCATATTTAGCAAGTATAATTCCCTTTTTGCCTTCATAAATAACACCTTTATTTTTTAAACGTTCCAAAGTGTCAGTAAAACGTTTAAATTCTTTATCAGAAACTTTGCATGATCTCAAAAGTTTTTTATAACCTAATGGAACTTTCCCACTTTTTTTAACTTTATCTAAAATCATTTTTTTAAAATCTTTTCCCATTCTGTCCTCCAATTATATATAATTTATATTAATCAATTTAAATTATTATATATAAAAAACCCCACGTTAATACGTAGGGTTTTTAAATTTAAAACTATTTCATATGAACGCTTATAATATTAACTGCTAATGTAACTGCAAAAAAGATAAATGCAGAAATCTTTGTAAACGTAGCAATCTTTGTTTCTTTAGTTTTACGTCCGTTTTTTCCAAAAAAACTATCATTTGTTGATCCAGTAATAGCAGAAGACATTCCTTGATCTTTACTATCTTGAATAAGAACAACTAATATAATAACTAAGCAAGCAACAGCAAGTAAAGCACCAGCAATAAATTCAGGAATATTCATTTATTATACCTCCGTTAAAAACTAATTAATATTCTTGTACATTATATCATATTTAGGTAATTTAAGCAATAGATATAGCTTTATTTTTATTTAAAATTTAAATCTTATTTTCTTTTTATAACAAATCCAAAAAGTGAAAAAATTATAAATACAACAAGATTTATTATAACTACACTTGGACCTGCTGGAATTTCCAATATATATGACACAAACAAACCTATAGCAAAACAAATTACAGAAATAATAGCTGAAGAAATTATAACTGATTTAAAGGATTTAAAAATTCTCATTGAAGTTAGTGCAGGAAAAATAATTAAACTTGAAATAAGCATCGCTCCCATAATTCTCATTCCTATTACAATAGTAACAGCAGTTAACAACGACAACATTAAATTAAAAGCTTGAGTATTAATTCCGGATGCTTTTGCAAAATTTTCATCAAAAGTAATCGCAAAAATTTTATTATACATTACTATGTAAATAAACAACACAACTATTGATAACACAATTGAAACAACAGCGTCACTATCTTCTATTGCTAGCATACTTCCAAATATGTATCCCATAACATCATTATTAAGTCCACCTTTTAGTGATGTTACAACAACTCCTATTGCCATAGAACTACTAGCTATTAAAGCTATTGCGGAATCTGCTTTAACTTTGCTGCTTTCAGTTATTTTAAGCAAGAAAAACGCAGCAACAATCACAACTGGAATAGCAATTTGTAAAGGTGCCATATTAAGAGCAAGAGCAATTGACAAAGCTCCAAAAGCCACATGAGAAAGTCCATCACCAATCATAGAAAATCTTTTTAAAACAAGACTAACTCCAAGAAGCGCAGAACAAAGTGCAACAAGTATACCAACTAAAAGTGCTCTTTGTATAAATTCATAAGAAAAGAAATCTCTAATAATTTCTATCATCAGCTTTAACCTCCAAAAAATTGCGTCCTATATCACTGATGGCATATTCAGAAGCTATTCCAGAAAAAAGAACTTTCTTATTCATATGAATTATTTTATCAGCATATTTCATTGCATAATTTATATCATGAGATATCATAATTATTGTTACTTTATATTTTTTATTCAATTTATTAATAATCTCATACATTTGAGAAGTAACTAAAGGATCAAGTCCAGAAACAGGTTCATCCAAAATCAACAAATTATCTGTTGCACATAAAGCTCTAGCAAGAAGAACTCTTTGTTGTTGGCCTCCAGAAAGCTCACTAAAAGGATGTTTTTTTAAATTTTCTATACCAAGACGTTTCATATTCTTTTCTGCAATTTTGACATCTGTAAAAAAATAAAAAGGAAAAAACTTTTTCTTATTTAAACATCCAGAAATAACAACTTCAAATACAGATGCAGGAAAATCTTTATGAGCGAGATTTTGCTGAGGCAAATATCCAATATTATATTTTGATGAAGTATTATTAAATTTGATACTACCACTTTTTATTGGTAACAAACCAGAAATAGCTTTTACAAGAGTGCTTTTTCCGCTACCATTTTCTCCAACAATACAAACATATTCTCCTTTTTCAACAGTAAAATTAGCATCTATAACAGCTTTATAATTATCATAGTTTACACAAATATTATCACAAGTCAACAAAGACATTAATTAAGTCCCTCCTGAAGGTTTAAAAGATTTTGTTCCATAATTGAAAGATAACTTATCCCTTTATCATACTCTTTTTTTGAAACATTATGAGCAGAATGAAAAATCAAAGTCTTAGCTCCAACTTCCTTAGCCATTGTGTTTGCAACTTTTGGCTCAACAAGCTCTTGATAATAAACTACTTTAATATTATTTTTCTTCATTTCAGAAATCATTTTAGCAACAGCTTTAGCACTTGGCTCAGTCTGAGAAGTACAAGAATCAAAAGCTGAATGAGCAGTTAAACCATATCTACCTACAAAATATGTCATAGCAAATCTTCCACCAAAATAAATATCTTTATATTTACTTTGCTTAATCATTTTTTCCATTCTTAAATCAAGATCAGATAATTTTTCTTTATATTCTTTTGCATTTTCTTTATAATAATCTGCATTATCCGGATCTTTTTCACAAAGTGCTTTCTCAATATTATCAACCATAGTAATTGAAAACTGTGGATTAGTCCAAATATGAGGATCAAAACCAGCATGATTATGAACATGAGAATCATTCTTATCATTATCTTCTTTATGATCATGACTTTTATGAGTTTTAGTTAAAGTTATATTTTTTGAAGCATCAACAACTAACAAATTATCATTATCTATTCCAGACAATAAATTTTCTGCCCAAGTCTCCATATATTTACTTGTATAAATAAACATATCTGCTTTAGAAATTTTAATTATATCAGCTGGCGATGGACTAAATGAATGACTTTCTGTTCCTGGATCAAGAAGTAATGTAACATTTGCTTTCTCACCTACAATCTCTTTTGCAAAAGAATATTGTGGAAACAATGTAGTTATTATTTCTAATTTATCATTACTTTTTTTAACTGGAATATTTTTATTTACATTCTTTTCAGAACAACCTACTAAACCTATCATCACTCCAATAGCGCACAAAACTGATAAAATTCTTCTCATAAACTCCTCCTGTTTACCTTTACGTTACATTTATTTTTATTTATTATCATTTTCATTTTTTGAACATTTACAACAAGTTCCATAAAAAACTGTTTTAGAATAATCTATATTAAAATTATGATGTGCCATAACATGACTGATCATTTCTTTAAAATAATTACAATCTATATTTAGCAAATCACCACATTCAGAACACTGTATATGAAAATGTGTATTATCATCTTCAGGATTTTCAACATATTCATAACAAGCTGATGATTGTTCTTTTAAAACATATTTTCTAACTTTACCTTCTAACTCTAGTTTGTCTAAATATCTATAAATAGTTGATTTACTAACTTTATTTCCACTAGATTTTAACATATCATGCAAATCTTCAACAGTAAAATGTTCTTTATAATTAGATTTAAGGAAGCTGAGAATAATGTCTTTTTGTTTAGTTTTATAAGTTGAATTATTCATTAAGATTACCTCCAATTTGAAATTGAAAATGAATTTCAAATTCAATTATACAACTTTATACTAAAAAGTCAATAGTTTACTGATAAAATTAATCTGTATTTATATAAATATTTGTAGAATTTAAAAATTGAAATTACATATAATATAAGTTATAATATTAATAAATGTTATATTAAACTTTGGTAATATAAGGAGTGTTTATATGTTTGCAAATTTAGAATATTATAAAGTCTTTTATTTTGTAGCTAAAAACAAAAGTGTTACTCTTGCTGCTAACGAACTTTATATCTCTCAACCAGCGGTAAGTCAATCTATAAAACAACTTGAAAGCACTTTGCAATGCGAACTTTTTGTAAGAGCTCCAAAAGGTGTAAAACTAACTCCTGAAGGTAAAGTTTTATATTCTTATATTAAAAAAGGTTATGAATATATGGTTGAAGGCGAAAAAAAAATAGAAGAAATGCTTAATTTTGAAAATGGTGAAATTCGTATTGGTGCTAGTGATATGTCTTTAAGATTTTATCTTTTACCTTTACTTGAAAAATTTCATCGTAGTTATCCTAGTATAAAAATTATTGTCTCAAATGCTCCTACTCCAGAAACTATTCAAAGTCTTAAAGATGGCAAAATAGATTTTGGAATTGTTTCTACTCCTGTTGAAGAAAATAAAAATTATATAATAACAGAAGTTTTTGAAATTGTAGATACTTTTGTTGCATCATCAAGATTTGGATGGCTTAAAGATAAAACTGTTGGATTAAGCGAACTTGAAAGACTTCCTACAATTTGTCTTGAAAAAAATACAAGCACTCGAAAATTTGTAGACGAATTCTTACACAATAATAATGTACATCTTTCTCCTGAATTTGAACTTGCTACAAGTGATTTGATTGTGAAATTCGCTGAAAGAGATATGGGAATTGGATGTGTTGTAAAAAGTTTTGCAGAAGAAAGCTTTAAAAAAGGTACACTTTTCGAACTTAATCTTTCAAAACCAATTCCACCAAGAAAACTTTGTGTTATTACTTCAGAAAAAGTTGCTATTTCACAAGCTGCAAAAATGCTTTTAAAATCATTGATATAAGCGTGAGTTATATAGGCCATAATTATTATATATTTTACTTATTTTGAGATGTATGTTATCATACTAAAGGATTGTTATTTACAATCTCATATATTTTACTAATAGTAATATAACGCAAATTTCTTTATAAATTTTTTTGGAGGTACTTATATATGGTAAAAGCAATAGTAGGTGCAAATTGGGGCGATGAAGGTAAAGGTAAAATTACTGATCTTCTTGCAGTTGAATCTGATGTTTGTATTAGATTCCAAGGAGGAGCAAACGCTGGACACACAATAATTAACGAATACGGAAAATTTGCATTGCATCTTCTTCCATCTGGAGTGTTTAATACAAATGTTACAAACATCATTGGACAAGGTGTTGCTTTTGACATAGATAAATTCTTCAATGAACTTGATAGCGTTGTTTCAAAAGGTGTTCCAATGCCTAAACTTATGGTATCTGATAGAGCTCAAGTTTTAATGCCATACCACATTCTTTTTGACGAACTTGAAGAAAAACGTCTTGGCAAAAATAGTTTTGGTTCAACTAAATCAGGTATTGCACCTTTTTATTCAGATAAATATTTGAAAATTGGTGTTCAAGTTGGTGAGCTTTTTGATGACCAAATTTTGAGAGAACGTCTTGAAAAAGTTTGTGAAATTAAAAATAATTATATAAATGCTATGTATCCTGATGCAGAAAAACTTGATATTGAAGTTTTATTTACAAAACTTCTTGAATACAGAGAAAAAATTAGACCACTTGTTGGAAATGTAACTGCTTTTCTTCATAAAGCAATGAAAGAAGGCAAAGAAATTTTGCTTGAAGGTCAACTTGGATCATTAAAAGATACTGATAATGGAATATATCCATTTGTAACGTCTTCTTCACCTCTTGCTGGATTTGCTACAGTTGGTGCTGGAATTCCTCCTCACCAAATTAAACAAATTGTTGTTGTTGCTAAAGCTTACTCTTCTGCAGTTGGTGCTGGTGCATTCGTTAGTGAAATCTTTGGAGATGAAGCTGAAGAACTTAGAAAACGTGGTGGAGATTGTGGCGAATATGGAGCTACAACTGGACGTCCAAGAAGAATGGGATGGTTTGATGTTCCTGCAACAAAATATGGTTGTATGATTCAAGGCGCTACTGATGTTGTTCTTTCATTACTTGATGTTTTAGGTTATCTTGATAAAATTCCTGTTTGCACAGGTTACGAAATTGATGGTGTTGTTACTGATGAATTCCCAGCAACTCCTATACTAAACAAAGCAAAACCTGTTATTGAATATTTAGATGGTTGGAAATGCGATATCAGCGGAATCAACAAATATGAAGATCTACCTGAAAACGCTAAAAAATACATCGAATTTATTGAACAAAAAATTGAATATCCTATCACATATGTTTCTAATGGACCAAAAAGAGAAGATATTATTAGAAGAGAAAGTTCAGTTAAAGTTTGGTAAAATAAAATTTAATTACAAAAGGCTTAGAATTTATCTAAGCCTTTTATTTATTTTATAAAGAGAATTTCCATTTATTTTATTTAAAAAAGTTATAATATATCTATTTTTATAAGCTTCGTTATATAATTTACATTGATTTTATATTTATTTTGATAATTTTTAATATTAAATGTTTACAAATTTGGAAAAATATGTTATACTTGTACAAAGGTGTTTCTCAGATAAAAGTAAAAATTATTTTCAGCTACCTATTTTTTATAATTAAAAGAGGAGATGATAATATGACAGAGGCAATACTTTTAGTTTTATCTTTTACAGGTTTGATATATTCAGTTATTACGTTTAATAACCAAAAAAAATAATCGCCCAAGCTTGCCGGCCAGACGGTTATTTTTTCTAATTTATTCCCAGAGTTATCTTTTATTTGAGATAACACCTTAATTCCCATTATACAACAATGGATTTTTCAAGTCAAGAAAAAAATTACCAATATTTTCTATATATTTTAAGGTTTTTTTATACATTATTTAAATTTCATTATCCTATATTCATAATCTTTACTCTATTTATTTTTTAGATTATATGTTAAACAATTCTAGAAATTATTTCTTTTATACCATTACTTCCTTCATTACAAACCTTTTAAATCTTTTATAAACACATATAAATTACTGAAAAAACATTAATATCTTAATATCCATAATAGGCAAAAATATCACTTGTAATCTAACAAGCGATATTTTTTTTATTATCAAATATAATTGTAATTTTTGTTCCTTTATTAACTTCACTTTCTATTTCAACTTTTGCTTCATGCAATTCTGCACCATTTTTAACTATAGAAAGTCCTAATCCTGTTCCACCTGTTTCTTTTGATCTGCTTTTATCAACTCTATAAAAACGTTCAAAAATATATGGTAAATGTTTTTCAGCAACTCCTATGCCTGTATCAAAAACTATAAGTTTGATTTCTTCATCTTGTTTTAAAATCTTTACTGTAACTGTTCCACCTTTTTTATTATACGTTAAAGCATTATCACAAAGATTATATATCATTTCATATAAAACTCTTTCAACACCATTTATATAAACTTGTTCCGTTCCTGTTTCTATTTCCAGTTTAACTTTTATTTTATTTGCTTTATTTAAAAGCTCAGATTTAACCTCTTTACATATTTTTGATAAATTGATTTTTTCAAATTTATACCCGCTATCTTTTTCATCAAGCCTTGAAATCTTAATTATATCTTGTATTAACTTAAGCAATCTTGATGATTCATTATATATATTTCCTGCAAACTCTTTTATATCTTCCTTTTTTACAATTCCATTTGCCATTATTTCTGCAGTTCCCATTATAGTAGTTAAAGGTGTTTTTAATTCGTGTGACACATTTGCTGAAAACTGTTTTCTCATTTTTAATGTTTTTTCTTCTTCTGTTATATCTCTAATAAACAAAAACACAGAAAATTGTTTATCTTCTAAATCAGTAAAACTTGCTGAGAAAATATAAATTTTAGATCCAATTTTAATAGATTGACTTAAACTTTTTCCTTTTAAAGCTTCTGTAATAATATTTTGAAAATCTAAATTTCTGAAAAAATCTAGAAAATACATCTCATCTTCACAGCTAAGTAAGTTTTTAGCAACTTTATTTGCTGATACAACATATCCTTTTTCATTTAATAACACTATTCCATCCGTTACATTTTCCATAATATATGTTATCTCATTATTCTTTTGTTCTAATCTTTCTAACTGCCCTTTTATTTCTTTATTTTGATAATTTATTCTTGAAAGCAATGGAGACAACTCATCATAAACATCATTAGCAAAAGGATTTTCTAAATCCAAATTATTTATTGGCGCTACTGTTTTTCTAGCAATTCTAGATGAATATAAGTATGCAAATATAATTGCTACAAAAAGAACAATTAACATTGGCCAAATCATTGAAACTACTAACGAAAGAACTGTGAGCTGATTTGTTGAGATTCTTATAACTGTTCCATCTTGTATTTTTTTAGCAGAATATAATGTACTTTCTGATAAAGTACTTGACGTTCTTTTGCTTTCACCTATTTCACCTTTTACAGCTTCTTGAAACTCTTCTCTATTATAATGATTTTCCATTTGGCTTATATCAGCTTTAGAATCATATAAAACTGTTCCATCTTTATCAATCCATGTAATACGATATTTATCCATTTTAAGCGTTTTAAGATATTCTAAACCATTATATTCAACACCACTTGTAACAATATTTAAATTATCATTTTGCTCTAAAAACTGATTTCCTATAAAATAATCATACAAAACACCTAATATAACAATCATTGATCCAACAAGTATAATAATTGAAACTTTAATAATAGACTTAGTTATTCTTCCTGTCATTATGTTTCTCCTATTCTATATCCAACTCCTCTAACCGTTTTAATATAATCACCTGCTTCTTTTAATTTAAAACGAAGTGAACGAATATGCACATCTATAGTTCTTGTTTCTCCATCAAAATTATATCCCCAAACTGTTACCAAAAGCTCTTCTCTTCCCACAACTTTTCCTTTTTTCTTAAGTAATAATTTTAAAGTATTGTATTCTTTTAATGTAAGTTCTGTTTCTTTATTTTTCACCCAAACTTTATGTGCTTCATCATCTATAACAAGATCTTTATAAGATAATCCCAAATTTCCTAGTGTCTTTTTTTCTATTCTTCTTAAAATTGCTTTTATTCTTGAAACAAGTTCCATCATCCCAAAAGGTTTTGTTACATAATCATCTGCTCCATTATCAAGACCAATTATTTTATCATATTCTGTATCTTTAGCAGTAAGCATTATAACAGGAAGTTTTTTAGTTTTATCTTTATCTCTAATTTTCTTTAATATAGAAATACCATCTTCACCAGGAAGCATTATATCAAGTAGCAACAATTCTGGTATTCCATTATCTAAACTAGCAAAAAACTCTTCTCCAGATCCAAAACATGATACTTCAAATCCTGAATTACTTAAAGTATAACTAACTAAACCTCTAATGCTGCTATCGTCTTCAATAATAGCTATCATACATTATTCCTCCTTATGTTTACCTGTTATAGAAAACACAACCCATTCGCTAATATTTGTTGCATGGTCACCTATTCTTTCTAAATATTTTGCGATCATTAACATATCCATTGCATATTCTGCATCACAAGAATCAATTCTTAATTGTTTTACTATTTCATCTTTTACTTTACAAAATAATGAATCTACCACATCATCTTGCAAAATTGTTTTATTAGCAAGCTCTAAATCTTTTTGTACAAAAGAGTCTATTGCATCCGAAACCATTTTTACTGCTTCTAAAGCCATTTCTTTTATATGAATATTGTTAACTATTTTATTTGAGTATTGAGAAATCTCTGCTATATCTATAGCTTGGTCACCTATACGCTCAAGATCTGTAATCATTTTTAATGTTGCAGATATACTTCTTAAATCTTTTGCAACAGGTTGTTGTTGTAAAAGAAGTTTCAAACAACTATGCTCAATTTCTTTTTCTTTTTCATTTATATTTTCTTCAATTTGCTCTACTCTTATAATATTTTCTTTTTGATTTTCCAAAAAACACTTTACTGCCAAAGAAATAATATTTTCACACATAGCACCCATTAAAACGAGGTTATTATTCAGCTCTTTTAATTCATTATCAAATCTATTACGCATAAAACTTCCTCCTTAACCAAATCTACCTGTTATATAATCTTCTGTCTTTTTATTTTTTGGTGTAGAAAATAATGTTTCTGTTTCATTAACTTCTACTAAATCTCCAAGCAAGAAAAATGCTGTTTTATCAGAAATTCTTGTTGCTTGTTGCATATTGTGTGTAACAATAATAATAGTATACTTTTCTTTTAATTCATGTGCAAGCTCTTCTATTTTTAAAGTTGAAATAGGATCTAACGCAGATGTAGGTTCATCCATTAAAAGTATTTCTGGAGATACTGCTAATGCTCTTGCTATACAAAGTCTTTGTTGTTGACCTCCAGATAAACCTAATGCAGATTTTTTTAACCTATCTTTAACTTCATCCCATATTGCTGCTTGTTTTAAAGATGTTTCTACTAATTCATCAAGAGCTGCTTTATTTTTAATTCCATGTGTACGTGGTCCAAAAGCAATATTATCATAAATACTCATTGGAAATGGATTTGGTTTTTGAAAAACCATTCCTATTCTCTTTCTTAAAGTATTTACATCTGATGTATTTAATATATTTTTTCCATCAAACATTATCTCACCTGTGATTTTACAATTCTCAACCAAATCATTCATACGATTTATAGATTTTAATAATGTTGATTTACCACATCCTGATGGTCCTATAAAAGCCATTATTTCTTTTTCTTTTACATCAAGATTTATATTTTTAAGTGCTTGAAAATCACCATAAAACAAATTTAAATTCTTTATCTCTAATTTATTCATTGTTACTCCTTACTATTTTTTGAAAGCTTATTTGCAAATTTTTCAGATATCCAATTTATTATAATTACTACTATTAATAATATAACTGCTGTTGCATAAGATTGATTAGTATTTAATCCTTCATTCCATAATTTATACATATGAACTGAAAGAGTTTCGCCTGCTCCAAAAAGATCATCAGGTATTTGAGCCACTGCTCCTGCTGTATAAATTAAAGCTGCTGTTTCTCCAACAATTCTTCCTACTGCTAAAACAATTCCTGCGAAAATTCCATTAGCTGCTGCTGGTAAAATAATTTTAAAAACAGTTCTTAATTTTCCTGCTCCTAAACCAAAACTTCCTTCACGAAAGCTATCTGGAACACTTTTTAATGCTTCTTCTGTTGTTCTCATAATAAGTGGTAAAATCATTATTACAAGAGTCAATGCTCCAGCCATAATAGACAAACTTTTAAATACAATTGTAACAAAAAACAACGATCCAAATAGTCCATATACTATTGATGGTATACCTTGTAAAGTTTCTGTTGTCATTCTTACTACAGAAACAAATTTGTTACCTACTTTTGCATACTCAACAAGAAATATTGCTGATCCTACTCCTAATGGAACTGCTATTACTAATGTAATTACAATCATAATAATAGTATTTATAAAAGCTGGAAAAAGAGAAACATTTTCTGTTGTATACTTTAAACTAAACAAATCTGGTTTAATATACGGAATACCTTTTATAAGAATATAAGCTACAATAAGAAGTAAAACTCCTACTGTTATTATTATAGAAAGATATACCAAAGATTTCAATACTATTGACTCTATATTTCTTTTTTTCACTTTATTCATCTTTCGCTCCTCCTTTTTAACAAGTTAAAGCAAAGATTTATAATAAGTATAAACATAAATAAAACAACGCCTGTTGCAATTAACGCTTCTCTATGTAAATCTTGTGCATATCCCATTTCCATAACAATATTTGCTGTTAATGTTCTTACACCTTTTAATATATCATTTGGTATAATTGCTTGATTTCCTGCAACCATTATTACTGCCATTGTTTCACCTATTGCTCTACCTATTCCTAAAATAACTCCAGCAAAAACACCTGATTTGGCTGCAGGTAAAACTACACGAAAATTACTTCTTTCATGTGTTGCTCCTAATGCTAACGCACCTTCATAATAACTTTTTGGAACTGATCTAATAGCACTTTCACAAACAGAAATAATTGTTGGCAAAATCATTATTCCAAGAACAATAGAAGCTGAAAGCATACTTGTTCCTCTTCCGCCAATATTATCTCTAACAAAAGGTACAATAACCATTAATCCAAAAAATCCATAAACAACAGATGGTATACCTGCTAACAAATTAATACAAGGTTTTAAAAATCTATATAATTTTTTACCACAATATTTTGACATAAACACAGCAGTAAAAATTCCTATTGGTACACCTAAAACAACTGCACCAAATGTAACATATACACTTCCTAAAATCATAGGAAAAATTCCATACATATTCGCTGTTGGTTTCCAACGTTCTCCACCTAAAAATTCAAAAACACCTATTTTAGCTATAGCTGGAAATCCATTTGCAAATAGAAAAAAACATATAAGTGCAACTGCCAAAATAGAAATAGTTGCACATATAAAAAAGATATATTTCATAGTTTTTTCTTTAATATTTGCTGATGATAAATTTAGTTTAGCTTTTTTTGCTTTGCTTCGCAATGCTAACAACTCCTTGAAATATCTTTAGTCAGCAAAATATTTTGCTGACTATTAATCTTTATTCTATTTAAATTCACTCCAAGATAATGTGTTTCCTAAATAAATATCTTTAACATTATCAGCAGTCATATTACCTACAGGATTATTTTTATTAACAACTACAACAATACCATCTAATGCTATTACTTTATTTTGTAGTCCTTTTTCAATCTCACTATCTTTTAATTCTCTAGAAGCCATTCCAATATCACAAATCCCATCAGAAACTGAATTCATTCCATTTGTTGAATCAGATTGACTTACTTCAATTTTCACTTTAGAATTTACAGCTTCATAAGCTTCTTTTAATTTCTCCATAACTGGTGTGACTGAAGAAGATCCAGCAACTTTAACTGTTCCTTTAGAATTATTTGATTTAAATTCACCAGTATTTTCTTTGCTAATATAACCTTTATCTTCAACAATTTCTTGACCTTGTTTTGACATAATAAAATTGATAAAATCTTGTGTTTGAGTATTAACATCACCTTTTGTTGCAATATTAAAAGGTCTTGATATTTTATAACTACCATTTTTAATGTTATCTACTATAGCATGTACTCCATCAATTTTAAGAGGTTTTACTGTGTCGTTTAATGAACCTAATGAAACATAGCCAATTGCATTTTCATTACCTGCTACACTCGTTAAAACAACACCTGTGCTAGATGTCACATCTGCTGTTTCTGTTGTCATATCAATTTTTTTACCTTCAGAGTTTTTTTCTACAATTTCAAAAAGCTCTACAAAAGCTCCTCTTGTTCCAGAACCATCTTCTCTAGAAATAACTGTTATATCTTCACTACTTGTACTTCCACAACCAGTTAACATTCCAAATCCTAATACTGCACTAAACAAAACACTTGCTATTTTCTTCATATAATATTCTCCATTCATATTAAATTACAAATTACTTTCTAAGTACAGTTTAATTATATTTGTTTTATGTAAAATCCAAAATCTCTGTTATGTTAAATCTGTGTAAAATCCTTTAAACATATGAATAATAATAAAAAAATCCTTATTGACTACTTAATTCATCAATAAGGATTATATATTATTTTATATTTAACAAACTGGTTTTCCTGCTGTTATTTCACCATCAACAACAGTATAAATTTCTGAGCCATTAAATAAATAGTTTTCACCATTGTTGCTATCCCAATCTGTTCCGTTATTAAAACAACCTGTTACTTTTGTTTGAGTTCCTAAATCTATATTTATTACTTTATAACCTTCAATATCACTATCTTCCATAACAATTCCAGGCGCTTTAGTCCAACCACATGAACCTATTTGATAATGCATATTTGCTTCTTCCCAAGAAGTTTTGTAATAAATCTTAGCTGTGTTATTTGATGGAATTTTTCCATTAGGAATACCATTAAATATATTTCCGTTAATTACATTATAAACACCAGGCTCATTAAATACATAATTTAAATTACCATTACTATCCCAATCTGTTCCATTGTTAAAACAAGCTGTTAATTTTTGATTCTCATAAGCTTTTATATTTATTTTAACATATCCATCTATATTAGAAGATTGCATTTTTAATCCAGGATTAGCTGTCCAATTACTACTTTCTAAACAATAATGAATATTTGTTGTCTCCCAATTTTCTGGATAATAGATTGTATATTTTTCTGTAGGTTCACCTTGGAACATTTCTTTTCCATTAATAATAATAGGAATATCAACATTTAAACTTGGATCTAATTGAGGATTTTTAATACCTTCAGGCATTAAAACTCTAACTGATTTTGGTGGAACAGATCCTAAAAGTTTATTATTTAACACTTCAAATTTGCTATTATCTGATGTCCAACTAGCGTATTTGCCATTTAATAATGTTGTATTTGTATTAACTTGAATTTCTGATTCAGATGCATTTATTATTACAGCACCTTTTTTACCTCGTTCAATTATTAACACACTTGTATTATCTTCAAGATTTCTTAAATACTCTGATTCATCAACCATACAGTTTCTAAAATAGTTTACTGCTGCAATTTCATCATCTCTGTAAAAATCATCACCAGCTTCACCAATTATATTGTTACCCCATTTGTTATCTTTTGCAGCATTCATTGGTCTGCTAAAAAATAATGGAGTTCCTGATTTTCTTGCTGCAATAGCTGCCCATGCTAATTTTACTTCTGTATTATCTATAAATTCAACTGTACTATCATGTGCATAATTATCATGAGATTCAACCCATGTTACAAAATCAACATTGTTCTGATTATCTATACCTGTGAAATTTAATAAATTATCTGTACTTAAATTATTATTATCAATATTCTCACGTAAAACATAACCATATTGACTTGCTGTTGCAGAACCTATTACATTAATATAATCATTTATTCTGTCATTATCACCTTGCAAAACTTCTCCATAATGAAATATATCATTAGATTTATTAATATCGTTTGTTACTCTAGTCCAAAAATTATTTTTAACTCCATTAGGTCTTTGATCATCAGGCAAACCTATATGTTTTGCCATATCGTATCTAAAACCATCAACTCCACAATCTATACAATCATTTAAATATGATATTAAATAATCTTGGTATCCTTTATTTTCAGTATCAACATCCCAAAGACCTGACATCTGATATCTTGTAACTTGTAATCTATCATCCCATTTTTGAATTTGTTCAAATCCTGTATCATGATACAATTCATTGTTAGCAGCTTCAATCATCTCTTTTGCCACTTTATCTTTTTGGAAAGTTGTATGATTTGCTACAACATCTACAATGATTTTAACTCCATATCTGTCAGCTTCTGAACATAGTTCAACTAAATCTTCTCTTGTTCCCATTTGGAAATTACCTATTTTTTGATTAGTAGGTTGGTATAGCCACCACCAAGCGCCTTCTGAACCATCGCTATTATTTTCACCCATATATTTTAAAGGTGTACCTACGCCCACACTTTCACTCAAAGGAGATGTTTGTATTGATGTAAATCCTGCATTTGCTATTAATTTCACATTCTCTTTAATAGTTTCTAAAGGCCATGAAAAAGCATGAAAAATTGCACCATCTTCTATGTTTTCTGATAATCCTGTTAAATTTGTAATCATATTAGCTTTTTCTTCAAAAATCTCATTAGCATTTTTAGCAAACCCAGGTATACTAGTACACAGCAAAACTATCGAAGCTATACTAGCTATTAATCGTTTTCTTATTTTCATCATTAAATATACTCCTTTTTTTCTTACACTCACTAATTAGTAAAATATTATTACACTAACATATAAAATTTTATACTAATTAGCATAAAAAGTCAATATATTATCATGAATTTTCATAAATATTATTTTTAAAAGCACTAACATTTTGAATATTTTAACAAAAATAAAATTATTTTACAGTATTTTGTAATTATCCAATCATATTAGAACTAATAATACACTTCTATAAACGATATATTTATAAATTTATTACCTTTATTACAACTTATATACAAAACTTTATAATATTAAAACAAACTTTGAAAATAATAAAAAAAGACTTGTCTTCGAGATAATCTCGAAAACAAGCCATATAATAGATAAAATAATTATCTTTTTGAGAATTGAGGAGCACGACGAGCAGCTTTCAAACCGTACTTCTTTCTTTCTTTCATTCTTGGATCACGAGTCAAGAATCCAGCTTTCTTAAGAGTAGGACGTAAATTCTCGTCAACTTGAAGAAGAGCTCTTGAAAGACCATGTCTTATAGCACCAGCTTGACCTGTCACACCACCACCAGTAACTGTACAGATAATATCATATTTACCAAGTGTATCTGTAAGAGCTAAAGGTTGACGAACAATAAGCTTTAATGTTTCAAGACCAAAGTATTCATCAATACTTCTACCGTTTATAGTTATGTTGCCTGTGCCTTCGTAAACACGAACACGTGCAACTGAATGTTTTCTTCTACCTGTACCATAAAAATATGGTTGCTTTGATTCGTACATTTAAAATGCTCCTTTCTTATATTTCGTAGTTTTCAGGCTTTTGAGCCTCATGATTGTGATTAGCATCTTTGTAAACACGAAGTCTTGTTGCCTGAGCACGACCTACAGTATTGTTAGGAAGCATACCTGTAACAGCATAAGTCATAGCTTTATCAGAATTTTCAGCCATCAATTTTGTATAATTAATTTCTTTTAGGCCACCAATCCAGCCTGTATGCCAACGATAAAACTTTTGCTCTAACTTTTTACCTGTTAGAATAGCTTTATCACTGTTTATAATTATAACGTGGTCTCCACAATCAGCATGAGGAGCGAAAGTTGGTTTATGTTTTCCACGAAGAATATGAGCAGCTTTAGCAGCAATTCTACCTAAAGCAACACCTTCAGCGTCTAAAACATACCATTTACGACTAATTTCATTAGCCTTTGGCATATAAGTTGACATGTTTTTTTCCTCCATATATTTTATATTTTCAATCATAATAATCATCATAATCAAACTCGATTGAACAACAAGATTTATTATATATGTTTTTTTATTTAATGTCAATAGTCAAATAGCCGAATTTATTAAATATATCACGTATTCTCTTAGATTCTCTTAATTTTGCTTTAATTCTCTAGCTATCTCTTGTTTCATTTCATTTCTTGGTTTTAGTTGATTTCATATAAAAAAGGTTGATTTTTCAGCTTTTATACTATATAATAAGCTGAAACTATTTTTAGGAGTGTACTATGCAAAAAATTTTAGGATATATGAGAAAAGCAATTCAAGAATTTGACTTAATACAAGATGGCGACAAAATTGCTGTAGGTGTTTCTGGTGGAAAAGACAGCATTGTTCTTTTAAAAGGTTTAATTATGCTAAAAAGATTTATTGGAATTGATTATGATATTGTTGCTATTACACTAGATCCTGGATTTAATGGTGTTTGGGCTGATTATACACCTATTCAAGAGATGTGTGATGAATTTGGAATAAAATATGATTTAAGACGTACTCAAATTGGAGAAATTATTTTTGATGTTAGAAAAGAATCTAATCCTTGTAGCTTGTGTGCTAGAATGCGTAGAGGTGCTTTACATGACGCTGCGAAAGATAATGGTTGTAATAAAATTGCACTTGGACATCATTATGATGATGCAGTTGAAACTTTTGTTATGAATTTATTTAATGAAGGTAGACTTGGTTGTTTTTCTCCAAAAAGTTATTTGTCAAGAAAAGATATAACTTTAATAAGACCACTTGTTTTCACTCCTGAACGTGATATAGTAAAAGCTTGCAATAAAAATAATATTACTGTATTAAAATCAAAATGTCCTGCTGATGGATATACTTCAAGACAAAAAACAAAAGATTTCTTGAAAGAAAGAGAAAAAATTGATAAAGGTTTTACTTATAGAATATTTGGAGCATTACGAAAAGCCGGCCTTGATGGTTGGAGCTATAAAAATAAATAAAATATTTTGTAAAAAAGTGTTGACAAATTATTATATATGTGATAAAATAAATAAGTCGTCAAACGACAATTAAATATGCGGATGTGGCGGAATTGGCAGACGCGCTAGATTTAGGCTCTAGTGTTGCAAGACGTGAGTGTTCAAGTCACTTCATCCGCACCAATAATTATTAAAGATTGATAATCATATGATTATCAATCTTTTTTATTTATTTGATTTTTAATTATCTACTATTATATGTGTTCTCTAAACCATTTCTCAACAATGATATTTTCATTTTCCTGCATAAATGAATGTTCACAATTATTCGCTATTGTCAAATGACAATTATATCTTTTTGCAAAATCTTCAATTATATTTTGGCTCTGTAAATTATCTTTTGAGCCATATAAAATATGTGTTTCTGGATTCCATTTTTTTATTAAATTATTTTTTACATAATTATAATAATCCCATGATAATGTCTCAACTGGAGTGAATATTTCTCCTTTTTCATATAGTTGCTTTTCTGTAACATTAAACCAGCTAAACATATTCTGTATCATATAATTCATATCTACAATTGGTGATAAAAATAAACATTTATTAATTTCTATATCTTTATATGCTAATAAACTAAAATATGCACCTAAACTGCAGGAAAATAAATATATATCATTCCACTTTCCTTGTACATAATCACTTATTATTTTTAAATCATCCACTCCATTCCATGGATTACACTTATAATCATCTTTTTTTCTTTCTCCATGTTCTGGCAAATCGAAACTAATTACTTGATATCCTTTTAAATTTGCAATTTCAGCAAACACTTTCGCATCTTCTTTTTTGGACATCTTACCATGAACATAAATATATATTCTATCAGATTTCTCTCCCCATAATATTGATGGAATATTTTTTATCAATATATTCTGTTTAATCATTTCTACCTCCATAATTTTAATATATAAATAATTATTATTAAATGTTACGTTCCGAAGAAGTATTATCTTTTAAAAATTGACAGAATAAAACTTTTCCATTGTTACCAGCACATCTAATAGCAAGACCAGTAGCAGAAGAAGTTTTACCTTTACCATCACCAAAGTATAAATGAACATAATTATCTCTCATATATTAAACTCTTCCTTCATTAAAAAATCTAATTACATAATAAACAAAAAATCCGTAAACTCTAAAAAGAATCTACGAATTAAAATAATTGGCTCCCCAAGTTGGACTTGAACCAACGACCCTGCGGTTAACAGCCGCATGCTCTACCGACTGAGCTATTGAGGAATACAAAAATATATGCTTAAATGAGAAAAGCAAAAACTTTTCTCATCTAAGTAAAGAATGTCGGCATTACCAATCTTCCCAGGCCGTTGCCAGCCAAGTATTGTAGGCGAAAATGAGCTTAACTACTGTGTTCGGGATGGGAACAGGTGGAACCTCATCACAATCAACACCGACTAAAGGGTGATACCCTAAAAACTGAATAATGAATTAAGTAACAACACTCATAGAATTTAACTTCAAAAGATTAAGCCCTCGACCGATTAGTACTCGCTAGCTAAACGTCTCACAACGCTTACACATTGAGCCTATCAACCTTGTAGTCTTCAAGGGGTCTTACTTGCTTGTGCAATGGGATATCTTATCTTAAGGTGGGCTTCACGCTTAGATGCCTTCAGCGTTTATCCTTTCCGCACATAGCTGCCCAGCTGTGCCACTGGCGTGACAACTGGTGCACCAGAGGTGCGTCCATCCCGGTCCTCTCGTACTAGGGACAGCTCCTTGCAAATATCCTACGCCCACGACAGATAGGGACCGAACTGTCTCACGACGTTCTGAACCCAGCTCGCGTACCGCTTTAATTGGCGAACAGCCAAACCCTTGGGACCGAATACAGCCCCAGGATGCGATGAGCCGACATCGAGGTGCCAAACCTCCCCGTCGATGTGGACTCTTGGGGGAGATCAGCCTGTTATCCCCAGGGTAGCTTTTATCCGTTGAGCGACGGCATTTCCACTCACATACCGCCGGATCACTAACTCCAACTTTCGTTACTGCTCGACCCGTCAGTCTCGCAGTTAGGCTCGCTTATGCGTTTACACTCTAAGGCATGATTTCCATCCATGCTGAGCGAACCTTTGAGCGCCTCCGTTACCTTTTAGGAGGCGACCGCCCCAGTCAAACTGCCCACCTAACAATGTCCCCCGACCGGATTCACGGCCGCAGGTTAGAATTTCAGCACTCCAAGAGTGGTATCCCAAGGTTGACTCCAATAAAGCTGACGCCTTATTTTCCCAGTCTCCCACCTATCCTGTACATGAAATACCAAAATTCAATATTAAGCTACAGTAAAGCTCCATGGGGTCTTTCCGTCTAGTCGCGGGTAACCGGCATCTTCACCGGTACTACAATTTCGCCGGGCGGGTAGTTGAGACAGTGCCCAGATCGTTACACCATTCGTGCGGGTCAGAACTTACCTGACAAGGAATTTCGCTACCTTAGGACCGTTATAGTTACGGCCGCCGTTTACTGGGGCTTCAATTCAGAACTCTCATTCCTCCTCTTAACCTTCCAGCACCGGGCAGGTGTCACCCCATATACGTCATCTTTCGATTTAGCATAGAGCTGTGTTTTTGCTAAACAGTCGCCTGGGCCTATTCTCTGCGGCTCTATTTCTAGAGCACCCCTTCTCCCTAAGTTACGGGGTCAACTTGCCGAGTTCCTTAACTACCCTTCTCCCGTTGGCCTTAGAATTCTCTTCCTATCTACCTGTGTCGGTTTGCGGTACGGGCTCCGAAGATATACACACAGCTTTTCTCGCCTTCGTCCAAACTTGCTTCCCTACTAAATTTCGGTCCCTTACGACCGGCTAAACCATCAGCCGGCTCAAGTCCTTTCAAAGTGTCCCTGTGTTTAAATCTTTTGGAGGCTACGGAATTTCAACCGTATGTGCATCGGCTACGCGTTTCCGCCTCACCTTAGCTCCCGGCTTACTAGGAGCGGACGAACCTTCCTCCTAAAACCTTAGATTTTCGGCCATTATGATTCTCACATAATTCTCGCTACTCATTCCGGCATTCTCACTCGTATAAAGTCCACCATCGCTTACGCTATGACTTCACCCCTTATACGACGCTCTCCTACCACAATACTTTAAAAGTATTATCCCAAGCTTCGGTTTACTGTTTAGCCCCGTTGAATTTTCGGCGCAGAATCACTCGACCAGTGAGCTATTACGCACTCTTTTAATGTATGGCTGCTTCTAAGCCAACATCCTGGTTGTCTGTGCAATTCCACATCCTTTTCCACTTAACAGTAATTTGGGACCTTAGCTGTGGGTCTGGGCTGTTTCCCTTTCCACCACGAGACTTATCTCACGTAGTGTGACTCCCATAAATCGATTATCTGGCATTCAGAGTTTGATAAGGTTCAGTAACCTCTCGGCCCCTAGCCTATTCAGTGCTTTACCTCCAGTAATCTTTTATGAGGCTAGCCCTAAAGCTATTTCGGAGAGAACCAGCTATATCCAGGTTCGATTGGAATTTCTCCGCTATCCACACCTCATCACCGGCCTTTTCAACGGACGTGTGTTCGGCCCTCCATGAGATTTTACTCTCACTTCAGCCTGGACATGGATAGGTCACCTGGTTTCGGGTCTATTACATGCAACTTATTCGCCCTATTCAGACTCGCTCTCGCTTCGGCTTCAGACCTTAAGCCCTTAACCTTGCTGCATACAATAACTCGCCGGACCATTCTACAATAGGTACCCGATCACACATTGACGTGCTCTCGGTGCTTGTAAGCACAGGGTTTCAGGTTCTCTTTCACTCCCCTCCCGGGGTGCTTTTCACCTTTCCTTCACAGTACTATACGCTATCGGTCATTAGGTAGTATTTAGGTTTGGAGGGTGGTCCCCCCGATTTCCCACGGGATTTCACGTGTCCCGCGGTACTCTGGATACTGCTCGCCAACTCATCTTTTCAATTACACGACTATCACGTTCTTCGGTGTGTCTTCCCATACACTTCTTCTAAAATTTGTTGATACTAAATGCAGTCCATAACCCCATAAGTATTGCTACTTATGGTTTAACCTTCTCCGCGTTCGCTCGCCACTACTAGCGGAATCTCGTTTGATTTCTTTTCCTCGCCCTACTTAGATGTTTCAGTTCAGGCGGTTCCCCTCATATACCTATGTATTCAGTATATGATGCATAGATTTTATTCTATGCGGATTGCTCCATTCGGACATCTACGAATATAATGCCTGCTTGCGGCTCCTCGTAGCTTATCGCAGCTTACCACGTCCTTCATCGGCTCCCAATGCCAAGGCATTCACCCTGCGCTCTTATTAGCTTAACCATTTGAATTATGTTAAAATCTTTGAGTATCTCTTTAAATTTGAAATTGTAGTTTTACTTACCACGCATAAATTATTATTTATTGTCGTTGTATAAAACTTTGTTTTCCTCATTTGCATTTACTTTGTATTCATTATTCAATTTTCAAGGTACCTTTAACATAAACTTTTCATTTATGTTTGGTGGGCACAAGTGGACTCGAACCACCGACCTCACGCTTATCAGGCGTGCGCTCTAACCACCTGAGCTATGCGCCCATTTACGTCTTTCAACGTTTCTGGTGTGGTTATATCGGCTTTATTCTCTTTCTCCTTTACCCTTTGGTGGAGATGAGGAGGATCGAACTCCTGACCCCCTGCGTGCAAGGCAGGTGCTCTCCCAGCTGAGCTACACCCCCATATCAGGGTTTAGGATGCCAATTTGCTACCATCATTTTGAAGATTCAAGACCTTCAAAATTAAACAATGATAATCAATATATCTTTTTACCTTAAAACTGACCAGAACTTCCAAATTAGTTTCTCTAATTTGTGTTCTCCTTAGAAAGGAGGTGATCCAGCCGCACCTTCCGATACGGCTACCTTGTTACGACTTCACCCCAGTCATCAATCCCACCTTCGACTGCTCCCTCCTTACGGTTAGGATACAGGCTTCGGGTGTTACCGACTCCCATGGTGTGACGGGCGGTGTGTACAAGGCCCGGGAACGTATTCACCGCAGCATGCTGATCTGCGATTACTAGCAATTCCGACTTCATGTAGGCGAGTTGCAGCCTACAATCCGAACTGAGACAATTTTTGGGGTTTTGCTCCATGTCACCATATTGCTTCCCTCTGTTAATTGCCATTGTAGTACGTGTGTAGCCCAGGTCATAAGGGGCATGATGATTTGACGTCATCCCCACCTTCCTCCGTTTTGTCAACGGCAGTCTCATTAGAGTGCTCTTGCGTAGCAACTAATGATAAGGGTTGCGCTCGTTGCGGGACTTAACCCAACATCTCACGACACGAGCTGACGACAACCATGCACCACCTGTCTCAACTTTCCCCGAAGGGCACCTGACGTATCTCTACCTCGTTAGTTGGATGTCAAGACCTGGTAAGGTTCTTCGCGTTGCTTCGAATTAAACCACATACTCCACTGCTTGTGCGGGCCCCCGTCAATTCCTTTGAGTTTTAGCCTTGCGGCCGTACTCCCCAGGTGGATTACTTATTGTGTTAACTGCGGCACGGAAGGGGTCAGTCCCCCCACACCTAGTAATCATCGTTTACGGCGTGGACTACCAGGGTATCTAATCCTGTTTGCTCCCCACGCTTTCGAGCCTCAGCGTCAGTAAAAGCCCAGCAAGCCGCCTTCGCCACTGATGTTCCTCCTAATATCTACGCATTTTACCGCTACACTAGGAATTCCGCCTGCCTCTACTTCACTCAAGAACCACAGTTTCAAGTGCAGTCTATGGGTTGAGCCCATAGTTTTCACACCTGACTTGCAGTCCCGCCTACGCTCCCTTTACACCCAGTAATTCCGGACAACGCTTGCACCCTACGTATTACCGCGGCTGCTGGCACGTAGTTAGCCGGTGCTTCCTCTTAAAGTACCGTCATTTATTCTTCCTTTAAGACAGGAGTTTACAATCCGAAAACCTTCTTCCTCCACGCGGCATCGCTGCATCAGGGTTTCCCCCATTGTGCAATATTCCCCACTGCTGCCTCCCGTAGGAGTCTGGGCCGTGTCTCAGTCCCAATGTGGCCGTTCAACCTCTCAGTCCGGCTACTGATCGTTGACTTGGTGAGCCATTACCTCACCAACTATCTAATCAGACGCGAGCCCATCTCTCAGCGGATTACTCCTTTGATGTATCTACCATGCGATAGTTACATGTTATGCGGTATTAGCGTTCGTTTCCAAACGTTATCCCCCTCTGAAAGGCAGGTTGCTCACGTGTTACTCACCCGTCCGCCACTAACTTGAAAGAGCAAGCTCTTTCTCGTTCGTTCGACTTGCATGTGTTAGGCGTGCCGCCAGCGTTCGTCCTGAGCCAGGATCAAACTCTTAATTAAGTTTGTATTACAATTAATCTTTCGATTAAATTGAAATCCTTTTAACTCAGTATTTCTACTGACATGTTTTGATTTTTTGTGATAAGTCTTTTCTGACTTCTCAAAGAAAATTTCAAGGGTTTATATTCTTGTTATCATTGTTCAATTTTCAAGGTCCTCACACTCTACTTAAAAGCTTTGCTTCCTCATAAGGTGCGTTCTTTTATTATATCACAGTATCTTCTCTTTGTCAATACTTTTTTAAAACTTATTTTTTAATAAGTTTTCTAAAAGTATCTCATTCGTAAAAGACGACTTTAATATCATACCACATTTAAACTCCTTTGTCAACAGTTTTCTTTAAAAAACTTTTTGTTTTTTAATTCCTCACCGTCTCATTCTTAGGTCGTTCTTTATGGCTTTTTAAAGTTTCTTGTCGTCTACCTCGGTAAGCGACTTGTTTATTCTATCAAATTTATCTCCTCTTGTCAACTCTTTTTACAAAAGTTTTTTCAATATGGCATTTTGCTATAAAAAGTTACTTTAATGAACTTCAAATATATAAAAATCACACAACGCATTACGCTTTGTGTGATTAATAATCTTATTTATTATTATTTTCTCTAATCTCAACACGTCTAATTTTACCACTAATTGTTTTAGGAAGTTCATCAACAAACTCAACAATTCTTGGATACTTATAAGGTGCAGTAGCTTTTTTAACATAATCTTGCAGTTCTTTTATAAGCTTTTCATCACCTTTATCTTTATATTCTTTAGAAAGCACAATCGTAGCTTTTACAACTTGACCTCTGATTGGATCTTCAGCACCTGTAACAGCAACTTCAAGAACAGATGGATGTTCCATCAAAACACTTTCTATTTCAAAAGGTCCAATTCTATAACCTGAAGCTTTTATCAAATCATCAGTTCTTCCAACATACCAAAAATAGCCACTTTCATCTTTCCAAGCAGTATCACCAGTATGGAAAACATTATTATTCCAAGCTTTTTTAGTAGCCTCTGGATTATTATAATAACCTTTAAACATACCAATTTGCTTAGAACCTTCAGTTCTTATAACAATTTCTCCAACTTCGCCCATAGGCACACTTTTATTATTTTCATCAACAATATCAACATTAAACAATGGAACAGCTTTACCCATAGAACCTGGTCTTGGCTCCATACCAACTGTATTTGCAACAACTAAAACAGTTTCAGTTTGACCGAAACCTTCCATTAATTTTAAACCTGTATATTCATAAAATTTATTAAACACCTCAGGATTTAATGCTTCGCCAGCAATTGTAGCATATTTCAAATTAGATAAATCATATTTTTCTATACCTTCTTTAATAAAGAAACGATACATTGTTGGAGGTGCACAAAAAGATGTAATTTTATAATCTTGTATTTTTTGCAAAATATCACTTGATATAAATCTATTAAAATCATATGCAAAAACACAACTAGCCATCATCAATTGGCCATACATCTTGCCCCACATAAATTTGCCCCAACCACTATCTGATATTGTAAAATGAATACCATCAGGCTTAACATTATGCCAATGCTTAGCAGTGATTAAATGTCCGACTGCATATAAATGGCTATGCACAACCATTTTAGGATAACCAGTTGTACCTGATGTAAAATACAAAATCATATCATCATCACAACTATTTTCTATTCTTTCAAAAGTATTATCATACTTAACATATTCAGTATCAAAACAGACCCAATTTTGTTTATTACCATTAACAATAAATTTTTCTTTAATTCCAGAATACTTTTCTAAAGACTTATCTATATTATCAACAACTTCGCCATCAGCTGTAGCAAAAACATAACTAACTTCTGCTGATTCAAATCTATATTCATAATCTTTAACCATAAGTTGATTAGTAGCAGGAATAATAACAGCACCAATTTTCTCAAGAGCCATAGCTAAAATCCAAAACTGATGATGTCTTTTCAAAACAACAAGAACTTTATCACCTTTTTTAATACCATGTTCAACTAACATATTAGCAACCTGATTACTTTTTCTTTTAAAATCACCATAAGTAAAAGTATACTCTTCACCATTTTCATTAATCCAGATAAGAGCACGTCTATCAGGTTCATTAGTACCAATTACATCTATAATATCATATGCAAAATTAAAATTATCAGGATATTTTAATTTAACATCACACAGCACATTATTCTTATCGTATTTTTCTTCTATAAATTTTTTATGTAAATCTTTCATGTTATCTCCTTACTTTTTTATTAGAACAGACATAAACTCACAATCATGATTGTCAATAGCAATCATTCCATGTGGAGTATTAGAATTATAGTAAACAGAATCACCTTCTGATAAAATTTCTGTATTATCACCAATAACAAATTTAAGTTTACCTTTTATAATGTAGTTAAACTCTTGGCCTTCATGAGTAGACATTTTAATTGGTTTATCTTGCTCATTTAAATTAAACGGAGCCTTAACAATAAGAGGTTCAATTTTTCTGTGTTTAAATAAAAAAGCTAAATGTTGATATTCAAATCTTTCACGTCTTTCTATAGGAAGACCTTCATCTTTTTTAACAACACAATAAGATGACAATTTTGGAGCAGTTCCAGTCAAAATTTCAATTAATTCAACATCAAATATTTCAGAACACTTATACAAAAAGGTAATAGAAAAATCTTTTTCTCCATTTTCAATCAAAATATAGTCTTCTACCTCTATACCTGTTTTCTCAGCAAATTGCTCAACAGTAAATCCAAGATCTTCTCTTAAACCTTTAAGTCTTTGAGCAACTTCTTTAATACTATACTTCATAACTTACAACTCCTTTAGGTTATTATGTTTAAAATATCTGATGGTGAATTAACAATAAAATCTGCCTTAGCTTGTTTTAATTCTTGAAGTTTTCTAAAACCCCAAACACAACCTATTGTTTTAACTCCTGCATTTTTACCTGTTTTTATATCAACATCAGTATCACCAATCATAATTACTTCAGATTTCTCAAATCCTGAAATCTCTATAATATTATATAAAATATCTGGTTCAGGTTTATGAGAAACACCTTCTTTATTTCCATATACATATTTAAACATAGACTTACCAAACAATTTCTCAACCATTATTTGAGAAAAATAATCTGGTTTATTTGATGCAACAGCAAGAATAACTCCTTTGTCTTTCAAATCACAAAGCAAATCATTTATACCATCATAAATAAAAGTTCTATTACAAAAATTCTTTTTATAATGATCATAAAAAAGCTTTTTTAATTTATCAATATTCTCATCAGAAACATTTTGTTTAGGCAACGCTCTAACAATCAATTGTTCAAGACCATTACCAACAAAATAATTATATTCTTCAACTGTATGCAAAGGATAATTCATTTTTTCCAAACCAAAATTTATTGCATCCGCAAGATCTTGTATAGAATTAACCAAAGTACCATCCAAATCAAACACAGCAAGTTTTATCATAATACCATCCCAAACACTTTATTAATTTTTAATTTTATCACAATAAAAGAACTAAATCAATAGATACTATTTAAAGCATGTTGAACAAAAATCTTTAATCCAATTAAAATCAAAATTACTCCACCAATAATTTCTACTTTGTTTCCTAAGAACTTAGCAATTCTCTTTCCTAATCTAATACCAATAATACAAACAACAAAAGTTACTAAAGCAATTATAGCAGCAGAACTAACAATACTAACTTTTAATGCAGAAAAACTAACTCCAATAGCCATAGCGTCAATACTAGTAGCAACACCTTGAACTAACAAAAGTCCAAAAGTCAAATCTTTAATATTAATATCATGATCATTATCAGTAATATTAAGTCCATCATGAATCATTTTAACACCAATAATTCCAAGAAGAACCAAAGCAATAACATGATCATATTTTTCAATCGCACCAGCAAATGTGTTACCTAAAGCATAACCAATTACAGGCATAACACCTTGAAAAATTCCAAAAACAAAAGCAATAGAAAATCCTTGCCAAAACTTCATATTTTTAATGCACATACTATTTGCAATAGAAACTGCAAAAGCATCAGCTGACAATCCAAGTGCAATTAAAATAATTTCTGCTAATCCCATAAAATTTCTCCATTATAATTTTGTTGAAAGAAGAGTGGAATATTTTGCTCTAAACTCTTCAAAACGTCCTTCATCCAAAGCCTCTCTGATTTTTTCCATAAGAGTATTATAAAAATACAAATTATGTTCAACACATAATCTTCCTGCTAATTGTTCATTAGCTTTAAACAAATGTCTAATATAAGCTCTTGAGAAGTTTTTACATGTATCACAATTACATTCGCTATCAAGAGGACCTTCATCAAGCTCATATTTTTTATTAGTAGCATGCATAGTACCACTCCATGTAAAAATAGTAGCATGTCTAGCATTTCTAGAAGGCATAACACAATCAAACATATCAACACCTCTAGCAACAGCTTCAATAATATTAGAAGGAGTTCCAACGCCCATTAAATATCTAGGTTTGTTTTTAGGCATATAAGGCTCAACTTGTTCAATCATATCATACATAACATCAGTAGGTTCTCCAACAGCAAGTCCACCAATAGCATATCCATCAAGATCAAGTTCACTAATTTCTTTCATATGTTCTATTCTCAAATCACCATAAACGCAACCTTGATTTATACCAAACAAAAGCTGATTTTTATTTATAGTAGTATCAAGTTTATTAAGTCTATTCATTTCATCTTTACATCTTTTAAGCCAACGAGTTGTACGTTCACAAGAAGCTTTTGAATATTGATGTGTGCTAGGATTTTCAACACATTCATCAAAAGCCATAGCAATAGTAGAAGCCAAATTAGATTGAATTTGCATACTTTCTTCAGGTCCCATAAAAATTTTTCTACCATCTATATGAGAAGAAAAATAAACACCTTCTTCTTTAATTTTACGCAAAGTAGACAAAGAAAAAACTTGAAATCCGCCACTATCAGTAAGAATAGGTCTTTTCCAATTCATAAATTTGTGAAGTCCACCAAGTTGATGAATAATTTTATCATTTGGCCTTAAATGAAGATGATAAGTATTACAAAGTTCAACTTGACATTTCAAACGCTCAAGATCAAGAGAAGAAATTCCACCTTTTATAGCAGCAGAAGTACCTACATTCATAAAAAGAGGAGTTTGAACTTTACCATGTACAGTTGTTATTTCACCACGTCTAGATGCACCTTCTTGTTTTAATAATTTATACATTGAGTTCTCCTTTAAAAGTTAGAATTTATATTGTAAAAGCTATATTTAAACTATTAGCATTGCATCACCAAAACTAAAAAATCTATATTTTTCTTCAACAGCTATTTTATAAGCATTCATAGTATTATCATAGCCTAAAAAAGCACTAACTAACATTATTAATGTACTTTCTGGCAAATGAAAATTAGTAAGTAATCCATCCAAAACTTTAAATTCATATGATGGATAAATAAATATATCAGTATAACCTTCTTTTTCTTCAATAACTCCATTATTAAAAGTAGCAACACTTTCTAAAGTTCTGCAAGAAGTAGTACCAACAGCAATAACTCTTCCACCTTCTGATTTTGTTTTGTTAATAAGATCAGCAGTTTCTTTAGGAAGATGATAATGTTCAGAATGCATATGATGTTTTAAAATATCATCTTCTTTAACAGGTCTAAATGTTCCAAGTCCAACATGTAAAGTCACATAAGCAACATTAACTCCAAGTTTTTTAATATCTTCAATCATTTCTGAAGTAAAATGCAAACCTGCAGTTGGAGCAGCAGAAGAACCTCTTTCTTTTGAATAAACAGTTTGATAACGTTCGCTATCATCTAATTGCTCATGTATATAATGTGGCAACGGAGTTTGTCCTATTTCTTCAAGTATGGCAAAAAAATCACCATCACATTCAAATTTAGCAATTCTATTTCCATTATCCAAAACTTTTGTAATTTCAGCAACCAATTTGCCATTACCAAATACAAATTTTCTACCTTCTTTGGCTTTTTTTCCAGGTTTACATAAAATCTCCCATTCCATATGACCTTTTTGCTCAAGAAGTAAAAACTCAATAAAACTGCCTGTTTCTAATTTTTCTCCATAAAGCCTAGCAGGTAAAACTCTTGAATTATTCAAAACAAGTAAGTCACCTTTTTTAAGAGAGTTGCATAGATTATAGAAATGGCTATGTTGGATTTGACCTGTAGATCTATCAATTTTCATCAAACGAGATGAATTTCTTGGTTCAACAGGAGTTTGTGCAATTAATTCTTCTGGTAAATTGTAAAAAAAATCTGATTTTTTCATTTTAAAATTCCTTAAATTCCTTTATTTTTTTATGTTTATTTGTGTTGACATAATTAAATAATAATGTTAAACTAAAATTAAATAAAAATTCTAGTAGAGGCGCGACTATAATTACTAGCACATACAGGCTCCAGCCGTTTTATGATGTGTGAAAGGTGTAATCGCCGAAGGATTAATTTTGGAAATATTAATCCTGATTATATGTTTAATAAGCATATAATTGTCATCATTCATTTTATGATGGAGTGCTACTGACATATACAATGTCAACATTTCTATTATATTGCATGATGAACTGGTTTTCAACCAGTTTTTTTATTATTAGTATTAAAAACGCATAAAATTATGATTATGCACAAAAAGATTGGAGTTTTATTCTATGAAACAATTTAATGTGGCAATAATAGGTGCAACAGGAATGGTTGGACAAAGATTCGCAATACTTCTTGAAAATCATCCTTGGTTTAATGTTACAACTGTGGCTGCTTCACCAAGAAGTGCTGGAAAGACATTAAAAGATGCAATTGGTAATAGATGGGCAATGACAAAACCTATGCCAAAGAACATGGAAAATTTAATAGTAATGGATGCAACTGCTGATATAGAAAAAATAGCAAAATCTGTAGATTTCGTATTCTGTGCTGTTGATATGAAAAAAGATGAAATTAAAGCATTAGAAGAAGCTTATGCAAAACATGACTGTCCTGTTATTTCTAATAACTCAGCTAATAGAGGAACAGATGATGTACCTATGATTATACCAGAAATAAATGCAGATCATGCTGAAATTATAGAATCACAAAAGAAACGTCTTGGAACAAAACGTGGATTTATAGCTGTAAAATCAAATTGTTCAATACAAAGCTATGTTCCAGCGTTACATCCACTAAAGAAATTCGGAATTAAAAATGTATTAGCTTGCACATATCAAGCTATATCTGGAGCAGGAAAAACTTTTGAAACATGTCCAGAAATACTAGACAATATAATTCCATTTATAGGTGGAGAAGAAGAAAAATCAGAAAAAGAGCCATTAAAAGTATGGGGTAAAATTGAAGGAGATAAAATAGTAAATGCTTCTGATATTTCTATCACAACTCAATGTTTGAGAGTACCTGTATTAGATGGTCATACAGCTGCAGTATTTATTGAATTTGAGAACAAACCAACTAAAGAAGAAATTCTTAAACTTTGGTCTGAATACAAAGCTGAGCCTCAAGATCTTGAACTACCATCAGCTCCAAAACAATTCTTAACATATTTTGAAGAAGATAATAGACCTCAAGCTAAACTTGATCGTGATCTTGAAAACGGTATGGGTGTTAGTATTGGTAGACTTAGAGAAGAT
>CBDDDI010000006.1:0-239442 GCA_965226565.1 Oscillospiraceae bacterium
AAAGTGAAAAAGCTGGTAACGCAGATATGGTTTATGTTTTTGCTTCAACTGCTAAAGTAACATTTGCTGGTGCTGGAATTTCAATGGTTGCTGCATCGGATACTAACCTTGATTATATGAGAAAACTGATGTCTATTCAAACAATTGGTTCTGATAAGATTAATCAGTTAAGACACATTAAATATTTTAAAGAAGAAGGTTCAATAAAAGAGCATATGAAAAAACATGCTGATATTATTAAACCAAAATTTGAAATTGTACTTAAGTCACTTGAAGAAGAAATTGCTCCTTATGGAATTGCTAAATGGCATAAACCATCAGGTGGATATTTTATATCATTTAATTCTATGGATGGATGTGCAAAAAGGATTGTTGAATTGTGCAAAAATGCAGGTGTTGTTTTGACTCCAGCTGGTGCTACATTCCCTTATGGAAAAGATCCTAGTGATAAAAATATTCGTATTGCTCCAACATTCCCTCCAGTTAGTGAACTTGAGATAGCTATGAAACTATTTTGTCTATGTGTCAAAATTGCTAGTATTGAAAAACTTCTAAAGTAATATAAAAATTGAAAAAAAGAACTTTTCTATTATGAAGAGTTCTTTTTTTGTGTCAAAATATAAATAAAGCATGTTTAATTATTTTAATTATGAAATTTAATAGTGTTTTTACTTGCATAGTAAAAAGTTGTACGTACATATAAATTAATATATTACTATTTATGGAGGAGATTATATGCTATCTAATTTAATATATTTTGCTTTGAACAATTTATTATATTTTGCACTTCATCTTGAAAGTAATGGTGCATTTCCAAAGCCATTGTGTGCAAAAGAAGAAAAAGAATATTTTGAAAGAATGGAAAATGGTGATTCTGAAGCTAGAAATAAGCTTATTGAACATAATTTAAGATTAGTTGCTCATATTATAAAGAAATATTATTCTCAAACAAAAGATAATGAAGATCTTATTTCTATTGGTACAATTGGTTTAATAAAAGCTGTGAATACTTTTAATTATAAAAAAGGTAATAAGCTTGCTACATATGCTAGCAAATGTATAGAAAATGCTATTGTAACATAATGGCTCAAAATAAAAAAGTCAGCTCCAAATTTTATGGAACTGACTTTTGTTATATTTTATTATAGTTTCATTGCAACGTCCCAAGCGCCCCAAATTACAGTACGTAGGTTTCCTATTTTTTTGCAGTCTCCTACAACTGTTGTTTCTTTTTCAAGGCTTAAAGGTGTAGATTTATATCCTACAGATACTACAACATCATCAGCTGAGATTGAGAATGTTTTACCACTCTTATCTTTAACAACAACACCAGTATCAGTAACTTCTTGTAAAGCAGTTTCAAAATGAATTTCAACATTATTATGATTAAAGAAATCTCTTAAATATGAGCTGTTAGCAAGACATATTCCTTTTCCTATCATAAGGTCATCTCTCATTTCAACAATAACAGGAGTTTTACCTTTTAGATATAAATCATAAGCAATTTCACAACCTGTAAGTCCACCACCAACAACGATTACTTTATCGCCAACTGGTTTTTTGCCAAGTAAATAATCACATGCTTCAATAGCTTTTTGAGCACCTTTGATTGGTAATCTTCTTGGTTCACTACCTGTTGCTACAACAACTTCATCAAAATCTAAAGCAGTTTTTTCATCAACAGTAGTGTTAAGATTGACTTTAATATTTAGGTCGTTAATTTGTTTTTTAAACCATTCAATAAGTTCTCTATCTTTTTCTTTAAATGAAGGGCTTGCTGCTGCAATAAATACTCCACCAAGTCTATCACTTTTCTCAAAAATAGTAACATCATGTCCACGTAATGTAGCAACTCTAGCTACTTCCATTCCGCCAATTCCTCCACCAATTACAGCGATTTTTTTGCTGTTTTTAGTAGGTTTAATTAAATATTTCTTTGATTGCATTGTTCTAGGATTAATAGCACATCTTGCCATTCCAGCTGAATCACTTAAATCTTGATCATTTGGAACACCTTTATAACTAGCCATTGTAAAACATCCATTGTGGCAGCTAATACATGGCATAATGTCTTCTTCGTTATCATCCATAAGTTTAGTAACCCATTGTGGATCAACTAAGAATTGACGAGCAAATCCAACAGCATCAATTTCACCTTTGCTAACAGCATCAGCACCTGCAGATGGTTCCATTTTTCCTGCACAAATAACAGGAACATCTACAAACTTTTTAATATGTTTACAATCATCAAGATTACAGTTACTTGGCATATACATTGGTGGATGAGGCCAGTACCAAGAATCGTATGTTCCGTTATCAGCATTGAATAAATCATAACCAGCGTCTTGCAATATTTTAACTGCTTGTTCGCTTTCTTTCATATCTCTACCAATATCTTCGTAATCTTCTCCAGGAAGAATACCTTCTCTGAAATCTTTAACTTTAGATAAAACAGAATATCTAAGTGAAAGTGGATAATCTTCACCACAGACTTTTTTAATTTCTTTAGCAATATCACATGGAAAACGAAGTCTGTTTTCTAAAGAACCACCAAATTTATCAGTTCTTTTATTAGTGTATTTTGTAGCAAATTGGTCAAGTAAATATCCTTCATGAACTGCATGGATTTCTACGCCATCAACACCAGCTTCTTTTAATTTTTTTGCAGTTTGTCCAAATGCATAAATCATTTCTTCGATTTCTTCAATAGTCATTTCTCTTGAAGGAGCTTTATCAGACCATCTGTTTGGCAATTCAGATGCAGACATTGTTATTCTGTCAATATCAATAATAGGTTTTGCAAGTGTTTTTAGGAAATTGTTTGTTGTAAGTTTTTCCATTGGCTCAGTTACTGCAAATGCACGTCCAAATCCAGCAGTAAGTTGAACAAAAAGTTTTGCTCCTGTTTTGTGGAATTCTTCCATATATTCTTTAAGTTCTTTAAATGCTTTATTGTTTTTGTAAAGCCATGCTCCACCTATAACATTTCTGATAGGAGCTATACCTGGCAAAATTAATCCAACATTGTTTTTAGCACGTTCTAATATAAAATCAGCAGCTTCTTTGTCAAAATGGTGCAATTCCATCCAACCAAAAAGTGAAGTTCCTCCCATTGAAACTTGTACAATTCTGTTTTTGATTTCTAAATCTCTTACTTTCCATGGTGTAAATAAGCTTTCATATTCTTTTTTCATATAAATTTACCTTTCACATTAATATATTTTATTTTCTATATAATTTTTATATCATATCTATTATATCATCTTCCTTTTATAATAAAATTTACTGTCAAAATCATTAATGTAAAATATAGAAAGTGAATTATATAGTTACTTCATTTTCACATTAACTTCTTTTAATAGTATATCATACATAATAATAAAAATAAAGACGTTTATACCATTTATACAAATTTATATAACAAATATTATTATAACACAAATAGTATATTAATATAGTTGGATTGTTGTTTAACAAATTGTTAAAATTTAATTTATATTTTGTTTTATTTTTAAAAAAAGATTATGGATTTTATCTTTTGAATAAGATGATTTTTTTAGTTTTTGTAAAATTATCTCAGCATGGATTATTGCAACTTTATCTTTAAGTTCATTTTTAGTTTTTGTATCTTTTGGATTATAAATAAAAATTTGCATATTGTTCCTCTTTCTAAATTAATATTAAATTTTATGGTTTGTAGTTTGTCTTTTATTACTTATTTTTTATACATAAAGGTGATTTGAATATATGAATACAGTAAATAGAAAAATAGCGATATATTCTCGGAAATCAAAATTTACAGGAAAAGGTGAAAGTATAGAAAATCAAATTGAGTTGTGTAAAGAATATATTAAAATTCATTTTTGTGATGTCAGAAATGAAAATATTCTTGTTTTTGAAGATGAAGGTTTTTCTGGTGGACATCTTGATAGACCTAAATTTAAAGAAATGATGGAACTTGTAAAAAATAAAGAAATATCAAATATTGTTTGTTATCGTTTGGATAGAATAAGTCGTAATATTGGAGATTTCGCAGTTCTTATTGAAGAGTTAAATAATTTAGATACAGGATTTATTTCTATTAAAGAACAATTTGATACATCTTCTCCAATTGGACGCGCGATGATGTATATTGCTTCTGTTTTTTCACAGCTAGAAAGAGAGACTATTGCAGAACGTATTCGTGATAATATGCATGAACTTGCCAAAACAGGCAGATGGCTTGGTGGAACAACTCCAACAGGATATAAATCTGAAGCAATAGAAAAAATAACTATAGATAAAAAAATAAGAAAAACTTATAAATTAACGATGGTTGATAAAGAAATAGAATTAATTAAGATTATTTTTGATAAATTTATTGAAACAAATTCTCTTACTAAAACAGAAACTTATTTAATTCAAAATAATTATAAAAGTAAAAATAATAAAGATTTTTCTAGATTTGCTATACGTAATATTTTAGAAAATCCAGTTTATATGATTGCAGATAAATATAGTTACGAGTATTTTATTAATAATGATGTAGAATTGTTTTCTGATAAAAAAGATTTTAATGGTGAATTTGGAATTATGGCTTATAACAAAACTTTGCAAAAACATGGAAAGACTCATGAAATAAGAAAAATGAAAGATTGGATTGTTGCTGTAGGCAAACACAAAGGTATAATTACAGCTAAAGATTGGATAAAAGTTCAATCTATGTTATTACAAAATAAAGATAAAAATTATCGTAAACCACGAAGTAATGTTGCTTTATTATCAGGTGTTTTATTTTGTAAATGTGGAAATTATATGAGACCTAAACTTACTAAACGTAAAAACAAAAAAGGTGAAAATATTTATTATTATCTTTGTTCTATGAAAGAACGAAGTCGTATGCAAAAATGCAGTATTAATAATTTATATGGAAATATGATTGATCAAATTGTTTGTGAAGAAATAAAAAAACTATCAGAAAATCATGATGCTTTTTTAAAAGAGTTAAACAGTTTAAAAAGAGATTTTGATTATAATAAATTATGCAAAAATAATACTGAAAATGAGGTTATAAATGAAAATAAAATTCAAGAATTTTGTGATTTTGCTAAAATTTTTGATAATGTTAGTGTAGAACAAAAAAGAGCCATCCTAAAAACTTTAATAAGTAAAGTTATTTGGGATGGCGAAAATGTACATATTTATTTGTATGGAAGTGAGCAAAAAGATGATTTATTAAATCCGTTATGTGAGTATAGAAAATGAGATACTAATGCATTTTAGAAATGTTAAAAAAAGTATGGGTGATTTGCATTTTGAAGAATCAATTGATATAGACAAAGAAGGCAATCAGCTTACTTTAATGGATATAATTTCTGAGCATGAATGTATGGTAGATAAAGTTGATTTAATTATTAAATCTCAGCAATTATATAAGTTTATTGATAAATGTCTTACTCCAAGAGAATCCCAAATTATCAAACTTAGATATGGCTTATATGGACTTTATCCATTAACACAAAGAGAAATAGCTCAAAAACTTGGTATATCAAGATCTTATGTATCTAGAATAGAGAAAAAGGCTTTAGGTATTTTAAGAAAAAATTATGAAAAGTAGACTTAATTAATTTAGGTTAATAATTTCTTTAATTTCATCTTTAATTTTATCGTTATTAAAAATCGGTTCTGATATTGGTTTTGAAATATAAAATCCTTGTAATAAATCAACACCTGATTTTATTAAGTATTCCATTTGAGATTTTGTTTCTACACCTTCTGCTAAAACTATTATTTTACGTTCTTTAGCGTAGAATAATAGTTTATGTAAAATTGATTGACGATTTATATCATTTTCAATGTTAGTAATCATAAGTCTATCTATTTTTACTATACTTGGGTTAATCTCTAACATAGTTACATCTCCATTATAACCTGAGCCATAATCATCAAGTGCTAAAAGTGCATTCCAATTTGTTATAATATCGTTTTTCTTTTTTAATATATCTGACTTTATATGTTCTTCTTCAGTGATTTCAACTACAAGGTTGTATAAAATATTTTTGTATTTAGTGTTTATATATTCAATATGTTTATAATTTAAAAATTCGTTTGGAATTGAATTAATAAAGAGTTTGCAGTTATTAAATTTATCTTGGTTTTCATAATAGTATTTCAAAACTTTTGTAAAAGTTATTTTTTCAATTTTCCAAAGCTTTGATTGTATTGCTGCTAGTTTAAGCAGTTTTACTGGTGTGTTTAAAACATTACTTTGAGGCCTTAATAATGCTTCATATCCATATATCTCACCTGTGTTAGCTAAAACAATTGGTTGATAAACATATTCAATCAAAGAGTTATCAAGAATTTTATTTAACTCTTCACGTCCACTTACCATATAAGATTCATTTAAATATATCTGTTTATCAAATTCTCTTACACATCCTTTTATAGTATGTTTGCTTTGGTACATTGCGAAATCAGCATATCTCATAAGTTCTTTGCTAGAGATTTTTTCGTCTTCATACCATGCAATTCCTCCGGATATACGCATTTTAAAGGTGTTTCCATCAGGAGAAGTAAGATAATTTTTATCAAATTGTTCATACATTTCATTTATTAATTGCCAAACTTCATATTTTGATTCATAATTTTGTAGAAATATACTGAATTCATCACCTGAAATCCTTGAAACAATACAATCTTTATTAAATACTTCTTTTAATACATTTGCCACACAAGTAATATACATATCTCCTATATCATGTCCATAAGTATTATTTATAAATTTTAAATCATCTATGTTAAACATAATAAATGCTGATATATTATTTATTTTGCCGTTAAATATATTGTTTATATTTCGTTTGAAAGCACTACGATTTAATAGTCCTGTCATTTTGTCATAGTCACGCTCAAACATAATATGATGTTTTTCTATTACATCTTTAGTCACATCCATACAAATGCCCCAAACTGTTTCTTCGTTTTCAGATTGTATAATTTTAACCCATTTATTTGGATGTTCTTCTATAAGATAAACATCTTTAAATTCGTTTTCTGGTTTTTTTATTATTTCATTATATTTATCCTTAAAAGATTTCATAGAAATGTATTGTTGATTTGATTTTGTATTTGAAATTTTTATTAATGGTAATAATGATTTTGAACATTTTACTATATTATCTGATTTGTTATATTCAAATGTTCCAAATGATAGATTTGCCATTTCAATAAATTTATCTGTTCTTAAATTAGCTTCATATTCTTTTTTACTAAGATATTTTATTTTTGTAATAAGATCATCAGTTTCTTTAAAACCTGTTTTTAATTGGTTTAGTTTTAATATGTTTTCTATACTATTTGATTTGATTTTACTTGATAATTTTGTAATAGGAGTTATCATGTTTTTAGAAATATATATTAATAATACTGTAACTAGTATTATTATACAGATTATAGTAATTACTATTGTAAAAATAAAATTATCTAAAGTATTATTTAAAGTTCTTTTATCGCAAAGATTTATTAATACTAAATCTTTGTTATTATAATATTTATTTGTATAGAGGTTTAATGGTGCAATATTTGCTATGATTTTTTGTTTGCATTTAGAATTTTTTAATATGTATTGATTAAGATTTTGGTGTAAAGGCTCCAGTTTTAAAGGTTTGTTTAATGTGATTATTTTATTTTGAAAATCATTTGTCAAAACAGGTATAAAAGTTGTTGTTTTATTGTTTACATATGCTAATATATGTACATATGAATCTTCTTTATTTGTAGTTTGTACAAATAATTTATAAAAATATTTTTCTGGAAATTCAATTCCTATAACTGCAAAAATAATTCCTGAATTATCAATTAGAGGTATTGAATAAGTTAACATCTTTTTTTTATTGTTGGTTATTTGATTTGAAATTTTCCAATATCCCATTTTTGAAATGTCTTTTGAATTTGGATGTTCTATAGCAAGTCTTGTAGGCTCTGTTAAAATATCCAAATTTTCTTTTGTTAATTTAATATTATTTATGTTTTGTTTATTTAAATATGTATTATCGTTAAATGGATTTATTATATAGCTATATGGAGTAAATATAGAAATGTCATTATTATATTTATGATAAATAACTAATTCATTATCAACAGAAGTTAATTTATGTTTGTTATTATGTTGATAATTATTAAAAATAATAAATACTGTTCTTGAATTAGATGAATTTAGAATTTTTGTGATTACAGGTATGGTGTTATTAATAAACTCATTATGTTTAGTATTATAATTATTGTTATTTTCAATATTGTTGTATATATTTGTAATTTGAGATGCGTAAGTATTAATATTTTTAGCATCAGAAATAAGATTTCTTTTTATATTTGATTTAGTAATGGCAGTTTTATTATTAAAATCTTTATATGATTTTAATGAAATGATATCTATTATTCCTATTGCCCATAGACAAATTACTAAAAATATTATCGTTGTAAATGAAATTGATAATGATATCATTATTAGTTTTTTGTTCATAGAGTTTTTTTTGATTTTCATTAAGTAGCACCTCTTTTATAAAAAATATAGTAAATTGTTTGTGTTGTTTATTATAAAACTTTATTAGTTTAAAATTTGTGAAATATCTTATTGGATAATAATTTTTATTTTAAATATGATGATACGTCAAAATTTTATCAGTGTTGCAAACATGTACAACTTAGATAATTTTGTTAAATATGTAACCATTTTTGTTTATTATACCATATAAATTGATAAAATAAAAGAGAAATTTTAATTTTTTTTTAATTTATTTATTATATTACTTAAATGTTAATTTTGATTATTTTATTTTCGATAATTAGCTTGTAAATAATAAATATTTGTTATTTAGTAAATAAATATAACATTAAAATATTTTGTTTGTTACTGATATTAAAAAAATTGTAAATTCTAATTTTTTATAATACTTAATTATATATTTATGTTTTTAAAAATAGGTATATAATTAGGTCTATTTTTTTATAAAATTAAGTTTGTAATAATTATACATATTTTACATCTTTTAAAAATTATGATATGAAATGTAGGTTTTATATTCGTTTTTTGATAGGATATTTAAGATTAATATCATTTTTAAATTGAATGTTTTGTGCAAAGGTACTAGTATGTTATTATAGTTAAAACAAATAATATATATTTAGACTATAAAATTTTGAAATGTATTGACAAGTGGTGTATGAATAAGTTAAAATATAAAATATAAAAAGTATTTAAATATGTATTTCCATATAAATATTGTATTATTATAGTTAAAAACGTTTGAATTAATGATATAAATTAAACTATTTTATCTAAATATTATTTTATTATAAAAAATAAACGATGTGTTTTATTTAAAATAGATATTTATTTAGTTATATACTTAATAAAGTTAGTGTTAATATTTATAATTAAAACTGGTTTATATAATGTATTAATATTGTTGATATCATTATATAGCAATGAATTTAATATGAAAATTTAAAAATGTATAAAGAAAGATTGGAGAAGTGGCTAAATGGCAGAAAAAGTTGGCAGCGGATTCCTTAGCTTTATGATATTGCTTAGATTTTTAGGAAAACCTATAACTGAAAAACAAGTTGAAGAGATGATTGTTAGTGATCTTAAAGATTTTAATGAGTTAGATATGATTACTGTATCTAAAAAATTGAAACTTAGAGCTAGAATCTCAATAGTTAAAATAGATAAATTAGGAGAACTTCGTGGTCCATTAATTGCAAAAGATATGAAACAAGACTATTTTCTTGTAGTTAAGAAAAAAGAAGATAGTTTTATGATAATGTATCCAGAAAAAAATGAGCCTGAAATAATCTCAAAAGAAGAACTAAAGAAAATTTGGAATGGTTTTTGTGTTCTTATAACTGATAAAAATATTTTAGATAAAGAAGCAATTTTTAGTTTTAAATGGTTTATTCCTACTATATTAAAATTTAAAAAAGAATTTATACAAGTTTTAATTGCTGTTTTTGTTGTTCAAATACTTGGAATATTGACTCCTGTTATGACTCAAGTGGTTGTTGATAAAGTGTTGGTACATAAAAGTATGACGACTTTAAAAGTATTGGCAATTGGAATTATGGTTGTTTATGTATATGAATTAATTTTAGGTCTTGCTAAAAATTATGTTTTTACTCATACTACGAACAGAATAGATGTAATGCTTAGTAGTAAATTGTTTAAACATCTTTTTGCGTTGCCTTTAAAATATTTTGAGTCTAGAAAAGTTGGTGAAACTGTTGCAAGAGTAAGAGAACTGGATACTATACGTTCTTTTCTTACTGGTACACCATTATCATCAATAATTGATTTAATTTTTATTATTGTTTACATAGTAGTATTGTTTTTTTACAGCACAAAATTAACATTAATAGTTCTTGCTTCAATACCTGTTTATGCTATTTTGTCAGCTGTAATAACACCTTTATATAAAAAACGTCTTGATGAAAAGTTTAATGCTGGTGCTGAAACTCAATCATTTTTAGTAGAATCTGTAACAGGAGTACAAACTGTTAAAGCGTTTGCACTTGAGCAAAAATTTGAATCAAAATGGGAAGATTTGCAATCTAATTACGTTAAAGCTGGATATAAAACTTCAATGGTATCTGCAACATCAGGAACAATTGGAAAGTTTATTCAACAAACTTTTGATTTGCTTATACTAGTTTTTGGAGCAAAACTTGTAATGAGCAATGTATTTTCGGTTGGAGCATTAGTTGCTTTTAGAATGCTTTCAGGAAGAGTAAGTGGTCCAGTTTTAAGACTTGTACAATTATGGCAAGAGTATCAACAAGCTAATTTATCAGTAAAACGTATAGGAGATATTTTTAATAATGTTACTGAAAAAAATACAGATTGTGTTGGTTTAATTCCTACATTAGAAGGAAAAATTTCTTTTAAAAATGTAAGGTTTAGATATAATATTGAAGGTAGCGATGTGTTAAATAATATAAGTTTTGATATAGAGCCAAACACAATTGTTGGACTTGTTGGACGAAGTGGTTCTGGTAAAAGTACAGTTTCTAAATTGGTTCAAAGGCTTTATGTGCCTCAATCTGGCAAAATTACAATAGATGGTATGGATTTGTCAAGTATAAATCCAGTTGCACTTAGAAAACAAATAGGTGTTGTTTTACAAGAAAACTTTATGTTTAATGGAACTGTTATGGAAAACATAAGTATTCATTTGCCAAGTTGTGGTTTAGAAGAAGTTATAGCAGCTGCTAAGACTGCTGGAGCACATGATTTTATTACTGAATTGCCAAATGGATATAACACAGTTATAGGCGAAAAAGGGCTTGGTCTTTCAGGCGGTCAAAAACAAAGAATTGCTATAGCTAGAGCTATTATTTCAAATCCAAGAATTTTGATATTTGATGAAGCTACATCTGCGCTTGATTATGAATCAGAAAGTATAATTCAAAATAATTTGACAAGTATTTGTAAAAATAGAACAGTTATGATAATTGCTCATAGACTGTCTACTTTAAAAGATGCTCAAAAGATAATGGTTATTGATAAAGGACAAGTTGTTGAATTTGATTCACATGAAAATCTAATGCGAAATAAAGATTTATATTATAATCTTTATACTAAACAGTTAAGAGGTGAGACTGGTGAGTAATGCTACAGATTATATATCAAAGCATAATAAAAGAAGTGGTAATAATTTAAAATATGATTTTATGCCATCAATGCTTGAGATTATTGAAAAGCCTGCACATGTTGGAGGTAAGATAATCATTTTTGGAATACTTAGTTTGTTGATAGTTACAATTATATGGGCTTGTTATTCTAAACTTGATGTAGTTGTTACTGGACAAGGCTCAGTTAAGCCAATTGGAGAAGAAACAATTATTCAAACTGCTTATAGTGGTGTTGTTAGTAAAGTGAATGTTAAAGAAGGAGATTTTGTTAAAAAAGGCGATGTTCTTTTTAATTTTGATCCTGATAATGTTGAGATAGAAGAAGTTTCAGCTAAAGCTAATAAAGAAATTATTGTTAAACAATTAGAAATGTACAGAAAAATATTATCTGGAAAAAATCTCACAAAAACCTCTTTAAATACATATAAAGAAGATTTTAAACCTTATGCGATGACTATTATTAATGAACAAAAATCTCATAATCATTCTGTAAACAAATTGAAGCTTGATATAGAAAGCAGCGAAACTCAATATCAGATAGAAAAATTAAATAATAATAAATATAGTGATCAGTTAACACAAGAAGATAAAGAAATCCAAAAGCTTAAATTAAACAAAATTAGGCTTCAAATTAATAAAGAAAAAGAGCAACTTGATAGTATGGAAAGCCAGTTTGTACAAGGAATTTCGGCTAAAGTTTCTGAACTATCTCAAAAACTAATTGTTTTAGATGCTCAATTAGAACAGGCTTTATTAGCGAAAGATAGTAAAATTATTAGCGCACCTAGTGATGGATATATAAAAGAATTAGCATTTAACAAAGCTGGAGCAGTAGTCTCACAAACTCAGGTTTTGTGTTCTTTGGTAGATGGTGATACTCCTGAAGAAATGGAGTGTTTTGTTCAAAATAGAGATATTTCTAATATAAAAGTTGGAGATAAATGTGAGATTAAATTAGATTCTTATCCTTATTCTGATTACGGAACAGTTTTAGGAGAAGTAATATATATAAGTAAAGATAGTATTATAAATGAGCAATTAGGTAATGTTTATTCTGTTAGAGTTAAAATTAATAATAACAACAATGAAATTAATATAATTCCTGGTTTAGCTGGTTCAATTGAAATAAAAACAGGTAAAAGGACTGTTATGGAATATTTCTTGGATCCGATGATAAATGGATTAGATAAGAGTTTTAAAGAAAAATAATATTTTATTGTTGTAATCTAATTTAAAAAAGGAGGAAAGAAGAAAAATAAGAAGGAAGTATGTATGGACATAAGTGAAATGAAAAATTATTAAACTAATCGTAAAAAAATAATCAACAAAATATTTACTTGTAGGAGGAAAAAATTATGGCACTTTCTAATGAACAACTATTAATGTTAAATGCGGCAATATATCTTTCAAAAGGATATTTGGAAGAAGGAATAACGATTAGAGAAATAGTGCAGGAAGTAGAAGCAGATGGAGTTAATATTAATTATGGAGGCATGACTCATGATCAATGGGTAGATATGCTTAACAAAATGAAAAAAGACGATGTAATAATGGATTATACTGTACAAAATTATGTTGATGACGAAAGTGGAGAATGTATGGCTTGCTTTGTTGATGATGTAAATAATCCTACTGATGTTAATATTGCATTTAGAGGTTCTTCTTCTGATGAAGAATGGCATGATAATGGAGAAGGTACATATCAATCAGATTCACTTCATCAATTAAATGCTATAGAATATATTAATAATCTTCCTGCTAAATATGGAAATAATATTACAACAACAGGTCATTCAAAAGGTGGAAACAAAGCTCAATATCTTGCAATAATGTCAGATAGAGTAGATAATTGTGTTACATTTAATGCTCAAGGATTCTCAAAAGAGTTTAAAGAAAAATATGAAAATGAGATTAATCAAAATTCTTCAAAAATAACTTCAATATGTGCTGGTAAAGATCTTATTTCACCTGCATTCTTTAATGTTGCAGGAGAGACTGTTTATATTGAAACAGGTTTAAATCCTTTAGATGGTAATGAAAATCATAAATTTTGTACATTGCTTGATGAAAACGGTAAAATGAAATCAGAAGGTCCACAATCTCAATTTTCTAAATTTGTTAATGCTTATTCAGAATATGTTCTAACTAATTTATCTGATCCTATTAAAAGTACTGTAATGGATGGATTATTAGGTTTAGCTGAAACAGGAGCAAATAAAGAAAGTATGGTTCAAAGCATTTGTTCTGGACTTATTGCTGCTAGTTATTTGGATGATGGTATATATAATCATATTTTAAGAGAGATGGGTTGTCCAGAAATGATGGCTAACTCAATTGCTACTGTGCTTGGAAGTTCACCAATGACTGTAATTAGAGATTGGGTTTTACATGGTATTACTGCAATGGATAACTGGTGGAATTCTGGTGATAACAAAATTGAAGGTAATTTCTTTGCAAACACTCTTAGAGGCAGAGAAGGCAATGATAAAATTTATGGCAAAAATGGTAATGATACTTTATACGGAAACAAAGGCAATGATTTGATGGATGGTGGATATGGAAACGATATCTTAGAAGGTGGAATAGGTAACGATACATATGTTTTTGGTGCTGGATATGGAACAGATATAGTAGTTGATAAAAAGGGATTAAATAAAGTTAAATTTTTGAAATCAGTAAAATCAGATGATTTGGTGTTTAGTGAAGTAAATGATTTTGATTTGCAAATTTCTATTAACGGAAAACAAGATAAATTAATTATTAGAAACTTTAAACTCGAAGGAGTATATTCTAAGTTTATGTTTGAGTTTGCTGATGGTAAACAAGGATTTATGTCTGGAGATTGTAGCAAAATTAATCTTATTGATAATACATATACATTTGATAAACATTCTGGAGACGTTACTATTTCTGATACAATAGGTAATGATGAGATTAATACAAATGCTAAGATATTAGATCTCGTATTCTCTAAAAATGGCAGTGATTTAGAAATAAAAAATATTAAAACTTTGGATAAACTAAATGTTGATAATTGGTTTGCTTCTGAAAATAATCAGATTGAAAATATTAGTACAGCTGATGGATATTCACTAACTAATGATAAAGTACAAGTTTTGATTGACAGTATGGCAGAATTCTCAACAGAAAATAATATTTCATGGTCTGATGCTGTTAACAGTAACACAAAGAATGTAGAAAATGTTATTCAGCAAATCTGGATAAAAGATTAATAGTATAATAAAATATTTTAAAGAGAACTTTTTATATAATAAGAAGTTCTCTTTTTGTGATAATAAATGAAAAATTAAGTGGTAAAAGTTTGGATTATTTTTTATAAGTAATTTTATTGACAAAAAAAATAAAACATGAGATAATTTAAGTTAATGCATACTATTCTAAAAGGAGTGTCATATATGAGAAAAGAGCTTAATAAGCTTTATGAACCAAAAGACGTAGAAGACAAAATATATAAGTATTGGATAGATAATGATTGTTTTAAATCAACTGTAGATAAAACTAAATCACCATACACAATAGTTATTCCACCTCCAAACATCACAGGGCAACTTCATATGGGACATGCTCTTGATGAAACATTACAAGATATACTTATTAGATATAAAAGAATGAGCGGGTTTGCTACTTTGTGGCTTCCTGGTACAGATCATGCTGCTATCGCAACTGAGGCTAAAATTGTTGAGGCAATGGCTAAAGAAGGTTTGACAAAAGACCAAATTGGTAGAGAAGCATTTATGGAACGTGCTTGGGAATGGAAAAACAAATTTGGTGGTAGAATTGTTGAACAGCTTAAAAAACTTGGATCATCATGTGATTGGTCAAAAGAACGTTTTACTATGGATGAAGGTTGTAGTAAAGCTGTTAAAGAAGTTTTTGTTAATTTGTACAATAAAGGTCTTATTTATCGTGGAGAAAGAATTATAAATTGGTGTCCAAATTGTAAGACATCTATTTCTGATGCTGAAGTTGAACATGAAGATCAAGCTAGTCATTTTTGGCATTTAAGATATCCTTTTAAAGATGGTTCTGGTTATTTGGAACTTGCTACTACTAGACCTGAAACATGTCTTGGTGATACTGCTGTTGCTGTTAATCCAAATGATGATAGATATAAAGATATTGTTGGTAAAACTTTGATTTTGCCATTAGTAGGTAGAGAAATTCCTGTTGTTGCGGATGATTATGTTTCTGTTGATTTTGGAACAGGTGTTGTTAAAATTACTCCTGCTCATGATCCTAATGACTTTGAAATAGGTTTAAGACATGATTTGCCTGTTATTACTGTTTTAACTGATGATGCTAAAATTGTTGATGATTATCCAAAATATGCTGGTATGGACAGATATGAAGCTAGAGAAGCTATTGTTAAAGATCTTCAAGATGGCGGATTTGTTACAGAAATTGAGGATTATGCTCATAATGTTGGAACATGTTATCGTTGTTCTACATCTGTTGAACCTAAGATTTCTAAACAATGGTTTGTTAAAATGGATGAACTTGCAAAACCTGCTATTGATGCTGTTAAAAACAAAGAAACTAAATTTGTTCCTGAACGTTTTGATAAAATATATTTCCATTGGCTTGAAAATATTAAAGATTGGTGTATTTCAAGACAAGTTTGGTGGGGCCATCAAATTCCTGCATATTATTGTGATAAATGTGGTGAGTTGGTTGTTTCTAAAGAGCATGTTGAAATTTGTCCAAAATGTAAAGGTAAACTTCGTCAAGATGAAGATACACTTGATACTTGGTTTTCTTCAGCTTTATGGCCATTTTCAACTCTTGGTTGGCCAGATAAAACAGAAGATTTGGATTATTTTTATCCAACATCAACTCTTGTTACTGGATATGATATAATTTTCTTCTGGGTTGTAAGAATGATGTTCTCTGGAATTGAACACATGGGAAAAGTTCCTTTTGATACTGTTCTTATTCATGGACTTGTTAGAGATTCTCAAGGTAGAAAAATGTCTAAATCTTTAGGTAATGGTATTGATCCACTTGAGGTTATTGAAAAATACGGTGCTGATGCTTTAAGATTTATGCTTGCAACAGGTAATAGTCCTGGAAACGATATGAGATTTATTGAAGAAAAAGTTAAATCTTCAAGAAATTTTGCAAATAAACTTTGGAATGCTTCTAGATTTATTATGATGAATCTTTCAGAAGATTTTGTTGCTACTGGTTTGCCTGAAAATTTAAATATAGAAGATAAATGGATTATTTCAAAATTTAATACTCTTGCTAAAGAAGTTAATGAGAATTTTGATAGTTTTGAACTTGGTGTTGCTGTTCAAAAATTGTACGATTTCATTTGGGATGTTTATTGCGATTGGTATATTGAGCTAACAAAACCTAGAATTATGGCTGGTGGTAAAACTGCTGAAACTGCTCAACAAGTTCTTGTTTGGGTTATGCAAGGGATGCTTAAATTATTACATCCATTTATGCCTTTTGTTACAGAAGAAATTTGGCAAGCTCTTATAAATAATAATAAACCTATTATGCTTGAAAGTTATCCTGTTTTTGATGAGAAATTAAAATTTGATACAGAAGAAAAAGAATTTGAAAAAATAATTTCTGCTATTAAAGCTATTAGAAATATAAGATCAGAAATGAATGTTGTTCCTAGTGTTAAATCAAGTTTGTTTATTGAAACAACAGAAAAAGATGTTTTTGAAGCTGGAAAAATGTTCTTTGAACGTTTGGCGTATGCTAAAGATGTTCAAATTGTTAGTGAATATGAAAATTCAGATAGTGTAACTGTTGTTACTGCTGATGCTAAAATTTTTATTCCTTTATTTGATTTGGTTGATAGAGATAAAGAAATTGCAAGACTTAATAAAGAAAAGGCTAAAGTTCAAAAAGATATTGATTTTCTTTCTGGAAAGCTTAATAATCAAGGATTTTTAGCAAAAGCTCCTGAAAAATTAATTGAAGCAGAAAAAGCTAAACTTGCAAAAGCAAATGAGAAAATGGATAAAATTAATGAGAGTATAAATTCCTTTGCGAAATAGGTGAGATAAGTGTTAACATTTAGTCAAGCTATGGATTTTATTGATAGTTTTGATAAAAAAGGAAAACCAATTAAGGATTTAAAAAGGATTGTATCATTGATGCATATCCTTGGTAATCCTCAAGATGATTTGAAATTTATTCATATAGCTGGAACAAATGGAAAAGGTTCTGTTGCACAAATGTGTAATAATATAATTTGTGACGCTGGATACAATGTAGGTCTTTTTACATCTCCTTTTATTGTTGAATATTCAGATAGAATTAGATTTAATAATATTAATATTTCTAAACAAGATTTAGTTTTGATTGTTGAAAAAATTAAAAATGCTTTAGATAATTTTGATTATAAATCTGATTTTTCTCAGTTTGAAATTACTACTGCTATTGCTTTGTGTTATTTTAAAATGATGAAATGTGATGTCGTTGTTTTTGAAACAGGAATAGGTGGAAGACTCGATTCTACTAATGTTATTAATAATACTATTGTTTCAATTATTACTTCTATTTCTTATGATCATACTGCTATACTTGGTGAAACATTAAAAGAAATTTCTTTTCACAAAGCTGGAATTATTAAATCAGGAAGACCTTGTGTCTTATCTTTAAATAATGCTGATGAAGTTGTTCAAGTGGTTAGTGATGAATGTGATGAAAAAAATTCAGAACTTGTTATTCCTGAAATATCAAAGGCTAAAATTAATAATATTGATTTTAAATCAACTTGTTTTGTTTATGATGATGTGGTTTATGAAATAAATATGAGTGGAAAACATCAAATGATTAATGCGATTAGTGTTATTGAATCTATGAGATTTTTGCAACAAGATGGATTTTTAATCACTAAACAGAATATTGTTAATGGAATAAAATCTGCAAAAGTTATGGCTAGAATTGAGATTGTTGATGAAAAACCTATGGTTATTATTGATGGTGCTCATAATCAAGCTGGTGTTGATGCTTTGGCAAAATATTTAGATAATATTAAATATAATAAATGTTATGCTGTTATTGGAATGATGTCTGATAAAAATGCTAAGAAAACGGTTAAGTGTTTAGTTGATAAAGTTGATGAGTTTTTTTGTGTTGATGATTTTGCGTATAATTCATTTGCAGCAAATAAAATAAATGAGATTATTACAAAATGTGCTGGACAATCAACAATTTTATATAGTACTGAAAATGCAATTGAAAAGACTAAAGAATTAGCAAAAGAAAATGATTTGATATTAATATGTGGTTCATTATATTTAGCTTCTTATGCAAGAAAAATATATAAAAAATAGAAATCTTATGTCATATATTCGTAATGATTTTGTAATTATAATAAAATTTAAGGTATTGAAATTTTAATTTCAATACCTTTTTTATATTTGTTTATATGTTTATTATTTTAATTTTAACAACTGAAAATGACATTTAAATATATATTAAAATATTATGATACATATTTAATGTATTTTTATATATTTTTTACAAAAAGAATTTATCGTGTATACTTTTTGAGCGTTTTTTTAAAGATTTCATTGATTTTTATGTTGTATTATTATTCTTTAAAAATGCATATAATATAAATATTTTGCATTATAACATAAAAATATCGCTAAAAATGGCGATAGTAAAAAATATATATGTAATTTTATACATTGTATACAACTTTAATTCAAAAAGTGATTTTTTTTAACTAAATATGTAGACAATTGTAATATCACGTGATATAATAAAGCTGTAATCAAATTGTAATAAGATTATTCGACTAAATATCTTATGTTTTAAACTTTATTTTTTGCTAAAAGATTTTATTTGAATGATATTAATATTTTTAATTTTATAAGGAGGAATATAAATGGCATTAATGAATTTAGCAACAAGAAATAGAAAAAAATTCTCAATAATGTTAAGTATATTGGTGTTGTTAGCAATTTTAGTACCTACTATATCAATTACTGTATCAGCTGAAGAAGCAATTTCTACACAAGAAGAACTACAAGAAAAAATTAATAAAGGTGAAAAAAATATTTCTATTACTGGTCCAATAAGTGTATATAATTCCATTGATATTCCAAATGGAGTTACTATTAAAATAAATCGTGGAGGCCATTTAACAATTGGTGGAGGAAATTGTAATCTTCAAGGTACAATTGTTAATGATGCACATTTGACTGTATCTGGAGGAACTCTTTTAAATACAGGTAAATTATTAAATAATTCTGTTCTTACGCTTTCTGGTGGAGATTTTATTAATAATGCTAAAGTTGAAACAACATCCTCAAATGGAATGTTTATTTATGCTAATTTTAGATCAACTGAAATGGTGAAGTTAAAGTAGGAGATAAAGCAGTTATATATTATAGCAATACTTTTTTTGATGCTAATGGAAATAAAATTACTGATAATGTGACAAAAGGAACTTATAAATGGAGCACGAGTGTGAATGGATTTAAATCTGATGCTACTATAACATCAGCACCAACTACTACAAAACCAACTACTACAAAAGAACCAACAAAACCAACAACTACTAAACCAGAGACTACAAAAAAGCCAGAAGTACCAACAACTAAAAAACCAGAAACATCTTTTTTACCAACAACTTCAAACGAAGTAACTGTAGAACCAATAACTACAGAAGTTGTTGATTCAAATCCAGAAAAAGATAAACCAGATGTACCAAATATTCCTGTAACTCCAAATGAGCCATCTAAGATTTTATCAGCTTATGAAGGAAAAACAAAAGTAAGCGTTTCTAGCATTGGAGATACATCAATTATATTACCAAAAATTAATAATACAGTACCACAATATTCTGATTTATCAAAATTTAAAATTGAGGTTAGTACTGATGGTGGTAATAAATACACTGCAATGACCAATGCATATGGCTATTGGAGTAATAGAGCTACAAATGGAGAAGTTGTAATAGGTGTTTGGATTAAAAATATGAAAGCTAATACAAAAGTTCGTGTTTCATTAAAAGATAATCCAGAAGATAATGTTGTTTATGATTTGGTAGCAGCAGATGGATCAACACCATCAGTTCCAATACCAAATTTTCCAGGAACACCAACAACTGAACCTACTACTACAAAATCAGATGTTCCAAATAAACCAACAACCACAAAAACTAGTACATCAAATAATAATGAAATAATTGATCCTGAAATAACTAATCCAATTTCTGAAGAGCCAACAAATCCGGCAAATCCAAATAAGCCAACAAATCCGACTTCTACAGCACCAACAATTACAAAAAAACCTGTTGAAACTAAATCGCCACAAGTTAGCAATGGTAATTTCACAGTAAATAATATTGGTGGAGTTGGAACAGTATTACCATTAAGAAATGATAAGAGTACTATTTTATATTTGCCTTCATATAATGGAAAACCTTTAACTGTAAGTGATTTGAAAAATTATCGTATTGATTTTAGTTATAATAGTGGAAGAACATATGTAGCTATGACTGATAATTATTCTTATGGTTATACAAGCCCATCAAAAGGTATGTATGGATTTTGGAATCAAGGTAATGTAACAGGTATGTGGATTAAACCTATTACTAAATCTATTAAAATTAGAGTTTCAACAAAAATTGATACAACAGATTGTATTATATATTCAGTAAATGTTAATAATGAAGCAACTACAACGTCGCCAAATCCAGGAACAGATACACCTAATGAGACAACAAAAAATCCTTCAAATGATGGTTCAACACCAAATATAGGTACAGATAAGCCTGATGAAACAACAGTTTCGAATGGAGAAAAACCAGATCCTTCAAATGGATCAGAAATATTGACTCCATTTAACAGAGATGGTGTTTTAAAAGAAATTGAAGTAGAACCAAATGGAAATTCAGGAATTGTATTTCCTAAAATAAACGGTAAAAAATCATCTTTTTATGATTATAGTAAATTTCATTTTGAAATAAGTTTAGATGGCGGAAAAATATATATGCCACTTTCATCTAAATATTATTTTAAACAAGGTGGATATACTGGTGGAAAACAATATGCTTATTGGACAAATTCTACAAAAAGTGGAGAAACAGTGTCTGGAATTTGGATCAGAGAAGTTAGAGAAAGTATGAAAGTAAGAGTTTCATTAGTTTCAGATCCAAATCAAAATATAGTATATAATTTTAATGTTAAAGGTCAACCACAGCCAAAACCTGGTGATGAAAATTCTGATACAGAAACAACACCATCTAATGGTGAAACACCAACAACTCCTGAAAAACCAGAAGTTCCACAAGCTCCACAACATTCAAAAACTTTATCAGTTTATAACAGAGATGGAGTTCTTACTGAAATAGCAGTAGAACCAAATGGAAATTCAGGAATTGCATTTCCTAAAATTAACGGAAGAGTTTGTAATCAAACAGATTATACAAAATTTAGATTTTATATAAGTATTGATGATGGGAAAGAATATCATCATATTTCAACTATGTATAGATATCGTAAAGGTGGATATACAGGAGGAAGACAATATGGATTCTGGACAAATAAAACTGCAGCAGGAGAAATGGTGTCTGGAATATGGATTAGACAAGTTAATCACAATTTCAAATTAAAAGTATGCCTAAAAAGTGATCACTCAGATTATCTCGTATATAGCTTTGTTGTAGGAGCTAATACAGGAGCAATTACTCCAGAAGAAGTTGAAGGTGAGAATGCTGAAGGTGGCAACACAGATGTAGAAACACCAGCAGGTGGATCAGGTTCATTTAATAAGTTGATTTGGTCTGATGAATTTAATGGAAGCAGTTTAGATAGATCAAAATGGAGCTATTCAACAGGTTATTATAGTAATGCTAGTAATTCAGGAACATGGGGCTGGGGAAATGAAGAACGTCAATGGTATTCATCTGATTCTAAAAATGTAAATGTAGGTAATGGAGCATTGAACTTAGTTTTATACAATGATCCTAAAAATAGTATTACTCAATATGGACATACTCATAATACGTCTGGTAGAGCGTTGTTCTCATCAGGAAAAGTAGTAACAAAAGGTAAGTTCTCATTTAAATATGGTAGAATTGATGTAAGAGCTAAATGTTCATCTGGAACAGGATTGTGGCCAGCTATATGGATGTTGCCGGAAGCAAATAAATATGGTGGATGGGCAGCATCAGGAGAGATTGATATATTTGAAGGTAGAGGAAGAAAACCTAATCAAGCATTAGGTACAATTCATTATGGTAGTCAATGGCCAGGCAATAAATGTAATGGTAGAACAGCGGGTATTAGCAGTTTTACAGGATATCATGTTTATAGCGTAGAATGGACTGCAAGAAGAATAACATGGTTTATTGATGGTGCACAAATACATACAGTATCTAATAATGATTGGTATTCTGGTGGTAGTAGCAATCCATCAGCACCATTTGATCAAAACTTCTATATTATTTTAAATCTAGCAGCAGGTGGAAAATTTGATGGTGGCAAAAATGTTAGTGGTACTCTTGCTGCTTCACATCCAAGCATGCAAGTAGACTATGTAAGAGTATATCAATAATAATTAAAACAATAAACATAGATAAAAAATAAGCTTCCGATATTGGAGGCTTATTTTATTTTTCATATAAAAAAACGATATATATGCAAAAAGCATAAATAAAAACATTTACTATATAGTGTTTTACATATAAAATATACGTTTAAATGATATTATGAAACTGTGTATGAAACCTTTGAGTATGCATTATACACAATCTTTATTAAATAAGTGTGTTATTTTAACTAAATATGTAGACTCATGGATTATATAGTGGTATAATTAAATTGTAATCAAAATGTAATTGAATAATTTGAAAGTAATATTTTGTTAAATATTTTGTAATCTGGATTTTATTTTTTAAAAAATCTATTTAAATAAATAATATTAGTACTTCAATAGGAGGAATAAGAATGTCAATAATGAATCTTGCATCAAAACATACAAAGAAAACTGCTATATTTTTGAGTATATTGATATTATTTGCAGTGTTAGTGCCTACTATTACAATCAATGTTTCTGCAGTAGGTGTGGCAAATTCAGTAGAGGAAATTAAAGATAAAATTAGTAAAGGTGAGAAACAAATCACCATTTCATCGCCACTTGCAGTGTATAGTGATATGGAAATTCCAAGTGGAGTTACAGTTACAATAACATCAACAGGCCATCTAACATCAGCTGGAGATTTCACAATTAATGGCTTACTTCAAAATAAAGGACGCCTTACAATTGCTGGTGGAAATTTTAAAAACAACAATGAAATCGTTAATAATAGTGTGCTAACTATTTCTGGTGGCTTATTTATTAATGATGGTGTAATTAATAATAATACTTCTAATGGAATGTTTGTTTATTCTGACTTAACTTCGTCTATTAATGGTGTTATTAAAGTTAACAATGGCGGTTTAATTTATTATGCTAAAAACTTTTATGATGCAAATGGTAATCAAATTAGTGATAGAGTAACTGATGGTGTTTATAAATGGAATTCTAATGTAAGAGGTTTTAAAGAGACAAATGAATCGTCTACAACTGATACAGCAAACAACAATATTGAAAAAATAAGCAAAAATACTGATACAGTACCTGTAAATTCAAATCCAACAAAGCCTATTAAAACATTGTCTGCATATGGAAATAAAACAGTTTATACTGCTGAAGTTACAGGAGCAGTAGGAATTATTTTGCCTAAAATTAATAATTTGACAACACAGTATGCTGATATATCTAAATTTGATTTTGATATGAGCACTGATGGTGGCAAAACATTTAAAAAGATCACAAATCAAAATGGTTATTGGAGCAATAGATCTCAAAAAGGTGAAATAGTAATTGGAGCATGGTTAACAGGTGTTAAAAAAGATATCAAAGTACGTATTTTCCTAAAAGGAAATACAAAAGATAGTGTAATTTATGATGTAAAAGCATTTAATTCTTCGGTTGCACCAACAAAGCCAACAAATCTGGTTACAACTAAAAAACCTGAACAAACAAGTCCAAGTAAACCTGAGCAAACATCGCCAAGCAAACCTCAACAGACAAGTCCAAGTAAACCTGAGCAAACATCGCCAAGTAAACCTGAGCAAACATCGCCAAACAAACCTGAGCAAACATCGCCAAACAAACCTGAGCAAACAAAGCCAAACAAACCGGAACAAACAAAGCCACAAGTTAGTAATTTCACACCAAATATTCTTGGAGATGTAGGAAGACAATCAGTTCCAATAACAATGACTAAAAGTGCGTTGTTTATGCCTTCATACAAAGGAAAACCAATACTTTTAGCAGATTTAAAAGATTACAGAATAGATTTAAGCTTTGATAATGGAAAAACATATGTAGCTATGACAGATTATTATTCATATGGCTACACAAGTCCAACTAAAGGAATGTATGGTTTTTGGGAGAAACCTTTAGGCAATGGTCAACGATATATGGGCATGTGGATTAAGCCTGTTAATCAATCTGCTAAATTAAGAGTTGCAAGAAAAGATAATGTAAATGATTGTATTGTTTATTCATTATATGATGGTAAAAAACCAGCTGAAACAAATCCAGTGACAACTAAAAATCCAGCTCAAACAGCACCTATAACAACTAAAAAACCAGTTCAAACAAATCCAGTAACAACAGAAACAACAAGCCAAATAGTTACACCAACAAATCCAATTCCAACTCAAGATGTAACAATAGAACCATTTAACAGAGATGGTGTTTTAAAAAATATTGAAGTAGAATCAAATGGAAATTCAGGCATTGTATTTCCTAAAATAAATGGTAAAAAATCAGTTTTTAAGGATTATACTAAATTTCATTTTGAGATAAGTTTAAATAATGGAGATACATATATGCCATTGTCTGCTAAATATCAGTTTAGACAAGGCTCATACACAGGCGGAAAACAGTATGGATACTGGACAAACAAAACAAATAGTGGAGAAATAGTATCTGGAATTTGGATTAGAGAAGTTAAAGAAAGCATGAAAGTCAAAGTTTCTTTAGTTTCTGATAAATCAAAAAATATTGTATATGATTTTAAAGTTAAAGCTGGAACTCAAACTCCAGTTACACCAGTTCAGCCTGTAAATCCAGTAAAACCGGTAACTCCAGTAACTCCAAATCCTCAAACAAACGAAAAAACTTTGTCTGCATACAACAGAAATGGACAAGTTACAAACATAACAGTTGAATCAAACGGAAATTCAGGAATTGTATTTCCAAAGATAAATGGAAGACTTTGCACTCAAATGGATTATTTGAAATTTAATTTTGAGATAAGCAAAGACGGTGGAAAAACATTTAAAAATATTTCAACTGAATATACAAATAGAGGAAGCTCATCATATTCAGGTGGAAAACAATATGGATTTTGGACTAATGCTGTTTCAACAGGAGAAATAGTATCTGGAATTTGGATTAGGAAAGTTACAGAAAGCTTTAAATTAAAAGTATCACTAAAAACTAATGCAAATGATTTTATTGTTTACAGCTTTAATGTTCATAAAAATACTGTTGTTAACAGAACTATAAATTCAGCTGATAATGGCGATACTCCTATTGTTAATAAGCCAACTTTAAATATTAATCAACAGAGTGGTGAAACTTATAAACTAACTATTTTACATACAAATGATATACATGGACGTTTATATAATCTACCTAAGTATGCTAGTATTGTAAAAAAAGTCCGTGCTCAAGAAAAAAATGTTATATTGCTTGATGCTGGAGATATTTTCGGAAGAGGTCCTTTACAAAATTATAGAGGTAAACCAGAGATGGAGATATTTAATTCTATGCGTTATGATGCTTGGATTTTAGGTAACCATGAATTTGGATACACTGGTTCATCTGGAGAAACTAATCAATTAATTAGGAATCTTTCTAGTCAATCTAATTTTAGTACACTTTGTGCTAATGTTACTATGAAAACTGGTGGATATATTCCTGGAGTTAAACCTTATACAATATTAAATGTAAATGGATTTAGAGTTGGTGTTGTTGGTGTAACTTCAACAAAACCTGCTGATAGAGGAAAAAGTGGAGTTAGTGATAAAAACTTTACATATGGTCCAACAGCAGCTGGAAGAATAGTTCCTCAAGTAGATTCGCAATCTGATGCAGTTGTTGTTTTATCACACTGTGGATATGATCATGACTACAATAATGCAAAAATTAATGGTGTAGATGCAGTAGTAGGAGGAGATTCGCATACATATTTAAGCAAACCTAAGTATGTTGGAAAAGTTCCTATTGTGCAAACTGGTGGAGAAAATAATCACCATTTAGGAAGACTAGATTTGACATTTAAAAAGGTAAATGGAAAATGGGAGCTTGATAGTTCAGATGGATTCTTATATCATACTTCTGGATCATCATCTGATGGACAAGTTCAAGGAATAATAAATAGATATAATTAATAAAAAACTAATAATATGATTTTTAAGACTAGGTTTTATATAAATATAAGACCTAGTCCTTTTTTCTATTATTAATTTTACAATGATTTTATATATGTATTTATTATGAAAAATTAAAGGTGTTAAATGTAGTAAAATCAATGCTTTAGGTTACATATTGTTGCTTTTGTTATATATATTGCACATAAAATTATGGTAAAATTGGATTTTTTTAATGAAAAATGTAGACATTGCATTTTTCTTGTGATATAATGAAAAAAGTCGGAAAATATTAGTTAATATTTATGGAAAACATATTTGCAGGAATATTAATATTGCTCGAATTTTGTCACCATATAGCGATTTGAGTAATATGATATTATAAAACAATAAAAAGGAGGAAAATTATGTTTAAGGGTAATATCAAAAAAATCGCAGTATTGATGAGCACTATGTTGTTATTAACTTTAATAACTCCTGTAGTTTCAAATGCTACATCAGATAGTTTTATTAACGCTGCAAAAAATCTAGAAAGAAAGGTTGAAGAAGGAGAAAAAAATATCACAATATCATCTGACGTTAGTTTATATCAAGATTTAGAGATTCCAAGTAATGTTACATTAACAGTGCTTGAAACAGGTCATTTGACAATTGGCGGTGGAAAACTAAATATTGAAGGTAATTTAGTTAATAATGGACATTTAACATTTGCTAAAGGTAAAGTTGTGAATACTGGTAAAGTAGTTAATACAAAAGTATTTACTGTTGCTGGTGGTGAATTTATAAATAACGGAAGTATTGAAACTGAAGGTAGTAATGGAATGTATGTGTATAGTGATATAACATCTACTAAAAAAGGTGAAGTTAATGTTGCTAAAGGTGGTATAATCTATTATGCTAAAACATTTTATGATGCAAACAAAGCTAAAATCAACGGAAATATTTTAGAAGGAAAATATTTATGGGATTCTAGTTTAAAAGGATTTAAAGAAAAATCTAATTCATCTCAACCTGTAAAAGCATTAACTCCATATAATAGAGATGGTGTTTTAACAGAAATTGAAGTTGAGGATAATGGTAATTCAGGAATTGTTTTTCCAAATATCAATGGTGAAAAATCAAAATTAGCTGATAAAGAAAAATTTGTTTTTGAAATCAGCAGAGATGGTGGAATGACTTATAAACTACTTTCAAGTGAATTTAAATTCAGAGATGGTGGTTATACAGGTGGAAAACAACATGGTTTCTGGAGTAATAAAACTAAATCTGGCGAAACAGTATCAGGTATTTGGATTAGAAAAGTTGAAAAAAGTATGAAAATTAGAGTTTCTTTAGTTGCTGATAAAAATGAAAAGCTTGTTTATAATTTTAATGTAAAAGGTATGGAACAACCAAAACCTGTTCCTCCAAAAAAATTATCTGTTTATAACAGAGATGGAGTTCTTACAGATATTGAAGTTGAAGAAAACGGAAATTGTGGAATAGTATTTCCTAAGATTGATGGACAAGTATGCAGTAAATCAGATTATACAAAATTTAATTTTGAAATAAGCAAAGATGGTGGAAAAACATATGAGGCTATTTCAAAAGAATATAGTTATAGTGATGGATATACTGGTGGTAAACAATATGGATATTGGATTGGTAAAACTAAAGCTGGAGAAGAAGTAGCAGGTATTTGGATTAAAACAATTACTGAAAATGCTAAACTGAAAATTTCACTAAAAAATGATAAAGAAGATTCTATTGTTTATAATTTAAATGTTTCTGGCAGCAGTTCAAATGTATTTAAGAAATTAATTTGGTCTGATGAATTTAATGGTAATAGTTTAAATAGAAACAAATGGAACTATGCTACAGGATTCTATGCTGATCCAAGCAATTCTGGAACATGGGGATGGGGAAACCAAGAACATCAATGGTATACAGATAATAAAGATAATGTTTATGTAAAAGATGGTTCATTGAATATTGCAATTTTCAATGAACCTAATAAAACAATAAAACAAAGTGGTCATACTCATCATACAGATGCAGCATGGTTCTCATCAGGAAAAGTTGTAACAAAAGGTAAATTCGCATTTAAATATGGCAGGATAGATATAAGAGCAAAATGTTCATCAGGAACAGGATTGTGGCCAGCAATATGGATGATGCCAAAAGCAAATAAATATGGTGGATGGGCTTCATCTGGTGAAATTGATATCTTTGAAGGTAGAGGTAGAAAACCTCATCAAGCAATTGGTACAATTCATTTTGGTGATAAATGGCCTAATAACAGATGTAATGGTAGAACAACAGAAGTTGATTCTTTTACAAATTACCATGTTTATAGTGTAGAATGGACAGCTGATAAAATGAAATGGTATGTTGATGGAGTTAAATTCCATGAAGTTCATAAAAATGATTGGTATACAAAAGGTGGAGGAGGATCATCTGCTCCATTTGACCAAGAATTTTATATTATTTTAAATTTAGCAGCTGGTGGTGGATTTGATGGTTACAGAGATGTTGATAAAAATACTTTAGCAACAAAGAATGGTAATACAATAACACCTCCTAAAAATGGTGGTAAATCACCTACTATGCAAATTGATTATGTAAGAGTTTATCAATAATATTTAAGATTTATAAAGCAAATCTCTATAGTTAAGAGATTTGCTTTATTTTTTATTATATTATTTTTGGAAGTTATTAGATAATGTTAAATATTTTGTAACCTTATAAAAGCGTGTATTTACAATAATGTAACCGATTATTTGTATAAAATATATAAAAAGGTTTAAGAATGATTATTAATTTAATTAAATATATAGACAATAAATTGTTACTATGATATAATAAAGTTGTAATCAAATTGTTATAATTTATAATAAATAAAAATAAAATATATGGAGGAATTGAAATGGCAGTAATGAATTTTGTGAAATACAATCTGAAAAAATTAATTATAATTTTAAGTGCAGTAATTATTTTAATAATAACTATACCAATTATTATTGCTTCAGCATCAGGTAAAGAATCATCTTCAAAAGATATTGCAGAAAGAATTAAACAAGGTGAAAAAAATATTGTAATATCAGATACAATTTCAATAAATAAAAATATAAATATTCCAAAGGATGTAACTATTACAGTTGATGATAATGGTAATTTGACAATTGCTAGTGGTAGTTTTAATAATAAAGGAACAATTGTTAATAATGGTGGTTTAACTTTTGCAGGAGCAGTTGTTTCAAATGTTGGTAAAATAACTAATACGTCATTGTTTACTATATCTGGTGGAGAATTTATTAATGATGGAATTGTTGAAACATCACCTTCAGACGGAGTGTTTTTCTATAGTGATTGTAAATCAACAGCAGAAGGAAAATTTATCGTTGTAAATGGTGGAACTATAAAATATTCAAAAATATTTTATGATATACATGGACTTAATATTTGTGAAGATGTTCAACAAGGAACATATATATGGGATGCTAGTTTGAATGGATTTAAAGCTAATTCTGGAAATTCTAATTTATCTAAGAAACCTATTGATATAAAATCAAATGGTAGTAATCCTGTTAATTCTATAAAAGATGGTATTAAATCTAATACGGATTCTTTGACAAATAATGTTAAATCTAATGTAAATTCAGTTTCAAATGGTATTGCTGCTAACGCAGATGCTTTAACAGATAGTATTACTTCTAATGTAGATTCATTAAAAAAAGATTTAAAGGAAAGTACAGATTCTCTTAAAGATGATTTAAAAGGATATGTAGAGGATATATTAGATGAAAGAGATTCTAAAAAATCAAATGATAAAGATGTAGCTGTGAAGGATTCTACTGTACCAACATCTAATGTTGAAGATGAACCAATTTCAGGAGTTTCTGAAGTTGATTTAGATGTTAAAGATCCAGTATTTCCTGATGTAAATACAGAAGATATAAATTCAATTTTAGATGAATTAAATAAAAATAATGATCATTTAAGTTCAGTAGTAGATAATAATAAGAATAATAACAATTCAAGCTCAGTAGTAGATAATAATAAGAATAATAACAATTCAAGCTCAGTGGTAGATAATGATAAAAATAAAGATAAAAAAGAAGCTATAGATAATATAAAATCAATCTTAGATAATTTTAATGTAAATAAAAAGAATTCAAATGATTTAAATTCATTATTTCCTAATTTAGGTAAAGATAAAATAGATATACTTAAATTGTTATTATAATTTAAAGTAATATAGGATTTAATAAACAAAATTATAATGTTAATGTAAAAATATATAATAACTTTCTTGGAGGATAAAATGACATATATTAATAATATAACAAGTAGGAAAAAGATATTTATAATTTTGAGTTTATTAATTGCTATAGTAATTATAGTGCCAATCATTTTTGTTTCAGCATCAAATAATGGAGCATCACCACAAAATATTGTAGATAAAATAAAACAAGGTGAAAAAAACATTGTAATATCAAATTCATTAGCAATATATCAAAATATTGATATTCCAAATGACGTTACTTTAACAATAAACCAAAATGGTTCTTTAACAATTGGTGGTGGAAATTTTAATAATCAAGGATCAATTATTAATAATGGTTGTTTAACTTTTGCAGGAGGAACTGTTACAAATATAGGTAAAATAAGCAATACAGCATTGCTAACTGTATCTGGTGGACAAGTTATTAATAATGGAACTGTTGAAAACTCAGCTAAAGATGGAATGTATTTTTATAGTGATTGTATATCAACAGCACAAGGTCAATTTGTTGTAACAAATAATGGAATTATAAAATATTCTAAAACATTTTACGATATGAATGGTGCAAATATTTCTGGAGATGTCAAACAAGGTGCATATATATGGGATGCTAGTTTAAATGGATTCAAATTTGGCTCTAAAGTTGAAAATACGAATACACCTGTAACAGATGTAAATGCTGATGTTAATACTAATTCAAATGCTGATATAAGTATTGATGCAAATGCTAATCCTAATCCTATTGTTGATGAGAGTGTTGATGTAAATGCTAATCCTAGTGTTGATACAAGTTTGGCAACACCTAATAGTATTGATGCAACTGGTGATATTGTAAATTCTGCACCAAACAGTGCTGTAACTAATGCGCCTACTAATATACCTGTAACTAATACAGGTGTATCTTCACAAGGTGCAAATGCAAAAGCACAAGCTTTCAAACAACAAATAGAGCAGAAAAAGGCATCATTTAAACAAGAATTAATAGCTAAAGTAGAAGCTTTTAAACAACAAATCCAGCAGAAAAAAGCATCAGCTTTAAATGGAAATATGGCTGCTCCTGCACAAAATTCAGGTAACGCAGTTTTACCAACACCTAATGTAAGTGCTCCTACACAAAATTCAACTAATGCAGATTTGTCAGCACCTAATGTAAATGCTCCTACACAAAATTTAAGTAATACAAATACAATGTTACCTTAATAATTAAAACATCAAATTATTTAACATTAAAATATTTACACTATCTAATTGTGCAATGTTATATATAAGAAAAAACAATGTAAAATCAATATAAATAAAAAGGTTTTTTAACTAAAAATGTTGAATAGTTCTATAATTGATGATATAATAAAATTGTAATTAAAATGTAATTTTAATTACTTATAAGTTACATAAATGTAAAAAATATGTAGTAATTTTGTGGAGGAAAACATGACATTGATCAGTAAGGCGACAACAAATAAAAAAATAATATCTATCATTTTAAGTGTATTAATTTTATTATTAGTAATGGTTCCTGTTCTTTCTATTACAGCATTTGCAACAGGAGGAGTTAATTCTGAACAAGATTTAAATAATATGATTAAAAATGGTGAAAAAAATATTGTTATATCATCTTCAATTGCGCTATATAGGAGTATTGATATTCCAAAGGATACTACTATAACAATATCTAATGGAGGTCATTTAACAGTTGCAGGAGGACATTTTAATGTTTATGGAAAATTAATTAATAATGCACATTTTACTATCGCAGGAGGAACAGTATTAAATACAAGCAAAATAATAAATACAGCAGTATTTACTATTGCTGGTGGTGATTTTATTAACAATGGATTGCTTGAAACATCAACAATGAATGGACTGTTTGTATATCATAATTTAAGATCAACAGAAAAAGGAAAAGTTTCAGTTTCTGATGCTGGTGTTATTTATTATGGAAAGACTTTTTATGATTCAAATGGAAACAAAATTAATGGTAATGTAACAAAAGGAACTTATATATGGGATATAAGTGTAAACGGATTTAAACTTGGTTCAGCTGAAACTAATAATTTAAATACTAATATTAATATTCCAAATAATAATAACTCTGTGAAATTATTATCTGCTTATAATGGTACAGATGTTAAAGTTGAATCAAATAAAGAAGCTAAAGTTGTTTTGCCAAAAATAAATAATTCAATTTCACAATATGCTGATATTGAAAAATTTAAATTTGAAATAAGTACAAATAATGGTAGGAATTATACATTAATTAATAAATATGATTTTTGGAGTAATAGAAATCAAAATAATGAAGTGATTTCAGCAATTGTTATTAAAGATGTTAATAACAATTCAAAAGTCCGTATTTCATTGAAGAGTAATCCTAAAGATAATGTTGTTTATAATTTAAGTGTTTCTAATAAAACATCATTACCAGTTGTTAATAAACAGGAAAATTATATTAAAAAATTAACACCATATAATAGAGATGGAGTTTTAAAAGAAATTGAAGTAGAATTAAATGGAAATTCAGGAATTGCTTTTCCAAATATTAATAATAAGAAATCATCTTTTTGGGATTATAGCAAATTTCATTTTGAAATAAGTAAAGATAATGGAAAAACATTCAGACCTCTTTCTAATGAATATAAATTTGTTCAAGGTTCATATCAAGGCGGAAAACAATATGGATATTGGAGAAATGGAGTAAATACACCTCAAGAAGTATCTGGAATTTGGATTAGAGAAGTTAAAGAAAGTATGAAAGTAAAAATTTCTTTGGTTTCAAATCCAAATGAGTATTTGATTTATAATTTAAATGTTAAAGATGGAGATAAATCAAGTACAAAAGTAAATACTGGAACAATAAATGTTGCAATACCAAAAACATTGTCTGTATATGCTGATGGAACAGATTTAAAGATTGAGCCAAACGGAAATTGTGGAACAGTGTTTCCTAAAATAAATGGTAGACTTTGTACAAAAATTGATAATACAAAATTTAATTATGAAATAAGTGAAGATAATGGAAATACATACAAAAATATTTCAACTAAATATGTGTATCAAAATGGTGATTATACACATGGAAAACAATATGGATTTTGGACAAATACAGGATCTACAGGTGAAAATGTAGCTGGAATATGGATTAGAAAAGTTGAAGAAAACTTTAAATTAAAAATCTCTTTAAAAACTAATCCACAAGATTTTATAGTATATAATTTCAAAATAAATAACAATTTTGGAAGCAATGATAACGGTAATAATAAAGTAACTCCACCAAGTTCTTCAGATTCATTTAAAAAGTTAATTTGGTCTGATGAATTTAATGGGAATAGTTTAAACATGTCTAAATGGAGTCATAATACAGGATTTTTTGGAAATCCACATAATTCAGGAACATGGGGTTGGGGAAATAGTGAAAATGAATGGTATTCTTCCGATTCTAAAAATGTAAATGTTAATAACGGAGTGTTAAATTTAGTTTTATACAATGAGCCTAAAAATAGTATTACTCAAAGTGGAGTAACTCATAATACAGAAGGCAAAGCATTGTTTTCATCAGGAAAAGTAGTAACAAAAGGTAAATTCTCATTCAAATATGGTAGAATTGATGTAAGAGCAAAAGTTTCAGCAGGAACAGGATTGTGGCCAGCAATATGGTTGTTGCCAGAATCAAATAAATATGGTGGATGGCCTAAATCAGGAGAAATTGATATATTTGAAGGTAGAGGAAGATTATCAAATCAATCTACAGGTGCAATTCATTTCGGAAATGCTTGGCCAAATAATACATGGATTGGTGGAAGTACTGGAATTAATAGTTTTACAGGATATCATGTTTATAGTGTAGAATGGAAATCAGATTCAATAACTTGGTATGTTGATGGAAAAGAATATATGAAACATTATCAAAATGAATGGTTCACACCATCATCGTCTAATCCATCAGCACCGTTTGATCAAAACTTCTATATTATTTTGAATCTAGCAGCAGGTGGACATTTTGATAATTTCGTACCTGTTGATAAAAATACTGTGGCTACTAAAAATGGTAATACAATTACACCTCCTAGAAATGGTGGAAAAACACCAAGCATGCAAGTTGATTATGTAAGAGTATATCAATAAAAGTAAAGATTTGATAAAATATTATTTGACAATTGTTATAAATGTGATATAATATGTATGAATTAAATATAATCTTCAGGGCAGGGTTAAAATCCCTACCGGTGGTAAAGCCCACGAGCTAAGTGTTTTTATTTAGCATGATTTGGTGAAATTCCAAAGCCGACAGTATAGTCTGGATGAAAGAAGATATAATTAAAGACGTATTTTGCGTATTTTATGATTGTATTAACTCTGGAATGATTTTCATTTCAGAGTTTTTTATTTTTTAAGTATTAGATATAATGTTTTTGGATTTAAGGAGGTATTTATGAATGATGAGAAATACATGAAACTTGCTTTAGATCTGGCGTCAAAAGGAGCTGGAAAAGTTAATCCGAATCCTTTAGTTGGAGCTGTTATTGTAAAGAATGGAGAAATAATATCTCAAGGTTATCATGAAAGATATGGAGATCTTCATGCTGAACGTAATGCGTTTAAAAATGCTAAACAATCTTGTGAAGGTGCAACAATGTATGTGACATTAGAACCTTGTTGTCATTTTGGAAAAACTCCACCATGCACAGAAGCAATTATAGAAAATAAGATTTCAAAAGTAGTTGTTGGTGTTCTTGATCCAAATGAAAAGGTTGCAGGAAATGGTGTTAGAATTCTTAAAGATGCTGGAATTGAAGTTGTTGTAGGCGTTTTGGAGAAAGAATGTAAAAAGATTAATGAAGTATTTTTTCATTATATAATTAATAAAATTCCTTATGTTGTGATGAAATATGCGATGACTATGGATGGAAAAATTGCAACAGTTTTAGGAAAATCTAAATGGATTACTGGTGAAAAAGCAAGAAAAAAGGTTCATGAAGATAGAAATAAATATTTAGCTATTATGGTTGGAGTTGGAACAGTTATTGCTGATAATCCAATGTTAAATTGCAGAATAGAAGATGGCAGAAATCCAATTCGTATTATTTGTGATACTAATTTGAGAACACCAATTGATTGTAATATTGTTAATAGTGCTAAAGAAATTAGAACAATTATTGCAACTTCAAATAACAATACTGAAAATCATCAATATTATATTAATAGTGGCTGTGAAATAATTGTGGTTAATAAAAAAAATAATCATATTGATTTACAAGAATTAATGATAAAATTGGGCAAGATAGGAATTGATAGTATTTTACTTGAAGGTGGAGGAACATTTAATTTTTCTGCTATTGAAAGTAAAATTGTTAATAAAGTTCAAGCTTATATTGCTCCAAAGATTTTTGGTGGAGATAATGCAAAAACTCCTGTTGCTGGAAAAGGATTTGAAGAAGTGTCAGAATCAATAAATCTTAAAAATTCTGTTGTTTCACAGATTGGAGAAGATTTTTTAATTGAAAGCGAGGTTGAAAGTTTTTGTTTACAGGAATAATTGAAGAAATTGGTACAGTTAGATCTGTAAAAAAAGGAGCAAAATCTGCTTGTTTGACAATTGATGCAAATGTTGTTTTTTCTGATCTTAAAATAGGAGATAGTGTTGCGACAAATGGAGTTTGTCTTACTGTTACTAATATAAATGGAAAACAATTTATGGCTGATGTTATGAATGAAACTCTTTCACGATCAAGTTTAGGAGAATTAAAAAGTGGAAGTCATGTTAATTTAGAACGTGCAATGCTTTCAAATGGACGTTTTGGTGGACATATTGTTTCTGGACATATTGATGGAACTGGAAAAATTATGTCTATTAAAAAAGATGATATCGCAGTTTGGTATACTATTAAAACAGATAGCAAAATTATGAAATATATTATTGAAAAAGGTTCAATTACTATAGATGGAATAAGTTTGACTGTTGCAAAAATAAATAGAGATGATTTTTCTGTGTCAATTATTCCTCATACTTCTAAAGAAACAATTTTATCAGAAAAGAAAATAGGTAGTGTTGTTAATTTAGAAAATGATATTGTTGGAAAGTATATAGAAAAATTTATGTCTATGCCAAAAGGAATTACAAAAGAATTATTGTTAGAGAATGGATTTTAGGAGGATTATATGTTTAAATTTAGTACAGTTCCTGAAGCACTTGATGCTTTAAGAAATGGAGAAATAATTTTAGTTACAGATGATGAGGACAGAGAAAACGAAGGTGATTTTATATGTGCTGCTGAGTTTGCAACTACTGAAAATATTAACTTTATGGCTGTTCATGGTAAAGGACTTATATGTATGCCTATGAGTGAAAAGATATGTAAGAAATTGCAATTTCCTCAAATGGTGTCAAACAACACTGATAATCATGAAACAGCATTTACTGTATCGATTGATCATGTTGATACAACTACAGGAATTTCTGCAGCAGAAAGAAGTATAACAGCTTTGAAAGTTGTTGATGAAAATTCTAAACCACAAGATTTTCGTCGTCCTGGACATATGTTTCCTTTGCTTGCTAAGAAAAATGGTGTTCTTCAAAGAAATGGACATACAGAAGCTACTGTTGATTTGTTAAAACTTGCTGGACTTAAAGAATGTGGACTTTGTTGTGAGATTATGGCTGATGATGGAACAATGATGAGAACTTCTGAACTTAAAAAAGTTGCAGAAAAATGGAATATGAAATTTATCACTATTAAATCATTGCAGGAATATCGTAAGAAATTTGATAAACTTGTTAAGTGTGTTGCTAGTCCTTTGATACCAACAGAATTTGGAGAATTTCGTGCATGTGGATATGAGAACCTTTTAAATGGTGAACATCATGTTGCATTTGTAAAAGGTGATATTGGTGATGGTAAAGATGTTTTGTGTAGAGTTCATTCTGAGTGTTTAACTGGAGATGTTTTTCATTCGTTAAAATGTGATTGTGGAAAACAATTAGAATCTGCTATGAAACAAATTGACAAAGAAGGCAGAGGTATTTTGCTTTATATGCGTCAAGAAGGTAGAGGAATTGGTCTTTTAAATAAACTTAAGGCGTATGAATTGCAAAATGATGGAATGGATACTGTTGAAGCTAATATTGCTTTAGGTTTTGATGATGATTTAAGAGAATATTATATTGGAGCTCAGATTTTGCGTGATTTAGGAGTTAATACTCTTAGATTAATTACAAATAATCCGGATAAAGTTTATCAGCTTTCTGATTTTGGAATTGAGATTACAGAAAGAGTTCCTATTGAAATAGAAGCTACTGAATATGATAAATTTTATTTGAAAACTAAACAAATGAAAATGGGACATTATTTAAATATTAAATAATTTGGTTATATAAAATAGAAGTTTTAAATATAGTATCTTAGGAAAATTATTAATATATTATAATAAATATAAAGGAGAATTTTTATTATGAAAACTTATGAAGGTAAATTAGTCTCTAAGGACATTAAAATTGGTATTGTGGCTGCAAGATTTAATGAATTTATTACATCTAAATTATTAGGTGGAGCAATTGATGCGTTAACAAGACATGAAGTAAAAGAAGATGATATTGATGTAGCATGGGTTCCTGGTGCATTTGAGATTCCATTAATAGCTTCTAAGATGGCTAAGAGTGGCAAATATGATGCTGTGATTTGTGTTGGAGCAGTTATTCGTGGCAGCACAACACACTATGATTATGTTTGTAGTGAAGTTTCAAAAGGTATTGCAAATGTTTCTCTTAATAGCGAAATTCCTGTTATGTTTGGAGTTGTTACTACTGAAAATATTGAGCAAGCTATTGAAAGAGCTGGAACTAAAGCTGGAAACAAAGGTTATGATTGTGCTATGGCTGCTATTGAAATGGTTAATCTTATTAAAGAAATTGAAAAATAAATTTTGTTATAATATAAAAACAAGGTATAGATTTAATCTATACCTTGTTTTATTTTGTGCTTTTTAAGCTAATGCTTTTTTGCTATCTTCTGCTATTAAATAATAAGTTCCTGTTTGATGTGGATGAACTATTCCTCCAAATTTTAATGCTGCAGCGAAAGGATTTGAATCAGCTCCAGACCAAACTACTTTCTCTTTTGCAAGTTTGTATTTTTTAGCAACATAGAAACTTACATCAACAATAAATAATTTGTCTTCGCCTTTTCCACGTTGAACATATTTCACTTCTTTATATTTATTTCCTGCTGGAACATATTCTGTTTTTGCAACAACATCATGAACAAGTGATAATAAAAATGCAGGTGATTGTTGAACTTTAATATCAAAAGCATTTCCTCTTGGAACAGCAGTAACTCTTACAGTGTTTTTAAAACGTGGTCCATATTTTTCAAGTCTTTTTGCAATTTCTTTTTCAGCATTTTTGTAATTGCGATTTGTGTATGTGTAGAATGTGTCTTTATCATTTGTGAATTTGTAGATATCTTCACGACATTTAACAATCTTTTTGAATTCATTTAATAGCGGCTCAAGATTTTCATTGTCGTTGTAGTTTTTACCGAATTTTTCTTTCCATGTAGTTCCTTCTTTACTAGTCCAAGGATATTTAGTATAATCACTTTTTATACTAGCTGAGAAAGTTTTTCCGTATTTTCTAAATCCCCATTCTTTAAGTGGTAAATTTGGAACCATGTCATCTTCATTCATTATATTAAATATAGTTTTATATCTGCCAGCGTTTTTATCTGTTGTAACATTCATACATGCATAAGTGTATGTGTAAGAATCAAAACGTCTGTCCTCTTCAAATTTTGTTCCTAAAATATTAGCAATACTAGCTCCACGTGAGAATCCATTAATAAATATTGCTTTAGTATTAGAATATTTTGTGTTTTTCTTTACATAAGACATGATGTAATCATATATTCTATTTGATGCAACATCTACACCTTTATGATTTAATTTGTTTTTCCATTCTGGATTATTTCTGTCCCAATAATCTTTTGTATTAGCACCAATGTCAAGGTTGCTATACCATTCTTGAGCAGAAAAATCACTACCTCTTAAAGAAACAAATATTACTTCTTTTTCTTTTCCTTGATATACAACATTTCTGTGAGCAATCCAAACTTCCGCTGTGTCATCATCTGGATTAGCAAGCCATTTTGCTGAATTAGCAATATGATAATTTTCGATGTTGCTTAAACCAAAGTTAGTTAAAACAGTTCTCATATCACCTTTAAATGATGCACCAGAAGTAACATTCATTATGTTTCCTTTAGCTGCACTTCCTGAAAGCAGAGCTCCTAGTTTCGACAAATTTTTGTTGTATTTAGTGTTATCATTAAAAAAATTAGAATAATCCAATTTATAAGACATTTCCCATGTAAATCCATCTGAAGTGTATTTCCCTTCAAATTCATTGTTGTTTGGATCTTGGTCAACGCTATCCTCAATACCGTCATAATCACTATCAGTATTTACAGGATTTGAATTATAAAATCTGGATACATAAATTCCTTCGTCTTTTGAATTTTTAGGATCAGTTTTTGTTATTTTTTCATTTGTAGTAATACTGCCTTCTTTTTCGCAATCATCGTACACATTATTATCTATACCATTTTGTTTAGATAATAAAATTGGCGTAGTGGACAACTTCTGGTTTTTTTGAACATCTTTTGTAGTTAGCTGTGTGTAGTTAGTGTTGTTGTTTACTTTTTCAAGTCTTGAATAAGCTTTTGTGTAAGTAGAAAAACCGGATGCTGTGAAAATTGACAAGGATACCGCTAAAGTCAGACCTTTAATTAGTATTTTCTCCATAATAAACCTCTCCTTTTTACTATTTTTTACTAACTAACTACGGCGCTATTATATCATATAGCAAAAAACAAAGCAACATTGTAATAGAAATATGTGGATTTTTCACATATGTTAATATTGCACAAAAAATAAAATTGTGTATTAGCATATTGCACATATAACAAGATTAATTATTGCTTTATTTTTACTACCAAAGGAGATTTAATTTTATATTATTATTAATTAATAATATATATAATTTTAATTAAGTAATGTATATTATTGTTTTTTACATTTTTATATTTGAATTTTATTTTTCGCTTATATTCCATTAAAAATAAAATATTTTTTTAATAATAGTGATATAAATATTTATATTTGTATCACTATTTTAAGGTGTTTTCTGTTATTAATATAACAAAAGAATGGTAAAAAGAAAACATAGTTTTGTTAAAAATATAGATAATTTAATAAAATGCTATATAAAATTTGAAAATATTGTATATTTGATGTTATAATCAATGTAGCGGAAAAGAAAAAATAAAAAATAATAACAAATTAAGAGGAGAGTTAAAATGAAAAAGAAAAAAATATTGAAAGTTTTAGCTGTAACCATTTCTTTATGTGCGGTATTTTCTATTACAACTTATGCAGCAAATGATTGTAAAGAAAGCACAAATGTTAAAGCTATAGTTGTCGATAATGATTTTGATGGTATTGAGGATAGTGTAGATATGGATCCAACAAGTAATAATTTCACAGGTAATTTTGCTGATCCATCTATATCAATGGATTATGATATAGATATTAATGTAGATTATAGAGCATTTTTTGAAGATAATACAAAGTATAATAAAGATCTTTCAAAATTAGCTGCAATATATTCTAATGCAGCTTATCCTGGACATATATTAACAGTTGATACTGGAACTAATTTTTCAGGTGAACGAGAAGTTGTTTTTAAAAACTTTGGTTTAAATGATGTTCAAATTTATCATATTGCTGATTCAGAAGAATGGAAAGCAAATCCTGATGATGATGTGTCAGAAATTGTTATAGGACATAGAAATGTTGTTTATAATAATGAAGAAAAAGAAGTAATTGTTGTAGCTGTAAGAGGTAGTAATACAACTATTCAAGAATGGACAAGTAATTTTGACGTTGGAGCAAATACAGAAAATTATTGGGATGTAAATAATCCTGATTGGACTAATAAACTAAATCATAAAGGTGTAGATGTTCCGGCAAATAGATTATATAAATATATAATAAATTATGTAAATACTAAACTAAGTGATACAGATAGTAAATCTATTTTGCTTACAGGACATTCTCGTGGTGCTGCTATAGCTAATATTTTAGGAACAAAATTTGAAGATGATAGTAATTTTGATTCATATACATATACATTTGCTCCTATGAATACTACAACAGATGAAAATGCATCAAGATATAAAACAATATTTAATATAGTTAATAAAGATGATATTACACCAACTATACCTTCAGCAAAATGGGGCTTTCGTAAATACGGTACTACATTAGAAACAAGCATTAAAGATAGCTATGTAGAATCTTTATTCTTTAAAAAAGGCACATGGTGCGAAATGTATGATTGTTCATATAATTCAAATGAAGCATATAGAGGTTTAGTTAAAAATCTAGGAAATATAGTTAAAAGTCGTGAAGAACTATATGAATTTTCTGATGATCCAGATACAGTGTATACATATAAAAGTAATGATTATAGAGATGGAGATTTAGAAGTAGCTAATAGAATAAAAAAATATGGTGAACGTTTTAATAGACATGTAAAAGTAACTGCAGAATCAAAAGGTAAGAAATTGATTTTTGGAGAAGGATTTAAAGAAGTGTTTGATGTTAAAGTACAACAAACTCCAGGATTCTTTTTAACAGTTATTGGTGATTTGGTAGCGAGTAAAGAATATGTACCAGTTGATGGCGAAACTCAGCTTGCGCCTTTTACTCAACAAGGTATAGGTGAAGATAATATAGTTGTTATGACAACAAGTTTCTATGTTGCGAAAAAATATAAATCAGCAAAAAATAGTTTTATTCATTCAGGAGCAGATTCAAACTCTATTGCAGCTAAATTGCATATTGGAGGTATGACACATCCTCATTTAATTGGATCATACTACTTGTTATCAAGTGATCCGGCAAATAAATTAGTAGTAGAATAAAATATGATATTATTAAAATTAATCTCTGCTTATTTTTAGGTAGAGATTATTTTTTTATTTTAAAATATATTTGCAAGTTAATGTACAAATATAATATAGTGTGTTGAATTTAGCATAAACAAATTGCTGATAAAAGTATTGTAAAGTAGTATATTATATATTTATTATATTAATTAGTAAATTATTCGATAAATTAGTAAAATAATAATTGTTTTATAATAAAGTGGTGGTTTTAGTGATAAATTTGTTAGTGTTTATAGTAAAAAAACATCTATCTTAGTAGATAGATGTTTTATTTTTTTGTATTACATTTTTTTATTGTAGTATATTTCTGTAAGAAAGTTTATTCCAGTTATAAGTAGTATAACACCTATAAGTGTGAATCCTACATACTTATTAATACATATTGAAAAAATCATTGCTATAGATAAAAGATTAAGAGTTATTTTATATCCTGATTTGCTTGTAAATAATTCAATTGATTTTCTGCGTTCGTCATTTTCTTTGGTGTATAATTCTAGCAACTTATTTTTGTCTTTGATTATTATAATATTTCTTATAACAAAGTAGATAATTACAAATGAAAGTCCAACTAAAAAACCAGAAATAAAGTGTTTAGCAATTCCATTTTTCATTTCAGGTAATACAAACCATAGTAAAGCTTGTGCTATAAAAGTTGATGCTATAAATATTATTCCTAAAATAATATCTAATTTTAATTTTTTTATAAATTTCTCCATTTTAAATTTCCTCCAAATCTGAAAAATCAAATATTTCTTCTATTGTTGTGTTAAAATATCTTGCTATTTTGTAAGAAAGCACTAAAGAGGCTGTGTATTTTTCTACTTCAATTGAAGTAATTGTTTGTCTTGTTACACCAACTGCTTTAGCTAATTCTTCTTGAGATATTTTTTTTTGTTTTCTTAAATCAGCAATTTTTGTTTTCAATAAAAAACCTCCTATACATATGATGCGATTTATGTAAAGTTTACTTTGCATTTTTAGTATAGCTTACTTTGCATTAAATGTCAAGTGTTGTAAATAAAAATAATTTACTATTAAATAAAAAATATTATTATTCTAATAAAATCAATATTTATTAATATAATATAAGACTATAGTAATAAATATTAAAAAATTACATATTAGATATTTAAAGAATATTTATAATATAATCAGATTTTGTTTTTGTTTAATTATATTAATCAAAAAATCTATTATATTTTTTAAGCATATAATACAAGTTAAAATAAACAACAAAACTAAGAAATAAGCATGTTAATCAAGTTATCTATTCAACACCAAAGTTGATTTTATATAAAAAATTACTAAAATTAGTTACTTTTTTTGTATTTTATGTTGACATTTGACTAAAAATATTCTATAATATAGCTGTAAGGTAAATATATACATAAAGTTAAATGTTTTTAGATTTATATGTTTTTTGATATGTGTTATAAAATATAAAGAAATATTAGATGTAATAAATATAAAAAATAAATGATAAAGTTATACAATAAATTATGTATTAATAAACAAAAATAATTAAACCAAGTCAATTTTTTATTAAATCACCTTTAAATTCTTTTGTTATGCGAATTAGAGCAGTTTTTATAACTAAAAATCATATACCTTATTGGAAAGAGTTGATTTTATTAAAGTGATTTTAAAAAATATTATAACTCAATCTATTACATTAAATTAAAAATAGTATAAAAATATATTGTTATTGCATCTCAACATTTTGTATTACGTCAAAATAGCAATATATTAAGATTATTTTTAAAATAAAAAATTAAAAAGGAGGGATGTTATCTGGTAAAAACAACAATAGAAGAAGCAAAAATTTTAGTAAAAAATAAAGATATCCACATTGTAACAACTTGTGAAAATCAAAGCACAAGTAAAAAATGTGGTATTCCTTAGCTGAAAAAGTTTAGCAAATATTAATTAAATCAAATAAGTAATTTAATAAAATTATGGAGAGAATGAATGGATTTAAATAAAGTAATAGAAGGCTGGCTTTTGACTTGTCCTAAAATAAAAGACAGTGATTTTTTTTATAAAATTCTATCTTCACAAGATAATAAAAAAGGATTTATTATGTCAGACGATAGAGTTTTATCAACTGATATAACAGGAGAAACAACATCATTGTATAGTTTTTCAATTGTATCATGTGATATACCTACTGATATTTTTGGTTCTAGTAATAACAATGAAAATATTAAAAATATTGAACAAGCAAGAGAAATCTCTGAATGGATCAATGAACAAGAAAGAATAAGAAATTATCCAAATACTAAAAATTTACAAATTAAAGAAATAGTATCACCTATTGATATAATGATTAATAATATTGGCAATAGTCAGTATATAAATAATTCAATGATTAAATATATGATACAAATAAAAATAAAATATGCGTATAAGAAAGGGGAAATATAAAATGGCATTAAATTCAAATGCAGTAATAACAGCTTTTAACCTAGGAGAGGGATTAAAAGCAGAAAGAAAAATGTTAAGAACATATTATAATTGTGGTACAAAAGAGGCTCCAGTATGGGAACTTTTAGGTAGTGGAGTAGAAGAAAGTTCAATCGAATACACACCTGATGTAAGCACAGTAACAGATATCACAGGTGTAACAAGCACATCTGTAAATAAAATGGAAATGCTACAAAAACTAGAACCAATGACAATCACAGGTGGACAAAAATTGCCAGTACAATTAGAGGATATTATGGCAAGAAATGCATATGGAGAATTCGCTGTATTTGATGTACTAGTTGTAAAAGAATATATTACAGTAGATACAGGTGTATATGCAGAATGGCACAAGAACTGTAGTATTTATCCAACATCAATTGGTGGTTCTTCAACACTAGACATGCCTATTGAAATTACATTTAGCAATAACAAAGTTCTAGGTAGCTTCACAAATGGAAAATTCGCAGAAAAAGCTGCTCAAGCTGCAGACTAAAATTAAATAAAACTTATTTATAATATATAATTTTCTATAATGCTGTTTGGTAATGAGGTTTTAAAACTTTTATAAAATAAATTGTGTAAAAAATAAAATCTTATTACAAACAGATTATAGATACATATGAAAGAAAAGAGGATTTAAATGCAAAACAAACTTAAAATTAATGTAAATGAAAGTAATATATCAAAAGATGAAAGAGATATTGAACTTAGCTTACCATATGGTGAATTTAAATTTAAAATTGATTTTCTTGACGGTGGAATGGTGAGTAGAGCAGCAGAGCTTGAAAAATGCTTTGTTGATACAGATGTATCAACAGATCAAAAAGCAAAAGAATATTTAAAATCTTTAAAGAATTTATCAAACTGTATTGATTATGTTTTCAATGTTAATGTTGGTAAAGAAATTTATGGAGGAATTGATCCACTTTCAATTTATGAGGATAATGGTAATAAAACATTTTTCTGTTTGTATTTAATGACTAAAATACAAGAACATATTAATGAAATTAGAAGACAGGAAAATATAAGCAAAAATCAAGAAGAAATGAAAGATTTTGTGAATAAACATGCTTGATTTATTAGTTGATTTACCTGTTGAGGTCGAAGTAAAAGGAGAGATTTTTACTATTACCAACAAATGTGACTGGAGAACAATGATAAAATGTTCTGATGCGTTGGCAGATGAAAGCGTAAATGAAGAACTTAGAACGTTAAGCGTATTGACTATGTTTTATGACCAGTTAACGATTGAAAACATAGAACAGTACGCTTATTGTTTAGAAGATCTAATAAAAAGTATGTTTTATGTGCTTAGTTATGGTAATTTAAAACCTGGAAAAGCAAAAAAACAAACAGTAGATTTTAATAAAGATATTCGTCTAATATTAGAAGGAATATCAATGCAACATGGAGAAATAAGAGGACAATATTTACATTGGTGGACTTTTCTTGATTATTTTCACGGTATCAAAGATAGTACATTTAATACAATTGTAAGTATTAGATATAAACAAAGTAATGGAAAAAAACTGGATCAATGGGAAAAAGATTTTTTGAAAGAAAACCGTGATTTAGTAAAGATATAATTAATAATCTAGGTTATATACATGAAAATAAATATATTATAAAAATTTGGAGGTGAATAAATGGCAGCAAATGAAACAGTCAAAATTAATGTTGAATTAGATGATTCGAAAATATCAAAAGATGTAAAAAAAGTTAAAAAAAATATTATAAAAGAGTTTTCTAATATTGAAACAGAATCCAAATTAAGGATAGATAGTTCTGAAATTAATATTGTTAAAGAACAAATAGCTAGTATAAATAATCAAATGATAAATTTGTTTTTTAATATTGATGGTTCACAAATCGAAATATTAGCAAATGATACGTTTACTAATATTTCAAATAAGATGCAAGAATTAAATGATAATGTGTCCATTATTGCAGAAAATGTTGAATCTTCAGGAGAAAGTTTTGATGTTCTTGGTACTATAGGTGACAGCTTGGGGATATTTGCGTCTGTATTAGGAATAGTAGGTGAAAAAGAGAGCGTAGTAAGTGGTTTTAAAGGTATTATGAAAGCATTGAAACCTATATTAGAAGGAGTAGGATTTGCAATATTAGGACTTTCAGATGGATTTTTATTACTAATATCAGTAATAGGTAAAGGACTAGTAGGGTTAGTAGTAGCAAATCCTGTTGTTTCTTTAATAGTGGCTGGTGTTATACTTATAATTGGAGTTGTTATATTATTATGGAATAAATGTGAAACTTTTAGAAATTTTGTTAAAAATTTATTTAATAATTTAATAGAACTATTCACAGTTACAATACCTGAAGCAATAGGAGCTTTTGTACAAAAAATAGTAGAATTTTTTACAATTAAAATACCTGAAATATTTAATAAAGTTGTAGAATTTTTACGTTCTATATTTACAGAAAAGATACCTGAATTAATAAGTTATTTAATACAAAAAATAGTAGAATTTTTTACAATTAAAATACCTGAAATATTTAATAAAGTTGTAGAATTTTTACGTTTTATATTCACAGAAAAAATCCCCGGATTAATAAGCTTTTTTGTAGGAAAAATAAAAGAATTTTTTACTGTTATAATTCCTGATACATTTTATAAATTAATTAATTTTATTAAGGAGATATTTGTAAAGGTTTGGGATAATACTTTTGGAAAGCTTATTGAGATCATAAAAGGATTTGTTGGTAAGATAAAAGAAAAAATTAATTCCATTAAAGAAACATTTAATAAAATAATAAATTTTATAAAAGATGGATTTACAAAAAAATGGACAGATGCTTGGGAAAATATTAAAAATGTTTTTAAAAATATTTTTGATAAATTACTTGGATTTGCTAAAGCTCCTATAAATGGGATAATAAAATTAATTAACAAAATGATAGGGCATGTAAATGGTTTTATTAATAAAGTTAATAAGTTTTCAGGTAAAATTCCTGGTTGGGATGGATTTAATATTCCTCAAATACCTAAAATTCCATTATTAGCAAGAGGTGGTATTGTTCCAAGTGCAACATTTGCAATGGTGGGAGAAAGTGGAGCAGAGGCTGTAATTCCACTTGAGAAAAATACAAAAGGTATTGAAATGATAGCTGATAAAATAGCTGATAAAATTGGATATTCTGGTAATGGACAAACACTTATTGTTAATCTTGACAGTAAGAAAATTGGTGAAATAATGTTGTCTAGAGTAAACAAAGGCTTACATCAAACTATTAATTATAATTCTAAGGGGGCGTTTGCGTGATATATATAGATAACATAGATATTTCAAAAAAATATGGATTGATATGTACAAGATATGATTTTGGATTAGCTGCAGTAAATACACCTTCACCTATAACTATTCCAGGACGTAGTGGATCTATTGATTTAACTGATATAACTGGAATTACATATTCTGATCGTGAATTCACAGCTGAGTTTGTGCATGTTGGAAATTTTGATACATATGAAGAAATAAAATCACAAATACAAAATGACTTAGAAGGTAAAAAAGTTAAAATTTCAGATTCTAATAATGAAGGTTTTTATATAATTGGAAGAATTAGCATGGAAGCTGAGATAAAAAATATTAGAACACATAGTATAAATTTTGTAGCAGTTTGTGAACCTTGGAGATATAAAACTGAAGAGACAGTACATACAGTTTCAGCAGGCACATCTGATTATTCTTTAGATAATCTATTTAAATCTACTATACCAACATTTTTTACTGAGGATGAAGGAATAGAAATTGAGATAAATGGTACAAGATATAGCATTCCACGAAATATTAAAGACTATAAAAACTATGAAATTGTTTTACAATCAGGCTCAACTCCTATATCTGTATATGGAACAGGAAATTTACAGATTAAATATAGAGAGGGGAAATTATAGTGTTTAAGATTAAGATTGATGAATATACTATCCATGATTATAACAATCCTTCTTTAGTAGCTTTTGATATATCTTATGAACTTGATATTGAAAAAACAGGAATACTTAAATTTTCAGTAGCATACGATCATCCATATAGAAAAATTATGACTCCTAATAAAGTTGTTAGATTATATCAAAACAATGAATTAATTTTAATTGGTGAAATAGTATCTCCAGAGGTTGACTCATTTAACACTACAACATTTGAAGTTTGGGGAATTTTATATAAATTATCTCAAAGCACTATGCCTTATATAGGACAAGTTGATCTTGATGTTCAGCCTATGTTAGAAAAGTTTATAGATCAGTATAATAAAGATACATCTGAAAAATGGAAATTAAATATAGGAAATGTTTTAGTTACTTCTTCTAATACTTTATCAGAAGAAATTTGTTATGGAACAGTTAAAGATAATATAACTGATAAATTAATTAAAAATCTAGGTGGATATTTAGTAGTAAGAGAAGAAGAAAATAAATTTTATTTGGATTATATTGCAGAATATACGGCATTAAATAATCAAGGAATAAGATTTGGATATAATCTTGTAGATTTATTAAGAAACAGAAATGCAGAAGATATTTATACAGCTGTTAGACCTTATGGAAGTAAAATTGGTGATACAGAAGAAAGACTTACAATAAAGGAAGTAAATGATGATAGTGATATTGTTGTAAATGAAGAAGTTGACTCTCAATATGGACGTAGAATTTTAGAAGTCTTTTATGATGATATAGTAGATCCTCAAAAGTTAAAAGAAAAAGCTCAAGAGGAGCTAGAAAATATAACAAGTGTTTTTGATACATTTACATTAAAAGGTATAGATTTATCATTACTTGATGTTGATTTTTCAAGAATTAAAATTGGAGATCGTATTCCTTTGATTTCTAAACCACATGATATTGATACTTTTGTGCAAGTAACTTCAATAAAATGGGATGGTGGAGTTGCAGAAATTAGTTGTGGTAAAAAAATAAAAGTATCAACAGATGTTCAAGCGGAATATTATCATACGATTAATAAAATAAATTCTGATTATGTTATAAATGAAGAATTAGAAGAAAAAACACAAGATGTTTATAATACATTATCTCCTTTAATTGAAGAAAATTCTAGTAATATTCAGCAATCTGCTGAGGATATACGTCTTGAAGTAGAAAGTAAATATTCTACTAATGAAGAATTGTTGGCTGTGCAAAATACATTAATTAATCAAACTAGTGAAAGCATTGAATTTACTAAAACTACTATTCAAAATAATATAAATGAGTTGGAAAATTCAGTAATTGAAAACCAAACCAATCTTAAAGAATATATCAAAATGGATGGAGCTTCTATTCAAATAGGAACTTCAGAAAGCCAATTTAGTTTAAAAATTGATAATGATAGTTTAGATATTATGCAAAGTGATAATGAAGTTGCTTCTTTAACTAATAATGATTTGAGAATAACAGATGGTACATTTACACAAAGTTTGCAAATCGGAGATTTTATTTGGAAACCAAGATCAAATGGAAATTTATCATTAGTAAAGGTAGGTGAATAGTCGTGGCTTTAAATGGAAGTATAACTAAAAAATTTTATAACAATGGGTACAGTTTAATCTTAGAATGGACAGCCACTCAAAGTATAACAAATAATACAAGTACAATAACATCAAAACTATATTTAAAATCTAATGGTTCTAGTTACAATATTTACTCATCTGCGAATAAGACAGTTAAAATAAAGATTGATGGTTCAACATATACTATAACTAATGCAAAAGTAGGTTTAAGTGGTAATCAAAAGAGATTATTATACACTAAAAGCAAAACAGTAACTCATAAGTCAAATGGTACTAAAAGTGTTTCAATGGGTGGTAGTGCAGGAATAAAAGTTGATTTAAAAGGAACATGGTATGATACAGTTTATTTACCAGATACCAATTTTGCACTAAAGACAATACCAAGAGCATCTTCGGTTAGTGCAGTTACTCCTACTGTAAATTTAGGCTCAACAATTTCTGTTAAAATAAATAGAGCTAGTTCTTCTTTTCTTCATACAGTAACATATAAATTAGGAAGTCATTCTTATACTGCTTATGGTGTATCTACATCTAATAGTTATACTTTGCCATTAAGTTGGTGTGATGCTATTCCTAATAATTATGAAAAAAATGGCACAGTTACTATTTCAACATATCATGGTAATACAAAAATAGGTGAAAGTTCTTCAGCACCATTTAATGCACTAGTTCCATCAGGTATAAATCCTATTATTTCAAGTGTTACAATTGAAGGCCAAAATTTATTAGATGGTAATTATGTTAAAGGTGTTTCAAAAGCAAAAGTAACTATGCATGGAGAAAGTGGTGTTTATGGTTCTACTATAAGCTCAAGAAGTATTTCAGGAGCAGGCTATAAATCTAATAGCAAAAGTTTTACTACTGGTGTAATAAATGCGAGTGGAAAAGTTGGATTTACAGCATCAGTAACTGACTCTAGAGGACGACCAGGTTATAAAACGGCTAGTATTGAAAATGTAGAAGATTATGCGCATGCGTGGTTACGTTCAGCTATTGTACACAGAGTTGATAATAATGGAAATAGTAATGAAAATGGTAATAGAATAAAGGTTAGGCCTGATGTTGGTTTTTCATCTATAAATGGAGTAAATGAGGCAAGAAACATATATTTTAAATATAGAACTAAATCAACTAATTGGAGCGAAAATATCAGTATAAATAATAAGGAAACTAAATTTTTTAATGCTGATGTAAATTATAGTTATGAAGTTAAATTATATTGGGGCGATAGATTGTTTGATGGTTTTAATAGAACATTCTTAATTTCGTCTTCTAAATCTATTATTGATATTAAAGAAAATGGCAAAGGTTTAGCATTCTTTAAAGCTAGTGAAGAGGATAATGCTGTTGAATTTGGACAAAAGGTAAAAGCAGATTTAATTGAAGTAGAAAATATAAAAATTGGTTCTTTTGAATTAGAGGCATCTGGGACAAATAATCATGCTGGATTTCATAATTCTATTTATAGAGGTAAGTGTTTAGGAGAGAACGTAACAGATTCTCAATATAACGAGATTCGCAATGGTACATTTAAAGATTTATATATAGGTGATTATTGGTGGAGAAATGGTAGAGTTTATCGCATAGCTTGCTTTAATTATTATATGGGTTGTGGACATCCTACAAGAGTAACAAGGCCTCATGTAACTATTGTACCTGATAAACATATAGATATTGCACCTATGAATACTGCTAGAACTACAGCTGGTGGATATTTAGGTTCAGAAATGGGAAGTAAAAACTTGCAACCTACAAGACAAATAATATATGAAGCATTTCCAGATCATGTATTAGGACATAGAATTATAGTATCTAATGCTGTTACTAATGGTAGAGTAACTGGTACGGCATGGATAAACAGTGCAATACAATTAATGACGGAAAGAATGGTTTTAGGTAATTCAGCATTTTCCCCAGGTTCAGACGGTGTGAATATTACTAATCACTATGCTCTTGGCAAAACTCAATTTCCTTTATTTGCATTTAATCCTAGTGCTATAACTTGTAAAAAGACATATTGGCTACGAGATGTAGCATGTTCAAAGACTTTTTCGGTTATTAATCCATATGGAGGCACACATCATTACTATGCTAATGAAGTAGGTTGTGGTATACGACCTGTATTTTCGATAATTTAAAAAGGAGAAATTTATGTATACAATAACTTTAAATAACGGAACAAAATTAGAAAATCTCGAATTAAACGGTAATAATTTTATCTCTGAGACTTTAATTGACAGCGATGTTTTTAAGGATAATTTAAAAACAGTTACTATTTCTAATGAAGAGAATACAGATACATACAATGATATGGTTTTAATCCAAAATCAAATTTATGAAAATCAATCTTGGTTTATCTTAGCTGAAAAAACACCAGAACAAAAAGAAAAAGAAGCACTTTCAATTAATTTTACAAATATAGAATTAGCTATGACTGAAATGTACGAACAGTTATTAGGAGGTATGTAAAATGGCAAGAATTTATGCAAATTTAATTATTAAAGGTTTAAGAAGTTTTGATCAAGTACCTAATAATTTAAAAGCGGAAGTAAGAGAGATTTTGATTAAACTTGGAAAAGAGAATTTAATATAAAATATAATAATAATTTAGTAAGAAATGAGGAATAGATAATGAATAAATTTATAAAGGATATGATGGAAAGAGCTATAAAAACAGCTTCAGAAACAATTTTGGCAACACTTGGAACTACAACAGTATTTGGACAAACTGATTGGAAAATAACAGGTTTAATTGCAATTGGTTCAACTTTATTATCTATAGTAGCATCATTGCTTTCTAAAAACATAGGAAATAAAAATACAGCAGGATTAGTAAAAAAATAGAACATATCAAATTAAAAATACCTATCATATAATATATGATAGGTATTTTTTTTATATAAAATTTAAGAATATAGCCAAATAGTAGGAATTAAAAATGTGTATGGAGCGGTGAATATAGCTAATGATAATGATATTTTTTTCTTTTGAATTATTTCTAATTCTAATTTTTTAAGGCATATTTTATAATTAAAAAAATATATAAATAAAAAGGAAATAAATATACCTAATGTAACATAAATAAATCCGAAGAAATTAGAAAAAGGATTCATATTTGTGCTGGTTACAATATTTTCATCAATCCAATTTGAAAATGGAAATGACATAGTAGCAATATATGATGGTATAAGAATAAATATAGAACCTATAATATCAGCAATAAATCCAAATATCCAAGTTTTAAATATGCAGTTTTTGATTTTAGGTTTAATATTATTTATTTTAAGAATTTTCATAGTTATTATAATAACTAATAAATCTATTATAAAGTTAACAGGTAATGCTATTAACCAAAAAACAGGTATAAAATATAGTAACCAAATTGGAAAAAACATATTGTAAAATTTAATTTCTTTTTTCATAGTAAATTACTCCTTGTTGTTAAAAGTATATAAAAGATATTTTCATATAGTATTTTAGCATAATTTTTATTTAATGTAAATATTTAGAAAATTTTTATAATCAAATATAAAATAGCATGTTCATTTTTTTCTGTTTTTATGGTACAATTTAAAATAAAATAAATAAAAGAGGATAAAAATGATAAGACAAACAGTAATAGAAGATATTGAAAAGGTAATGAGTATTTATAATCATGCAAAACAATTTATGATTGATACAGGAAATCCTAAACAATGGTCAGGAAACTATTTAACATTAGAGTTAATTAAAGAAGATATAAAAAGAAATATATCATATGTTTATGAAGTTGATGGAGAAATTCATGGTGTATTTGTTTTTATAATAGGAGAAGATCCAACTTATAAAGTAATTGATGGAAAATGGAAAAGTGATATGTTATATGGAACGATACATAGGATTGCTGGAGATGGTAAAGTAAAAGGTGTTTTTAAAGAATGTATTAATTTTTGTAAAGAACAAATTGCTCATTTGCGTATAGATACTCATAAAGATAATAAAATTATGAGGCATTTGATTTTAAAAAATAAATTTGAATATAGTGGAATTATTTATCTAGCAAATGGATCAGAAAGATTAGCTTATGATTGGTTGTTATAGATTAAATGATTTTTATGTAAAATTATTATAATTTAATGTTTTTATATTGTGTATAATCACAAATATTCTTATAATTTCAAATTATTAGTTAATAATACTTGATTTTTTATAAAAAATATGTATAATTAAGTCATATTATATTATACCAATAAATAATAAGGTTACTACAATAAGGTAGAAAACCGAAGAGTAACTAACCCAATCTGCTTATGTAGGTTGGGTTATCTCTTTTATATTATTAAAAATGGAGGAGTTAATATGAAATATCGTATAGGTCTTGATGTTGGTATAGGTTCTGTTGGCTGGAGTGTAATTGAAAATGATGATAATGATAATCCAATTAGAATTAGTGATTTAGGTGTAAGATGTTTTGATGTTGCAGAAGTACCTAAAACAGGTGCATCATTAGCATCTGCAAGAAGAGAGGCTCGTAGTGCTAGAAGACGTTTAAGAAGACGTAGACATAGACTTGATAGTATTAAAGAATTATTTGAAGAATATGATATAGTTTCTAAAGATAGATTAGAAAAGTTATTTGACGAGTCTTGTAAATATAATGTTTATGAGATTAGAAATAGAGCATTAACGAGTGTAATAACTAATGATGAATTAGCTGTTGTTTTATATCATATAGCAAAACATAGAGGTTTTAAGTCTACTAGAAAGTGCGAAACATCTGATAAAGAGGCTGGAAAATTGTTGTCTGCAACAGCTGAGAATAAAAAAATATTAGATGAAAAAGGTTATAAAACAATAGGTCAAATGCTTTATTGTGATGATAAATTTAGAACTATTTTGTCTGATGGACAAGTTGTTTGTAATATAAGAAATAAAGGTGAAAGCTATAAAAATAGTATACTTAGAGATATGCTTATAGATGAAGTTAAAATTATTTTCGATTGTCAAAATGAACTTGGAAATAGCATTAATTCTGAATTTATAAAGAATTATTTAGAAGTAATGCAATGGCAAAGACCTTATGATATTGGTCCAGGTAAAATGCCAAATGGCGAGAACAGTCCGTATGGTGGCAATTTAATTGAAAAAATGCAAGGTAAATGTACTTTTGAAAAAGACGAAAAAAGAGCTTTTAAGGCTACATATACTTTTCAAATATTTACATTATTACAAGCTATAAATAATATAAAAATATTTTGTAGTGAGAATCGTGTTAAAAGAACGGTTACTAATGATGAACGTGAAGAAATAATAAATAAAGCTCATATAACAGCAGAAATAAATTATACACATATAAGAAAGTTATTAAAATTAAATGATAATAACTATTTTGCTAATCTTAATTATGGTAATAAAGATAGAGAAGTAGTTGAGAAAAAATCAAAATTTAATTATTTAAAATCTTATCATGATATAAGAAAAAAATGTGATAAAGTAGATAAAAAATATTTTAAAACCTTGTCAGAAGATACTCTTGATGAAATTGGCACTATTTTGTCATTGTATAAAAATGATGCAAATAGAATTGAAAAATTGTCTTTTATAGGAATACCTGAAGAGATTATTTCAGAACTTTTATATTTGAATTTTACTAAAACAGGTAATTTATCGCTAAAAGCTATGAAAAAAATAAACCCATATCTTAAACAAGGAAAATTATATTACGAAGCATGTGAATCAGCTGAATATGATTTTAAAGCAGATAACAAAGATAATAAATCACATTTGTTAAATCCATCTGATATTTTGTGTGATGTTCCTAATCCTGTTGTAAGAAGAGCTGTGTCACAGACTATTAAAGTAATAAATTCTATTATTAAGAAATATGGAAGTCCACAGCTTGTATGTGTGGAGTTAGCAAGAGAAATGGCAAAAAATCATGATGAAAGAGTAAAGCTAACAAAAATTTATAAAGAAAATGCTGATAAAAATCAAAAGATTAAAGAGGAAATAAAAGAACTTGGTTTTAATCCTACTGGATTTGATATTGTTAAATATAAGTTATGGAAAGAACAAAATGAAACTTGTGCTTATTCATTAAAACACATAAGTCTTAATCAATTGTTTGATAAAAATATGGTTGATATAGATCATATTATACCGTATAGTAAATCTTTTGATGATAGTTATAATAATAAAGTTCTTGTATTTGCTGATGAAAATAGGCAAAAAGGTAACAGGACACCTATTGAATATCTTTCTAATAATGATGAAAAACTTCATAATTTCATTGTCTTTGCAAATAAAGTTAAGAACTATAAAAAACGTGAAAAATTGCTTAAAGAATCTTTTTCAGAAGATGAAGAAGATTTTAAAGAAAGAAATTTGCAAGATACAAAATATATTTCTTCATTGTTATATAATTATATAAAGAATAATCTTGAATTTGCACCATCAAGACAGTTTAGAAAAAAACCTGTTAGATGTAATAATGGTACTGTTACTGCTTATCTTAGAAAAAGATGGGGAATTAATAAAAGTAGAATAGAAAGTGATATTCATCATTGTAAAGATGCTTGTGTTGTTGCATGTGTAACTCAAAAGATGATTAATGATATATCATTTTATGTTAAAGGAAGAGAACTTAGATATTCTTTTAAAAATAAAATAGTTGATAAAGAAACAGGTCAAGTTATTGAGACTAAAGAACAATATGATGAGTTATATGGTGTGAATTTTCCTGAGCCTTGGAAAGGATTTAGAAAAGAACTTGAAGTAAGAACAAGTAATAATCCTATGTCGTTTGAGCCTATGTTTAATGAGCTTGGGTATCCATTAGGAAAAGAAATTAAACCAGTTTTTATATCAAGAATGCCAAAACATAGTGTAACTGGATCAGGACATGATGCAACTATAAGAGGAATAAAAAAAGGTGAAGAAGGTATAGTTGTTACTAAAACACCTTTAACAAAACTTAAATGGGATAAAGATAAAAAAGAAATAAAAGGTTATTATAACAAAGAGGATGATAAATTATTATATGATGCTTTATGTAAAAAACTAGCTGAAAATAATTTTGATGCAAAAAAAGCTTTTGGCTTAGAAGAACCTTTTAGAAAACCAAAATCAGATGGTACAGATGGTCCTATTGTAAAAAAAGTCAAAACAGAAGAAAAACAAACACTTGGTGTAAAATTGCATGATAATAAAGGTGTTGCTGCTAATGGAGATATGATTCGTATTGATGTTTTTAAAGAAAATGAAAAATACTATTTTGTGCCTATTTATACAGCGGATATTAAAAAAGAAAAATTACCATGCAAAGCTGCTACTTCTAACAAGCCATATTCTGAGTGGAAAGAAATGAGCGAAGATAATTTTATTTTTAGTTTATTTTCAAGAGATTTAATAAAGATATCAAATAGTAAGCCAATAATGTGTAAAACTTCAACAGGTGAAGAAGTAGATATTAATAATTCTTTAGTTTATTATATTGGAGCTGATATAAGTGCTTTAACTTGGAGAGTTATTAGTCATGATAATAGTATATGTGAAAGCGATACTGTTAAAGGTAAGAGAATTTCAATTACTAAATTTAAGTCTATAATAAAATATCAAGTTGATGTTTTAGGAAATGTTAGTGAAGTTAAAAAGGAGAAACGTCAAAAATTTTCTGATATGAAAAAGTAAAGGAGGATTTATGGCATTTAGAAATATATTTATTGAGAATGATACATATTTATCTACTAAAAATGAACAGTTAATTATATATAAAGATGTAGATTATTTTATACCATTAGAAGATATTAATTGTATAATGATAGATAATTTACATAGTAAAGTTAGTTCATATTGTATTGATAAATTTAGTGAGTATGCAATAGTAGTATATATTTGTGATAAAAAGCATGTGCCACATAGTGTTATTTTACCATTTGAAACAAATTGTAGACATTTTAAATTCTTAAAATATCAAATTAATATTTCTAAACCAGTTCAGAAAAAGCTTTGGCAACAAATAATAAAGCAAAAAATAAAAAACCAGGCAATTTGTTATAAATTGCTTGGTTCAGAAGATAGCTATTTAGAAAAGTTATCAAATAATGTTTTATCAGGTGATTCCACAAATATTGAAGCTACAGCTGCTGTTTATTATTTTAAAGCAATTTGTGGATATTCATTTAAAAGACGAAATCCTGAATTTATTAATTCAGCTTTTAATTATGGATATGATATGGTTAATACACATGAAAAAAGATTAAAATTACATTTGCCTGAAAATGGTTCAGTAAGATTGCTTATAATAACAGAAAAACAATATGAAGCAGTAAGAATATTAGTTGGAAACAAATCGCAAAATGATGAATTAGATATAGGAGAACAAATTTCATTTTTTTAAAATTTTGAAAAATAGAGTATAATATTTAAATTTATTTTCAAAAAAATAATAATAAAAAGTGCTGAAACCTTAATGGAATCAGCACTTTTTATCGTTCCTATTATATCATACCAATAAATAAAAGGGAACTACAACAACCCTTTAAGTGCTAGCCAAGGGAGAGTTATTATATCATACCAATAAATAAAAGGGAACTACAACGGACAGGAGGTGGATTTGTAATTGTTGGAAATTATATCATACCAATAAATAAAAGGGAACTACAACAGGTCATTTGTTTGAATTGTTAGTTACCAAATTATATCATACCAATAAATAAAAGGGAACTACAACGGGCAGGAGGTGGATTTGTAATTGTTGGAAATTATATCATACCAATAAATAAAAGGGAACTACAACAGCAATTGCGGTTTTTTTAATTGTGGCATTAATTATATCATACCAATAAATAAAAGGGAACTACAACTCCTCATGTTTGTCCTAAACATATTAGTGAATTATATCATACCAATAAATAAAAGGGAACTATAACAATACAGTAATAAAAGTAATATAAAAAGGTAATTATATCATACCAATAAATAAAAGGGAACTACAACAATACAGTAATAAAAGTAATATAAAAAGGTAATTATATCATACCAATAAATAAAAGGGAACTACAACTTGTGCGTCAAGTAATACTTTTCTAAGATAATTATATCATACCAATAAATAAAAGGGAACTACAACAAACTTGCGTTAGCTATTGACTAAAGCTTGATTATATCATACCAATAAATAAAAGGGAACTACAACGCATCAGATAATAGATTTTTATAATATAAAATTATATCATACCAATAAATAAAAGGGAACTACAACATCTTGACCAGCTGTAATTTTACTTGGTGTATTATATCATACCAATAAATAAAAGGGAATAAAAACACCTATCAATTAAGACAGGTGTTTTATTTTGAAATGGTTATTATTTGCCAAAAACTTCTACTGTTTTTTTAGCCATTCTTTCACCATATAATTTAAATGTTTCTGTATAGTCATCAATATTTTCTCTTATAGCAACAGGTCCTATATGGATAACAGGTTTTCCATATGCTCCTCCACCTGAGAAAGTAAGCATACCATAGCAAAGCATATGATCAAGTATTGTTTGAATACCTAATTCTCCACCACCATGAACATAGTTTGCAGTTGCAAATGCACCTCCGATTTTTCCTGCAATATTATAAGAACGTGCATCTTTTTCTAACCATGTTTTTAGTTTTGCTGTTATACTTGCCATGTAAATTGGACTACCAACAACAACACATTTGCTTTCTTTAACCCAATCAGAATCAATTTCATCAATAGAAAAAGCTTTAGCCTCAACATTTTCTACTGTCTCCATTCCGGATACTATTACATCTGACATTTGTTTAGTTGTTCCACTTTCAGAGTGGTAAATTACTGATAATTTCATAATTAAGTATTTTCCTTTCGTAATTAGTTTTCTACATTATATATTTTACAACAAAAATATGTGTACATCAATAAATCACAAAAACTTTACATTTGTGTTTTTGAAAATTAATTGTGAAAATAGAAAATAATAATTTAATATATACATGTTTTTCAAGAATAAATTGCTATGATGTTTTTTATTTTAAGTTATATTTAATATTTGTTATATAATGGTATACATGTGTTAAGAATATAAAAAATAAAAAGATGGTAGAATTTTTTCTACCATCTTTAATTTAAGTTAGGTTTTATATTTTATTTTACTTCAAATTCTACATCTATTGATCCAGTTCCTAGTATAGGTGCGAATTCTATATAGTATTTACCTTTTTTATTTTCTTGAAGAATAATATATCCGTCTAATTTTCCACCTTTTCTGATATCTTTATCAGTAATACTGTTATAATCGTCAATGTCAAATATGCTGATTTCTACATTGCTTCCATCTTTATCAAATGCTTTTATTTCTAAAGTAGATATAGCTTTTGTTTCGTCACTTTTATTAGCAACTGTTACACCAACTACTATTCCGCTATCTAATAAAGCATATTCGTCTTTAGCTTTTACTATTTTAGCTGAGTTAAATGTGATTTCAAAATCACCATATATAACTGTATCTCCCATTTTTGCTTTTGCAGCCTCTGTTTTAGTTGCCTCACTAGTGTTAGGATCTTTTACTCCTGTTTCAACTTCTGTACAACCTATTAATGCAAGCATTAGACTTAATGCACAAACTAATGTTAAAATTTTTTTCATGTAATTACTCTCCTTATTATGTTATATATTGTAAAATATAAATACATTATAATACAATTTGCCTTAAAATGCAATATTAACTATAAAAAATATGATATAGTGTCGAAATATTTTATATAGCGTTTAATTTGTATAGAGTGTTTTTGTTTGAAAATTAAATTAATCATGTAAATTTTGTGTAGACAAAAAACAACCTACGTAAATACGTAGGTTGAAGTGGTTTTGGTTGGGGTGGAAGGATTTGAACCCTCGGAATGGAAGAGTCAGAGTCTTCTGCCTTACCGCTTGGCGACACCCCAAAAAAATATGTGGTAAAATTACCACAATTAATTATACTCTTATTATTTTATTTTGTCAATAATAGTATTATTGTTTACTATTAAAATTGATTATAGGTTAAATTTATTATTTTACAAAATGTATATTGAATTTTGATATGTATATGGATTTAATAATGTATATATGATATAATAATGATAGATAGTTTTGAAAGGATGATACATATTATTATATCTAATTCAATAGGAGCTATCAGATTTTCTGAAAAGGATGCTGAGTTTAATTATTTTAGAGTAATTTTAAGTGTTCTGGATCCTTATATAAGAAAATATAAGAATGTTGCCTATTATAGACTTACTGATAAAGATAAAAGTATTGTTTTGGCTAAAATTATTAAATCAATGAATGTAAATGGTGTTCCAGTTACAACTTTTTTTAGTGATGTAATTAAATCTCTAAATGATTTAAGTAACTTTGAAAAAAACCAAATGTTTATTGAATTTTTAGCTAAAGAAATATTTGGTTGTTATGATAAAAATAGAAATAACAATGGCGAAATATATAAAACTCCATATTTGTTTTATATTAATATGGATGGTGAAAAAGATTATTTTGAACCAGAAAAACCTTCTAAACTTTTTATAAAATTAAATAAATCAAAAGGTCAGGAAGCTGATAAATTAGCTATTTATGATCATTTTTTGGATTTAAAAAGGAAAGAAAGGTTTGGTGTTTTATCTACACAAAGAGTAGTTACAACATAATATTTATTTGGAACGCAAATTTTGCGTTCTTTTTTTATTGACAAAATAAGATTAAGTGATATAATGATTATATGAACATATAATCATATGAACATTACATATTGAATAGGAGAATATATATGGATAAAAGTAAAATTTCAGAAGAAGATTTTCATACAGCTAATTTAGAAGAAATTAGATCTCAAATGCCACATGAAGAAGTATTATATGATGTTGCTGAACTTTTTAAAGTGTTTTCTGATTCAACAAGAATAATGATTTTATCTGCATTAATTGATAAAGAAATGTGTGTTAATCATATTGCTGAGCTTTTGAGCATGTCTCAATCAGCGATATCTCATCAACTAAGAGTTTTAAAACAAGCAAGACTTGTTAAATATCGTAGAGATGGAAAAATTATTTATTATTCTTTATGTGATAATCATATTGAAAGTATTTTAAACATGGGAATTGAACATGTTATGGAATAGGAGGAATCATGAAAAAATCCACATTAATTTTAGAAGGACTTGATTGTGCAAATTGTGCTGGAAAAATTGTTGATAAATTAAATAAACAAGAACAACTTAGCAATGTTAATTTTAATTTTATGAATAAAAAACTTGATTTTATAACAGATATTGATGAAAAAGATTTTATAAAAATAGTAACTAATGTTGTGGATTCAATAGAAGATGGTGTGACTGTGAAAAAGATTTCTAATCATGTCCAACATGAGCATGATGAAAATAATAATTACACTAAAATTATTGTTAGAATTATTTTATCTGCAATATTTTTTGTAACATCATTAATTATTAAAGATAAGAATATGATTTTAGTATTTTCTTTAATTAGTTATGTAATAATCGGTTATGATATAATTCTTTCAGCTATTGCTAAAATATTTAAAGGTAAGGCATTAGACGAAACTTTTTTGATGTCAATTGCATCAATTGGTGCATTTGTTTTAGGAGAGTTTACTGAAGGTGTTGCTGTAATGTTGTTTTACCAAATAGGAGAGTTGTGTCAGGATATAGCTGTACATAAATCAAGAAGATCAATAACTGAATTATTAAAAATCAGACCTGATTATGCGAATCTTAAAAAGGATAATAATGTTCTAAGAGTTTCTCCTGAGGAAGTTGGAATTAATGATATAATTGTTGTTAAAGCTGGAGAAAAAGTGCCTCTTGATGGAAAAGTTATAAGTGGCGCTGCATCGCTTGATACATCGGCATTAACAGGAGAATCAATGTACAAAGATGTTGATGTTGGCGATGATATATTAAGTGGAAGTATTAATTTAAATGGAGTAATTGAAGTTTGTGTTGAAAGCAAATATGAAAATTCAACTGTTTCAAGAATAATTGAGCTTGCTCAAAATGCAGGTAGCAAAAAAGCTAAAGTTGAAAAGTTTGTTACACGTTTTGCAAAAGTTTATACTCCAATTGTTGTACTTATTGCTGTTATTCTTGCCGTTTTTCCACCATTAATTTTACAAGGTGCAGAATTTTCAACTTGGATTTATAGAGCATTAATATTCCTTGTAATTTCTTGTCCTTGTGCATTAGTTATATCAGTTCCTCTTGGCTTTTTTGGAGGTATTGGAGGTGCATCAAGATCAGGAATACTTATTAAAGGTGCAAATTCCCTTGAATCTTTAAGCAAAGTTGGAACTGTTGCATTTGATAAAACAGGAACACTTACGAAAGGTGAATTTTCTATAGTTGATATTAAACCTGTTTCAATTAATCAACAAGAATTTTTAAATATTGTTTCATCAGTTGAAAGTTTTTCAAATCATCCTGTTGCAAAAGCTATTGTAAATGGTAATAATATAAATGTTAATAAAGATGATGTTGATGATTTTAATGAGATTATAGGTAAAGGAATTATTGCTGATTATAAAGGTGATAAATTAGTAGTAGGAAATGAAAAATTGTTTATTGAAAATGGTATACAGTTTAATAAACAAAGTGAAGATAAGACTATAGTTTATGTTGCTATAAATGGAAAATATGAAGGATTTATAGAATTAGAGGATACTTTGAAAAAAGGTTCTAAATCAGCAATTCAAAAAATAAAAAAATTAGGTTTGAAATCTTTAGTTATGTTAACTGGAGATAAAAAGGCTACAGCTGAAAAAATTGCTAAAAAAATAGCAATTGATAAAGTGTATTCAGAATTGTTGCCAGAAGATAAAGTTTTTGCTATTGAAAAAATAATAGAAGATTCTGATAAATTAGTTGCTTTTGTTGGTGATGGTATAAATGATGCACCTGTTTTAGCAAGAGCAGATGTTGGAATTGCTATGGGAGGTTTAGGTTCTGATAGTGCAATTGAAGTTGCGGATGTTGTTATTATGAATGATGAACCAGAAAAAGTTGCTACGGCAATAAAAATTTCTAAATATACAATGAGCATAATTAAACAAAATATTATATTCGCATTGTCTGTGAAATTTTTGATTTTGGCTTTTGGTATATTTGGATTTGTATCAATGTGGTTAGCAGTATTTGCAGATGTTGGTGTTTCTCTTATAGCTATACTAAATTCACTTAGAGCTATGAAAAAACAAAAGTAATTGTAATAAAAATAAATCTCTTTGCAATAATAAATGTAAAGAGATTTATCTTTTGTTTTTACAAAAAAGTAGTAAAAATAATTTTTTTTGATTTTTTTAATTTTTTTTCAAAAAACACTTGCATTTTTTTCATGGATTTGATATAATATACAAGTCGGCAATGGGATATAGCCAAGCGGTAAGGCAACGGACTTTGACTCCGTCATTCCGATGGTTCGAATCCATCTATCCCAACCAATATTTAAAACAACCTAAATTTAAAATTTAGGTTGTTTTTTTATATACGTATCTTATGTTTGATGACATACTTATTTAAATAAGTAATTACAGTTTTTCGTGTAATAATTCCTACAAAAAGATTTCTGCTATCAACAACAGGAACAAAGTTCCAATCGCAAATTCTAGTCATTAATTCTTCAAGAGATGCGTTAATATTTACAGGTGGATTTTTTCCGTATTGTATTAGGCTTTTTATTCTATCATCTTCGTATTCTTGTATACAAAAATTATTGTTTTTTAATAGATGTAATAAAAAATCTTTGTCTCGAATAATGCCATAATATGAACCGTCTTTTGAAATGACAGGAATAGCAGTATATCCATATTTTTTAAATTTTTCAAGCCCTTGTCGAATAGAGTCATCATTTTCAAGATATGCAATATCGCATTTTGGATTTAATAACATTGCAATATTCATTTAATCACTCACTTTAAATATTTGTTTAATTAAATTATATAACATAAATGAACATAAATCAAGTGGTAAAATGAAAGAAAATATGAAGAATTTTTTAGTATATTTTCATTAATATGATGATCAATGTAACTTTATATTCATTGTATGTAAATATAAATATAGAAAAAGCAAGCTTTTTATAATGAAAAGCTTGCTTAAAATTTTATAGTATAATTAAAATTTTCTGCCTCCACCGCCAAAACCGCCACCGGATGATGAAGAACTAGCAGTATTGTTGTTAGAGCTTTTCGGAATGGGAACTTTTGTAACAGTGCTATAAAGATAAGAATCTTGCCTTGAAGTTAATTTAAAACTTCCTTTTTCAATGTATTCATTAGCATGAGATTGAAAATGAACATTGTTATGTTTAGATTTCATAATAAGAACAGTTGTAAGAGATACAGCTAAAGAAATTGCTAAAACTATACATATTTTAATTACATCATATCCTACTTTATTGCTGCTACTATATGGTTCGCCAGATTCATATTGTTTTAAAAAATCTTTTGAAATAGACAAAGCTTTGTTAAAACCATCAGTATATTTATCATCTTTTAATAATGGAATAATTTTATCAAGAGTATAATTAATGCCATAATTATCATCAATTGCTGTTTTAACATAACCTTTTGTTGCAATATAACAATCTCTATTTCCAATTTGATTATTGTTCATATTAATTAGAAGTATCATGCCATCTTTGTTATCACCAACACCATAATTGTTATTATTATAATAATTTTCACAATGCATTTTTGCAGTAGATAATCCAATAGAATTTTCTGTTAATATAACAATATCTAATTTGTATTGTTTACTTATATCATTTATTGTTTTTGTAAGTTTTTCTTCTTCGGTTGAAGTCAAAATATTTGCGTTATCAATCACATTTAATTTTTCAGCAGCAAATGTAGGAAAGCTACAAAAAGCAATTATAAATAAAGTGCAAAAAATAGTTGTTATTTTTTTCATAGTTTATCCTCCAACCATTTAAATTGACATTATAAATGTTGTTATAATTCCAGTGCCAACAAATAAACCAAAAAACCAAAGCCAAAACTTGCACCAATCTATAGGAAGTTTTCCAACAAATTTTCCTGTTTGTCCGTTCATAACAAAAGTATAAATCTTATCTTTGTATTTGGTATTAAGCATCCATACAGGAAGCAAAGCGTATCTTACTTTGCCTTTGTTGATATTTATATTTGAATGAAGAGCTGTGCAGCTAGTATAGCCTATCACAGTATCTCTTAAAATATCTTCAACACTTGATTTAACTCTGGAATTTGCTCTAGAAATACTTTCTTTATCATCAACATCATATTTATCAGCAAGATAACCTGAAAGATAAGCTGAATCAAAATCAACAGTCTGATTATAATCAAATGGCTCAATAGCTTCCATATATTCATCATCCATTTTAATAGATCCATCAACAGGAATTTTATTAAAATCAGCATTTCCAGCTCTTAAAACATGATAATGACTGGTTTTTGTGTATCTGTAATTACTGTCACTCCATGTTCTAACTTTTGTTGTTTTATATTTAATTCTTGAATTAGTTTCGCAATCAAAAAGCCAAAATGGTACATAAATACCTTTAATTTCTTCAATTTTATTTCTGGATTTAAATATTTTTGGTAATAAAGGTTTTCTTTTAATAAATTCCTTAAAAGATTTTTTAGCTATATTTTTATCAAGTTTAAAAGGAATTATATAGTCAGGTTTATAAGTCCCAGAAATTTGTTTAGTCATTATTGTTGGGCTATCACAATATGGACAATGAGTTGAAATAGTATTAGCATCACCAACAATTTCACCGCCACAAGAAGGACAGCAAAAAGCTTTCATGTTATTTTTTTCTTTTTCGCTCCAGTCACCACTACCAGTGTCAGAATTATATTCTTCCCAATCATATGTATCTTCTTCAGAGTTTGAAAGATCTTCGTTAAAAGCTTTTATTGCATCTGCATCAAAAGTGTTGTCACAACAATTACAAATTAATTTTTGTTCATTACTGTTAAAAACAAGATTAGCATTACAACAAGGACATTTGTATTCAATAACACTCATTTTAACACATCCTTATTTTATATCCTCATCATCAAATCTATCTCCGCATTCTGGACAAAAATTAGGTGGATTTTTTGGATCTTTAGGAATCCAGCCACATTTATCACATTCATATAAAGGAGCGCCAGCAGGCTTTCTTTTTCCACATTCTGAGCAGAATTTACCTCTATTAATATTACCACAAGAACATTCCCAACCTTCTTTTGATTTAGGTTTAGGATTAGCACATTCAGTGCAAAAATTACCTGTGTTAGTAGCTCCACAAGAGCATTTCCATGTGTTTTTAGGAGATGGTTTTGGTTTAGCACATTCAGTGCAGAAATTGCCTGTATTAGTAGCACCACAAGAACATTTCCAATTATTATTTGATTCAGGTTGCTCAGGTTGTCTAGATTGTTTTTGAGATTGACCCATTTGGAAAAGATTTTGAGCATTAAAACCAGTGCTTTGATTAGCCATATTCATTCCCATAAATCCCATCATAGCTCCAGCATCGTTTTCAGCAGCAGATTTCATAGCTTCTGATTGTGCTTCAATAAGAGTAGCAGCAGCCATTGTTGCATCTCTATTAATAGATCTATCTTCCCATTTTTTGAGTCTTTCAAAATCTTCTTCTCCAAGTGTTGTTGAGTTGATAGAAATTGAAACAATTTTCATACCTCTAAGTTTTGTCCATTTTTTCTCTAAAGCTTTGTCTATAGCTTCAAGAAGATCTGATTGATGAGCTGGAATTTGGTCATATGAAATACCAAGTGAAGAAATAGCTGAAAATGCAGGATTTAAAGCAGAAATAAGTTCTGATTTCATAGTTTTTATTATTCCTGATTTTCTATATTCATCTTCAACATTTCCACAAACGTTTTTGAAAAATAAAACTGGATTTATTATTTGGAAAGAATATTCACCATTACATCTTACATTAACACTTAAACTAATTCCAGCTTCTTTGTCAATGATCTTAAAAGGAACAGGTGCTGGAGTGCCAAAAAGATTTGAACAAATATGTTTTGTATTAAAATAGTAAACTCGTTGATCAACTCCAGGTGATCCACCAAAAGTAAATCTATCTTTAAATTCATCTGAAGAATTAAAAAAACCTTTCATAAGTCTACCTGTTAACATAGATGGAGATGTTTTGGAATTATAAACAAATTCACCTGCAACATCGCAATATTCAACAATTTCGCCTTGCTCAACAATTGCCATTGCTTGACCTTCATTTATTGCAACAATAGATCCGTCTGTGATAATATTATCTTCTCCACGTGTGTTAGAGCTTCGTTTAGTTATTCTTTTTTGTCCTTTTGTAAGTAAAACATCGTTAGATATTGAATCACAATAGAAAAACTCTCTCCATTGATCTGCTAAAACGCCTCCAGCAGAACCGCCAATAGCTTTAATAAGTCCCATAAAATATAAAAACTCCTTTCAGTTTTATAGTTATATTAAATTTAAAATTAATTATTAAGTTATTTAATATTATATCATTTTTTACATATTAATGCAAAATATCTGTTCGTTTTTAATATCAATATAAATGATTTTAAAGTATCTTATTTTCATCTAAAAAGAGTCTAAGTTTATTAAAATCTTCTTGTGCTAAAGGTTTAAGATTTTTATTTCTTAAAATTGCAGCAGGATGGAAAATAGGAAATAAATAAACATCATCTTTTTTAATAATATCACCGTGTATTTTAGTAATTGCAGCTTTTTTATCTAAAAAATATCTACAAGCGAAATTTCCTACAAGTATAATTACTTTTGGATTATGAATTTTGATTTGAGTTTCTAGATATTTTCTGCAACTATTAATTTCGTTTTGTTTTGGATTTCTGTTCTCAGGAGGTCTGCATTTCACAGTGTTTGTGATATACAAATTTTCTTCTCTGTTAATGCCAATATCAGAAAGCATTTGAGTTAAAAGCTTTCCACTTCTGCCTACAAAAGGTTTACCTTCTTTATCTTCAGTAGCTCCAGGAGCTTCTCCAATAAGCATTATTTTTGAGTAATTAACTCCATCTCCAACAATTGCTTGTTGTCTGTTTTCACAAAGCTCACAATCTTGACATTTTAAGATTTTTTCATTTAATTTTATTAATTCTTCTTGCATATATTGACCTCTTTCAAAAAAAGTAGTAACATTATATATTATATATTATATATTGGAGGAAAAAGTATGTCAAAATTTTTAGTAGAAACATCTGCTAGACATGTTCATTTATCACAACAGGATCTAGAAGTTTTGTTTGGAAAAGATGCAAAATTAACTGTTAAAAAGAATTTATCTCAACCTGATCAATATGCTTGTGAAGAAAGAGTTACAGTTGTTGGACCAAAAAGATCTCTTGAAAATGTTTCTATTTTAGGACCAGTAAGAGCATTTACACAAGTTGAAATTTCTGCAACAGACGCACGTTCAATTGGTTGTCCTATTGCTATTAAAGAATCAGGAGATATTGCTGGAACACCTGGTTGTAAATTAGTTGGACCATGTGGTGAAATTGAATTAAAAGAAGGAGTTATTGTTGCAAAAAGACATATACATCTTAAACCTGATGATGCTAAAAATTTAGGTGTGTCAGATAAAGAGATTGTTAATGTTAAAATTGAAACTCCAGAACGTACTGCAATTCTTGGAGATGTTGTATGTAGAGTAAATCCTAATTTTGCACTTTCAATGCATATTGATACAGATGAATCAAATGCTGTTGGATCTGCAAGAGAACAATATGGAGAAATTGTTAAATTATAAGTTTCAAATAAAATAAATATTATTGTAATGTTTGGGTAAAATATATTTATCAAAGGTTATAAAAGTGTTATTATAATTTGTAGAATGATTGTTTTAATAATTGGGGCAACAGATGAAGTTTTGATATGGTATTTAATTTTGTATTAGATTTGTATAATCAAATTTAAGGTTTTAGTATTAAATTTAATACCTTTGAATAAGTCGATTTGTTGTTTTATTAAACTTCAATCGATAAATAAAAATCAGAGGCAACAGTCTCTGATTTTTTTATGTAATTATATTTTTTAAGGAAACTTTTATAAAGTTTCCTTAAAAAATTATTATAGTTGTTAGATTATAAATGGTTTTCATCAACCCATCTTCTAGCGTAAGAAGCATTAGTTTCTGATTTGTTTTCAACTCTTCCATTTTCAGTGCTGATATTGTCTGTAATAACATTGTTTGTTCCAACAGGAATAACGTTAGTTGGTTTTTCTATTTTACCTTTTTTAACATGATACATTTTTCTAGACATAATAATCTCCTTATAAATATGTTTTTAAATTATCAATATATTTTTGCTCACATTCAAGAATTTCTTTTGCATTGGAAATAACAGTTTTATCGTTGCTTTTGTTTAAAATCTTATTAATCTCTATAATTCCCATATTGGTTCCTTGAATCATTTGTTCTGCAATATGGCTGTTTGAATTATCAAAAAGTGTTTGCATTGCAATATTCATTCTGGCATAATTTTTAGGCATCATACCAATTTCTGTTGGCTCAATACCTTCTTTTGCAATCAAATCTCTAAGCTTTTTAGTGTGATTTTCATAAGCATCAAGTTGATGATCTAGTTCTTTTTTCATTTGTTTATTATTAGTTTTTCTTGATATAGTGTTTATTGAATCTATTCCCATAGTTGTTCCTTCATATAGTTTATTTAGATTTTCAATTTCTTTGTTTTGCATTATATCCTCCTTAAAACTTTTATTTCCTAATATATATACTGTCTTATATGTGGTTTAAATATACTTATTAATTATTTACAAATTTCTCAAAATAGTGCATATATAATAATATAGTTGACAAAGTAATTTATATATAGTAACTTATTTGTAAGGAGAGGTGTTATTATGAATAATATTTATATTAAAGATGATTTAGGTTCAATTTATAGTACAAATAGTACAAAATTCAAAGTTTGGACACCAACAGCTAAAAATGTCACAGTAAATCTATACAAATCTGGTTCAGGAGATAATCTAATAAGTAAAAATCCAATGACAATGTCAGAAAATGGATTGTGGACACTTGAAATCGAAGAAGATTTAAATGGTGTTTACTATACTTATGATATAGAAATTGATGGCAAAGTTAATGAAGTTGTTGATATTTATGCTAAGGCACTTGGAGTTAATGGTAACAGAGGAATGGTAGTTGATTTATCATCAACAGATCCAGAGGGCTTTAGAAAAACTGAAAGACCAAAATTTGACAAAATAACAGATGCTGTTATTTATGAAGTGCATGTTAGAGATTTTTCAATTGATAAAAGTTCAGGTATGAAAAATAAAGGTAAATTTTTAGGATTTACTGAAGAAAATACAGTTAATGAAGAAGGCGATTTGACAGGAGTAGCTCATTTAAAAGATCTAGGAGTAACTCATGTTCATTTGTTGCCTTCTTTTGATTATTGTACAGTTGATGAAGAAAATCCTGATAAAGAGTACAATTGGGGATATGATCCTAAAAACTATAATGCTCCAGAAGGATCATATTCAACAGATCCATCTAATGGTTTTGCTCGTATAAAAGAGTTTAAAGAGATGGTTAAATCACTTCATGAGAATGGTATAAGAGTAGTTATGGATGTTGTGTATAATCACACTTATGCTACAGAAGATTCATATTTTAATTTAACAGTTCCAAATTATTATCATAGAAAATGGGGAGATAAATTTTCTGAAGGTTCTGGATGTGGTAATGACACTGCTTCTGAAAAACCAATGATGAGAAAATTTATGATAGATTCATTAAAATATTGGGCAACAGAATATATGATTGATGGATTTAGATTTGATTTAATGGGACTTCATGATGTTACAACTATGAATGAAATAAGATCAGAATTAACAAAAATTGATCCAAGTTTAATTATCTACGGAGAAGGTTGGACTGGTGGAGATACACCATTGCCATTTGAAGAAAGATCTGTTAAAGATAATGCAAAGAAAACGCCTGAAATAGCGTATTTTAGTGATGATATGAGAGATTTAATTAAAGGTAGTGTGTTTAAAAAACCAGATAAAGGTTTTGTAAATGGAGCACAAGGTTTAGAAGAAGATTTAAAAATTTCAATAACTGGTTCAATATATTCTGATAAAATTGATTACGGAAAATGTAAAAAATTCTCTTGGTCTCCATCTCCAGCACAAGTGATAAATTATACAGAAGCTCATGATAATTACACATTATGGGACAAATTGTATTATTCTACAGCAGGATATACTAAAGAAGATGTTTTTAAAATGGACAAACTTGCAGCTTCTATTGTAATGTTGTCACAAGGAGTTCCATTTATTCAAGCAGGACAAGAATTTTTAAGAAGTAAACCTGTTGATGATACTGGAGAAAATTTTGAAGGAAATAGTTATAAATCATGTGATAAAGTAAATTCTATTAAATGGGATGAGAAAACAAAATATAAAGATATTTATAAATATTACAAAGGTTTAATTGAGCTTAGAAAATCATCAGAATTATTTAGATTAGATACAGCAGAAAAAGTTAAAGAGCATTTGGTATTTTTAAAACATGTGTCTAATAATGTAATTGGATTTAGATTAAGAGATGAAAAAGAAACATTTTTGGTGTTCTTTAATGCAAATAAGAATGCTGTTAAAGTTGATATTCCAGCTGGAAAATGGAATGTGCTTGTTGATGATGTAACAGCTGGTGCAGAATCAATAAAAATAGTTGGAGATGGAGAAGTTGAAATTAAATCTATCTCAACACTTGTGTTGAAAAAATAAAATTGACGGAGGATGCAAAATGGAAACTGTGTTATTAATAGTGATTATTTTTATTCAAATATTAATTGTTATTTTATCTTTGTTTAAAAATAATAAGAGGAATTTAAATCAAATTGAACTTGTTTTTGCTAAATACAGAGAAGAGCAAATGCAAAGTTTATCAACATTAAAATCTGAAATGCTTAATGAGATTAGAAATTCCAGAAAAGAGACTTCAGATACTATTCAAGGAACTGTAAAATTGCTTGGAGATAATATAGTTACTAATCAAAAAACAATGTCTGATAGTCAAGATAAACGTATAGATGATATGAATAATGCTATTAATGGTAAACAGGAAATTTTGCAAAAATCTGTTAGTGATAGACTTACTTCAATAGATAAAAGATTTAATGCGTTTACTGAACAAAGCAATACTTCGTTAGAAGGTATAAGAACAACTGTACAAAACAGACTTCAAGGTATGCAAGAAGATAATGCAAAACAGCTTGATAAAATGAGAATGACAGTCGATGAAAAATTGCAAAAAACTCTTGATGAGAGAATAACTCAATCATTTAAACTTGTTAATGATAGACTGCAAGAAGTTTACACTGGTCTTGGAGAAATGAAAACACTTGCAAATGGAGTAGGTGATTTGAAAAAAGTATTGTCTAATGTAAAAACAAGAGGTATTCTTGGAGAATTACAACTTGGTGCGATACTTGAAGAAGTACTTTCAAAAGAACAATATGAAGAGAATATTGTTACAAAACCATCTTCATCAAACAGAGTAGAGTTTGCTATTAAGTTGCCAGGAGATGATGGAAAACATGTTTATCTTCCGATAGATGCAAAATTTCCAGCTGATACTTATAATAACCTGCTTGATGCTTATGATACAGCTGATAATGAGAAAATATCAAAAGCATATTCTGAATTAGAAGCAAGAATAAAAGGATGTGCTAAAGATATTCATGATAAGTATATTGATCCACCTCATACAACAGAATTTGCAATAATGTTTTTACCATTTGAAGGATTGTATGCAGAAGTTGTAAGAAGAGGATTAGTGGAAAAACTTCAAAGTCAGTATAAAGTTAATATAGCTGGACCAACAACAATAGCAGCTTTGTTAAATAGTTTACAAATGGGATTTAAAACACTTGCAATACAAAAACGTTCTAGTGAAGTATGGAGTGTGTTAGGAGCAGTGAAAACTGAATTTGGAAAATTTGAAGACGTTTTAGGTACAGTTCAAAAACGTATTGAACAAACAAGCAAAGAGCTTGATACGCTAGTTGGAGTTAGGACAAGACAAATTAATAGGCAGCTAGGAAAAGTACAAGAATTGCCAGAAAAAGATAGCGAAAATTTAATTGATCAGGTAGTAGAAAATATTGATTAAATGTTATCAATTATGAATAATAAATGATCGAAAAAGTTTAAATTATACATATCGTAATAATATTAGAATATATTTTAACAAAAATTGCGCAGAAAAAATATATACAAATCTCTTGACATATTGTTATTTTTGAACTATAATAGTATTCGGGAGAGATTCGTTTTTATATGAATTTCTAAAACATTCAATATTGGAAGGAGAATTAACATGTTAACAAATAATAAGAATATCTTAAATTGGGTTGACGAAATGGTTGCTTTAACTAAACCAGAAAAAGTAATATGGATTGATGGTTCAGAAGAACAACTACAAAAACTAAGAGAAGAAGCATTTTCTACAGGAGAAATTTCTGAACTTAATCAAGAAGAACTACCTGGTTGTGTGTATCATAGAACTGCTGTTAACGACGTTGCTCGTGTGGAAGGCAGAACTTATATTTGTTCAAGAAAAGAAGAAGACGCAGGTCCAACAAATAACTGGTGTGATCCAAAAGAAATGTATGCAAAACTTACACCAATGTATGATGGTGCAATGAAAGGTAGAACAATGTACGTTATTCCTTTCTCAATGGGACCAATTGGTTCAGACATTGCAAAAGTTGGTGTTGAACTTACAGATTCTATTTATGTTGTACTAAACATGGATATCATGACAAGAGCTGGTAAAGAAGTAATGGACGCATTTGGCGATACTTCTAACGATTTCGTTCGTTGTCTACATGCTAAAGCTGATATCGATGAGGAAAAGAGATATATTGTTCATTTCCCAGAAGATAATACAATTTGGTCAATTAACTCAGGTTACGGCGGAAACGTTCTTTTAGGTAAAAAATGTTTTGCTTTGAGAATCGCTTCATACCAAGGTAAGAATGAAGGCTGGATGGCTGAGCATATGCTTATTCTTGGACTTGAAAAACCAAATAAAGAAGTTAAATATATTTGTGCTGCATTCCCATCAGCTTGTGGTAAAACAAACTTAGCTATGTTAATTCCACCAGAAGGTTATGCTAAAAAAGGTTATAAGATTTGGACAGTTGGAGACGATATCGCTTGGATCAAACCAGGTAAAGATGGCAGATTATATGCTATTAACCCAGAAAACGGTTTCTTTGGTGTTGCTCCTGGTACAAACGAAAAATCAAACTTCAATGCTCTTGCATCAGCTAAAAAAGGAACAATCTTTACAAACGTTGCACTAAATAATGATGATAATACAGTTTGGTGGGAAGGTCTTGATAAAAATCCTCCTGTTAACGCTACAGAGTGGAAAGGTGCTAAAGTAAACGGACCTGAGTTTATTGCTGAAGGCGGAAAACTTGCTCATCCTAACTCAAGATTTACAGCTCCTGCTGAAAATTGTCCTTGTATTTCTTCCGAATTTAACAATCCAGAAGGTGTTCCAGTATCAGCTATCGTATTTGGTGGACGTCGTGCGAAAACAGCTCCGCTAGTATATCAATCATTTGATTGGGCACATGGTACTTTTGTTGGTTCTATCATTGCTTCAGAAACAACAGCAGCTGCTAGCGGTGCAGTAGGTGTTGTTCGTCGTGATCCAATGGCTATGCTACCATTCTGTGGTTACCACATGGGCGATTACTGGGCTCATTGGCTAGAAATGGGTGAAAAACTTGGAGATAAAGCTCCTAAGATATTCAACGTTAACTGGTTTAGAACTGATGATGAAGGACACTTCATTTGGCCTGGATTCGGTAATAACATGAGAATTCTTGATTGGATTATCGAGCGTTGTGAAGGCAAAGCTGATGCTGTTGAAACAGCTATTGGTTATGAGCCAAAACCTGAAGATATCAATATTGAAGGTTTAGACGGTATTACTGTTGACACAGTTAAAGAGCTTCTATCAGTAGATAAAGAACTTTGGAAACAAGAAGCAGATTCAATTACTGAATTCTATGCTAAATTTGGTGACAAACTTCCTAAGGCTCTTGCAAAAGAACTTGCTGATCTTAAAGAAAGACTTGCAAAATAGTTAAATAGATACAAAATAAAAGCTATGATTATTTATTAATCATAGCTTTTTTTATTTTAATTTAATAAAGATTTTATAAAAAAATTAGAATGAAAAAGATTGGTATCTTCTTCATTCTAAAATTCTAAGTATTAATATTAAGTACAAAAATATATTATCCAAGGATAAAGTCTAATACATTTTCTCCAGTGCTTGTAACAGCTTTATAAAGTTCAGTATAACCACATCTTGTGCAGCTAACAGTTTGGAATCTTTTATTTTGGATATCAAATACTTTTGAAAGTCTTCCGCCAGTAGCTCTGAATTCATCAGTTTCATATTCTGTGTTTCCGCATTTCACACATTTGTATTGCATTATTAATCCATCCTTTCTAAAATAATTGTATAATTAAATTATATCATTATAATATTAATTTTTCATTAATATACAAAATTTTACATATTTTTTACAAGTTAGTTTTCTTCAATAACATATCCAGCATCTTGTAAAGCTTTTTGAACTTCAAGATAATGTTCTTTGTCTTTAGTCTCAAGAGCTATGTGTAAAAAGCAGCCAATAATATCAGTGTTTTCACCACCATAATTATGTCTAACTTGGATAACATTAGCACCTTTGTCAGCAATAATTTGAGAAACTTCTTTAAGTTGACCTGGTTTATCAAGCATTTCAATTTTAATAGATGAACGTCTACCTGTTTTTAATAATCCACGAGTTATAACACGTGATAACACATTAACATCAATATTTCCTCCAGACACAACAGCACAAACTTTTTTATTTTTCAAAGGAAGTTTATTAAACATAACAGCAGCAACAGCAGTTGCTCCAGCGCCTTCAGAAACAAGTTTTTGTTGTTCTATCAAAGATAATATTGCAGTAGCAATTTCATCATCAGTAACAGTAACAATATCATCAAGATATTTAGAGCAATGTTCAAATGTAGTTTCTCCAGGAGATTTAACAGCAATTCCATCAGCAAATGTCATGATTTTTTTCAAATCATGTCTAAAACTTTCTTTAATAGAATTAAACATACTGCTTGCACCTTTAGCTTGAACACCATAAACTTTACATTTAGGATTAAGTTTTTTCACAGCAAAAGCAATTCCAGAAGCTAATCCACCTCCGCCAACAGGAACAACAACAGCATCTAAATTTTCAGCTTCACTAAGTATTTCTAATCCAATTGTGCCTTGGCCAGCCATAACATCAGTATCTTCAAAAGGATGAACAAAAACACCACCAGTATCTTTTTGATATTCTATAGCACTTTTATAAGCATCATCATAAATTCCATCAACAATAACAACTTTGGCACCATAACTTTTGGTAGCTTCAATTTTTGAAATAGGAGCAATGCTAGGAATAAAAATAGTAGCTTTTATTCCTAGCTTTTGAGCTGCTAAAGCAACACCTTGTGCATGGTTCCCAGCAGAACAAGCTATAATACCTTTTGCTTTTTCTTCTTTACTTAAACAGGCAATTTTAAAATAAGATCCACGAACTTTAAAAGAACCTGTGATTTGAAGATTTTCTGGTTTAAGATACAGTTCACAATCATTTGCTATATTTGAGCTTAAAATAAGTTCAGTGTTTCTAATAACAGGTTTAAGTGTATGAGCTGCTTGATAAATTCTATCTAACGTTAACAAAGGACGGCCCCCTTATCTAATAACGAAATGTTTTGTTGTGTCATTAGCGTTACTTCGGTGACATCATAAAGTTTGTTTAATTGTCTAACCATTTGTATTTGCACTATTTCATTTCCTTTAGATACAATTAACATTCTTGAATAATTAGGATCAGATGTTTCATTCACATTAAGGCTATCAATGTTATATCCTTTTCTTGCATACAAACCTGTTATTCTATTTAAAACACCATAGTGATTTTTAACAATAAGTTCAAGAGTAAATTTCTCCATTATTTTTCCTCCTTAACAACAATATCTTTAACAGTTCCTCCAGGAGGAATCATTGGTAAAACTTTTTCATCAAGATTAATTGGACATTCTATAAGAGTAGGAGAATCTGGTTCAAGATTATTCAAAATATTTTCTAAATCATCTAAAGAATTTATTTTATATCCATTAGCACCAAAAGCTTTTGCAATTTCAACAAAATCAGTTTTTCTGTCAAGAACAGTGCTAGAATATCTTTTGCCATGGAACATAGTTTGCCATTGACGAACCATTCCTAAAACTCCATTTTTCATTAAGATGATAACAATAGGAAGTTTTTGTTCTACAGCAGTTGAGAATTCATTTAAATTCATTCCAAAACTGCCTTCGCTAGTAAAAAACACTGTCCTTTTTCTGTTGTTAGCAATACAACCTCCAATAGCAGCTCCAAATCCAAATCCCATAGTACCAAGTCCACCTGATGTTAAAAGAGTATGTGGTTTTTGAAATCTATAATGTTGAACTGTCCACATTTGATGTTGGCCAACATCAGTTGCAACAACAGTATCATCATTCATTTTAGAAGATACAGTTTCTATTACAGTGTAAGGAAGAATCTCATTACTTTGTGGCATAATATCAACTTTTTTAAATTCTCTAATTTTTTCAATCCATTCTTCATTACAATTTTCAGGAAGAATTTTTAATAGATTGGCTAAAAAGTCTTTAAGATTTGAACATACATTTATATGAGTATCGATATTTTTATTAAATTCACTAATATCAATATCAACATGAATAATAGTTTTGTTGCTTTGATAATGTTTAGTGTTTCCAGTTGCTCTATCAGAAAATCTTGCACCAAGAACAATCATAACATCACATTCATCTTGTGCAACAGAAGCAGCATATTTACCATGCATACCACACATTCCAAGATTAAGTTCATATGAATTAGGTAAACAATCAATTCCCATCATACTAAGTCCAACAGGTGCATTTATTCTTTTTGATAATTCTAAAAGTTCGTCTTGAGAATCACTTGCAGATATTCCACCACCAGCATAAATAAAAGGTCTCTTAGCATTTTTAATTATTTCTGTTACACTTTCTAAATTAATATTAGTTTTTTCTTTTTGTGGTAAATCTATAATATCTCCTTTAAATTCACAAGATTCAACTTGAATATTTTTAGGAATATCAACAAGCACAGGACCTTTTCTACCTTCGTTAGCAATTTTAAATGCTTCTTCCAAAGTAAATTCAAGATCATTTATATCTCTAACTACAAAATTGTGTTTAACAATAGGAATAGTAATTCCCATAATATCAACTTCTTGAAAGCTGTCTTTTCCTAAAAGATTCACTGGAACATTTCCTGTAATAGCAACCAAAGGAACACTGTCTAAATATGCATTAGCAATTCCAGTTACTAAATTTGTAGCACCAGGTCCACTTGTTGAAATAACAACACCAGTTTTTCCTGATACTCTAGCATAACCATCAGCAGCATGTGATGCACCTTGTTCATGTGCAGTTAGTATATGTTCTATTCTGTCGGAGTTTTTGTAGATTTCGTCATAAAGAGGTAAAACAGCACCTCCTGGATAACCAAATATTGTTTTCACATCATGTTTAACTAGTTCTTCAATTATAATTTGCGCTCCTGTTAAAATCATTATCTCATCAACTCTCCTTTTTATTAGTAAAAAAGACTCTTACAGCATTGCTGCAAGAGTCAAAATAAAGCTTTAATTTATTTGCTTTTTAATCACTTTGCACAACACAAATCAACACTATCTGTAATAATCACGATAATGCTAATTATAATTATTATGCCAAATGATAATGCAAAACTCATATAAAGCTTCTCCATTCATATGTTTAATTTTAGTTTACTCAAATTTATAATATCATTATTATTATATTTTGTCAACAGCTTTTTTGTGATTTTTATAAAGAAATAGAGAACTTTTAGTAATAAAAAGTTCTCTAAAAGTATTATATATTCCAAGCCATAATAGTTTTGCCTTTTTGTTTGCTAATATCATTTTGAAAAGCCTCTAAAATATCAGAAATATTATTAACAACAATCTCAGCATTAATTATATTTTCCAAATAATTAACTATCTCAGGATATTCATTATAAAGTTTAATTAAACCAACATAATCAGAACGTCCACTACGGCTGCTTCCAACAATTCTAATTCCTTTTTCTAATACCATTCTAGTGTTAATAGGAACAGTTTCTTCGCTTACTCCTAAAATAGAAATAGTGCCTTCAGGATTAATATAATCAATAATTTGATTAATTGCTTCACCTGAATAAACTCCTCCAACACATTCAAAAGCATGGTCTATTTTCAAGTCTTTAGGTATATCAGAAACTAAAAAAGTTTCATCAGCAAAAGTGAAATCATTTAGTTTTGATTCAACTGCTCCAAAAACATATATAAGAGAATCAGGATATAATTTCTTTAAGAAAATAGAAGTAACATATCCTAAATTTCCATCTCCCCAAACACCAATTATATTTTTTCTTGAATGAGTGTTTTTTTCAAATCTTTTTATTGCGTGATAACTAACACTTGAAAATTCAGTAAAAGCTGCAACAGCATGATTTATATTATCAGGAAGTTTTACTAATCTATCAGGTTTAGTGCAAATAAATTCTTGTAAAAATCCATCTTCACTAGAAGCTCTGAATTTGCTAGTTCTAAGATAATTTTCAGCAATTATTTCATCATCTTCTGTAGGAATATTAGGTATCATAATAACTGTATCATTTACTTCAAATGTTCCAGTAGGATCAAAAACTACTTTACCAATGCCTTCATGAATCAAAGACAAAGGCAATTTTTCTTTTAGTACTTTTTTTGAACGTTTTCCTTGATAATACCTTTGATCTGCATTACAAATTGATAAATAAGTTGGTCTAACAAGAATGTGTTCTTTATCGAGTGTAATATCCTTAAAAATAACTTCTATTTGATAAGGTTTTTTTAGTTGATAAACGGAATTTAACATTTTATCACTCCTTACTTAATACTGCTTCAGCTACTTTTATGTCATATGGATATGTGATTTTAATATTAAAAACTTCACCATCTACTAAAGAAACTTTTTCACCTTTTAGCAATAGAATTTTACAAGCATCAGTCAAAATATCTTTTTCTTCATTAGATAAAGTGTTATAAATATCTTGTAATTTTTTAGCTTTAAATGATTGAGGAGTTTGTCCTTGATACATAATAGATCTATCAGGAATAGATGATATGTGTTTGTTATTTTTGCTTTCAACAATAGTATCTGTTGCAGCAATAACTGTATCACAAGCACCATCTTTTTTTGTTATTTCAATATTATCTTTAATAATTCTTTGTGTCACAAAAGGTCTAACAGAATCATGTGTAACAAGAATTGTGTCATCATTTAAAGTATAATTATCTTTTATATAATTAATAGAGTTGATAATTGTAGCATTTCTGCTTGTTCCTCCTTCTATTACAACAATTTTATCTTTTGCAATAATATATTTATTAATCATATCTTCAGTGTGTTTAATCCACTGTTTTGGTGTTAGAACAATAATTTTTTCAAATTCATTTTCAACAATAAATTTTTCTATTGTGTGAATAATAATAGGTTTTTCACCTATTTTAAGGAATTGTTTTGGCTTATCTGAATTTCTCATTCTGCTTCCAATTCCACCTGCTAAAATTGCAGCAAAAATATTTTTTGAGTCCATTGTATAAATCCTTTCAAATTAAAATAAATTAATATAGAATATCTCTAAATTAATAAGAGATATTTACAGTAATAAGATAATATTATATAATTAAATATAAATATTATGTAGGAATGGTGGTATAAGATTGTTTAAATTTGCAAAAGAGAAGTTAAAGCGTAAAGCGTATAAATTAGATTTTTCTTTAAATAAAAATATTTTTTATATAGATGAAAAAAATTATAAGAATTCTATTCTAAATAAAGTTGAGCCGTATTTAGAAAAATATAAGAAAACAGGATATTGCAATCCTAAAAAAGATATTTATATTTATTATGAACACTATATTAATTATAATTCGTCAAAAGTGGTTGTAATTTCACATGGTTTTACAGGATTTGGAGCTAAATATACTGAAACAATTTATTATTTTTTGAAAAAAGGATATTCTGTATTTATAATGGATCATAGAGGACACGGTAATTCTACACGTGAAGTAGATGATTTATCTTTGGTTCATATAGATGATTTTGATTATTATGTAGAAGATTTTGCGTTTTTTGTAAAAACAGTTGTTAAACCTATTATAAAAGAGAAGGAATGTATTTTGTATGCACATTCTATGGGAGGAGCAATTGGAGCGAGAGTATTGCAAAAATATCCTAATTTATTTGATAAAGCTATATTAAGTTCTCCGATGATGGAGCCATCTATAGGATATCCAAAGATACTTATTAAAATTATAACAAGATTAATGATATTTTTAGGTAAAGGAAAAGATTATGTTTTTACACATCATTCGTATGATGGAATTAGAGATTATAATAAATTTTCTTCTACTTCAGAAGTAAGATTTAATTCTATTTTTGATAAAATACAAAATAATAATAGATATCAAACATATGGAGGATCTTTTAAATGGGTTCAACAAAGTTTAAATGTAACTGATCAAATATTAAAAATAAAAAATCTTGAAAAAATTAAAATACCTGTTTTAGTATTTCAAGCAGAACGTGATACTTTAGTAGAAGCAAGTGGAATATACAAATTTGTAAATAATGTTCCTTCATCAAAACTTATTTTTGTTCCAAAAAGTAAACATGAATTATTTAGTGCAAAAAACAAAATATTAATTCCTTATTTTAATAGTATATTTAAATTTATAAATAAATAATGAATATATTTATAAAAGCCTTTTATCTTTTAATAGATAGAAGGCTTTTGTTTGTTAAATATTGGTGGTCAAAATGCATAATTAATGGCTAATAAAAAAGTTTATAATTATGCATTTATATAATGTTATTTAAAACTAACTATTTCATTATTTATGTAACCTGATTTGAAACTCAATATTAGTATACTTAAATCATTAAAAATGTCGTTTATTGTCGAATTATTTGGAGGTATATACAAATGAAAAAAAGTATAAGTTTAGTTTTTTTGACGTCAGTATTATTTTTTGCATTATCAGTACAAGTATTTGCATCTGAAAATAATGTTAATGAAAATTTGAAAAAAACTATTACAAAAATTAATGATGTTAATAATGAATATGAAGTTAAATTAAATATAGATGGTGAAAAAATAAATTATATTGATAAATATAAAGATACAAACCTTGATGTGGTTTTGGTAATGGATAGATCAAAAAATATGTATGACAATATTAATGATGTTGATAACATAAATAGAATGGAAATGCAAAAAAATATTGTGACAAAGTTCATAGAAGATTTGGAATCTAATGACTGTAATGTAAATGTTGGTTTAGTTGTATTTGGAAAGTATGCACAAAAAATGTATGAATTAATTGATGTTAAAGAAAATGCACAAACCTTAAAAAATATAGTAAATAATATAGAGGTAGATCCGGAAGCTGGACAAAATAATAAACAAATAAATCAAGAACAAGGAATTTTTAAAGCTAAGGAAATTTTAGAAAATTCAACAGCAACAGAAAAATTAGTAATAATGTTTGGAAATGAAAGTCCAACATGGGCTGGACCAAGAATAAAACATCAAAATGCGTTTCCACAATATTATTATTACAGACCTAAATATGGTAATGGAGATAGTACGACTAATGAAGTTAAAAAACAAACAGAAAAAACTGCTAATAAATTAAAAGATATGCAAGTGAAAGATGGTAACGCAGTGCAGTTAGTACCTGTTTTGTTATGTAACGAAGATGAGAATATCAAAAATTTTCAAGCTGGTATAAGCAGTATAAATAACTGTTATTGTGTGGATTCAGAAAAACTATATATAAAAGATATTTTAGATGATGTTTATCCAAATGTAGTTGAAGATAATAAATATCAAAATGTTGTAGTAACTGAAAAAATAGATCAAAATTGTGAATTAATAAAGAATAGTATGGAAGTTACACAAGGTGAAACTATAATTAATGAAGATGGAAAAATAAGCTGGATAATAGGAAATATATGTGATAATAAAACAGTAACAATGACATATAAAATTAAAAATTACAAACATCAACAATCTAATAATAAGACAATAATAAATTATAATAATCAGTTAGAAGGGAATAAGGAAGAGAAATTTAAAGTTGATTTTATTTCAAATATTCCAAAAAAATATAAAATTAAATATGAAATGATAAATAATGATACTGGTGAAAAGAAATGTTATGATTATAATGTTTTAGAAGGTGAGTCAGTCAAAAAACCTTGTAAATTAGATCCTTCATTAGAAATTGTTAGTGATAATTGGGTAGGTATAGATAATGTACAAAAAGATCAAATATTAACAAGAATTGTAAAAACGAAAGTATTTGATGTGAAATTTTTTGTTGATGACAAGCAAATTGGAAAAACTCAAAAGATCAAATATGGGAATTCAGCTACAGAGCCTAATAAAAATTTATATATTAAAGAAAGTAGATTATATTCAAAATGGGATAAGAAGTTTTTAAATATTACTTCAAATTTAGTAATTAATAAAAAATCTTCAATAAAGACTTTTAAAGTAATATATGTTGATGAAAATAATAAAGAAATAAAACAAGATATTGTTAATTACAATGAAAATTCGATAGCACCATCATTTCCAAACAAAAATGGTATAACATATTTAGGTTGGGATATTGTTGAGAATAATAAAATTAAAAAACCAGTTTTATGTATTAGTAAAAGAAGTATAAATTATATAAATTTTAAGGATGAAATTTATGAAGTTAAAGATGGAAAAATAGTAGGTATAAAAGATAATATTGTAGTTAAAGCTTTATGTGAAAAAAATAATTATACAGTTATATATAAATATGAAGATACTGAAACTAATGAGATTAAAACTATTTCAACAATAAGTAATATTGTGTATGGAGAAAAAACTCCAACTCCTCCAGATAATTTACCAGAAGGATATGAATTTGTTGATGATAAAAAATTCGGAACAATAGATGATATAGTGACAAAAAATGTTGTATATATAGCTAAAATAAGAAAATCAATTATTCATAATGTAAAGTATATTGTTTATGACCAAACAAATAGAAATAAATATGTAATGGATTTTCATATAGTAGATGGAAAATCTGTTAAATCACCTATGTTAAAAGATTTTGTAAACTTACCTAAAGATTTTAATATTAAATATCAAGAAACAAATTCTAAAACATCATGGAAAGATATCGAAAATGTTAGTAAAAATATTATAATGTGGAAAAATTATAAAGTAAAAGAATATGTAGTTACAATTGATTATGATAATGGAGAAGAAAATGATAAAATAATTGTTAAACATGGTGAAGATGTTTCAAAATTAAAAACTCCATCTAAAAAGAATCATAAATTTATAGGTTGGAGTATGAAAAGTTTAAAAAATATTACTCATGATATTACTATAGAAGCACAATATGAGGAAATAAATAAAGATAAAAGTGATGAATTAATAGTGGATGATGGACAAGATGATTCTACTACAGATCACAATAATTTAATAAATAATGAAATTCCTGTAACAGGTAATAAAGATGTTATAAATGACCTAGAAATTAAAAATGACCGAGAAATTAAAAATGATAATGAAGAAATTAAAAATGTTGAAAGACATGAAGGCAATGAAGCAGAAGTTAATCCACCTACAGGCACAAAAGATAATCAAACAGTTTTATTGATTTATATTGTAGCTTCAATGTTTATTATATTTGTAGCTAGTAAAAAAATATTAAAGATTAAAAAGTAAAATAAAAAAATAGATGTTTGGAAAATATCCAACATCTATTTTAATATTAAGTACAGAATGTAATATTTGATAGTTCTTTTGCAGTTTCAGTTTTTCTAAAAACATGTAACATTTCCATTGTAGCACAGTAAGTATCTGCAAAATTTACAATTAAAGCTTCTTTTGATTTCGGAAATAAACGAGGATTAAGAGGCCACATATGTGATACAATTATATTTTTTTGAAAATCTGTCAAATTAAAATACTTGTTAGCTTCTAATAATGCTTTTTTGCTGTGACTTAAAATGCATTTCATTCTTGGATTTTCTTCTGTTCTGAAATCATGTAATAATGCAGCTCTGGTAGTTTCTTTTGTGTTTAAATTTAAAAAATCACAAACTATATACGTAATATATGCTGTATATACACAGTGTTCTAATAAATTTACAGAATTTGAATGTTGTTTCATATTACGCATATTTTGTACAAGAGGATGTTGCAGCAAATCTTGTACTAATTCATTAAATTCTGTTGCTTTTTTCATAACATCACCTTTCTATATTTTGGTTAAGATATTATTTAATTACTAGTTGATAATTGTTTGTTTCGTCGTTTATTTTGTTCTTTACTTTTTTGTTCTATTTTAGTTTTAAATACCCAATGAAGTTGGATTTGATAACTTATTATAGCTAGCACTAAATCTGAAAAAGGCTTAATAGCTGTTTGGACAATTTTAAATAAACTACTAAGTGAGTTAACTAATAAAATAGATGTACAAAGTTGAGCTATCCATAATGTGTAATATTTAAAATATGCTTTGTATGTGGTAGTAGATTTGCTTGCAAAAGTACTACGATTTAATTTAAAATCAACCACTGAAGAGACAATTCTTGCAATTGTAGCAGCAATTGCTGTTGCTACAACTTTTGAAGTATACAAATTAATTATATAAAATAAGATTGTGAATAAAATTATATCTGTTCCACCTGATATTATTGAATTGCCTATGTATTGAAAGAGACCTTTTAACATTTGGAAATAAACTTTTCCGCCATCACGTATTGCTCTAAAATGGCTATCTGAGTTATTGTCAAAATATAATGTTTGAATAGTAATTGTATGAATTGCTAGTGAAATTTTTTTGCTAAAGATAATCATATTAAGTTCATATTCATATCTTTGTCCATTTAATGAAAGGAGCCAGTTAAAGTATTTAGAAGAAATAGCTCTTAATCCTGTTTGTGTATCGTTTAATTTTATTCCGTATATTAATTTTAAAGTTTTTGCAGAAAGCACATTACCAATTCTACTTCTAAGTGGAGTGTTTTTATCAAAATCACGCACACCTAAAATAAGACTGTCTTTGTTTTTTATTAAAGCGTTATTCATTCTTTTAACATCATTAACACTATGTTGTCCATCAGCATCAACAGTAATAATACCTTCAATTTCTGGCATGCTATTTTTAATATATCTAATTGCAGTTTTAAGTGCAGCACCTTTACCCATGTTTTCTGTATGAGTTAAAACAATACAGTTTTTCTTTGTGCTAATTTCATTAAAAATATAGTCTGATTTTTTGCTACTACCGTCATTAACAATTATAATATGTTCAAATTTATTAATTATTAACTCCTCAATATATGAAATTAAATTATTATTAGGTTCAAGAGCAGGTATTATAATTGCGTTCTTCATAATTATTCCTCCTAAAGTCACTTTTATGTATTACGTCACATATATGTAGAATTTTCATATATTATTTTTTTATATTTAGTGAAGCTAAATTTAAACAACAAAAACATTTTAATAGTTATAAGATTCATGTTTTAATTTACATATTAATTATAGAACATTATATAAAAAAACCTTTTAGATTTTTTAAAAGAAATCTAAAAGGAATTTGAAAGAAAGTTTAAAGAAATTAAATTTTTGGTAATGTAATCTTAGCAGTAAAGATTTTATCATAAAAAGAAAGTTCTAATGATCCATTCATCATGTTTAGCAATTCAGTAACAATAGAAAGGCCAAGACCAGATGAACCATTTGTTCTATATTCACGTGCAGTGTATAGTCTATTTTTAAGTATCTCAAGGTTATCGTTAAGTTTATCATTAGTATAGTTTTTGACTTCAATAACAATATCTTTATCTTTCAAATAAGCTAAAACATTTATAGGTTTGTCTTTAATACCATACTTTTTAGCATTACTAATTAAATTATCCATAACACGATGGAATTTTTCTGCATCAATATTAGCTATTAAATCTTTTTTTTCTATATTAGAAATAATATTTTCTGTTCTAATTTCTAATATTTGTTTGAGCATAATATTAATATTAATATTTCTAAGCTCTATAGGCATATCACCACTAATGATTTTGCTATATAAAAATAAGTCATTTACAAGTTTTTCTAGTCTTGCACCATTTTCTTTAGCAATGCAAATATATTGATAAACTTCATCATCTTCAGAAAGTTTATTTTTAGCTATATCAATATAACCATTTATAGATGTAAGAGGAGTTTTTAAATCATGAGACATATTTGTAATTAAAAGTCTTTGATTTATTTCATCTTCTCTTTCTTTTTGTCTTTTGTTATATAAACTATTGCCCATACTGTTTATACTCATAGCTAATCTTGCTAATTCGTCATCGCCTTTAATAGGTATTTTATAAAGAATATTATTATCAGCAATAAAATCTATACCTTTTTCTATAGTTTTAAGATAAGATAATTGTCTAAAAATTAAATAAATACATAATACAAAAAATAATATTATGCAAAAAACAGATGATGAAATATAAAGAAAGTTTGTTGCATTAGTTACTTTATTAGATTTAATTACAATAAAACCATCTGTATCAGCAAAAGAAATTTCATATAAATGTTCATTATTTAAAAAATCAAAATTAAAAAAAGTGTTTAATTCTTTCACAAGTTCATTAGATATATCCAAAAAATAAACGTTGTAAACTGATTTATCATTAACAAATTTTGTTCTTTTAGCTTCTTGATAAGTCAGACTTTTATCTGATATTGTGTTTTTTATATCTTCTAATAAAACATCTATTTCTTCTTGTTGACGTACAAAAAAATCTGAATTACGCTGTTCAATATATGAATTGGACAAAAAAATAAGAATGAAAAATAAGCTTAAACATAAAATTGCAGAAAATGCCATTCTAACAAAAATAGAAACATAAATAGAAGTGGCAATTTTTTTAATCCACACGATATCCACTCCCCCAAACTGTTTTAATGTATTTTGGATTAGTTATATCGTCTTCAATTTTATTTCTTAAATTTCTTATATGAACAGAAACAGTGCTTTCTGCATTTAATACACTTTCTTCTCCCCAAACTTTTGTGTATATTTGTTCAAGGCTAAAAACTCTATTTCTATTATTTAAAAACAATTCTAAAATAGAAAATTCTATTTTAGTAAGTTTAATTTGCTTGTCATTTTTATATACATTTTTTCCAAGCAGATTTACAGTTAAATCTCCTAAAACAATTTGATTTGTATCTATTTCATTTTTTGTATATTTTCTAAACCTTCTAATATGAGCTTTAACACGTGCTGTTAAATCAATAGGATTAAAAGGTTTAGTTATATAATCATCAGCACCAGAAGAAAATCCGGTGTATTTATCCATATCTTCTGATTTAGCAGTTAAAAATACAATAGGAGTAGTATATTTTTTTCTAATTTCTAAGCAAGTTTGAATTCCATTCATATTGGGCATCATAGAGTCAAGCAAAACAAGATCAATTGTTTCATCAATTTTCTCTAATGCTTCAACTCCATCTTCAGCCTCAATCATTTCATAATTTTCATTTGCTAAATAAAGTTTAATTAAACCACGAATATCTTTTTCATCATCAACAATTAGTATTTTCATGAAAAAACCTCCAATTAAATGTGTGATAATTTATTCGCTTATAATTATAACATAAATTAGAAAAAATATTTATATTTATTTATTATTTTTCATTAACATAGTGTATTTTATCTTCATCAAATCTGTCAACAAAATGGTTAGCATTATCATCTTTTGGATATCCAACAGCTATAATGCTGTATGGTAATAAATTTTCATCCAAGTCATATAGTTTTTGGATATATTCCATTCTATCTTCATCAGGTCCAGTACCAAGCCAAACAGCACCAAGTCCAAGTTCAGTAATTTGTAAAAGCATGTTTTGAGTAGCAGCACCTAAATCTTGTTGCCAGTATTGTGGAAAAGTCATTTTTGTTTTGTTTCCAAGAGTAACAATAGCTAAATCAGCATTTTTTAAACAACCAGCATAAGGATTGCATTTTGCAAGAGTTTCTAAATTATCTTTTCCTCTTACAACAATAAATTCCCATGGTTGTTGATTTGCTGCGGATGGAGCTTGCATAGCAGCTTTTAATATTTCTTGTACTTTTTCTGTTTCAACTTTTTTGTCTAAAAAAGTTCTAACGCTTCTTCGAGTAAATATTGAATTCATAATATTATCCTTTCATTTGACAAAATTCTATTTTTTCATTTCCTGTGCCTTTAATAAAGAAATAGTAAACACCATTTTCAAATAGAAAATCAAGGTAATCTATTTCTCCAAGTAACAAATCGATGTTTAGATTTTTAAAATAATCATAATCAGCTTGTATGTCTTTTGAAGTATAAGCAATATGATCAAGCTTAGTTTCTTTAAGTGTTGGATCTTCAAGTAATTCATAAACAATTTTTCCATTTGTAATAAATACAAAATCCATTTCACCATCACTAAATCTATCTGTCATTTTAAATCCAAGTGTTTTTGTATAAAACTCTATAGATTTTTCTAAATTAGGTACTGTCAAATTAATATGATCGATATTCTTGTCTTTTAATAGCATAAACAAATCTCCTTATAATAAAATGTCTAGCATGAAGTAATTTATATTATTATCTTCATACAATAACAATATTATAATTACTATTTTAAAATTTATCAATTACGGATATATTTGTCCGTGTGTTATTTAGTTTTATATACATGTTTTGTATAGTCATATTTTAATAATTTTTACTGCTTAGTTTATTAAGCAATTCTAGTATATGTAAAATTATATTTTCTATTTATGTTATTATATTATATATATACTATCGAATAAAATAATATTTTAGAATCAAGTATTTATTTTATTAGTTTTAAAAAATATAAATTAATAATATTATTAAGATTAAATAATAAAAACCAGATAGAATAAAATTCTATCTGGTTTTTTAATTAAATATGCTTTTATTATTTAGTTAATAAAGAAACTTCTAAGCATATAGTTATTACTTGTATCTACATAAGTAATGTATGTATTACGTACATCTAGATATCTAAGTAATCTATTATTACTTATATCTAATTTTGATAAAGCAGTATTTTGTAAATCAGCAAATGAAAGTTTTGTATTATTACTTAAATCAATTTCTGATAGCCTTGTGTCTGATAAAGCTAAATTAGTAAGATTAATATTGTTAGTTAAATCTAGTTTTGAAATTCTTGTAGAACATAAATTTAAACTAGAAAGGTTAGTATTATTAGTCAAATCTATATTTGATATATAAGTTTTATCCAAAGATAAATCAGTAAGCTCAGTATTATTACTTAGATCTATATTTGAAACCATTGTATTAGTTAGATCTAAATATTTAAGTTTTTTTATTATTACTTAAATCTAATCTTGAGATATTAGAAGAGCTGAGTTCTAAATCAGTAAGTTTAGTATTATTGCTTAGGTCTATATTTGAAACATATGTGTCAAATAAACTTACGAATGTAAGATTAGTATTATTTCTTAAATTTATATTTGAAATTCTTGTATGTGATAAAGTTAAATATGTAAGTGCAGTGTTATATCTTAAATCTATATTTTTAATTTTTGAGTAATCTAGGTTTAAAGTACGGATTTTGTTGTTTTTAGATAAATCTAGATTTGTGATTCTTGTATTATATAAACACAAATAAGTTAAAGCAGTGTTGTTAGTTACATCAATTTTTGAAATATTAGAATTTGATATTTCTAAACTTTCAAGATTAGTATTTTTACTTAGATTTATATTATTTAAATTTGTGTTAAATAAATATACTGTTGTAAGATTAGTATTATTGCTTAAATCTAAATATGAGATATTTGAATTTTCTATACTAAGTGAATCTAGAGATGTAAAATATTCTAGACCTTTAGCGTCATTAATTTTATATTCTTTATTAATATAAATATATTCTGTTGCATTAATTTCATCTTGAGACAAACTATGGTTGTTATTTGTGTCTATATTTTTTAAAACATATTCTCTTAATACTTCATCTTTGAAATTAATATTATTAATTTCAATCTCGTTGTTAAAAGCAGATACTTCACACCAACTTAATTTTGGAATACAAAGTACAGCCATTGTTAATGCCATCAAAGTTGCTAAAAATTTTTTCATAAATCATCATCCTTTTTTTAATCACATTTTAAACATTACCAACGCTATGTTGTTTATGTTTAAAATTAAAACTTATTATATAAAAATTGTAATTTATTTTAGATAATATTTCAAGTAATATTTTGTATATAATTATAAATATTTCGTTAAATATAAAATCATATATACTGCAATATGTTGAAAAATAGATTTATTTGTATTTTTTAGCATTATAATGTATAGCTAATTTAAAAAATCGTATATTTTAATTTAATGTTTTTTATTCGCCTTTACATACTACTTTAGCATAATTATATTTTTGGTTATATTCATTGCCCCATTTAGTAAGAGAATTTAGTATAGGTAAAATCTCATTTCCTATCTCTGTTAAAGAATATTCAACATGTAATATCTTCTCATCAAAAACTTTTCTTGATATTATATTTGATTTTTCAAGCTCTCTTAGTTCTCTAGATAGTACACGTTCATTAATATTTGGTATTAAACGTTTTAATTTTGAATATCGTACATTTTGTTGATTTCCAATATGAAAAATAATAAGTGTTTTCCATTTGCCACCTATTATATCAAGAGTTAATTCCATGTTGCAATTAAATATTTTTAAGTTATTAGACATATGTCACCTCTGTTATTTTATAATTATATTATATTATATCAAAACTAACGTATTATTTAAAGTTAATATTATATAAAATACTAAATTAAGTTATGTTTAAGTATTAATATATTAAAATAGGTAATAAAATAAAAGATCATCACTTATATTTTATTGTTAGCATATAATAAAGTATTTGTGGAGGTGTAATAATGAGTTATTATAATGATTGTATTCCATTGGTTGCAACAGTAGGTGAAGGTTTTTCTCAAAGCAATAATTGTCAATATTATTTTGGAACAGTGCCAAATATTAATGTAGGATCTAATGATGTTGGTGTTGTTATGTTATATAATCCTGCATCATCAAATTCAATTGTTTATTTGAATAAATTGACATGCTCAAATTATTCAAATTCTCCAATTCAGGTTGAAGTGTATGCAGAAGGAAAAGTAGGAAAAAACATTATAGAATCAAAGTGTAAAGACAGTGGTAATACAAAATGTCATGATTGTAGTAATTTGAAATTATTATATGGTAATGTAGATATGGATATATGTGGAACAAAAGTATATACAAGAAGTATTCCTTCTTTTGAATCATCAGATGGTTATCCTAATGGTTCTATTATATTGTATCCAGGAAGCACAAGGCTATATGTTATAAAACCTATTATAGATACAGAAACTTCTATATCAAATTTATCATTTGCTTGGTGGGAATCAATAGATAAATATAAATAGATTATATATAATAAAAACCGTCTTGTTTGTTTACAAGACGGTTTTTTAATTTTTAGTTATTAGTCTGCATCATTTGAATTCATTTCTTCAATAACTTTTCCAGTTTTATCATTAATAAAAATCAGTTTGCAGCTATTATCTGGTGTACCATTAACAATGTTGTACATACCAGATATTCCATAGAACATTATTGAAGATGCGTATTCAATCATATCAAGTTCTTCACTTTTTGTTGTAATTTTGAATTCTGTAAAATTATCATTATTTTCGATTTTAACGAAGTTAGGAAATTCTTCAGATCCAACAAGGCTATCAATTTCTTTTTTGAATTTGTAAATGTTTCTTCCATGAATTTTTTATGTTGTTTTTTTGTCATAACATAAGTAATTGATCCATCTTCATTTAATTTAGCAGATTTCCACTCTTTTTCTTTTGCAGCTGAATCAAGATTTTCTTGTGTATCATCTTCACTTACAAGTTCAGCAGGTATTTTAATTTCAACTGTAGATGAATCTTTTTCTGCTTCTTTATCAGTTTTAGTTGATGATGATACGTTTGAATCATTTTTCTTATCAGTTTCATTAGCTGTAGAGTCATTTCCACAAGCACTTAATGTGAAAACAAGGCTAAATGTTAATAATAACGATATTATTTTTTTCATAATTTTTTTCTCCTTATATGTTGTAAAATATTATGTTGAACTTTAAAAAGTCAACAATCCATAATAACATATTATTATATAAAAAACAATAAGTTATTACAATATATAATAACTTATTTTTACAATAAATTATATAAAAAAGCATTTTAGTAATTGACTAAACATATTTTTTGGTATATAATAATTGTATGTAATATATGTATAAATATATAGTTAAAAATGGAGGAAATTATAATGAAAAGAAGTAAATTATTATTAGTATCAGCTCTTCTTGGTACAGCATATTTTATTTATTTGATTGTATACTTTATAGGAACAACTGCATCATCAGAAGGAACAGAAGCAGTAGCAGGAGGACTTGCAACTGCATTAGTTGCACCACATATGTTCTTTGTAGCTTTATCAGCACTTTTTAGTTGGATAGGTTGGGCAATTAAAGCACGTTGGTCTGCACTTGTTTCAGGTATATTGTATGTAGTATCTGGATTGTTAATGATTATTTATGTGCCTTTTATAATTTTACAGACTATCTTCTGTTTTGTATCATATGCAAAAATGAAGAAAAAGTCTGAAAATCAATCCGAAGAAAAAGAATCTAAAGAAGTTTGTGAAGCAAAATAGTATTACATAAATAGAGTAATAATTTTAGAACGTTATATTTTAATAAAATATAACGTTCTTTTTGTTTGCTTTTCTATAATAAAAAAGACACTTGTATAAGTGTCTTTTAATAATATAAATTTGATTACAAATAATAATTATTGTTCATTAGTAAAAATACTATCATAATCATAATTTAAATAAAAATTATTTAAATTTTTAAAGTGTTCTTCGTAATTCTCTTTAGTAAGTAAATGCTCATCATTTTTCATATATTTAAGCATTAAAGAATTTATATCTTGATTGTAATGAATAGTGTCTTTATAAATATCTAAATTAGTAATTGTTTCATATAAATCTAAAAAAGAAAATAGTTTTATGTTTTTTTGTTCTAAGATTAAGCTTGTAGCATATTTTATACAGTCTAATGTTAGGTTTAACCTACCTTTTTGATTCATATTATCAAACCATACAATACTATATGGTGTGTAAAAATAATAAAAATCTATATTAGGATGTTTTCTTGCTAATGATATTACATTTTGTTCAATATTTTCTTTAATGATAATTTCATAGTTCTTATTAAATTGAATTTGTTTTAATGGTTTATTTTTTATTCTTTTATAATATTTTAATACTATTTCCGAATTATATTTGCAATTTTTTGATTTATTACCATATTCATCAAAAGATGTTATGTGAGATTTTTTTAACGTATTATTAGTCTTATTAAATATATTGTAGTCAAGAAATAAATTCATATAATCTCCAAAAAATATATCTTTATTAAATAAATATTTTATATCATTAAGAACTATATCATCGTATAAATATGTAGGATACGATTTATATCTCATCACATTTTTTTCATTATTTACTTTACTTGTATCTAGTGATCTAATAATTGTATTAATATTTGGATTATATTTAATTGCACGTTTTAATGAATCATTTATTTCTTTATATGATGCTCCTGGATAATGAATTTTAATACTATTTACAGAAAAAAGTTTATCAAATTCAGAAGTTTTAAAATTTTCCGTCATAGATGTTCCAGTAATAATTGCATTATATTTAAAATGACGAGTTATTCCATCGTTTTGATATCTTTCATTAAATAATTTATAATTAAATACTTTAATTGGTGCATGAAAATGGAAATATGGATCGCAAACTATTATTAAACTTGCTAAACTAGTTAATAATAATAAAAGTATTATTATTAATGTCATTGAATATTTTTTACTTTTTTTCATTTTATTCTCCTATAATTATTAACTAATTTTAAAAATACTATTATAATTATAATTTAAATAAAAATTATTTAAATTTTCAAAGTGTTTTTCGTAATTTTCTTCAGTAAGTAAATGTTCATCATTTTTCATGTATTTAAGCATTAAGGAATTTATGTTTTCATTATAATGATATATGTCTTTATAATTATTTAAATTAGTAATTATCTCATAACAATCTAAAAAAGAAAATAATTTTATATTTTTTTGTTCCAATATTAAGCTTGTAGCATATTTTATACAGTCTAATGTTAGGTTTAACTTGCCTTGTTGGTTCATATTATCAAACCATACAATACTATATGGTGTGTAAAAATAATAAAAATCTATATTACTATGTTTTCTTGCTAATGATATTATATTTTGTTCAATATTTTCTTTAATAATGTTTTTTTCTTTTTCACTAATTGTTTCTTGCTTTAGAGATTTGTTATCTAATCTGGAATAGGAATTTAATACATTTTGTGAATTGAATTCGTGATATTTTGTCCAATTAGCATAATCATCAAAAGATGTTATGTGAAATTTTTTGATAATATTATTATTTTTATTAGATATATTGCAATCAACGAATAATTTAATATAATCTCCAAAAAATATATCTTTATTAAATAAATAATTTACATCATTAAAAATATTATCATCATATAAATATATAGGATATGATTCATACCTCATAATATTTTTTTTAAACATTATTTTACCTGTATCTAATCCTCTAATAATAATATTTATATTAGGGTTATATTTAAGTGCACGTTTTAATGAGTCATTTATTTCTTTATATGTTGCTCCTGAATAGGGTATTTTAATACTATTAACAGAAAAAAGTTTATCAAATTCTGAAGTTTTAAAATTTTCCGTCATAGATGTTCCGGTAATAATTGCATTATATTTAAAATGACGAGTTATTCCATCGTTTTGATATCTTTCATTAGATAATTTATAACTAAATTTATTAAGTGGAGCATGAAAATGAAAATATGGATCGCAAACTATTATTAAACTTGCTAAACTAGTTAATAAGAATAAAAGTATTATTATTAATGTTATTGAATATTTTTTACTTTTTTTCATTTTATTCTCCTATTAAAAATTAAAATATAAAAATGTACTTATTCCAGCAAATGATATTATTGATAAAAATAATAAAATACTATTAAATATTGCGTTTTTATAAGAAAATTTAAATTTATCAATTTTTTCATTTGTATTTTTAAAGAAAAGCATGCCTATTGTTACAATAATTATTGTATATACACCATAATTTAAACTTAGATAATTTCCTATTCTTCCGATAAAAGATCCAAAATGGCTAAAACGAGGAAGTATGAAATTAATAATATCAAAATTAAATGTTGCCATCATTGTGTTTGATAATGGTGTGAAGTTGAATTTAAGTATTTGCTTTATTAATGAAATTGCAGTATCTAAGTTTTCGGATCTAAAGAAAATCCATGTTATATTTATAAATATAAAAGTTATAAGCCAACTTAACGCAGGATGGATTTTTACAATTTTATTTTTGAAAATACGTTCAAATATCATGAACAAGCCATGTAATGCTCCCCAAACTATAAATGTATAATTTGCTCCATGCCATAAGCCGCTAATGAAAAATACAATAAATAAGTTTAGATATGTTCTAATTGTTCCTTTTCTGTTTCCTCCAAGAGGAAAGTATATATACGTTCTTAGAAATCTTGTTAAAGTAATATGCCATCTTTTCCAAAAATCAGTTACAGTTAATGCTTTATATGGAGAATTGAAGTTCATTGGAATATCGATATTAAACATTTTTCCAATACCAGTTGCCATATCACAATATCCACTAAAATCAAAATATATCTGAATTGTGTAACTTAACATTACAAATATTGCATTTGTAGTTCCAAGGCTTTCAATATTCCCGTATCCCCAATTTACAACATTTCCAAAAGCATCAGCAATTAAAACTTTTTTTGCCATTCCTCGTGAAAAGGCCATTAGACCTATTGCAAAATTATCCCAATTAAATTTTTTCTTTGATTTATCTTGGAATTGAGGTATAGTTTCATTATGTAAAACAATTGGTCCGGCAATAAGTTGTGGAAAGAATGTTACAAAAAGACTGTATTGTCTAAATGTATACTTTGGAATAGTCCCACGATAACTGTCTACTATGTAACTTAGTTGTTGGAATGTGAAAAAGCTGATTCCTAATGGTAAAAGAATATTTTTAACAATAAGATCAGTATTAAAAATTGCGTTTATATTTTGTACAAAAAAGCCCATGTATTTATAATAAAATAATATTCCAACATTGGCTATTAAAGCAAAAATAAAAAGTGGTAGTTTGATTTTTTGTTTTAAATCACTTAAAAAAGCACGTCCTAAAATAAAGTTTAAAACAACACTTATTACAATTATAGGTAAGTAGCTTAAGTTAAAATAAGCATAAAACCAAAGTGACATTCCTATCAAGAAATATTCTGCAAAAATTTCCTTTTTAAAATGATTTAAGACAAAATATCCAGATAAAACTAATGGTAAAAATAAAAATACAAAAATATACGAATTAAATAACATTTTCTTCTCCTTATAAATTAAATACCATAATATTATAATATATTGTGGCGAATTATGCAATAATTTTGTGATAAAACTTTATATATTAATTATTAATTAAAGATTTATTTATATTTTTTCATAAATTATATTATGTCATATTATTTATTGTTCATTTATAAGATGTAAAAAATAAAAACCTTGAAAGTTCTTCATAATAAAGAATTTTCAAGGTTATATTTAGTTATTTTTAATATTGTAGTTGTTTATTATATTAAATTTTTTTCTTTTTAATATATAAAATTTCAATTATACCTAAAAATGCTAATTGTAAAAATACTAATAACCACACGTTTGAATTAGATCCTGTTTTTGGATTATTTGTTTTATTGGTAGTGCCATTTGTAGTATCTTTATTGATATTGTTTGTTTTATCAGTATTAATATTACTTGTGTTATTAGTATTAGTATTACTTGTGTTATTAGTATTCTTTGTTTTATCAGTATCAGTGTTAGTATTACCTGTGTTGTTGGTATTGCTTGTCTTATTATCGTCAGCATTACTTGTGTTATCTTTAGTTTTATCGTCAGGAGTATCATCAGCATTAGTTGTTGGAACAGTTTCTGCTAACACATATGTTGAGAATTTATCTGATTTAAAAGTAAGTGTATTTGGATTTGTGCCTAAATCATTTAACAGTAATATTTTGTTATTATGTATTTTAATAACTGAAAATTCTTTATCAGTGTCTTTTATTGAATCAGGAAGATTAATTGTAAATTCAATTTCAAATGGTAAGTTAGTTAATTTAGTAGCTGTTGTTCCAACTGTTTTTTTGATATTAATATCAAACACATTATTTACATTAAGTTTTTTAGCTGATGTTTTTAGATAATTATCTAAAATATTTTGTTCTTGTGTATTTAGATCTACTTGATTAATTTTATTAGTTTCAACAACAAAATTTAATTCTTTTCCACTTATTAATTCATCATCTGCAAATACTTCTGTTATTTTTTCTATTTTTACAACAGATTTAATTATATCAGAAGCATTTCCATTAGAATCTATTTTTATTGTTGGTGGTAAAATTGGTTCAAGTGAAACGTTACAATCAGTAGCAACTTTTTCATCAAATAAAGCAAATTTATCAGTGCTACTTACATAAATATTTTTTAAACTAGTACAATCATCAAATGCACTTTTTTTAATAGTTGTAAGATTATCTGCAGACCTTAAATCAATAGTATCTAATTTATAACAACTGCCGAATGCTCCCATTTGAATAACTTTAAGAGAAGTTACATCAGTAAGATCAATTGTTGTTAAATTAATACAACCAGAAAATGCAGCCATTCCAATGCATTCAAGAGCAGTTGCACAATTCAAATTAACATTTGTTAATTTGCGACAAGAACAAAATGCAGAATTATCAAGAGTTTTAAGAGCAGTGGCATTATTTAAATTAACATCTGTTAAATTAGTGCAAAGCATAAATGCTCGTTCGTTAATAGTTTCAAGAGCAGCTGCATTGTTTAAATTGATATTTGTTAAATTACTACAGTTGTAAAAAGCATTTGCACTTATAGTTTTAAGATTAGTAGCATTACTAAAATCAATTGATTGTAGATTACTACAATTTTTAAATGCATCTTGTCCTATATTTTCAACAGTACTTGGTATAGTATAATCCATATTTGTTTTACCTATTGGATAGGTATGTAATATTTTTTTATCTTTACTAAATAATATACCATCTTCTGATGTGAAATTAGGATTAGTTGCGTCAATATTTATAGAAGTTAATTTTTCACATCCTAAAAAAGCATTACTATCAACATAATTAAGATTAATAGAATCATTAAAATCAATAGTTGTTAAATTTTCACATGAAATAAATGCGTTTGATTTAACAGAGGCAAGAGAAGTTGTTCCATTAAAATTAATATTCGATAAATTGTCGCAATAGGCAAAAGCTTGAGATTCAATAGTAGTTAGAGAAGATGCATTAGTAAAATCAACAGTTGATAAATTATCACAATAGGCAAAAGCTTGAGATTTAATAGTATTAAGAGCAGTTGCATTACTAAAATCAACACTTGATAATTTTTTGCAATAACCAAAAGCTTGAGATTCAATAGTAGTAAGAGCAGCTGAGTTACTAAAATCAACAACTTCTAAATTATCACAATGTTTAAATGCATATGGACCAATAGTCGTAAGAACAGGCATATTGCTTAAGTTAACAGTTAATAAATCATAGCAGTCAGAAAATGCATTTTTATTAATATTTGTAAGAGAAGGTAAGCCACTTAAATCAATTGTATTTAATTCATCACAAGAAGAAAATGCATAATTACCTATAGTAGTAAGAGCAGTTGCGTTTTTTAAATCAAGTGCTGCTAGATTAGCGCAATCATAAAATGCATCAGTACCAATAGTTTGAAGGCTAGTAGCATTACTAAAATCTACAGTTGTTAAGTTATAACAAGTGTCAAAAGCAGCATCTTGAATAATTTCAACATCATTAGCTATAAATAAATGTGTTACAGTTTTATTATCAATATTTTCTGGACCTGATTTTGTGCCAGTTGAATCTGATGTATCAATTCTTCCATCTTTTTGTAATATCGCGTAAACAGGTGCTGCTGCATTTACAAAGTCATGTTTAACAAATCCTGAAATAAAAATTAAGGTTGCTGCTAAAGCTATGCTTAGTGTTTTTAATAGTATGTTTTTCATAACCAAATTTTCCTTATAATATAAAAAGTTTTTGTGTTTTAAATAATGTAGATATTCTATATCAGTTTTTTGATTTTTTGTTATCATATGAAATTTTTATTAAACCTAAAAATGCTAATTGTAAAAATACTAGTAAGTATACATTTGAGTTAGAACCTGTTTTTGGATTATCTGTTGTGTTTGTAGTGTTTTTTGTAGCATCTTTGTTTGTTTTATTAGAGTTATCAACAGTTGTAGTTGGAACAGTTTCTGCTATCATATATGTTGAGAATTCATCTGTTTTAAATGTGATTGTGTTTGGATTTGTGTCTAAATCTTTTAGTAAATCTATTTTGTTGTTATGTATTTTAATAATTGAGAATTCTTTGTTTTTTCCTTTTAATGAATCAGGAATGTTTATTGTAATTTCAATGTCAGATGGCAAATTAGTTAGTTTAGTTGTTGTTGTGCCAACTATTTTTTCAAGATAAATGTCTAAAACAGTGTCTATTTTTATTTTGCCTTCTAGATTTTTAATATAATTACTTATAATTTCTTTTTCTGCTTTATTTACATTATCTTTTTTAATTTCATCAACTTTTAAATTAATTTCTAATTTATCTGTACCTGCTAATTCTTTATCTGTGAATATAACTTTAAAGCTGTCTTCTTGTATAACAGGTTTAATTGTGTTAGCTGCGTTTCCATTAGATTTAACTTCTGGTTTTGTTATTGCTGGTTTATCTTCAAGATCATTTCCTGTTTCATCTTTTGACTCAGTTCCTGGATCATCTTCTGGATCTTTTTCAGGTTCATCTCCTGGTTCATCCTCTGGATCATCTCCTGGATCTTCTGGAGGTGTGACAGGATGTGTTTTAACTAAAACGTCACAATCATCAGTGATGTTATTTTCATCAAATAGAGTAATTTTATCAGCATCACTTACATAAATAGTTTTTAAATCAGTACAATCTATAAATGCATAATCTTCGATATTTTCAAGGTTAGTTGAATAGCTTAAATCAACAGTAGTTAATTTAGGACATTTATAAAATCCTCTTGCTTTAATAGTTTTAAGAGAAGTAGCATTAGTAAGATCAATTGTTGTTAAGTTATCACAGTGATCAAATGCAGCTGTGCCAATATTTTTAAGAGCTGTTGTATTGTTTAAATTAACAGTTATTAAATTATCGCAATGAGCAAAGGCATTTTCTTCAATATTCTCAAGGTTAGTTGCATTACTTAAATTAACTGTTGCTAAATTATGACAACCATAAAATGAAAGTCTATTAATAGTTTTGAGATTGTTGGTATTAGCTAAATTAAGATTTGTTAAATTATTCAAATAAAGAAATGCAAAATTATTAATAGATTCAACTGTTTCTGGAATAGTGTAATTTGTATCAATTTTATTAGTTGGATATGTATGTAATATTTTTTTATCTTTAGTAAATAATACACCATCTTCTGATGTGTAATGAGTATTTAGTGGATTAATAATTATAGAATTTAAATTAATACATTGACCAAATGTAGATTCTCCAATGTATTCAATATTAATTGCATCACTAAAATCAATTGTTGTTATATTATTAGTACAAGAAAATGCCCTTTTACCAATGGTGGTAAGAGATGATGTGTTATTAAAATTAAGATTTGTTAAATTAGTACAGCCTAAAAATGCATTTTCACCAATAGTAGTAAGATTAGTTGCACCACTAAAATCAACTGTTGATAAATTTTCACAACTGCTGAATGCACCTTTATTAATAGTAGTAAGATTAGTTGTGCCAATAAAATTAATTATTGTCAAATCATCACAGCTTGAAAATGCACTTTCACCAATAGTAGTAAGAGCAGCTGCACCATCAAAATTGACTGTTGATAGATTTTTACAGTTTCCGAATGCATGTTTACCAATAGTAGTAAGTGCAGTTGCACCATCAAAATTAATTGTTGATAGATTTTTAGAAGAGTAAAATGCTTGTTCACTAATAGCTGTAAGATTAGTTGCATTTTTAAAATCAATACTTGTTAAATTGTCATAGCTACTAAATATGTCTTTTTCAATTATTGTAACATCACTATCTATAAATAGATGTGTTATAGTATTTTTAGCAATATTTTCTGGACCTGTTTTTGTGCCAGTTGAATCAGCTGTATCAGCTTTGCCATCTGATTGCAATATGCCGTAAACAGCTGTTGCAGCTTTTACAATATCATTTTCTACAAATCCTGAAATGAGAATTAAAGTTGCCGCTAAAGTTACGCTTAATATTTTTAATAGTATATTTTTCATAACCAAATTCTCCTTATGTTATATTTTAATTTGTTGATATTTTACTATATTTTGTAGTTTTTTGCAATGAATTGTTATTAATTAAATATATTAATGTGCAATTATTACAAATAAGGTATGTTAATTTTGAATTTGTATATGTGTTATTTGTAATAGTTTAAAATATATATTTAAGAAATTGTGCATAGAAAGGATTGTTTAGATATATTTATATAAAATAGTTTACATTTATTATAATATATGCTATTATTATACATAATAAGACTTTAAAAGCAATATTGTTCCAAAATTAAAATAATATGATTTTTTAGTTTTTATTATACTATAATGTTATGTATTAAGGAGAGTATTATGAAAAAAATATTATGTGTTATGATTGTTGTTTCACTATTACTTTGTAGTGCTTGTTCAAATGGTAGTAAAAATGATAATGATAGTAAAAATAATAATGATAGTAAACAAGTAGAAAAGGCTGATGACGATGTTACATCAGATGTAATTTTACCAGCTGTAGAAGTATCTACTGCAAATTGGGATGGTGTTTATAAAAAATTAGCTCTTGAAGGTGTTGTTGGTTTTCAAATAAATGAAAAAATTGGAGATTATTATTTTGGTTATAAACATGAAAAAGATTCAGACTCAATTGAATCTATGGTGTTTGATACAAATTCAAATAAATTTATAAAATTTAAATATCCAGAAAATATTCCTGTTGATGATATATATTTTTCAAGTGATATAATTGTATTAAAAAATAAGTACATATATCGATGGATAAGCTATAAATCTGAAGACAGTCAAGAGGATACTAATGTGTTAACTTGTATAGATGTTGAAACAGGTAAAGCAAAGATTATAGATGAAGAAAAATCAGAGATGTCAGAAAGTTATTTATATATTATTGATGATACGCATTTCTTGTCATATTATGTTAATAGAACAATGACAGATACTATAGGTTCTGAATGTGCTACAATATATGATATAGATGGAAATAAAAAAGAAATTATTAAAGAAAAGTATGAAAGTAATTCTGAATTGCCTGATAGTAAAGGAAATTTAATAGGATATTTTGATGTTAATAATGATAAGATTTATAAATTAGGAATAAGTAAAGTTGATGGAAAATATAAATCTTCACTATATAATTATAATTTAAATGGTGATTTGTTAAATGAAAAAGAAGTTGTAGGTTTAAATGATATTATGGATGATTATGAATTAACAGACCTATCAATTGTAGAAGACTATATTATTTTTAGAAAACGTCAAGATACAACATTCCATATTTGTAAAATGAAAGATGATGGAGTAGAATTAATAGCAAAAGGTGTTAGTTATGTTGTTTCAGATAAATATATCTATTTTATGAGAAATGATATGTATAAAGGCGAAAGTAAGATAGATAATAGACAAATACCTTTGTATGGACTAAATATTGATAGTGGAAAAATATCAGCATTTAATTTTCCTGTTTTTTTAGAAGAACCTAACAATATGAGGCAACAGTCATTATTAAATAAAGATTTGTTATTTTCATATATAGGAAGTGATATGCTATCTCCAAAATCAGTACAGTTTATTTTTTCAAAGGATAAGCTAAATTCATTATTTGATAAATGTGAGTAATAGATTTTAATTATTTTGTATTATAATAAAAAAGCACTAACTTTTATAGTTGGTGCTTTTTCTTATATTGATTATTTTACATATAAAACATAGTAAAAAGATTTGGTTTTAAATAGATTTATTTTGTATAAGTGATATAATGATTTACTAAAAAATATTTTGATAATTAGAACATTACATATGCTTTTTAAGGAGAATAAAGAGTAGATAATATTATCTACTCTTTTTTTAATGTATAAAAATTATTGAAGTTATATTTATTTCATATATATTTTTTATATAAAAGTATATAATTGTTGTAATTTGTATTTTGTTGTATTAATTTTTATTTTTATATTTTTATAAATCCATTGAATTTATAACCAAAATTTGGTAAAATAACGTATGTGATATTAATTAATATGCAATTGAGTACACAAAAAGATATCTGGAGTGTAAAAATAGGGGAATTTTAAAGGGGTTTGTTAATATGAAAAAAATAATTTCTATTGTGGCTTGTATTACTATATTGTTAAGCTTTTCAAATACAGGTGTTAAAGCACAAAAAAATGTTTATCAAGGCACAAAAACTTGGGTAGAGGATTCTGGTTTTTTAGGTTTAAATAAACAGTATTACAAGCAAGATACTTATTTAGAAGATTCAAATGTTAAATATATTGGTACAGTAAAATATTTATGTAATTGTTTGCATTGGAATAATTCTAGTACATCTCAAACTATTTCTGTTGCTCAAGGTATTACGATATCAGCTCAAAATTCTTTTGGATATGCACAAGCTGTTGGATTAAAAATTCCAGTAAAGCATTGTATTGATATTAATTTATCAGGTACTTTTTCAAGAACAATGTCTTATACAACTACAAAAGCTGATACTCAAACATTTTCAGCTACTTTAACTTCTAAAGATCCATGTGCATATTACGTTTGGGAAGCAAGAGTTAAATTTAAAAGATATAATTGTAAAGTTTATTGGAGACCAAATAAAAAATCTAATTGGAAATATAAATATACTGGACAAGCTGTTGGTTTTATGACTCAACAACCATATATAGAATTATGTCATACTTCTCATCCTATATAACCTAACATTAAACTATAAATAAAAATGGAGAAATTATATGAAAAACATTAAAATAATAAGCATACTTGTAGTATTAATTTTAACATCTGTATTAACAGGATGTAATAAAAATGAAACTGATACAAAATTAAAAATTCTTTTTGAAGATACTAGTGAAGTAGCTATATATCGTCGTGATACAGAAAAACAAATTCTTCAAATTCCTTTAGTTGTTAATAAAAAAATTGCAAATTGTGAATTAGAAGAAATATTAGGTGAAAATTTAAATGTAGATCAAATTAATTTTAGCTATGCATTTAATTCTGAATATAAATCAAATTATATGTATATTATAACATTTGAGTTTAATCCAAATTATATTGCAATATCTAATGAAGACGTATTAATTAAGACTTTAAAATTAAAAATGGATAATGAGATTTATAATTATAATGTTGGTAATGTGAAAATTATAAATAAAGTTATCTCTAATCAAACTGATATGGTTTATTTTAAAGGTTTAGGTACTGGATATTGTGATTTATCTTTTTTAGATTTTAGTTTAGGCTTTAACGAAGATGTAGAAATTTTAGAAATTTGTACAACTAATAATCTAAAATTAAAAAATGATAAGAAATATTTGAAAAAATATTTTAAAGATAATTCAGAAAATTTTATGATTGATGTTGAAAAATCTAATTATAAAAAATTGTATTATGCTTTTGATATTTTTGTTAGATATAAATGTAAAGGTAAAGAGTATGTTTATTATTATACACATTATCCTGTTCAAATACATTTAGCTAACAGATTAGACATTTTTATTGATGAGAAAGGTTAATAAATGAATAAGATATATGTAGCTTTAGTTGCTGTAATTATTGGTTTGGTAGGTGCTGTGGTTTTTTTATTAAATGATAATTTGTCAGAAGATGAAAATTTGTCATTTGAAGAATTTACTCCTGCAATACATTATACTGAAACTGTTCTTACAAAAGATGATTTTGATGATGAAATATTGCTAACTGGAACAGTTTGTGGTGATAATTTTGTGCAAAATATTAATTATACATATAAAAGAGATTATAAATTTCTTATCGAAGAAGGAAGCGTTATTCCTAAAAAAACGCCATACTTAAAAATTGATGGTGCAGATAAAATATCTGCATCACCAATGCGTATTATAAAATGTTCTGAAAATAATAAAAATTTAGATATTACATATTTAGATTACAGCAAGTTGCATATATTATCTTATTTTAATAGTAATTTTGATGGAAAAATTACTCCTAAAACTAAAGTTAAAGCTTTTTTTAAAAATAAACCTTTAGAAAATATATCTATTTCTCAAATAGGATATGAAATTGTTGATAATAAAATAGAATTACAATTAAATACTACAACTCCACTTTTGTCAGGAAGTGAAGTTGAAATTCATGTTATATTCAAAACTTATAAAGATCAATGGATTTTACCAAATGAGTTTATTAATAAAGATAGTAAAGGTACATATTTAACTTATTTAGAAGATGATCAAGAAAAAAATGTATATATTAAAGTAGTTTGTAAAGGAGTATCAAAATCTGCAATACAAATGGATAAAGAGTATTGTGAAAGGAAATTTGTATATGGCAATTATTGATATTCAAGAAATTTCTAAACATTATAATTCTAGAGAAATTTTAATTGATTTAGAATTAAAAATGAATGCTGGAGAATTTGTTGCTATACTTGGAAAATCAGGTTCAGGAAAAAGTACTTTAATAAATATTGTTGGTTTGTTAGATTCTGATTTTTCTGGAAAGTATTTTCTTGATGATATTAATATTTCTTGTTGTAGCAGAAAAATGCTTTCTTTATTAAGAAATCAAAAATTAGGTTTCGTTTTTCAAATGTATAACTTAATAAATGGATATACAGTAAAAGATAATATATTGTTGCCTACTTTATATAATAAAAAAGGTATGAAAACAAATGAGTATTATCAATCATTGCTTGAAAAATTGCAGATAAGTTCTCTTGAAAATCAGCATGCATTAAATTTAAGTGGTGGTGAAAAACAACGTGTTGCAATTGCAAGAGCAGCAATAAATAAACCTTCAATTATTATTGCTGATGAGCCAACTGGTAATCTTGATTCAGAAAATACTAAAAATGTCTTAGATACTTTTAATTATTTAAAAAAGAAAAATGTTGCAGTTCTTATGGTTACACATGATGTTTCTGTAGCTTCTAAAGCAGATAAAGTTTTTTATTTAGATGAGGGTAAATTAGTATGCAATTAAAAAGAAAAATACATTATCATTTAAGAGATATGTTTAAAAATAAATGGCGTCTTTTTTTATCTATATGTGGTATCTCGTTGTCGTTATCTATAATGATGTCGGGATATTTTATTATGGATTCTTATTATGAGGCTCAATTTCAAAAATATGAACATTATAAACAAAATGACTTGGTACATTTAAATTTTACTTCTCAGGAAGATATAAATAATAAGCAATTAAATGAAATAATAAATAGATCAAAAAATGATTTTGGAAATAATTATTTATTAATTAAAGATGCTGGTGTTTCTACTTTAAAGTATCCTTTAAAATATAAGGATAAAGATTTAGAGATCAATTTAAATTTTTATCAAACTAACCATAATTTCAATGGTGATTTAATTAATAGTAACTCTATTTTTGAAAAAACAAAATTGCTTTATGGAAGAGGAATTAGTAAAGAAGATATTATAAATAAAGAAAATGTCATTATTATTGATTCTATTACAGCAAATTTGCTTTATAATGGTGATGCATTAAATAAGAAATTACGTATTCCATTAAGAAATGTTGTTACAGAAGATGATGGATCTTTATCTTATAAAATAAAATCATATTTAGAGTATACTATTATAGGAGTATATAAAAATACTTTTGAAGAATATAGTGATTTTAATAATAAGGTTAGAGAACTTTCAAAAGATAATGTTAATTTTTATGATTCTAAATGTTATATACCTTTAACTTGTGAGTCTGTTAATAAAGAAAATAGTAAGATAGAATTGTTGTTTTCAAATACTTCAAAAGATATTCAAAAATTAAATCAGTTAAATAGTTATTTCACTTCAAAAAATCAGTATTGTTTTAATAATTATACATATGATTCATTAGCTAAAGCTTTGAAATATGAAATAAACTCAATAAAAAGCATTATTAATATAGTAACAATTGTATTATTAATAATTGCAACATTAATTATTACTCAAACAATGATTTTTTCTATAAAAGAAAATTTACATGAATATGGTATTAAAAAAGCTTTAGGTGCATCAGAATCAAGACTGGCAGTTAATGTTATTATAGAAATGTTAGGATACGGTATTATAGCATTTGTTATATCATTGTTTTTAGCAATTATAATATCGTTATTAGGTTTATTTATTATCAAATATTCTGTAGAGAATTTGCAATATCATTTTGTGTTTAATAGAAATACTATAATAATTTCTATATTATTATCATTATTAACTAGTATAATATCTAGCATAATGCCAATTGTGTATATGTCAAAAAAGACAATTGTTGAGATTATTAAATTTGAATAGTGGAATATAAGTATATTTAATTATGTATTTACTTAGTTTTAATAAATGAACTTAGTAGATAAGATTAAACTATACTATATAGTGTCCAAAAATTATGGATTATATTAAAATAATAAGCTATAGGTTTGAAAAAACTTGTAGCTTATTTTATTTCTACATATTCATTATGTGTTGTATATATGATGATTGTTTGTGTTTAGCTTTGCAAATATTTTATAATTTATAATATTTTTTTGTTTTTAACGCTATTTTGTTATGAAAAATATAAAAATTTATTAAGAAAATATGAATTTTGAGTACAATTTAGACAATTTTTCACTTCTGGAATCATGATTGTTTTTGATCGTTTATTTTCAAAAAAGCAACAAAAAAAATCATCTTAAATAGTTATACAAAATATAATCCATATATTAGGTTAATATACACAAAAACAATATTTATTTTAAAAATATTTGGTTGTGCAAAGTGTACAAAAAAATCATTCATATCTGGTTATTTTATTTTGACATTACCTATATTTGCAGATATAATAAGAACATAAAATTTAAGGAGGAAACGTTTTATGAAAAAAATATTAAGTATACTAGCATGTGTTGCTTTATCAGCTATGATGTTAGTAGGGTGTGGTGACAAAGAAACTTCTAAAAATGGTGGAGATAAAACAGACGGTAAGGTAAAAGTTGGTTTTTCTATCAAAAATGAACAAGGTCCATATTTCGTAAGTTTGATTAGATCAATAAAAAAATTGAGCCAAGAAAATGGTTGGGAGTGTACAGTACTTAATTCAAATGATGATACACAAAAAGAATCAGAAAACATTGATTCATTTATTGCTCAAGGTATGAAAGCTATTTTCTTAGATAGTATTGATCCTGAGTCATGTGTTCCAAGTATTAACAAAGCTGCTGAAGCAGGAATTCCTGTTATTAACTTAGACAGTGCTTCTGGCGAATCAAATTACTGCACAACAGTATATTCTGATAACAAACAAAATGGTCGTCTAGTTGGTATCGCTTATGCTGCAGCATTGAAAAAAGATGGTAAAGAAGATTTACAAATTAATTCAGTTCTTTTGAGTGGTACTAAAGGAAATGTTGCTGGCCAAGAAAGAAGAATGGGTCTATTTGCTGGTATCGTTGAAGGAAGAACTGGTTGTACAGAAGAAGAAGCTTGGACTGCTTCACAAGATATTGAAGATCAATTAAAATCAAAAGGTAAAGCTGAAAACAAAGATGCTAAGTTCCTTGTTAGTGGACAAGGCTGGGGTGGCTGGAACAGAGAAAAAGGTCTAGTAGCTGCAGAAGATTTGATCACAGCAAATAAAGAGTTAAATTGTATCATGGGTGAAAATGACCAAATGCTATTTGGTGCTCTTACAGCTCTTGATAACGCTGGTATTAAAGGTGTTAGCATTGTAGCTGCTGCAGATGGTGCTAAAGAAGCTTATGATTTGATTAAAGCTGGCGAAGATAATCCATACGTTGCATCAGGTGAAAACTCACCATTTAAAATTGCTGAACTTGGTATTAAAATTGCTAAAGAAATCATTGTTGACGGTAAAGACTGGAAATCATATGATAAAGTTACAATGACAGATGCTGTTGCAGTATCAATTGATAATGTTGACGAGCGTTATGAATTTGGTTTCTAAATTTGTAGTAGTTTAAACAATATAATGGTCCTCCTTTAGAAGAGGAGGACTGTTTATAAAGTCAATAGAAAGAGTAGATGAGTACATGAGTAATGAATATCAATTGGAAATGAATAATATATCCAAACATTTTGGAGGCGTTAAGGCACTTGAAAATGTTACATTCAATTTGAAAAAAGGCGAAGTTCATGCACTTACAGGTGAAAATGGTGCAGGTAAGTCTACACTAATGAAAGTATTATCTGGTGCCCATAAAAAGGACAACGGTTTTATTAATATTGATGGAAAACAAGCAAAAATTGCATGTCCTAAGGATGCTATTGAATTAGGAATAGCAGTCATTTATCAGGAATTTATGTTAGCTCCAGATTTAACTGTTGCTGAAAACATATATATAGACAGGCTATCTAGTGATAGTAAGTTTATTAATTGGTCTAAACTTAGAAAAGATGCGAAAAAAGAGTTGTCTAAACTTGGATTTGATGATATTGATCCTAACGCACGTGTTGGTACATTAAGTATTGCTTATCAGCAAGTAGTAGAGATATGTAAATCTCTAACAAGAAATGCAAAAGTTTTGGTTCTTGATGAACCTACTGCTGTTTTAACAACGAGAGAAATAAAAAAACTATTCAATGTAATTAATGATTTGAAACAACAAGGAATAAGCATTGTATATATTTCACATAGATTAGAAGAAATATTTGAAATGTGTGATCGTATTACTGTTTTAAAAGATGGTCAAACTGTTGATACGGTTAATACTGAAGATATTAATAAAGAAAAATTAGTAAATCTAATGATAGGAAGAGAACTTACACAATTATATCCAGAAAGAGACTGCGAAATTAAAGAAGAAGTTTTAAAAGTAACTAATCTTTCAGCAGGTGAATTAGTTAAGAATGTAAGTTTTTCTGTAAGAAGCGGCGAAGTATTAGGTTTTACAGGTTTGGTAGGTTCAGGTAGAACTGAAACTATGAGAGCTATTTTTGGAATTGATAAAAAATCTTCAGGAAAAATCGAATATTTAGGTAAACAAGTTAATTTCAAAAATGCGAGAACTTCAATTGAAAATGGACTTGGATTTTTACCAGAAGATCGTAAAGTACAAGGATTGCTTTTAGAACAAAGTATTAGAATTAATACAACTATTGCACAAATGAAGAAATTCAGCAAATTTGGTTTTATTAATCATAAAAAAGAAAAATTATATGTAAAAGAACTGTTAGATTCTATGTCAACAAAATATCATTCAACAGAAGATAATGCTTCTAGTATGAGTGGTGGTAACCAGCAAAAAGTTTCGTTAGCGAAATGGTTGGTAGGAGATTGTAAATGTCTTATTCTTGATGAGCCAACACGAGGTGTAGATGTAGGAGCTAAAAAAGAAATTTATACTATTATTAATGCACTTGCAGAAAAAGGTGTCTCAATTATAGTTATATCTTCTGAAATGTCTGAAATTATAGGCGTTTGTGACCGTGCGTTAGTTATGAAAAATGGCCAAATTTCAGGAGAAGTTGCTAAAGAAGATTTATCAGAAGAAGTCTTAATAAAATATGCGATGGGAGTTTAATAAATGAATAGTCAAAAAGGTGTGAAAATTAAAAATTTTCTAGTGAAAAATAACATTTATATTATTTTTCTAGTTTTGTTTATTATTTGTAGTTTATTATCTGATAACTTTTTATCTGTCATGAACTTAAGAAATATTGCATTACAACAGGTTGCTCCAATTTGTATTGCTTTAGGTATGTTATTTGTAATTTTGACAGGTGGTATTGATTTATCAGTAGGTTCAATTATGGCATTAGGTGCTGGTATATCAGCAATATTAATAAGAGATTTTGGTTGTAATACTATTTTAGCCATATTAATTACTGTACTCGTTGGTACTATTTTAGGTACTGTAACAGGTTGTTTGGTAGCTTATGCAAAAATGCAAGGTTTCGTTGCCTCGTTGGCGATGATGACAATAGCAAGAGGTATTGCTTATGTAGTTACTGACGGAACACCAATTAGAGTTCAAAAAGGTACATTAAGTGTATTAGTTGATTCAGAACATTTCTTCTTAATTATACCAATAGTGATTTTATTTATCCTTGCTTTCTGGGTTATTCAGAAATATACATCATACGGTAGATTAGTTATTGCGTTGGGAAGTAACGTTAAAGCTGTTGATTTAGCTGGTATTCAAGTTAAAAAACATCTTGTTTCAGTATATTCAATTTCTGGTGCAATGTCTGCTTTCGCAGGTATCGTTATTGCTGCAAGATCTTCAACTGGTAGTGCAACAATCGGTGTTGGTTGGGAGCTAAACGCTATCGCTGCATGTGTTATTGGTGGTGCATCACTTGCTGGTGGTAAAGGATTTGTATTCCCTACAGTTATTGGTGCTTTGGTATTAGCATTAATCGGTAACATTATGAACTTAATGGCTGTACCTTCTTATCCACAAGATATTATCAAAGGTATTATTATAGTAGCAGCTGTATTACTTCAGTTGTTTACAAATAAAAAAAGTAAGTAGGAGTTTTTTAAAAACTTAACAAATATAAAATATTTTAAATATTTAATGTGATTGCTCCTTGAGAATTTTACTTCTCCTCTATTATAGTCAAAGCCTTTTTTATAAAGGCTTTGACAAAGAATTCGTTGACAAATAACTATAAATATTAGTAAAGACAGGAAGAAAGAGATATGGAATATATTTTAAATTATAATGGTGCTACTGCAATAGCAAGCACTTTTGGTGGAGAACTTATTTCGTATAAAGATATAAGTGGCACTGAATATGTATGGACAGGTGATAAAAATTATTGGACTGGACATGCACCTGTTTTATTTCCTATAGTTGGTGCATTAAAAAATGATACTATATTAATAGGAGAAAAGTCTTATACAATAGCTAAGCATGGTTTTGCAAGAAAAAGAGAATTTAAGGTTCTTGAAAAAACAGATAACAGCATACATTTTATTTTAACAGAAGATGAAGAGACACTTTTAATATATCCTTTTAAATTTGAGTTGCATATTATACATGCTCTTAATGAAAAAGGATTTAAAACTGAATATAAAGTAATTAATAAAAGCGAAATAACAATGTTCACATGCTTAGGTGGACATGCAGGTTTCTGTTGTCCTATCAATAAATGTGAAAATTTTAACGATTATAGATTGTATTTTGAAAAATGCGAAAGTATAACACCTATGTTTACTGATGAAAAGAGTATATTACACAAAGAAAATATTAAAGATAAGATTTTAGATAATACAGATATTTTTGCTTTGGATTATGATGATTATGATAACGATGTGTTAATTTTTAATAACATAGTTTCAAGAAAAGTATCTGTTATAAACAAATACACTAATAAAGGATTTGAATTTTTATTTAATGGTTTTAATTCGCTTGGAATTTGGACTCCTCCAAAGAAAAAAGCACCTTTTATATGTTTAGAACCTTGGAAAGGTGTTCCTGCATATGAAGATGAAACAGGAAGATTTGAGGACAAGCCAGACGTTATAAAACTTAGTAAGAATAATTCTTACAGCGCAAGTTATTCAATGAATTTAATATAAACATACACATATTAGAATTTTATAATGACCAATTTATTTTGGAGAAAGAAGGATAATTATGTCATTAGTTACTTCAACAGAAATTTTATTAAAGGCTCAAAAAGAACATTATGCTGTTGGTGCATTTAACGTAGAAAATATGGAGATGGCACAAGCTATAATTAGTGCAGCAGAAGAATTGCGTGCACCAGTAATTTTACAAACAACACCTAGCACAGTTAAGTATGCAGGTTTAGATATGTATCTTGCAAATGTAGCAACATTAGCTAAAAAAGCAACTGTTCCTGTTGCTATGCATCTTGACCATGGTTCAAGTTTTGAACTTGCAGTACAAGCTATTAGAGCTGGATATACATCAGTTATGATTGATGGTTCACATGAAAGTTTTGAAGACAACATTGATGTTTCAAGAAGAGTTGTAAATGTTGCTAAACCAAACGATATTCCAGTTGAAGCTGAACTTGGTAAAGTTGGTGGTAAAGAAGATGATTTAGAGTGTAATGATCCAGGTTATACAGATCCTAAAGATGCAGTTGAATTTGTTGAAAAAACAGGCATCTCATCATTAGCTGTTGCAATAGGAACAGCACATGGATTATATGCTGGAACACCAAAACTTGATGTTGAAAGATTAAAAGAAATAAGAAAAGTTGTTGATATTCCTCTTGTTTTACACGGAGCATCAGGACTTTCAGATAAAGACGTTATTGATTGTATCAAAGAAGGTATTTGTAAAGTTAACTTCGCAACAGAACTTCGTATTGCTTATAGTGATGGAGTTAAAGAAGTTTTAAAAGAAAATCCAGAAACTTATGATCCAAAAAAATATGGTGCTGTTGGACGTGAACGTGTTAAACAGTTAGTTATGAATCGCATTAAAGTGTGTGGTAGTAACGGAAAGTATTAATTTCGTATTAGGAGTAGTTTAATGGAAAATTTACTATTAGGTATTGATATAGGAACATCTGCTTGTAAAGTTGCATTATTTGAACCAGATGGAAAAGTAGTGGCAACTGGTGGAGAAGAATATCCTGTTTATTATCCTGAAGAAGGATGGGCTGAACAAAATTCTGAAGAATGGTGGGAAGCTGTTTGTAAAGCAATTAAAACAATGGTTGAAAAATCACAAATAGATGCATCATTAATTAAAGGTATTGGTATTGATGGTCAAGGATGGTCAGCTATTCCAGTAGATAAAGATGGAAAAGTTCTTCATAATACTCCGATTTGGATGGATAATCGAGCTAAAGATATTTGTGAAGAATTTAATAATAAAATAGGTGAAGAAAAGATTTTTTCAGTTAGTGGTAATCCACTTCAACCGTCATATACTTTGCCAAAAATAATTTGGTATAAACGTAATTTTCCTGATATGTATAAGAAAATATATAAAATTTTACAGTCAAATAGTTTTATAGCATTAAGATTAACAGATAATTATTCACAAGATTATTCTCAAGGATATGGATATGCTTGTTATAATATTAAAAATCGTTGTTGGGATAAAGAATTGTGTAGTGAATTTGGTATTGATTTTGATATGCTACCTGATTTGGTAGATTGTGATGCAGTTGTAGGTACTGTTACTGAAAAAGCTGCAAAACAAACAGGACTTGTTTCTGGAATACCAGTGGTAGCAGGCGGTTTGGATGCTGCATGCGGAACACTTGGTGCTGGAGTTATAAATGTAGGACAAACTCAGGAACAAGGTGGACAAGCAGGCGGAATGAGCATTTGTATGGATAGCTACAAAGCAGACAAACGCTTAATTCTAGGCAATCATGTTATTCCAGGAAAATGGCTTTTACAAGGCGGAAGCGTTGGTGGAGGCGGAGTAGTTCGCTGGTTTGAGAATGAATTTTGTGAAGCAGAACGCCAAACAGCAAAAGAAAATGGTACAAATTCTATGTATGAAATGGATATGGCAGCTGATAAAATAGAACCTTGTAGTGAAGGTTTGACATTTTTACCATACATGGTAGGAGAACGTTCTCCTATATGGAATCCAAATGCAAAAGGTGTATATTACGGTGTAGGATTTGCAAAAACTCGTGCACACTTTATACGTTCAAGCATGGAAGGTGTAGCATTTGCACTCAAAAACAATTTAGATGTTGCAAGCAGCACAGGTGCTGAAGTTGGAACTCTTTATGCTATGGGTGGAGCAGCAAATAGTAGAGTTTGGACACAAATGAAAGCTGATATAACAGGTAGAAAGATATTAGTTCCTTCTTCTGATACAGCTACTACTCTTGGAGCTGTTATGTTAGCAGGTGTAGGAGTAGGAATATATAAAGATTACAAGGATGCTGTAGATAAAACTGTTAAAATAAACAGAGAACATAATCCTGATATGAAAAAACATGACATTTATAAAAAAGGATATAAAAAATATCTTAAATTATATGAAAATCTAAAAGATATGATGAACAATGAGGAGGAATAGTTGTGAAGGCAGCAGTTTTATATGGCAATGAAGATATACGTTATGATGATTATAAAACACCTGAGGTTAAGCCAGGAACAGTAAAAATTAGAGTTCGTGCAACAGGAATTTGTGGAAGTGATGTTCCAAGAGTTTTAAATAATGGAGCACATTTTTATCCAGTTGTTTTAGGACATGAATTTTCTGGTGATGTAGTAGAAGTAGGCGAAGGTGTAACTAAAGTAAAGGCTGGAGATACTGTTTCTGGTGCTCCACTTGTTCCTTGTATGAAATGTGATGATTGTCAAAAAGGAAACTTTGCTCTTTGTAAAAATTATAGCTTTATAGGTTCAAGAGAACAAGGAAGCTTTGCTGAATATGTTGTTATTCCTGAAATGTGTGCAGTAAAATATGATCCTTCAATTCCTTATGAACAAGCAGCAATGTTTGAGCCTTCAACAGTTGCTCTTCATGGTATCTTTTGTAACGATTACAAAGGTGGAGAATATGTTGCAGTTTTAGGATGTGGAACAATAGGTAATTTTACACTTCAATGGGCAAAAATTTTCGGAAGCAAAAAAGTTGTTGCTTTTGATATTGATGATGGACGTTTAGAACTTGCAAAACGTATGGGTGCTGATGAAGTTGTTAATACAAAAAATCCAGACTTTATGGAAAAAGCTATGGCTATTACAGGTGGCAAAGGATATGATTATGTATTTGAAACAGCTGGAAATCCTGCAACAATGCATATAGCATTTGAAATCGCAGCTAACAAAGCTAATCTTTGCTTTATAGGTACTCCTCATGTTGATATGAGTTTCACTCCAAAAGAATGGGAAAATATGAACCGTAAGGAATTTAAGCTTACAGGTAGCTGGATGAGTTATTCATCACCATATCCAGGAAAAGAGTGGGATCTAACAGCACATTATTTTGCAACTGGACAACTTAAATTTGATAAAGAATTTATATATAAGAAATTTGATATGAAAGATGTTGACAAAGCATTTGATTTATATCATAATCCTTCACAAGTTCATGGAAAAATAATGCTTATTAACGAATAGGAGAAATACAATGATTTATACTGTTACGCTTAATGCAGCTGTTGATAAACTTTATGTTATTGATAGTTTGCAACCTTTTGAAGTAACAAGGGTTAAAGAAGTTAATAATACAGCTGGCGGCAAAGGTATGAATGTAGCACGTGTCGCAGCACTTGCAGGCGAAAAAGTAACTGCTATGGGACTTATAGGAGGCTACAACGGAGAGTTTTTTAAAAGTTTAATTGATGAGCCTAATATAACTTCTAAATTCACTAAGATTGATGGTGAAACACGTACTTGTATTAATGTAAAAGATATTGATACAAATCATAGCACAGAATTGTTAGAGCCAGGCTGTGAAGTTTCAGATAAAGATTTGAATAGATTTTTAAAAGATTTTGAAAAAACAATTGAGGATGCAAGCGTTATTACAATCTCAGGAAGCACACCAAAAGGAACACCTGATGATTTTTATTCTAAATTAGTTAAAATAGCAAAATCAAAAGGTAAAAAAGTAATTCTTGATACAAGTGGAGATAATCTTAAAAATTCTTTGGAATCAAAACCTACAATGATAAAACCTAATGTTGATGAAATTAAGCAAATTTTAAATATAGATATTGATTCAAAAGAAGAAATAATAAATGCAGCTCAAAAGCTGCATGAAGAAGGTATTGAAATTGTTGTTATATCTCTTGGAAAAGATGGAGCAATAATTGCTTGTGATGAAGGTGTATTTAAAGGTGATACTCCTGATATTCCTGTTGTTAATACTGTTGGTTGTGGAGATAGTATGGTTGCAGGATTCGCATTTGGTATGGCACGTAAATATAGTATTCAAGAAACAATTAAATTTGCTATGGCTGTTTCATCTGCTAATGCTATGACATGTGAAACAGGAAGTTTTGATAGAAAAGCTTTAGATAAATTATTATACAGAGTTAAAGTTAGAAAAGTTGCATTATAAAAAATATTTTATAATTACATATAGACATTAAATATTATTTAGTTATATTTTATCAAATACATTAATGTTATATTTATCAAAATATCTTTCATACTCTCTAGAAACAGGTTTATCTGTAATTATATATGGTAGTTCATCAATATTCCATACTTTTGTAAATGCACATTTATTGAATTTACTTGAATCAAGTAATAGATAAAATCTTTTGCAACTTTTAAATAATTTGCGATATAACGGAATCTGTTCTTTATTATATATTGAATAGCCATTTGTAATATCACATCCATCAACGGTTAAAAATATTTTATCAAAATATAGATCGTTTAAAAATGAAACACTTGATTCTCCTAAAGTTTCTATATAATTTGATCCAAAATGAACGTCTCCTCCAACTAAAATTGTGTTGATATGTTTTGAGCCTGATAGTTCTATTACGCTGTTAACATTAGTTGTAACTATTGATATGTCTTCTAATTCTTTCATTTTAGATGCAAGCTCAATACAAGTTCTTCCTGAGCCTAAAAAGATTCTATCATGTGGTTTAATTAGTGAAACAGCAATTTCTGCAACATTAATTTTTTTCTGAAGATGTGGATCACGATAACGATATCTATTTATACTATTAACTTTTTCAGAATCATTAATTTTATTTGCACATCCGTATTTTTTAATAATAAGTCCACGTTCTGCTAGAGAAGTTAAATCTCTGCGAACAGTTGCAATTGAAGATTGTGTTAATTCGACTAGTTGTTTGGTACTTACATGATCATGTTGGTTAACAAAATTTAAAATAAGTTCTTCTCTTTCATTAGCGTACATAAAAATTCTCCTTACATATATACATGTATATATATTATCATTAATATCGTTTATTATTCTCTGTTAATTTGTTGAAATATTATAAATTTTCTATTTAAAAGGTAGATGTTTATATGAATACATCATTTAACAATAAGTGGAGTTGAAAATATGAAAATAAAAATGTTGGTTTTGGATATGGATGATACATTATTAAAAAATGATTTATCTATATCTGAATATACTGTTAAGAAAATTAATGAGTTGTCTCAAAATGCTTTAGTAGTTTTAGCATCAGGAAGAGTTCCTTTTGCAATGAAAAAGTATTTTAAATTACTTAAAATGGATATTAAATCTCAGTATGCTATTTGTACTAATGGTTCAAATATAATTAAGACAGATACTAATGATATTATTTTTGAGAAATTGTTAGATACTAAATTGGCTTTAGAAGCTTATCGTCTTGCGGATAAATTAAATTTGTCTGTACAGATTTATGGAGAGGATACTATATATGTTTCTTTTAGAAATGAGTATACTGATATAGATTCTAAACTTACTGGTATGAAAGTTGAAATTATTAAAGATTTTGAAAACCTTATTCTTAATAACAAAGTAACTAAATTAGTAATAACAGGTGAACCTGAAAAATTAAAAGATGCTCAAAAAGAATATGTGAATTTATTTTCAGATGTTTCAAATATATTTATATCAAAGCCTTTTTTTCTCGAAATAATGCCTAAAAATACTGATAAAGTTGAAGCATTAAAAGTTTTGTCTTCTAAATTAAATATTGATAAAAGTGAAATAATGGCTGTTGGAGATGCAATGAATGATAAAGGAATGATTGAATACGCTGAAGTTGGAGTTGCTATGGCAAATGCTGTTGATGAAATAAAAAATATTTCAGATATTACTCTTAAATATACTAATGAACAAGATGGTATAGGAAGATTAATAGACGAATATTTATTATAAAATTGTTCCCTCTTATAATTATATATTTTTATTTACTGGAAAGTCCAGTATAGCAAGAAAATAGCTCACAAAGTTGGTTTTAATTAAGCTGACTTTGTGAGCTGTTTTTATTATTTGAAAATATATATTTAAAAAATTTAATTATTTTAGGCAAAATGGTTGACTTTTAAGTAATAATAAACCATAATAGTTATGTAAAAGTAAATATGGTAATTTATACAATTAAATTTGGTATTATGAATATATTTAGAATATTAATTAAAATTTAATAGTTTTAAGGAGCAAAGATATATGCAAAAAATTATAGAGAAAAATTCACCAGGAGAAGATAATTTTAAATCAATTAATGATTTTAAAGATTGTATAATTCGAGGTGGTGAAATTGAGTTTATATATGACAATAAAATATTTGGAATTTCTTATCCACCAAATAATTTAATCGATTTTAATAAAGAAATACTTATTTCTCAAGTTTGTATTGAAAATCCAGAAGAAACTGAAATGTGGTGTGATACTGCAGATGAAATATTAGAGTATATAATTGATGGAGTGAAACTACGTGATATTATTACAAAAGTAGAAGTAACATATCGTACTATTTAAATTTAATAATTAAAGGAGGTTAATAATATGTCGAAGATAACTTATCATTATTATCAAAATTCACCAGAAGAAAATCGTTTTAAATCATTTGATGATTTTGAAGATTGTATGATTCGAGGTGGTGAAGTTGAGTTTGTACATAATGAAAAAATATTTGGAATATTTCCGAAATTAAAACGAACTGAAAATTCAGATGTTCAAATTTTGATTTCTCAAGTTTGTATTGAAAATCCAGAAGAAACTGAAATGTGGTATGATACTGCGGATGAAGTTTTGGAATATGTGATTGATGGAGTGAAACTACGTGATATTATTACAAAAGTAGAAGTAACAGATCGTACTATTTAAATTTAATAATTAAAGGAGGTTAATAATATGGCAGAAATAAATTATTATTATTATGAAAATTCACCAGAAGAAAATCGTTTTAAATCATTTGATGATTTTGAAGATTGTATGATTCGAGGTGGTGAAGTTGAGTTTATATATAATAAAAAAATATATAGTATTACGCATTATGATGGTAAAACTGGTATTTGTGAAGCGTATAAACCAGAAACAGAATTTCTTGGTGATACTGCAGATGAAATATTAGAGTATATAATTGATGGAGTGAAACTACGTGATATTATTACAAAAGTGGAAGTAATAATTCGTACTATTTAAATTTAATGATTAAAGGAGGTTAATAATATGGCAGAAATAAATTATTATTATTATGAAAATTCACCAGAAGAAAATCGTTTTAAATCATTTGATGATTTTGAAGATTGTATGATTCGAGGTGGTGAAGTTGAGTTTATATATAATAAAAAAATATATAGTATTACGCATTATGATGGTAAAACTGGTATTTGTGAAGCGTATAAACCAGAAACAGAATTTCTTGGTGATACTGCAGATGAAATATTAGAGTATATAATTGATGGAGTGAAACTACGTGATATTATTACAAAAGTGGAAGTGACAGATCGTACTATTTAAATTTGATAATTAAAGAAGGTAAAATATATAGTATTACACATTATGAAATATGGTTTTAAGTTTTTTAAGATTAAAATTTATTATTGGTAATAAAAGGATAAAACGCATTAAATTAATATTTGTTTAGCCTACTCTATTAAGTAAATATTATGTAGTTTTTTACAATATTATACTGTTGACAACGGTATAATATTGTATTATAATAAATTTTGTTAGTTTAGACAAACTATCATGCATTTATATAATAATTGATATAAAATGCTATTTAATTAGTTTTAATGAATTAATATATAAATAGTTTATTTAATAGTAAGTTGAAAAATACAAAGTGGCGTTATTTTTTTTGTTAATAAAGTTAGTTTATTTTAACTAAATTAAAATTTTATTTAATTACATATTTAAGAGAAATTAAAATGAAATAGGAGTTATAGAAATATTAATAATAAAACAACGCTATTTTATATGACTACTATTAAGAAACATATTTCAATGTTTAAAATATATTTTAGTTAGAGATTGTTGCTTAAGGAGAAATTATGACAATTATCAATACAAGCAATATTTCGTTTGGATATAGTGAAAAGACAATATTGAAGAATATTGATTTTTCTGTTCCAAAAGGAAATATTGTATCTCTTATTGGTCCAAATGGTTGTGGAAAATCCACACTTCTTAGGTGCCTTTCTGGAATAATAAAAGCTCCTAATAATACTGTATTTATTAATGAAAAACCTATTGAGACATATAAAACAAAAAAATTAGCTCAAAATGTTGCTTTTCTTCCTCAATTTCAAGAGGATTTGAATTCTATCTCAGTATATGATGTTGTTGCGATGGGAAGAGCACCTTATAGTGGATCTGGTTGGATTATGAACCGTGAAGATAAAGAAAAAATTGAATGGGCAATGGAGTATATGTCTTTATCAGAATATAGAAATCATTCTATAAATGCTCTTTCAGGAGGAGAAAGACAAAGAGTTTGGATTGCTATGACTTTAGCACAAGACACACCGATTCTTCTTTTGGATGAGCCTGTAACTTATATGGATTTAAAACATCAGCAGGAGCTTTTGTCTGTAGTTAAAGATTTGAAAAAGAATTGTAATAAGACAATTGTTTCTGTATTTCATGATATTAATCATGCTATGGAGGTTTCTGATCTTGTATATATGATGAAAGATGGCGAAGTTTATGCTAAAGGTTCACCAGAAGAAGTTATTACAGAGGAATCTATTTCAGAAGTTTATGATGTTTCAGCTCATGTATGTAAATTAAAAAAATGTAATAGAAAAGTTATTGTTCCTAGAGAATGTAGAAACAAAAAGAATATAAACATAAAAATGAAAGAGGTATTATAAAATGAAAAAAAATTTAGCTTTATTTTTATCAATTGTTATGATCGTTGGAATTTTTGTTGGTTGTGATAATAAAACACCGGCAAAAGATGAATCTTCAAAATCTTCTAGTCAAAGTGAAGAATCATCTGTAACTGAGTCAACTGGTTCTAAAAAAGTTGTTGATGAGCTTGGAAGAAATGTTGAAATTCCTGAAAATCCTCAAAAAGTTTTAGGTCTTACTTCAGCTGTTATGGAAGCACTTTTTAATGTTGGTGTTACTCCTATTGGTAAGGTTGAAGAATATAAAATTAGAGATGAAGGTAAAAAGCTTCCATCTGTTGGGATGACAAAGACTCTTAATATCGAGAAAATTTGTAAACTTGAACCTGATTTTATTATTGCAAGCAGCAGATATCATGCATCTATGAAAAATGAATTAGAACTTGCAGGTTGTCCTGTATATTTCTTTGATCCTGATTCAACTGGAGAAATTTCAATTGTTGATTTAACTCCATTTATAGGAGAGCTTCTTGGAAAATCTGATGCAGGTAAAGAATATAAATCAAAAATTATGACACTTTCAGATGATTTAAAGAAAAAGATTTCTAAAATTGGTGGATATGAAACAGGTATGATTATTAAAACTGGAGACACTATTACTAGTGCTCAAAAATCTTCTGGTTATGGTGCACTTCTTATGATGCTTGGAATTGAAAATATTGTTCCTGATAATCTTCCTAATGCTAAAAAATCTCCTTATGTTGCATATGATGTAGAGCAAATTATTAAAGATAATCCGGATGTTGTTTTTGTAATTGCTCCTAGTAAAGATGCTAAATCAAATAAGGCTATTTTAAATGATATTAAGTCTGATGAGAAATGGTCAAATCTTGATGCTGTTAAAAAAGGAAATATATTTATGTTATCATTTGCTGTAAATCCAAACAGAATGGATGTAGAAAGTATGCTTAAAGCAACAGCAAAATGCATTACAGATAAAAAGTAAGAAAGAGGACAGTTTAATATGAATATGCAGACAAAAATGCTAAGTACAAATAAAAAGAAAGTAATTATAATAACATCTTTTGTTTTACTTTGTGCTATTGTTGTTATTTGCATATTTATTGGAACTGTCCAATTTTCGTTTTCTGAATTTATAGATTGTATAAATGGAACAATAACTGAAGGTTATTTGTATCAAATTATTAATAACGTTCGAATTCCTAGAATTATTTCTGGAATACTTGTAGGTATGAATTTAGCGGTAGCAGGCACACTTCTTCAAGGTGTTCTTAGAAATCCAATGGCTTCTCCTAATATTATTGGAGTAAATTCAGGAGCAGGACTTATGGCAATTACACTTATGACTATTTTGCCATCACAGTTATTACTGTTGCCAGTTGCTTCTTTTATAGGTGCACTTTCTGCATCGTTATTAATTTATTTAATATCTATGCAAAAATCAGGTAAATCTTCTACTGTACATATTGTTTTGGCAGGTGTCGCTGTTTCAGCATTTCTTAATTCTATTACATCTGGAATTATGATGTTTAATAGTGATGTGCTCGATGTTACTTATTCTTGGATGCTTGGTAGTTTGTCTGGACGAAGTTGGTCTGCTGTTGAAACTATACTTCCTTATAGTATCATTGGACTTTTGGCTGCGTTTTTTCTTGCACCAAGAGTAAATTTGTTTTCACTTGGAGATGAAGTAGCAAACAGTATTGGATTAAAAACAGGATTGTATAGAGTTATTATTATTATCGTTGCTTCTGTTCTTGCAGGTAGTGCAGTTAGTGCTGCTGGTGCAATTGGATTTGTAGGATTGGTTGCACCTCATACAGCAAGACTTATTATTGGTTCGGATAATAAATATTTAATACCTCTTTCTGCAATATTTGGAGCTATTTTGCTTGTGCTTTCGGATACTGTTGCGAGAACAGTTTTTCAACCTGTTGAATTATCTGTAGGTATTGTAACTGGTGTTATTGGTGCGCCTTTCTTTTTGCTATTGTTACGTAGAAGTAAAAAGAAATTTTAATAAGTTATTGATAAAGATATATTAAATGGTATAATTTAATTATAAATTTTTTGAATAATAAAAAGATCTCAAAACCTTTATTTATGTACGTTTGAAACGTGCCTATAATACAACACCCCTAAAATCAAGGGGAATACAACATTAAAAACCAACCATCTTTTAAATCGTAGATAATACAAAACCCCTAAAATCAAGGGGAATACAACTTCATTTAAGTCTTTATAATAATTAATTAAATAATATAACACTCCTAAACTAAAGGGGAATACAACATAAAAATTTATGCTTTTAATAAATTCATTATAATACAACACCCCTAAAATCAAGGGCTTTGTGCAAAAAAATAAACCTTAATATATCCACAAGAGAGTAGATATATTAAGGTTTTGGTTTTTAAAAAAGTTAATATGTATTAAATAAAATAACCCCTACCAATTTGGTAGGGGTGTTTTTTTAGTCTAATCTTTTTTATCTTTTTCAGGTATTTGTGATTGTAATTCTTTACTGGTTGTTAAAAATTGACTTGTATTATTATTTTAACATTAGTAAGTTCAAACTTTTCTTTATAATCTTTAGAGCTTTTATCAAGAATGAATTTTATCACAAAAAAGTCGTTACTATTACTATAATGCATATTAAAGTATTTATTATTTCAGTGAGATACGAAAATAGTATCGCAGATATAAAACCTTTCGTTCTTTTAACAACTCCCAGCCCAAAAGACACTATACGTATTAATTTTACTTTATGTAATAATATTGTTTATTATAATTTGTAATTATTATAAAATTACTAGGTTATTATATAATAAAATTATTAATGAGAGACTCAAAACAAATTGAAAATTTTATATCAAATCCGATTAAAAATTTTGACAGTATATATAAAAAGATGTATAATATTTCTATATTTAGTAATTATATAAATTTTAATGAAAATTCATTAAGGGAGATTGACATATGAAAAATATTTCTAAAATAGTATTTGCTAATTTTGTTTTAATATTATTAGTTTTAAGTTTATTATCAGGTTGTACAAATTCAGTTAATGATGCAGTAGCAAACTATACTGTTACTTTTAACAGTAATGGAGGATCTAAAATAGAAAGTGTAGTTTTAGAAGAAGGTGAAATTCTTACTAAACCTAAAACTCCTGAAAAAACAGGATTTGAATTTATTGAATGGCAATATAACGAAAAAAAATTTGATTTTAGTACACCTATTAAAGAAGACATTACTCTAATTGCAATTTTTAAAGTTAATAAAGGAATAGAAATTATAAATGTTGCATTTGATGCTGACAATGCTGCAGTTGTTCAGACTGTGAAAATTGCAAAAGATTCTTTAGTTTCAGAACCAAATAATCCAAAAAAAGATGGATATATATTTGATGGATGGTATAATAAAGATATAAAATATGATTTTTCAAATAAAGTTAAAGAAAATATTGTATTAAAAGCTAAATGGAAAAAAGATACTACTGTAAAAATTAAAGATAACTCAAAAAATATAAATACATCTAAAAATAATTTGATAAATGATAACTTTAATAATAATTCTAATGATTATAATTCAGAAATAGAAAGTGAAAAAGATCCTATGATAAAATTTTCTGAAGTAAAAGGTAAATGGTATTTAGAAGGTTGTAATGATATTACAATTGATTTTTATATACATGAAGTGAATTGGGTTACGATTTTTGGTACAAACTTTAATGTTGAAAAAAATTGTATTGAGTATTATGGAGGAGGTTATTCGGAGTTTTTAGATGGTGAATATTTTTATTTTCCTGGCGCTACAATAGAAAATTTAAATAAATTGATATTAAATAAAAATGGAAAGAAAACTATTTTTTATAGAAAACCTGATTACCCAAAACACATTGAAACTGAAGCAGAAAAAATTCTAAAATCAATTAATAAATATTATTGGTATTTAGATGGATATAAATATTCATATATATATCCATATGTACATGATTGGTTTGATCACAAAGCATTGTCATGGAAATCAGAAAATGTTGATATAAAAAATAATAAATTTTATTCATATGAAAATTATAAGTATTCAGATTATGTAGAAATTTATGGTCCAGATAATGTACATAATGAGTTGATGGTTAATCCAGTAGATTCTTTTATACGTTTAATTACAAAATATAATATAAAAGTTAAAAATAATAAACTTTATATGACAATTGGTGGAGAACAACATACCTTTACTAAACATACTTCTCGTAAAAAAGTAGATATAAAATTATCAGTTGATAAAAAATCAATAACAGCTAATGTAGAGGAGCTTATTAATATAAATGTAAAAGAAAGTCCATTTTATGAAGCTGATTTAATAAAAATTACATCTTCCAATAGTTCTGTGGTTAATCCATTAAGTGATATAGGGGGTCATGAAGATGGAAATATAAAAGTATCACTTTTGGCAATAAAACCAGGTTCAGCAACGATTACTATAACAGAAATAAAGTCAGGTGTTACTATTTCAGTACCTGTAACAGTAAAATCTAAAAATATAAGCGTTACAGGAATTTCTTTAAATAAAACTAAACTGGATATAACAAAAGGAAGCACAGAAAAACTTTCAGCAAATATTATTCCAAGTAATGCTACAAATGAAAATATAAATTGGACAACTTCAAATTCTAAAGTAGCGACAGTAACAAGTTCAGGAAAAGTAATAGCTGTTGGATTTGGGAATGCTATAATTACAGCTAAAACATTAGATGGATCTTACACAGCTACATGCAATGTAGATGTAAAACAAAAACCTTTAACAGTAAATGCAAGTGTAGGAATTAGTATAAGATCTACATCATCTGGAATGACTAAAGGGATTTTTGCTGAAATAAAACCTTCAGGTGGTTCAGAAAATTATACAAATTATTCTATAAAATTGTATTATAATGATGTTTTAATATCTGAAAGTACAAAAAAAGAAGTTTTTGTTGCTTCAGTTAGAAATGGAACTTATAAAGCTGAAGTATATGTTAGAGATTCTGATGGAAATGAAGCTACTAATACAACTGTATCTACGATAACAGTTAGTTAGTTGTTAGAGTATTAATAATTTATCATAAAGGAGAGATTATTATCAAAAAAATATTATGTGTGATAATTGTTTTGTTATCATTATTTTGTAGTGCTTGTTCAAATAATAATAGAGAAACAGAAAAATCTAATGATGATAGTACATCAGATATAATTTTACCAAATGTATCAGTATCTGATGCAAATTGCGATGGTATTTTTCAAAAAGCAACACCTAAAGGTATTAATGGTTATAGAATAATGGAAAAGTTAGGAGATTATTATTGGGGAATCAAATCTGAATATGATGAAGATAAAGAAGAAATTATAGATGAAGATATGCTGTTAGATATAAATTCAAATACTCTTAAAAAACTTAAATATCCCAAAAATTTTCCACAATGGTTATATGGGGCAACTAGGCCAGTTGTATTAAAAGATAGGTATTTATATGAATGGAGAGTTTATGCTGATAATAACAAGTTAACTTGTGTAGATTCTAAAACAGGTGAAGTTAAAATTATAGATGAAAATAATTTATTTAATAATTTGTGCTGTGTTGATGATACACATCTTTTATCATATTATACTGTTGAAAAAGAATCAAATACTGAAAGTTTTGAGCATAGTGTAGTCACTGTTGCTACGTTATATGATGTAGATGGTAATAAATCTAAGATTATTGAAGAAGAATATAAAATTGATAATGATTTAATTAATAATGAAGGTTTTTCAATAGAACATTTTTCAGCTCATAATGGTACGATTTATGCTCTAGTAAGACATAGAAATGATGGAAAAGATCATATGTCTTTATGTAGTTATAATATAAATGGAGATATGTTAAATAAAAAAGAAATTATAGGTTTAAATAAAATTATGAATCAATCTATGGCTTCAAATTTATCATTTATAGGTGACTATATTGTTTTTACAAGAGGTGATATTTCAACAAGTTATATTTGCAAAATGACGAATAATAAATTAGAATTAATAGCTAAAGGTATTACTCCTATTGTGTCAGATAAGTATATCTATTTCATCAAAGATAATGTTAATAGTGATCATGATATGAAATATAAAGAGACAAATTTATATGAAAAAGCTAAAAAGATATATTTGTATGGTATAAATATAGATAATGGAAAAATATCAAAATTGAATCTTCCTGTTCCACTTGAAAATCCTTATTTTGTAGATGTATGGTCATTACCAAATAATGATTTGTTATTTTCATATTGTGAGGATGATTACGATCCATTAAAAATAATACAGTTTATTTTGCCACAAGATAAGGTAAATTCACTATTTGATAAATGTAAGTAATAGGTTTTATTTATATTAAAAAATATTTAATAATTATTATGTTAAAAAATTGTTTTTATTAAAACAAATAAGCTACCAGTTTTTTAGCTGGTAGCTTATTTTAATTTATGTATAAAAATTTCTATTTTATTTTAGCTTCTTACTTTTTTATTATATTCAATTTTTATTGCACTTAAGAAGCCTAATTGTAAAATCACTAGTAACCAAACATTTGATGTATCTTGTGTTTTTGGGTTGTCTGATTTAGCTATTGGTTCTATTTCTACTACAGCGTAAGTTGAGAACTTGTCTGTTTTAAAAGTAATAGTGTCAGGATTTTTATCTAAGTCTTTTAGTAGAGTTGCTTTGCCATCATGAACTCTTATAATAGCAAATTCTTTATTTTTACCTTTTATAGCTTCCGGAACGTCAACATTAATTTCAACTTCAAATGGCAAATCAGTTAATTTAGTTGTTTTTGTTCCAACTATTTTTTCAAAATCAATGTCTAAAACAGATCCAATAACAACTTTTTTATCTAAAGTTTTAATGAAATTGTCTATTATTTTCTTATCTGTTTTATCTATGTTTTCTTTTTTAATTTCATCAATTTTGATTTCCAAATCTAAATCTTTTCCACTTGTTAACTCTTCTATAGTAAATATTGTGTTAGACTCTTCTCCAGGTATTATAGGTTTAAATATTGTTGTGTCATCAGATTTAGTTGTATCTTTGTCATCAGTAGAAGTATCATCGCCAGTAGAACTATCATCACCAGCAGAAGTATCATCACCAGCAGAAGTATCATCACCAGTAGAAGTATCGTCACCAGTAGAACTATCATCAGGTTTAGTTGTGTCTTTTTTAACTGAGACTTTACAAGAATCAGGAATTTTACCATTAAACAAAGCTATTTTTGAAGAATCACTTACATAGATATTTTTTAAAGATTTACAATTTTCAAATGTAAGTTCACCAATAGATTCAAGTTTAGTTAAATTACTTAGATTAACAGTTGTTAAATTAGTACAGTTAGCAAATGTCATACTATTGATAATTTTAAGATTAGTTGAATTACCTAAATTAACAGTTTCTAAATTATTGCAGTTACCAAATCCCATACTGCTAATAGTTTTAAGATTAGTTGCGCCACTAAAGTCAACATTTGTTAAATTGTTACAGTGTGCAAATGCTGTAAAATCAATAGTTTGAAGAGAAGTAGCACCATTGAAATTAATAGTTTCTAGATTTTTACATGAACTAAATGCTGCTTCATTAATAGATTTAAGAGAAGTTGCATTGCTAAAATCAATATTAGTTAAATTTGTACAAGAAATGAATGACATAAATCCAATAATTTCAACGGTATTTGGAATAGAATAGTTAGAATTTGTATTACCTACTGGATAAGCAATTAAAGTTTTTTTATCTTTGCTAAATAATACTCCATCTTCAGATATGTATTTAGTATTATCTTCATCAGCAGTTAATGATATTAAGTTTTTACATAATGAAAAAACTGGACCATTGATATTTACCATATTATTTACATTGATATTTGTTATATTATCGCAACCATCAAAAGCCCAACTATTAATTGATTCAATTGTATTTGGGATAGTATAATTGGTATCAGCTATAGCTTCAGGATAATAAACTAAAGTTTTCTTGTCTTTGCTATATAGTATTCCGTCTTCTGATGTAAAATTAGTGTTGTCGTTATTAGTGGTTATTGATGTTAATTTTTCACAACCATTAAATGCGAAATCTTGAATATTTTCAACTGTATTCGGAATATTATAGCTTGTTTCATTTTTACCTGATGGATAAATTATTAAAGTTTTTTTGTTTTTACTATATAGTATTCCGTTTTCTGATATAAAATTAGGATGGTCTGCATTAATAACAAATGAAGTTAGTTTCTTACAATTATTAAATGATTTGCTATTAATATTTTTAAGATTATTACTACCGCTTAGATCAACGGTTGTTAAATTATCACAATTTTCAAATGCATTATTATTAATAAGAGAAAGAGAAGATGCATTACTAAAATCAATAGTTGTAAGATTATCACAATTATAAAATGCTTTAAATGCTATTTGTTTAAGAGAAGAAGCACCGTCAAAATCAACTGTAGTTAAATTTTCACAATCACTGAATTTATATTCACTGATTGTTTCAACATCATTAGCTACAAAAAGATGTGTTAAAGTATTTTTAGCAACTTCTTCATCATTTGTTTTAGCTCCTGTTGAATCTGCTTTATAAACCGTACCGTCTGCTTGTAATATTCCATAGACTTCAGTTTTTGCATTGACAATGTTAGTATTAATTGTTGTTATAAGCATTAAACTTGCTGCACAAGTTAAGCTTATGATCTTTGATAGAATTTTTTTCATTAAATTTTCCTCCTAATTTATAAATATTTTATTGTATTTTATCATATTTTGCATTTATATTCAATACATTTTGGTAATTTTATATTATTATATATTTTTTTGTAATAAAAAAGTATATATTTGTTTATTTTTAAGTAAAATATATAAAAGTTATATAACAGGATTTTATGTGAAATAATTTTATAAATATATAGATTAATTTATATATTTTTTATTATGAGTTGTATTATAATTATAAACATAAGTGTGCTTGAAATTTTTAAAAAATATATAATTAATAAGTTGTTGCAAATAATAAGTTTATTAAATATATATTAGATAAATAAAGTAGGAACTTTAAGCGAACTATACAGATATAATAAAAATTATTATATAGTTACTATTAAAAGCTAATTAAATATGATATACTATATTAAAAAAGCAAGAGGTTTTAAAATGCAAAATAAAGAATTACAATGTAGTATATATAAAAAATGTAATGGATGTCAGATGAGAAATCTTTTATATAAAGAACAGATAAAGCATAAGCAAAAAATGTTGAATGAGAAGTTGTCACGTTTTGCAAAAGTTGATGAATTGATTTCTATGGATAATTCTAATAATTATAGAAATAAAGTGCAGATGGCATTTAAAAAAGTATCAGCTAAAAAGATATATTCAGGAATTTATCAAAGCAAGACTAATACGATTACTCCTGTGAAAGAATGTTTGCTTGATGATAAAAGAGCAGATGAAATTATTAAAACTATAACAAAACTTATAATTAGTTTTAAGCTTCAGCCATATGATTATATAAAACAAAAAGGTTTTTTAAGACATGTTCTTGTTAGGACAGGTTTTAAATCATCTGAAATAATGGTAGTTCTTGTTACTACATCACCTATATTTGCTGTTAAAAATAAGTTTGTGAATGCACTTCTTGAAAGGCATCCTGAAATCACAACAATAGTAGTGAGTGTAAATGATTTTTCAAATAAACTTTCTATAGGAAATAAGCAAGAGGTGCTTTATGGAAAAGGATATATAACAGATACTTTGTGTGATCTTAAATTTCAAATTTCTCCAAAATCATTTTATCAAATTAATCCTGTTATGACGGAAAAAATGTATAATAAAGCTATTGAGTTTGCTGAAATAAAAAAAGGTGATAAAGTTCTTGATGCATATTGTGGAATAGGTACAATTTCTCTTGTTGCAGCAAAAACAGGTGCAGATGTTGTTGGTGTAGAATTAAATAAAGATGCATATAAAGATGCAATAATAAATGCAAATCTTAATAAAATTAAAAATGCTTATTTTTATAATGAAGATGCGACTGAATTTATAAAAAAGCTTGCTATGGATAAAGAAGAGATAGATGTTGTAATACTTGATCCACCAAGAGCTGGAAGTACTAGGTCTTTTATAAATTCTGTTAGTGAACTTTCGCCAGAAAAGGTTGTTTATGTGTCTTGTAATCCTGTGACCTTAAAACGTGATCTTGATTATTTTAAATATAAAGGTTTTAAAATTATGAAAATTCAACCTTTTGATATGTTTCCTCATACTCATCATGTAGAAACTGTAGTATTGATGTCAAGGGTGGATAAATAGATGATTAATATTATTAAAGTAAAGGACATTTTAAATAGTTATCCAGAAGAAATTGAAGGGACAAATGAATGGTATTGTTTTATAGAAGGAGCAGTTGAAACATGCGATTTATATGAAGCAGAGGCAATATTTAATAAGTTTGGATGTTTTAAAGGGATTATTCATCATTTAATTCATTATCCAGATGCTAAAATTCATTCACCTTTTCAAATTCAAGAGAATGTATATGTTGGAAAACCAATATGGAATAATGGAGTTTTTAATTTTTTGGTTGTTAATTTTCAAGAAAAGTTAATTAGAATTACAAAATACATTCCAGAAAAGAAAGAAATAGAAATAATTACTGAATTGTCTTTATTAGAAGTTAAAGATTGCTATAATTTAATGCTTGAGGTAATGCCACTTACTCTTGGAAGAAGCGGAAATGATGGTTACTATGAAATTATTTGGCCAGAAAAAAAGAAGATTGCAATTGGAAAAACAGAAACAGTATTATTTCGTGATGAGGACAAATTATATTTATCAGGATGGTATGAGGATCCAGAATATCATGAAAACGTAATAGTGAGAGATATTAAAACAGGAAAAATAATAGAAAAAAGTGAAGGATATTTACTTAAATTACCTAATAATGTGTATTGGAAAATCTAAATATGAATATGTATTTTAAAAATTAAATAATTCTAATAGTTTTGTTATTAGAAAGGCTTTTTATTAAATAAATTTTGAAAGGATTTATATATGAATCTTCTACATTTAAAATATGCTGTTGAAGTTGAAAAAACAAGATCAATTACTAAAGCTGCAAAAAATCTTTATATGGGACAACCTAATTTAAGCCGTGCAATAAAAGATCTTGAAGAAACATTAGGTATTGCTATTTTTAATAGAACTTCAAAAGGTATTATACCATCAGAACAAGGCGAAGAGTTTTTAGTGTATGCAAAGAGTATTCTTCAACAAATTGACGAAATTGAATCTCTTTATAATACTTCTCATAATGAAAAACAGGAGTTTAGTATTTCAATTCCAAGAGCAAGTTATATAAGCTATGCTTTTTCAAAAATGGTTTCATCTCTTTATTTAACAAAAGGAATTGCATTTAAATTTAATGAAACTAATAATATGCAAGCAATAAATAATATTTTTCAAAACAATTATAATCTTGGAATTATAAGATATCAGGAAGATAACGAACAGTATTTTCAAAATCTTATTAAAAAGAAAAATTTAAAAAGCAAGGTTCTTTGGGAATTTGAATTTCTTTTGCTTATGTCTTCTGAGCATCCTTTGGCAACAAAAAGTAATATTACTTTTAAAGATGTAAGTAATTATATTGAAATTACTCATTGTGATAATAATATTCCGTTATTGCCATTATCAGATGTAACAAATTTAGATTTGCCTGAGCTTTGTGAAAAAAGAATATATGTATTTGAAAGAGGAAGTCAATTTGATTTATTGTGTGATGTTCCAACAACATATATGTGGGTATCACCTATACCTCCAGAGATTATTAGAAGGTATTCATTAGTTCAACGTAAATGTAAAGATTCTAAGCAGATTTATAAAGATGTTTTAGTATGGCGAAAGAATTATCATTTTAGTGAGACTGATGAAAATTTCTTGAAAGAATTAGAAAATTCAAAAAATAATATACTAAATAAAAATATAATTTAAGCATATCAATTATGGCATATTGATATGCTTTTTTTATATTTAATTTTTTTGTTTAATGGTGTTAAAATTTTAACAAGATATATAGTAATGTATATTTAATATAATAAGAGGTGAAATTTAATGAAAATTCAAATTTGCATTGGAAGTTCATGTCATTTAAAAGGTTCAAGACAAATAGTAAGCCAGTTTCAGACACTTATTTCGCAATATAATTTAGATGATAAAATTGATTTAAGTGGAACTTTTTGTATGGGAAATTGCACAAAAGGTGTATGTGTTTGTGTTGACGGAAAAGAATTTTCATTAACTCCGGAAATAACTGAAGATTTTTTTAAAAAAGAAATTATAAGTAAACTTAAATAAAAGTTAATTAAATAATAGGTGAAACTAATGTTAGATATATTAAATTTTAAAAAATCAAATTGTAAAAATTGTTATAAATGTATACGAACTTGTCCTGTGAAATCAATTCGGTTTTCAGGTAACCAAGCGTATATTGTTAGTGATGAATGCATTTTATGTGGTCAATGTTTTGTTGTCTGTCCTCAAAATGCTAAAGAGATAGTTGACAGCACTGAGCGGGTTTTAAATCTTATTAATTCTGGTGAAAAGGTTATTGCAAGTATAGCTCCATCATTTGTTGCCAATTATTATGGTGTTACTATTTCTTCAATGAAAAAAGCTTTGAAAAAACTTGGCTTTTTTGATGTTCAAGAAACAGCAATTGGTGCAAGCATTGTTAAAGATCAATATGAAAAAATGATTAGCATTAAAAAGCAAAATATAATAATTTCTTCTGCTTGTCCTTCTGTAAATTTGCTTATTCAAAAGCATTATCCATCAGCACTTAAATATCTTGCTGATGTTGTTACACCAATGCAGGCACATAGTTTGAATATAAAAAAGCAAAATCCAGATGTTAAAACAGTTTTTATTGGTCCATGTATAGCTAAAAAAGATGAGGCTGAAAGATATGAAGGTATTGTTGATGCTGTTTTGACTTTTGATGAGTTAACTAATTTGCTTAAAAAACAAGAAATAGATTTTGAAGAAATACCTGATGAAAACGAAAGTGTTAAAGCGAGATTATTTCCTATAGCTGGTGGAATTTTAAAGACAATGTCTTGTGATGATGAAAATTACAGTTATATTAGTGTTGATGGTATTGAAAATTGTAAAAATGCTATTGAGGATATAATTAATGGTCAACTTTCAAATTGTTTTATTGAAATGTCAGCTTGTGTTGGAAGCTGTATTGGTGGTCCTGTTATGGAGAAAAATCATCATTTGTTGATAAGAGATTATCAATGTGTTGAACAATATGCTAAAAATAATGATTTTAAAATTTCTGAGTGTATGTTATCGGATGATGAATTGAAACTTAATCATGCTTATTTAGGTGTTAAAAAGATTATGCCAAGTAATTTGCAAATTGAAGAAACTTTAAAACAAATGGGAAAAGTTGTGCCTGAAGATGAACTTAACTGTGGAAGTTGTGGTTATAACACTTGTCGTGAAAAAGCTATTGCAGTTTTTCAAGGTAAAGCTGATTTAACAATGTGTCTTCCTTTTTTAAAAGAAAAAGCGGAATCATTTTCAAGTAATGTTTTTAATAATTCTCCTAATGGAATTATTGTTTTGAATGAAAATCTTGAAGTTCAACAGATAAATACTTCAGCTCAGAAAATTATGAATGTTTCAAATGCTTCTGATGTTTTAGGTGATCAGGTGATTAGGATTTTAAGTCCAACTGATTTTATTAATGTTCTTCAAACTGGTGTTAGTATAAGAAATAAGAAAATTTATCTTGCTGAATATAATAAATATGTTGAAGAGACAATTATATATGATAAAAGTTATCATATATTAATGTGCATAATGCGTGATGTGACAGAAGAAGAAACAGATAAAAGAAATAAAGAAGTTATAACACAGCAAACAATTGAAGTTGCTGATAAAGTGGTTGAAAAACAAATGCGAGTTGCTCAGGAAATAGCTTCGTTATTAGGAGAGACAGTTTCAGAAACAAATATTGCATTATTAAAATTAAAGGAGTCGCTTAATAATGAATAATCTTTGCACTGATATTGGTTATAGAAGTTTGAATAAATTTGGTGAGCAATTGTGTGGAGATCATATTGATGTGGTTAATCCTGATGAGAAATCTACAGTTATAGTTCTTGCAGATGGTTTAGGAAGTGGAGTTAAAGCAAGTATTCTTTCAACACTGACTTCGAAAATAATATCAACAATGATGGCTAATTCAATGAGTATTGAAGAATGTGTATCAACTATTATAGCAACTTTGCCTGTATGTTCTGTTAGAGGAGTTGCTTATTCAACTTTTACAATAATACATATTATTGATAATGAATATGCTGATATAATTCAGTATGATAATCCTCATGTAATACTTCTTCGTGATGGAAATAATTTTGAGCTTAATAATACTGTTATGAATATTAAAGGCAAGTTAATTTATCATTCTAAAGTTTTGTTACAAGAGAATGATGTTTTTATTGCAATGAGTGATGGTGCTATTCATGCAGGAACTGGACGAACACTTAATTTTGGATGGCAACGTGAAGATATTATATCTTTTATTGAGCCATTGTATGATGTTGGTTTTACTGCAAAAACTCTTACAACAATTTTGTTGGATGAATGTAATAAGCTTTATGATCAAAAACCTCAAGATGATACAACCGTATGTACTATAAAAATAAGAAAACGTGAACCAATGAATTTAATAATTGGTCCACCAACAAATAGAAGTGATTGTTCAAGAATGATGTCTCTTTTCTTTTCAAAAGAAGGAAAGCATATTGTTTGTGGTGGTACAACATCTACTATTGCTGCTGATTTTTTGAAAAAACCTTTAATTCCTCAGCTTGAATATTTCGATGATGACACTCCTCCAACAGCAATAATTGAAGGTGTTGATTTAGTTACTGAAGGTGTAATAACAATAAGTAAGGTTTTAACTTATGCTACTGATTATATAGATGAGAATGAATCTTACAAACAATGGATATATAAAAAAGATGGAGCTTCTAAAATAGCGAGACTTTTGTTTGAAGAGGCAACTGATATAAATTTTTTTGTTGGAACAGCGATAAATCCAGCACACCAAAATCCAAATTTACCAATAAATTTTAATATTAAAATGAGATTAATTGATGAGCTTTCTGAATGTCTTAAAAAGATGGGCAAAAGAATAAAAGTTAGTTATTTTTAAAGGAGAATATGATGAAAAAATTTGACACAAATGTTCAACATCTTAAATATAAGGTGATAAGAGAAGTTGCAAGGCACGCTTTTAAAGGTGATCTTGTTGAGAATATAACAGAAATTCCTAAAGTAATTGTACCTGGAAAGCAATCTACAATGAGATGTTGTGTTTATAAAGAAAGAGCAATTTTAACAGAACGTGTTAAACTTGCTATGGGTGGAAATAAGAGTAATGCTAATGTTGTTGAGGTAATTAACATTGCTTGTGATGAATGTCCTGTTGGTGGATATGAAGTTTCAGAAGCATGTAGAGGTTGTATTGCACATCGTTGTGCTGATGTATGTCGCTTTGGTGCAATTTCTTTTGATAAAAACCAAAAGGCACATATTGATAAGTCGAAGTGTGTTGAATGTGGTCAATGTGCTAAAGTTTGTCCTTATAGCGCAATTCAAAATAAAACTAGACCATGTGTAAATGCTTGTAAGATTAAAGCTATTTCAATGACTGAAGATAAGGTTGCTTCAATTGATAATGATAAATGTATATCTTGTGGAGCTTGTATTTATCAATGTCCATTTGGTGCTATTATGGATAAGTCTTATATTTTGGATGTAATTAATATTTTAAAAGATAGTGAAAATAATAAAAAACATAAGGTATATGCTGTTGTTGCACCATCAATATCAAGTCAATTTAGTTATGCGAAACTTGGACAAGTAATAAGCGGGATTAAAGAGCTTGGATTTTATCATGTTGTTGAGGCTGCTTTAGGTGCTGATATGGTTGCAGATGCTGAATCAAAAGAGCTTGTGGAAAAAGGTTTTTTAACAAGTTCATGTTGTCCTGCTTTTGTTGATTATGTAAATAAAGAATTCGCTGTAATGGCAGAGCATATTTCACATAATCTTTCTCCGATGGCTGTTATTGCTAAATACATAAAAGAAAAGACACCAGATGCAAAAGTTGTTTTTATAGGACCTTGTATAGCTAAAAAAATGGAATTTCAAAAAGAAGAAGTCAGCCAATATGTTGATAGTGTTATTACTTTTGAAGAATTACAATCTTTATTTGACAGCAGAGATATTGATATTACAACACTTGAAGAAGATGTTCTTAATAATGCATCTTATTTTGGACGAATATTTGCTAGAACTGGTGGATTATCTGATGCAGTAAGACAAGGTCTTAAAGAACATGGAGATGATGATTTTGAATATAATCCTGTTTCATGTGATGGTATTGAAGAATGTCGTGTTGCTTTATTAAAAGCTTCAAAAAATGTGCTTGCTAATAATTTCATTGAAGGAATGGCTTGTCTCGAGGGATGTATTGGTGGAGCTGGTTGTTTAACACATGGTAAAAAGAATAAAAATGAAGTTGACAAATATGGAAAACAAGCTTATGAAAAGACTATTTCAGATGCTATAAGTGTTTTGACTTAACATAAATAAAAATGCATATTTTAGCTATATATAAATTGATATAGTGGTATTATTTTTATATATTTCTAATTATATAAAAAGAATGTTATAATTTTAACAAAGGCAGATCCTATTATATTTATATTTTGTGGAGGTAACGAATTATGGCAAGATTTACACTACCAAGAGATCTTTATTACGGAAAAGGTTCTCTAGAAACTTTAAAAACACTTAACGGAAAAAAAGCAATTATGGTTTTAGGTGGAGGCTCAATGAAACGTTTTGGCTTCTTGGATAAAGCTGTTAGTTATTTAGAAGAAGCAGGAATTGAAGTTAAACTTTTTGAAAATGTTGAGCCAGATCCATCAGTTGAAACAGTTTTAAAAGGTGCAGAAGTAATGAGAGAATTTGAGCCTGATTGGATTATTTCAATGGGTGGAGGTTCTCCAATAGATGCAGCAAAAGCTATGTGGGCATTTTATGAATATCCAGAAATAACTTTTGAAGATCTTATTACACCATTTAGTTTTCCAACACTTCGTCAAAAAGCTAAGTTCCTTGCGATTCCTTCTACATCAGGAACAGCAACTGAAGTTACAGCGTTTTCTGTAATCACAGATTATGATAAAGGTATAAAATATCCTCTAGCTGATTTTAATATCACACCTGATATTGCAATAGTTGATCCGGAACTAGCTGAAACAATGCCAGCTAAATTAACAGCACATACAGGTATGGATGCACTTACTCATGCAATTGAAGCTTATGTTTCAACACTTAATTCACCATTTACTGATCCTCTTGCATTAAGTGCAATTGATATGGTTTTCAAATATCTTCCTGATTCATTTAAAGGTGATATGGATGCACGTGAACAAATGCATTACGCACAATGTCTAGCAGGAATGGCATTTTCAAATGCATTGTTAGGAATAGTTCACTCAATGGCACATAAAACAGGTGCAGCATTCTCAACAGGACATATTCCACATGGTTGTGCAAACGCAATATACTTACCTTATGTTATTAAATACAATGCAAAAACTGCTGAAAGCAGATATGCTGATATCGCACGTTATGCAGGAATTGAAGGTTCATCAGATGCTGAATTAGTTGAAAATCTATGTGCTAAAATTGATGAATATAATGCTAAATTAGATATTCCAAAAACATTAAAAGAGTTTGGAATAAACGAAAAAGAATTCTTAGAAAAAGTTGAAATGATTTCTGAAAATGCTGTTGGAGATGCCTGTACAGGTTCAAATCCAAGAGAGATTACACCAGCAGAAATGGCAAAACTGTTCACTTGTATTTATTATGGAACAGAAGTTGATTTTTAAGATAAATTTTAACTAACTTAATTATAAAATAAAAATATACTGCTTAAATCGTCGTTTATTGTTTTGACAGACTTGATTTGAGCAGTATATTAATAATAAACTAAATATTAAAGAAGGAAAAAATATGTATACTATTGTTAGAAAAAAGATATTAAATCCAACAGTTGTTTTAATGGATATAGAAGCTCCTTTTGTTGCAAAAAAAGCTGAGCCTGGACAATTTATTATTTTAAGAACTGATAAAGATGGCGAAAGAATACCTTTAACTATTGCTGATTTTGATAGAGAAAAAGGTACAGTCACAATTATATTCCAAAAAGTTGGTGCTACAACAGAGAAGTTAAGTCAATTAAATGAAGGAGATACTGTTGCTGATTTTGCAGGACCACTTGGTGTTGCTTCACATACTGATGGACTTAAAAAAGTTGCTATTGTTGGTGGTGGAGTTGGTTGTGCAATTGCATATCCTATAGCTAAAAAATTACATAATCAAGGCACAGAAGTTCATACAATAATAGGTTTTAGAAATAAAGATCTTGTTATTCTTGAAGATAAATTCGATGCAGTTAGTGATAAAATGATAGTGAAAACTGATGATGGAAGTTATGGTACAAAAGGTCTTGTAACTGATGCATTAAAAGAACTTATTGATAATGGTGAAAAATACGATCAAGTTATTGCTATTGGACCACTAATTATGATGAAATTTGTTTCAATGTTAACTAAGGAATATGAAATACCAACAGTCGTTTCAATGAATCCTATAATGATTGATGGAACTGGAATGTGTGGTGGTTGTCGTCTTACTGTTGGTGGCGAAACTAAATTTGCATGTGTTGATGGACCAGATTTTGATGGCCATCTAGTTGATTTTGATGAAGCTATACAACGTTCAAATATGTATAAAGATTTTGAAAGAACTAAACACGAAGAAACTTGTAATCTCTTTAAAAAGGAGGTATTATAACTATGCCTAATATGTCTTTAATTAAAAATGAAATGCCAGTTCAAAATCCAGATATAAGAAATAAGAATTTTGAAGAAGTTGCACTTGGATATACAGAAGAAATGGCTATTGATGAAGCAAATAGATGTCTTAATTGTAAAACTAAACCTTGTGTTAGTAAATGTCCTGTTGCGATTGATATTCCAGAGTTTATACAAAAAATAAAAGAAAAAGATTTTGAAACTGCTTATCAAATTATATCAAAATCAAGTTCACTTCCTGCTGTTTGTGGAAGAGTTTGTCCTCAAGAAACACAATGTGAATCTAAATGTGTTAGAGGTATTAAAGGTGAACCTGTTGCAATTGGAAGACTAGAACGTTTTGTTGCTGATTGGCATAATGCTAATTCTAAAGAAAATTTAGTAAAACCAGAAACAAATGGTCATAAAGTTGCGATTATTGGTGCAGGTCCAAGTGGATTAACTTGTGCTGGTGATCTTGCCAAAATGGGATATAAAGTAACAGTTTTTGAAGCATTACATATTGCAGGTGGTGTTTTGGTTTATGGTATTCCTGAATTTAGATTGCCAAAATCAATTGTACAAAAAGAAATTGATAATTTAATAGCTTTAGGTGTTGAAATTGATACAAATATGATAATTGGAAAAACATTGTCAGTTGATGAACTATTCCAAATGGGATATGATTCTATTTTTATTGGTTCTGGTGCTGGATTACCAAGATTTATGAATATTCCAGGTGAAAATTTAAAAGGTGTTTATTCTGCAAATGAATATTTAACAAGAGTTAATCTTATGAAAGCTTATTTGAATAATAGTGACACTCCAATTAAAAATTCAAAAAGTGTTGCTGTTGTAGGCGGCGGAAATGTTGCGATGGATGCTGCACGTTGTGCAAAAAGACTTGGTGCTGAAAATGTGTATATAGTTTATCGTCGTTCAGAAGAAGAAATGCCAGCTAGACTTGAAGAAGTTGAACATGCTAAAGAAGAAGGAATCATCTTTAAAACATTAACTAATCCAACTGAAATTGTTGGCGATGACAATATGTTTATAAACGGTATGAAATGTGTTGAAATGGAACTTGGTGAACCAGATGAATCAGGAAGAAGACGACCAGTTGTTAAAGAAAACAGCGAATTTATTCTTGATGTTGACTGTGTAGTTATGTCTATTGGTACATCACCAAATCCGTTGATTAGAAATACTACTGATGGACTTGAAACAAATAAATATGGTTGTTTTATTGCAAATGATACTGGTCTTACTTCAAAAGAAGGTGTTTTTGCAGGTGGAGATGCTGTAACTGGTGCTGCAACTGTTATTTTAGCAATGGGCGCTGGAAAAACTTCTGCTAAAGCAATTGATGAATATATAAAAAGTAAATAGAATTTTATTATTGTGAATTGTGATATATAAGAATACTACTAATTAATATAATTAAATTTAATTGACTAAGTTTTAGATTGATTTAAAGATCTAAAACTTAGTTTTTTGTTTTTATATAATCATATACTATAAAATACAATTTTTATACAAATAATTTCATGAATTAATTTATTAATATGGTAATGAAAAATTATTAGTGTAATTTGTAAAAAACTACTTAAAATTAACACATGTTTTTTATGTTTCATACAAATTAATGTCACTTTTTTTATTTAATTAGACAATTGACGCAAATTTGTATTTTTATTATAATATGTATACAAGGTGGTAAAACGATTGACCAAGGTGGTTTTATGATTATTAAAGAAAATGTTATTGATTATTTAGAATTTACTAAATTACGTAATGATGAAGGATTTCAGTCTTATAGTCTTATAGAAAATAAGAAATCATTAGAGAAATCTTTATATACAATATTTATATATGAAAAAAATACAGCCGTTGCTTGTGCTAGAGTTGTTGGAGATGGAATTACAACTTTTTTTCTTAAAGATGTAATAGTATCTTCAGAGCATAGAGGCAAAGGAGTTGGAGCACTATTAATCAATAATATAGAGAAATATATAAAAAGTGTTTGTTGTGAAAATGCTTATGTTGGACTTATGTCTACTAAAAAAGCTGAAAAATTTTATTCTAAAATGGGATATAATAAAAGGCCTAATAGTAATCAAGGTTCAGGATTTCATAAATATATTAATAAGCAATAAAATGGAGGAGCTATGAAGGATATATATGTTTTGGGTAGTTTAAATATGGATTTTACAATAAGTTGTGATTATTTTCCACAAAAAGGGGAAACAATTTTAAGTAATGATATGTTTACTAATTCAGGAGGAAAAGGTGCTAACCAAGCTGTTTCTGCTAGCAAACTTGGCGGACAAGTTAAAATGATTGGAGCAGTTGGTGATGATGAATTTGGAAAGGTGCTTACAAATACTTTAAAAGATTACAAAGTGGATATTGAGAATGTAAAAATAGTAAATGGAACTAATTCTGGTTCAGCATTTATAGTTTGTGCTGATAAAGATAACAGAATTATTGTTGAAGCTGGTAGTAACCAAAAGATTAATAAATCTGATATAGATAAAGCTTTGGAAAATGCAAAAAAAGGTGATATTTTTGTAACACAGCTTGAAATTAATTATGATGCAGTAAAATATGGTCTTAAATGTGCAAAAGAAAAAGGTATGACAACTATATTTAATCCAGCACCTGCATTTGTTCTTGAAGACGATATATATACTTTTGTAGATGTATTAATTGTAAATGAAGTTGAAGCAGAGATATTGTCAGGAATATCACCTGATAATATAGATAAATCAAAAGAAGTTTATAAGATATTTAATAAAAAAGGTGTAAAGCATTTAATTATTACTTTAGGTAGCAAAGGTAGTATTTATTTAGGTGATGAAATTAAAGAATTTAGTAGTTATGATGTTGAAGTTGTTGATACTACTGGTGCAGGAGATACTTATATAGGAGCTTTAGCATATAGTTTAAGCAATGATGTATCTGTTGTTAATGCTATTGAATTATCTTCAAAAGCAAGTTCATTAACTGTTACTAAAAAAGGTGCACAACGATCTATGCCAAATATGCAAGATATAAAATCAACTTTTTAGGAGAATGAGTATGGAAAAGAAAAGAAGAATTATTATTGATACTGATCCAGGTATTGATGATGCAGCGGCAATAGCAATAGCCTTATTTTCAGAAAATCTGGATGTAAGACTTATTACAACAGTTGCAGGAAATGTTGGACTTGAAAATGTTACTAACAATACTTTAAAGCTTTTGACACTATTTAAAAAACAAATTACAGTTGCAAAAGGATGTTCTGAACCTTTATTAGAAAAACTCGTAGATGCAAGTAATGTACATGGTTTGACTGGAATGGAGGGATATGAATTTAAGTCAGTTGATACGAGTATGCTTGTAGATGTTCATGCAGTTGAAGCAATGAGAAAAGAAATATTAAACTCTGAAGAAAAAACCACAATTGTGGCTATAGCTCCACTAACAAATGTAGCTTTGTTATTAAAAATGTATCCTGAAGTTAAAACTAAAATTGATGAAATTGTTTTAATGGGTGGATCAATGACAAGAGGAAACAGAGGTGTTATGTCAGAATTTAATATTGCAACTGATCCTGAGGCAGCAAAGATAGTTTTTGATTGTGATGTTAAAAAAACAATGTTACCTGTTGATATTGGTTGGAAGGCACTTGTTTTTCCACAAGATTCTGAAAAAATAAAGAGTATGGGTGTAACTGGAGATATGCTTTATTGTCTTTTCAAAAGATATCGTGGTGGAAGTATGAAAACTGGTCTTAAAATGTATGATTCAACTGCAATTGCATATTTATGTTGTCCTGAAATGTATGAAATGGGTATGTATAATGTTGATGTTGAAACAAAAAGTAGCCTTTCAAATGGATTAACATTAGTTGATTTAAGAAATTACTCAAAAAAAGAGCCTAACTGTAATGTAGTGACAGATATTAATCAACATAAATTTACTGAATGGTTTTTAGATTCTATTCAAAAATGTATTTAAATCTACTTATAAAATAAAAAGGAGGAAATATTATGACGGCAGTTATGATTATATCAGCAGTTTTGGCTATGGCTATTATTGGATATATGCTGATAAAGAAAATGGACATAAAGATTACTCTATTTGCAATTGGATTATTATTAATGTTTGTTGGAGTTGCAATGGGAAATGGTATTGGCATGAGAGGATTTGAAAGTTGCGGTATTACTTTCTTTGATCCAATTATGGCAATAGGAGAACAATTTAAGAGTACACTTGGTAGAGCTGGTTTAATTATTTTAGTTCTTGGAGGATACACATCTTACATGAACAAAATAGGTGCAAATGAAGTTACTGTAAATACTCTTACAAAACCTTTAAAACATGTTAGATCGCCTTATGTGCTTGTACCGTTCGTGTTCTTATTAGGAAATCTTCTTTCATTAGTTGTTCCTAGTGCATCAAACTTAGCTATAATTTTATTAGCAACTTTATATCCAATACTTAAAGCTTCAGGTATGACAACTATTACAGCAGCTGGTGTAATTGCTACAACTGCAACAGTAATGCCTACACCTTTAGGTGGAGACAATGTAGCAATTTCTGAAGAACTTGCTAAGATTCCTGATTATGCAGGATTAACAGCTTCAGAATATGTTTTTAAATTCCATGCTATAATTTCTATTCCAACTTTGATATTAATGGCAATTGTACATTATTTCTGGCAAAAACATTGTGATAAAAAAGATTTAGCAAAAGGTATTATAACTAAAGAAAAAGTTGAAGTTTCTAAAATAGAAGAAGTTAAAGGAAGTGCACTTTTCAAAACAGTTTATTCTTTACTTCCAATCCTTCCAATATTTATTCTTCTTGCAGTTTATATTTTAAATATATCTGGAATGAAAATTAATGTGTCTGTTATAACTGCAACATTTATGAGCTTTATAATTTCTGGTATATGTGAATTGATTAGACATAGAAATGGTAAAAAAGTTATGAGTGATACTGAAAGTTTCTTCAAAGGCATGGGAGATTCATTTGGTATAGTAGCTTTGCTTGTAGCAGCTGGAGTATTTGTAACAGGTCTTAAAACAATTGGTGTTATCTCATCTGTACAGGAAATTATGACTGGACTAAGCGGTAGCGGTATGGGCTTTATACTTCCTTTAGTATTAGTTATTTTAACATTAATTATTGTATTCTTAAGTGGTAGTGGTGTAGCATTGTTCTATGCAATGGTTCCGCTTATGGTTCCTTTAGCAACAGCAGCAGCTATTAGTCCAATTGCAGTAACTATTCCAATGGGACTTGCTGGTAATTTGTTTAGAGCTGTTTCACCAGTTTCAGCTGTAGTAATGATTGTTGCAGGAACAACAAAACAAACTCCTGTAAGAATTGTAAGACGTACAGCAGTTCCTATGGTAGTAGGTATAGTATTTATGTTTGTAATGTCAATGATTATGTATTTATAATTAGTTATTAAAATCGTCCTGAATAAATTATGCAAAGCTTTATTTATTGCAAATAATTTATTTAAGGACGGTTTTTTATTAATATTAATTTGATATTTGAAAAAATCAATAAATAATGTATAATAATACTAAATCTAAATTTAATTAGCAATGGAGATGATAATGTGACTATAAAAGATATTGCTGCTAAGGCTAATGTATCAACAAGTATAGTATCAAGAATTGTTAATAATAATCCTTGTAGAGTTTCAAAAGAAAAAAGAGAGCTTGTACTTAAAATAATTAAAGAAAATAATTATCATCCTAATAGAATAGCAAGATCTCTTGTTACTAAAAAAACATATACAATAGGTCTTATTGTTCCAGATATAGTAAATATGTTCTTTTCTACATTTGCAAAAGAAGTTGATCAGTTTTTTCAAGAAAAAAATTATAATACTATTTTAGTTAATACAAATGATATTTCATCAACTGAAACAAAACTTATAAATATGCTTGAGGCAAGCCAAGTTGATGGAATGCTGCTTATACTTTCTAATGAAAGTTGTAATGAAAGTAACAAAGATAAAATTATTGAATTACTAAATAATATAGATATTCCTTTTGTTATGGTGGATAGAAATATAAAAGGATATGAATGTAATAAGGTTTATTATGATAATGAATATGGTGGATATATTGCTGGCAAGATTTTAATGCAAAAAGGACATACTAAGCTTGCATGTATTACATCTGGTGGATTGTCATTAAGTGGAGCGCAAAGACTTAGTGGATTTAAAAGAGCATTAAAAGAGTATGAAATAGATGAAAATGATGTGCAGTATTTTGAAGGAGATTATACTATTGATTCAGGATATAAAAGTTGTAATTATTTTGATTTTGAAAAAATAACTGCTGTTTTTTCATTTAATGATATGATGACTTTAGGTTTTTTAAAAGGATTAAAAGAAAAATATAATGATATGTATAATGATATTACTGTTGTGAGTTATGATAATATAGAATTTTTGAATTTATTTGATTTTGATATTTATAGTGTTGATCAGAATGTAAGTGTTTTAGCAGAAAAATCATGTGTTTTACTTAATAATTTAATGGATGAAAAATCTTTAGATTCTTATGAGGAAATTGTTTTAAAACCATCACTTGAAAAAAGAAGTAATGGTGATTTTAAGAATTCTATATAAAATTTAATAACGATAATTAATTTACTAAAATAAAAGAGCTATAAGTTTTTAAACTTATAGCTCATTTTAATTTGTATATATAGATTTTTTATTATGTGCTGTGTTTATACATACTTTTACATAATGTAGGTATGTAAATATTAAAATAATAATTATTTTAATATTGGTTTTTCATATTTAATATTAAATTATTCTATATTCGTGTTTTCTTTAGTGAGAATAAACCTGCTAAGTAAAGTAATATTGATACTGTAATGCAATTTATAATTTGCATAACAGCATTGTCATTTCCTACAAATAAAGAAAGAAACCAAACCAAGGCATTTCTTAAAGGTGTGATAGGTGTAAAAACACTTATTATTGCAATTAAAAGTATATCTGCAACCCAACCTATCCATTTGTTTTGAAGAAATAGTAAAACGTGAAGAAATAGAGCAAACATAAATAAGAAAACAAATTGTTGTATAAATGCCATTAGTAATCCGTTTTCTCCCCATTTAAATATGTCTATTAAATTCCAAATCTCTTTATTATCAATAACTGCAAAAAACAACAAATTAATACCTGATCCAATTAAGGCAATAGAAATATAAGTAAGAATACTTCCGTAATAATAAGCAAATTTATTTGCTCCAATATTAACAAATTTTTTAAAATTGTCAAACACTATGATAGTAGGAACAATTATTATTGGTAGATAAAAATAATTTCCCATACTACTTGGATTTGAACCCAAATTGAAAATAATTATTAATAAGGTAAGTATAAAAATTGCAGTAGAATGAATAATATTTATTTTATAAATTTGTAGTATTTGTTTCATTATTTTTTGCCTCCTTTAATTAAATTAATAAAGAAATCTTGTAAAGACATATTTTGTATTTTAATATCTTTTTCTGATTCAATTCTTCTGTCAAATATATAATTTGTACGGAAAGCAGCAGTGTCAACAGTATTTATAATATTTAAACCTTCTGTTGACTTACTAACTTCATCTTTTGTTCCACTAACCATATATGCTTTTTCATCTATTACGTCAGTTTCATCAAAGAAAATAACTTGTCCGTTATTTATAATAATAAGTTTTTGAACACTTTTTGATATTTCTTCAATTAGATGTGTGGATATAATAATAATTCTAGGATGAGTATTATAGCTTTCTTGTAGTAATTCATAAAAATTTTCACGCATGATTGCGTCTAATCCTAAAACAGGTTCATCAAGCAAAATGATTTTTTTGTTGCTGGCAAGAGAAAAAATTGTCGACATCATAGTTTTCATTCCGAGTGATAATTTATTAAATCTCTTTTCCTCGTCAAGTTCAAATTTTTTCATCATTTTAATAGCGAAATCTTTATCAAATTCAGTGTTTACATGTGAAGCAAGGTCTATTAGTTTTTTAACTGGCATATTAAAATGTTTTGAAAAGCTTTTAATATATGTCACAGGTGTTGTTACTGAAGATGTGCTGATATGTTTTCCTTCAACAATAACATCTCCATTTGTTGCGTTTTGATAACCTGCAATTGTTTTCATCAATGTTGTTTTTCCTGCTCCGTTTAATCCTAATAAACAATAAATTCCATTTTCCGATATATTAAGATTAAAATTTTTTAAGGCATATAGTTTTTTATAGCGTTTGTTGACATTTTTTAGTTTTATCATATTTAATTAATCCTTTCATGTTATTTAAAATCTAATATAATTTTTGCTAGTTCTTTTTTTGTTATTCCTAATTTTTCAGCTTCAGAAATAAATTCTTGTAAACTACTATTAAAAAATATATTTTTATGCTCATTTAAAATTATTTCTTTTGCATCTTCTGTAACAGCCATTCCTATTCCTCTTTTTTTGTATAAAATACCGTTATTTGTTAATGTGCTAATTGCTTTTATTGCTGTTGCAGGATTTACAGAATATACTTTTGCTATTTGTGTTGTAGAAATAATGATATCATCTTTTTTATACACTCCACGTAAAATATCACCTTCTATTATATCCATAATTTGTTTAAATATAGGCTTATTATAATTCAAATTTAGCCTTCCTTTCATGTTTGTTGGTTAATGAGTTAAGTAATTAACTAAGTAAATAATACACCATAAAAGATATATTTGTCAAGAAAATATTTTTATCTAAAAAAAATTATATAATTTGTTATAAAATGTATAATATACCAAAAATAATAAAATCAGCTGGACAAAATGGTAAAATTTAGGTACAATAATATAGTTTGTTAAAGTTTAAAAATATACTAAATAAGTTTACTGTTGAAAAGTGATTTATATAGGTTTTTTATATGAAAATTTTATTGATTAATTTAAGGAGTTATAATGTTAATGAAAATGGTTAAGAAGGCTGTCTCGTTATTACTAGTATTTGCAATTATGTTGACAACGGTAGTAATGAATGATGCTTTTAGCACAAAAGTAAAAGCATATGAAGGTGTAAAAGAAATTTATGATGCTCAAGTGTGGCTTAATGAAAATTACACAGGAAAAGGAATGTATGATCATGTTGCAGAAAATGGAATAGTAAGCAAACATTTAATGTACTCATTTGGATATGCATTAGGAATAGAATTAGGAACGGATCATATTTATGGTGATTTTGATAATGAAACTATGTCTAAGTTGCCAACATTGAGATATGGAAATGAAAATATTTATGTAAAAATATTGCAACATGCTTTATATTGTAAAGGATATAATCCTGCAAAGACAACAGGATATTTTGATAAAAATACTAAAAAAGCTGTGGAAAATTTTCAATCTGATGTCGGATTTAAAGTGGATGGAATTGTGACACCAACAACATTTAAAGCACTTTTAAATGAAAATTCATTTGTTTTAAATAAAAATGGAGATAAAAGAATAAGAAAAATTCAGCAAACACTTAATAAAAAATATAATAAATATTTTTATCAAGGCTCAATTCCTTGTGATGGAGTATATTGGAAAAAAACAAATGAAGCATTTGTTTTAGCATTACAAGCAGAAATGGGTGTTTTACCAAAAGATTCAACAATCTTTTATAGAAAATCAATAATAGAAAATGATTTAATATTAAAAAAAGGTGACACTAGAAAAGGTATTGTGTATATATTACAATATGCTTTATATGTAAATGGATATGATCCAGGAGATTTTGATGGAATTTATGATACACAAGTAGAAAATGCTATTAAAGAATTTCAAAGATTTATGCACTATCCAGAGGTAACAGGAATTGCTGATGTTAGTGTAATCCAAGGATTGTTTTATGATGGTGGAGATGAGAGCAGATTAGCAAAAGTATGTGAATATGACAAAAATATTACACCTAGTTTTGCAATGAAATTAAAAAATAAGGGTTATAATATTGTTGCTAGAAATATTATGACGAATGATAGTAGTTATTATAAAAATTTAACATCTGAAGAAATAGATGTAATTTTAGAATCAGGATTAAAATTTGTTCCAATTTTTAAAACTAGTAAATATTTGACACAGTCACAAGGAGAAAATGATGCTAATAGAGCATTTTATGTTGCTGATGCTTTAGGAATACCATCTGGTACAACAATATATTTTGCGGTAATTGGTGATCGTTATCCGAATGATCATGAAGAAAAAACTTGTGTTTTAGATTATTTTAAAAGTTTAAATTCTAAAATGCAGTCACTTGGAAATAAATATAAAATTGGAATTTATGCTCATAGAAATACATGTACTCAAGTTTCAGATGAAGGTTATGCTGTAAATAGTTTTGTAAATAATCATCAAGAAGAAGATTTTGATTATTCAGTATGTAGAATGCCTGATAACTGGGCATTTGATAATTTTAGTGGTGACCATATTGGTTCTGGAGAAAAAAATATATATGTAGATAAAATTAATTTATCTGGTAGAGATAAAGGTGTTGGAAAAGTTGAGAAAAATAGTGCAACCGATTATTCTAAAATAGAAAAAGTACCAAGTACATATTTTGCAGATCCTATAGATTTAAGCCAAGGTGCACATGTTATTGATACTGAGTTAATGAGTTTAAATGGTGGTCAAAATCTTAGCTTAGATTTAACATATAACGGAGCATTTTTATCAAATGGTTTGACTGGAATAGGTTGGACGACTAATTATTCTAAAAAATTAGAAATTAATGAAGCAGAAATAAAAGTTTTTGCTGATGATAATAGTTTTTCAGTATTTAAATTATCAGAAGAAACAAATAAATATGTGACTAATGCTAAAGGCAAAAAAGGTTATATATTAACTAAAAATAATGATGGCAGTTATGAATTGAACTGTAATAATAATCAAAAAGAGTATTATGATAAAACAGGTAAGTTAGTAAAAATTGAAGATAAAAATAACCGTGTTATAACTTTAGATAATACAGATTCTACAATCAAAATCATTGATAGTTTGACACAAAAATATTTGTTATTAACTAAAAATTCAGATGGAAAAATTGTTTCTGTAAAAGATAGTGCTGATAGAACTGTTACTTTAACATATCAAAAAGATTGTTTGGCATCAATAACAGATATTAGTGGTAATAAGACATTGTATACTTATGATGGAAAAGGCAGAATTTTAACAGGAACGGATTCAGATGGAGTATGTTTTTTTACTAATACTTACGATGAAAAAGGTAGAATAACAAGCCAAAAAGATGCTATAGAAAACAGTAAAAAATCTCTTTTTGAATATGATGATACACTTTCAGATGGACAATTATCAGTAAAAGCTATTAATAGAAATGGTGTAGAGAAAAACCATTTATTTAATAAAGATAATCTGTTAATAAAAATGACGGATGCAAATAATAATACTACAAAATATCAATATGATGATAATGGAAATTTAACAAAAGAAATTGATTCACTTGGAAATGAAATTGTAAAAACATATAGTGATACAAATAAAGTTTTGACAGAAAAAGATAAGCTTGGAAACACAACAACTTATACTTATGATAAAAAAGATAATTTAACAAAAATAACATATCCTGATGGTACAAATAAAAGCTTTATATATAATGAAGATAATTTATTAACTTCTTTAATTGATATAAGAGAAGTTAAAACTAAGTATTTATATGATGAAAATAATCTTTTAGTAGAAAATAATGAAAATGGAAGAAAAACTAGATTATCATATGTAGATGGTATGCTTGTTTCTGAAATTAATCCATCTGGTAAAAAACAAAGTTATTCATATAATAAATTTGGTTTTGTTGAAACAGTTACAGATTATATAGGAAATAAAACAAAATACGAATATGATAAAAAAGGTCAAGTTATAAAAGTAATAAATGCTAAAGGAAATACAACAAGTAATGTATATGATAGTAATGGAAATGTGATATTATCAAAAGATACTAACGGAAATGAAACAAAATATAAATATAATGGCAATTTAAAGCTTATTTCTAAAACATTACCTAATGGTGGAATGATAAAATACGAATATGATGGTGAAGATAGATTAATAAAAATAACAGATGCAAATGGTAATGCATCTCAAACAGTTTATGATAATGTAGGAAGAATTGTAGAAAAAATAGACTCCGAAGGTTCAAAAACATTATTTGAATATGATAGTTTAGGAAATGTTGTAAAACAAGTCAATCCAAATGGTGGAGTTATTTTAAGTTCATATGATGCGAATGGTAATTTGATTTCACAAACTGATGCTAATAAAAATACTACAAAATATGAGTATGATAAATTATCAAGACTAATTAAAATTATCAATGCAAAAGGTGGAGAAATTCTAAACACATATAATAATGTAGGAGATCTAATTTCTGTTACAGATCCACTAAAAAACAAAATAAATTATCAATATAATGATTTTGGAGAATTGTCTTCACTTACAGATGCAAAAGGTAATGTAACAAAATTTAGTTATGATAATTGTGGAAATTTAATTAATATAGTTGATGCATTAGGAAATAAAACTAGCAATCAATATGATGGAAATAATAGATTAATTGCTACTACAGATGCAAAAGGCAATAAGCAAACGTTTACATATGATGAAGTTGGTAATATAATTACTGAAACAGATGCTAAAGGTAACACAGTTTCAAAAACATATGATGCTAATGGAAATGTTTTGACTATAACAGATTCAAAAGGTGTTGTACAATTAACTAATAAGTATAATTCAATGAATTTGCCAACTTCTCAAATTCGTGCTTTAAGATTTGAAATTGAAAATATATATGATTTGCAGTCTAATTTAATATGTAAAAAAAATAATCCTTATGTAGATAAAAAATTTGAATATGACAAAGTTGGAAGAATAAAAAACGCGACAAGTTCTATTGCTGATTCTGAATTTATACTTACTAAAAGTCATGCAACATATGATGCTGAAGGAAATCTTATAGAGATGGAAGGTCCACTAGGTGGAAAAATTAAATATACATATGATAAATCAGGAAGAATGACTTCTGAATCAACTCCTTCAAATGGAACAATTAATTATGAATATAATTCTCTTAATAAAAAATCTAAAATTACAAATGCAAGAGGACAAGCAAAAGAGTTAGCATATGATAAATCAGGAAAAGTAACAGCTTATAAAAATAATGAAGGAAATGCAAGCTTTACATATGATAAAAATGGTAATGTATTAATAAAGAGAGATAGCAAAGGCACAGTCACAAGAGAATATGATGAATTAAACAGAGTAACTAAATATACAAATGCTTTAGCAGAAACTATAAAGTATGAGTATGATGAAGTAGGAAATGTTAAAAAGTTAATTTATCCTGACAATACAGCAGTGAAATATGATTATGATGAAAATAATAATCTAATTAAAGTAACTGATTGGAATGGAAGAGTAACATCTTATACATATGATGAAAATGATAATGTAACTAGTGTTAGTAAGCCAGATGGAAGTATAACTGAAACTAAATATGATGATGCTCAAAGAGTAATTTCTACTCTCCAAAGATTAAAAACAGGTGAAATAATACAAATATATCAGTATAAATATGATTATGACGGTAGACTTTATTCTGAAATGTCTTTGGCACCAGATATAGAAAATGAGTATTCATATGATACATTAAATAGAATCTCAAGTGTGTCTAATTCTAAAACATCTCAAACTTTTTTTCATGATGAAGCAGGTAATATATTAGATTCAACAAAACAAGAGAATGGTAATGAATGCACTAATGAGCATGTTTATGATAAAAATAATAAATTAATTTCATATACTGAAAATAGATATAATCAAAACTTTGAATTGATTTCATGTGATGAAAAAAATTTTGCTTATGATTTAGATGGTAATATGATATTTGGTTTTATTGGTCAAAAAAATATTTTATTATCATATGATTCTGATAATAGGTTGATAAAAGCTGGAAATAACAGCTATACTTATGATGCCGAAAATATTAGAGTTCAAAATCTTTGTGGAAATGAAAAAACAACATATACTTATAATACGAATTCATCCTTAAGTCAACTTCTTATGAAAAAAGATAAAGATGGAAATGTAACAAAATATGTTTATGGACTAGGTTTAATTGGTGAAGAAAGTGAAGGAGCTTTTAAAACATATCATTTTGATTATAGAGGAAGCACAACAGCAATCACAAATGAGAAGGGTCAAGTTATTGATACATTTGAATATGACACATATGGAAAATTAACAAATAGGACAGGCTCAACTAAAACAATATTTATGTATAATGGATGCTATGGTGTAGTAACTGATAGCAACGGTCTATTATATATGAGAGCAAGATATTATAGTCCTGAGTTGAAAAGATTTATTAATGCTGATATAATAAAGGGTGATATTACCAATAATGAAGTTTTAAATAAATATGCTTATGTAAATGGTAATCCTGTTTCTAATATTGATCCGTTTGGGTTGTTTAGTTGGAAAACTTTTGGTAAAAAAGCACTTGATGTAGGATTTGCTGGATTAAGAATAGCAGGAGGAGCACTTCAAATTGGTGCTGGACTTGCAATGAGTACAACAGGAATTGGTGCAGTTGCTGGTGCGTTTATGATGGCAAATGGTGCATGTGAAATGATAGGTGGAGTTGCTGAAGGCGCTAATACTACATTGGGTAAAAATTGGCATGAAGAAAATTACCTTAAAACTGGTGTTAAAACATTAGGAAAAACAGTAGGAGGTGAAACTGGAGAACTTATTGGTGGATTAATTTATGAAGGTAGTAATTTTGTTTCATCAGGATTTTCAGCATTTCAAAATGGTGCGAAATTAGTTTCTGAAACTTCAAAAAAAGCTATCAAAGTACCATCTGCTATTAAATATTTAAAAAATATGTATAAAAACGGAAATGGAGCAGCGAAAAATTTAATTGCAATTGATAATTTGTTTCGTTCTAATCTAGATGTATATGCAAATTACAATGTATATAATCCTAGAATTAGATATGTTGATGACATATACGGTTTTACGAATAGATGTAGAAAATAAATTAATAAATAAAGGGTGAATATTTAATTATGAATAATAACAAAAATGACAAGAATAACAAGAATATTAATGCTAGAAGAGGAAGGATTATTATTTTAGTAGTTATTATCCTTAATATAATAGCAAACAAATTTCCTTTAATTATTGGTATTATAATATTTATTGGTATAGAATTAATATTTAATAAGATAATTGAAGGTGGATATAGAATAAATTCAATATCAGATTTTTTTGAAACTGATTTTTTATCGGTTATGTTACTTGAAAGTTTTAAATCTATGTTATGTATAATTATTCCGACATTATTAATAGTAGCAATAGCTGATTATTTTTGTATTATGGATATAGTTTTATGGCCTTCTAAAGGATGATGGAATGGAATATGTTTAATAGAACGAAAATATTGAACATGTTTTATGTAGTGTTTTTGGATTTTTATTTGTATATTACATATATGTAAGAAGTTTTTTAGTGATATTAGTAAAATTAGGATTTTCAAAAGGTTAGTTTTATTTATAATGTATTGACAAAAATACATTTAATGGTATAATTTAATTGAGGATTTTTGAAAAAATGATATATTAATTGTTTTTTTATAAATCATAAGTTATTTTTAAAATAATAAAAAGGCGTCAAAGTCTTTGTTTATACACGTTTGAAACGTGTATATAATACACCACCCCTAAATCCAAGGGGAATACAACAAAAATGAAAGAAACTGCCAAAGAGGCTGGATAATACACCACCCCTAAATCCAAGGGGAATACAACTATGTAATCCTGGGTTATTATTTAAAAAGATATAATACACCACCCCTAAATCCAAGGGGAAAAATAAAAAGATGCTTTTTAAAAAAGCATCTTTTTTGTTATGTCAAAATGACAAATATATTAAAATATATTGTAAAATATTGTATTATGGTATATAATTTGATTAATACATAGGAGGTGCTGAATTTTGAGAATAACAAAAGTAAAATTTAGTGTTAAGCATGACCAAAAAAAATATTTTAAAGTACAAACATTGAAACTTGACAAAAATTATTTAATTAAGTCTGACGATTTATCTGAATATAGTGATATTGGTTCTTATGTAGAAGAAAGATTAGAAAAAGCAAAACAGACATTTGAAAATAATAAGAAACATGAAAAATTGCCAAAAAAATATAAAAATATTCCTAAAACAAAGGAAGCTATAGTCAAATCAATTCAATGTCAAGACTTGCCTGTACATATAAATAATTCGGATAGGAAATTACATCTTAATAAAAGATGTCCTGAAAATGAATTAAAAGAAATTATTGAATCTGAAGAAAAAATTAAAAAAATTTTTAAATATGTTGAAAATTATTTTGGAATAAATGTTAAAGATTGTTCTGAAATAAATAAGTCTAATATAGATGATACATTTCTTGGTTGCGAAGAAGAAATAAAAGAAGACAAAAAGACTAATGAAAAAAAATCGTCTGGTAATTATCGTAGAGATTTAGAAATAAAATTGAATGAACATACTAAAGAAAAAAGATTTTGGATTGATATGTCTGTTAAAAATGTTAAAAGAATTATTTCTTTGGAGAAAAAACGTAATAAAGGTTATATAAAAAAGGAAAAAGCAACTAATGCGTATATTATTCATCGTTGTAAAGGAATGATAAAAAATTATATTACTCAAAAATTTATTCAGCTTGGAAAAGGTGTGTATCATTTTTATGATTTTAAAGAAGATAATTTAAAGGATGATAAATGTACTAAGAATAAAGAAGATAATTTAAAGGATGCTAAATATATTACGAGTATGGATTATGAAATAATTAAGGCAAATGAAAGTATTACTCAACAAATATATATTTGTCTTTGTTATGCTGCTAATAATATTTCTAATTCAGTAGAACAGTTAAATGGTGAAGATATACTTAATTTTGATGGTGATCATTTAGAAGAATTAAGTATTGTTGATAAAAAGAATTTATATAGGTTTTTTGGTGGTGAATCAGCTTGTCAAGAAAATCTTATTACTACAGAAAATGTGAAGGTAATAATAAAATATTTGTATAAACTTAGAAATAATTCTTTTCATTATGATTCTCAAAAAATTGAAACAGAAGATAAAGAAACATGTGATAATTTTGCTAAGAATGAGTTGATGTTATATAAGAATTCAATTATAGAAAAATATAATAATATAAAGGCGTGTAAATATTATAAAAAGAAAAATATTACTAATTTAATTAACGAAGTGTATATAGAAAAAGATCCTTCAAATGCTTATGTTCCAAGTTTCAAACGAATAAATAGAACAAAAGAAGAAATTTTATTTGATGTTCCACTTGGAAATAAAAAAGAAGAAATAGAAAAAGCTAGTTGTAAGAAATTTATTGCAAAGCAAATATATTATGGAAAGTTTTTATATGAACATAATCTAGGTAAAGATGTTTACAAATGGTTGAAAGACAAATTAGATAAATTAAACAAATTAAAGAAATTAAACAAATTAAAAAATAATACTAATGAAGAAAATAAACTCTATTTTGCAATAAGAGAAACTGTTAATCTTCTTAAATCAAATATAACTTATGAAAATATGACTTTTGAAGAAATTTGTTCTACTTTACAAAGAGAATATGTTAATGAAAATTCAAAAGGTGAAAAGAAAAATCAAGAAGAGGATAAAAAAGGTGAAAAGCAAAATCAGAAAGAGAATAAAAAAGGCGAAAAGCAAAATCAAGAAGAAAATAAAAAACGTTCTGATAATTTAAATATTTTATTAAGACAAGCAATTCAAGGATGTTTTAAAAAATATCTTAAAGAAAATTATGCTTGGATATATGAAGATAATTCAGAAAATGATGACGAAAGTATTGAGTTAAAAGATTTAGAAGGTATAAAGATTAATATGGATTTATCAAAAAATTTTTCTTTTTATATACTTGCTAAGTTTGTTACACCTAAACAGTTGAGTTGTCTTTGTCATGAATTTAAAAAATATAAACAATATATAAAAAAAGTCTCTGAAAAACATAAAAAATTAAAAGGGAAATTTGATAATCTTCAAGATATAATAATTAAACCATATTATTCAATAATAAAAAGTTTATCTAAATGTAGTGAAGTTGATGATATTATAAATATTTTTAATATATGTCAAGAATCGTGTGGTAAAATTTCTTCAGATATTACAGATTATTATGATACTAATATTGAAAAATTAGATAAAAAAAATAAAGATCAATATAAAAAAGCAATAGAAAATGCTGAAAAAAATTATAAAGAATATCTTGATAAATTTTTATCATCTGAATTAATAGAAGAAATAAATCGTGTTAATAAAGATAATAAAAACATTGCAAAAAGTTATATGGATGTTTTAGGACAAAGTTTTGCAGATGAACAACATTTTCATGTGTTAGCTCAAATAGAACGTGCTAGGATGTATGGAATAGATAATAAATGTCTTGAAGCATATAAAAAATATCCTATAAAATTAGAGGATACTAAATTTATAAAAGAATATAATTTTGATTCTGAAGATAGTATTGTGAAAATTAAAGATGATAAGAATGGTAAAGATGCTAAGGCTGATAGGGCTGGTAATGAATTAAGAGATTGGAGGAAATATCAAAATCTTAAGAATAAAGTTCAACTTAATTGGATAACAACTTTTTCAGATATCACTATTGATCTTTATAGCCAGATGGTTTCTTGGTGTTATAAGTTTGAAAGAGATATTTCATATTTTTTATTAGGTGTAAATTATTTATCTGCTGATGATAAAGAATTAAATGAAAAAATTAATGATGTTTGGGAAGTATATACTTTTCCTAAAGAAGAAAATCGTCCTGATGGTAAGAAAAGAAATGCTAAAAATAGAGTTTTTAATAAAAGACTTGCCAATTATTTACATAAAAATAATAATTATAAAAATATTTTTGAAAATCTTATTAATGTGGAATTAAAATATAATAAAAAAGGTAAACTTGAAATTAATAAATGTAAAGAAATAAGAAACTCTATTGATCATTTTGATTATTTTAAGGAAAATGATAATTCATTAATTGATTATTATTTAAAATGTTATAATCTTGTTAATTATGATATTAAATTGAAACATAATGTATTTCCAAAGTTTATTAAAATTTTAGAAAGAAATAAGATTAAAGCTAAGTTTAATTTTAATAAGAAAAATATAGTGCTTAATGATCTAATTTCATTAAAAGCAAAATATAATATTGATGGACAAAACGAGATAGAGGAATATGTTTTTATAGAGGAATTTTCTAAAATGCTTGCAGTTATATTGCAATTTCCTCATGATAGTGATAAAATAATAACAAGAGAAATATCAAAATATAAGAAAAATGAAAAAAGCAATAAATAATATTAAAAATAGTTTCATTTTTAAAAAATAAAAAAGGCATCAAAGCCTTTGTCTATGCACGTTTTAAACGTGTCTATAATACATCACCCCTAAATCCAAGGGGAATACAACTATATTTATTACATTTATCGTACTTAACATATAATACATCACCCCTAAATCCAAGGGGAATACAACACCTATTTGATTTTCTAGTTGCTCATAACTATAATACATCACCCCTAAATCCAAGGGGAATACAACTTCGCCTTCCGATTCAAAAACTGTATTTAAATAATACATCACCCCTAAATTCAAGGGGGATGTTGCGCAAAAAAATAAACCTTAATATATCTAAAAATAAGATATATTAAGGTTTTATTATTTTGTTATTATCATGGTTTTATTAGAAGTCGAAATTATTTTAATAATATAATAGCAATTGTATCTAAAAAACAAAAAATAAGTATAAGAAATATTACAAATTTAAAAATTCTTATACTTATTTTTATTTAATGTATTAAATTTTATAATTTAGAAGCATTTGCAAGTCTGTTTAATTTTTGTGCATTAGAATAAAGTTTATTACTAGCAGCAGAAGTTTCTTCGGAAGCAGCTGCATTTTGTTGAGTAGTATCTGAAATTCGAGTAATTCCCATTGAAATTTTTTCTATATTAGTGACTTGAAGTTTTGATGAATTGAAAATTTGTTTTACAATATTTGATGATCTGGAATTTTTTCTAACAATTTTATCAATAGTAATATTTGTTGTATTAACTATATCAGTACCTTTTTTAGAAGTTTCAACGATTGCGATAATAAGATCATTAGTTTTTTCGGTGACAATATTACGTTTTTGAGCAAGTAATTGAATATCTTTAGTTACTGATGTAAGAGCAGTTGCATTATCACCTGCATTAGCTGTTTCAATAACTGCGTTTAAAGCAAGTACATTCGTTAAAAATGCAATGTCATTTAAATCATCCATAATGCTATAAATTTTTGATGAATTATCTTCAATTTCGTTCATTGCTTTGGTAACATCGTTTATATGTGATTTACCAATTTGAATAGAGTTTGAAGCTTCTTTAGTTAATTTAATTAGTTCGTTAGCACTATTTGCATTATTACGAGTTTTTTTAGTTATTTCTTGTATTGAATAAGTTAAATTTTCAATTGAGCTTGATTGAGATGTTGCACCAGTTGATAAAGAATCTACAATTTGAGATAGCTCTTTTGATGAACTTGTTATATCTGAAGATGTTTGATTAATAGTACTAATCATTTCTTTTTGTTTTGAAACTAATTTTTCAGATTTGCTAACTTTATTTTTAAAGTCTAAATTTAATTGTTTAGATTCTTTTTCGCTTTCTTGGAGTTCTATTAATTGTTTGGAACTCATTTTAGATACGAAATATATCATTATGTATGTAATGTTTAAAATTATCCAAGGAATTATATAGCCATCTTTTGGTATATATCCAAAATGGACATCTATAAGAAAAAAACAAAATATACAGTCAAGATTAGCAAAAACTAATTGAAATAATATAAATTTAGGTTCATAATACAAAAAATGTAAAATAACAACAAAAACTAATCCTAACATCATATTGCTTAAATAAAATGGAGAAACATTAGTTTGTATTTCGTCAAAGACAAATCTTCTTACGGTTATTCCCATTTGTCCTCCGATATTTCCCATGGCAGCAACGATACAACATAATTTTATTTGCGTTTCTATTTTCCACTTTTTTCCGAAAAGGCATATTAATATAAATTGACCTATTGCAATAGGCACTATGATAATAGTAGGTATATGTTCGCCTGCTAAAGAACCGAAAGAACCAAATATACTACCAAATATCATTAATAACATAGAATGTCTTTTTGTCAACTTTTCTAATCGTTCTCTTGGAAGTATCATAAATCTTAGCTCCTTTTAAATGGCGTTGTGTTTATTTTAAGTTAATTTGCCAGTGTATTTAATTTTTGAGCTTGTGAATATAATAAATCGCTAGCAGCACAGGTTTTTTCTGATGTTACATTATTTTGTGAAGTTACATTTGAAATTTGAGAAATATTTTCTGCTATTTGTTCTATATTAGAAACTTGAAGTTTTGAAGTATTAGAAATTTCTAGTACAATATTTGATGATATTGAATTTTTTTCAACCATTTTATTAATAGCAGCTTCAGTTTTATTAACTACAATAACACCTTTTTTAGTAGCATTAACAGTAGATATAATAAGTTTATTTGTTTTATTAGTAACATTTTTACATTTTAAAGCAAGATCTTGAATATCTTTAGCTACAGAATTAAATGCAGCTCCATCTTTGCCTGCACGATATGCCTCAATTATTGCATTTAAAGAAAGCATATTAGTTAAAAATGCGAGGTCATTTAAATCATCCATAATATCACTAATTTTTGATGAATTATTTTTAATTTCATCCATAACTTTAGAAATATTATCCATATTGGTTTTGCCACTTTGAATATATTCTGAAGTCTTTTCAGTTATTTGCAAAAGATTGTCAGCGTTAATGGCGTTAATATGAGCTTCATCAGTGATATCTTTTATAGCTAAGGAGATTTCTTCAATTGAGTTTGTTTGAGCTGTTGCACTATTTAATAAAAAGTTAACTATTTGAGATAATTCTTTTGATGCAGTAGTTACATCTAACGAAGTTTGATTAATAGCAGCAATCATTTTTTGTTGTTGAGTAATTAATTCTTCGATTTCATCCATTTTTATTCTTAAATTTTCATTTAATTCTTTAGACTCTTTTTTGCGTTTTTGAATTATTATTAAATTTTTTGTACTTGTTTTAGAAACAATATATATCATTATATATGCGACGTTTGCAATTATACAAGGATTTAAAGATTCTATTTTGGACATGTATTGAAAATGAGTGTCCATAAGTGAAAGTCCAAATATACAGTTTAAATTAATGAAAATTAGCTGAAATAATATGAATTTAGGTTCGTAATACATTAAAAGTAAAATGGCAGCAAAAATTGATCCTAAAATAGCATCAGTTAGATAAAAGGATGCAACATTGCTTAATGTTCTGTGTAATACTAATTTTTCAAATGTTATTCCTAATGGACCATTAAGGTGAATGATTGCAGCGCAAACACAAAGAAATCTTATTTGAGTTTGTATTTTACATTTTTTATTAAAAATACACACTAATAAGAATTGAAATATAGCAAAAGGCACTATAATGATAGTAGGTATTTCATCATGTATGAAGTAACCTAAAGAACCGAAAATAGTGCCAAATGCCATTAATGCTGCAGAATGTAATTTAGTTAATTTTTGTAGCCTTTCTTTTGGAAGGAGCATAAATGAGGTCTCCTTTCATCATAAAATATATTAATTACATTATATGCCTATTTGTATATATTGTCAATATTTATTATATTTTGTAAATATATATTATATATTGGTAAAAAACAATTAATTATGTTTAAAACACCAAAAAATTATTTGGTCTTATAAATAGAGAAAAAATTATTATTATTATTATAATCAAAAAGGTCAAAGAGTCTGTTATTAGAACTCTTTGACCTTTTTATTACTTCATATATGTGTTTAATAGATTAATAATTTCATTTATCTTTTCTTCACCATTACTAGTTTGAATGGCTTCTACCACACAATTGTTCATGTGTTGTTCTAAAATTAGTAGGTTGGCTTTTTTGAGAAGTCCTTGTGTGGCATGAATTTGAGTGGAAATATCAACACAATATCTATCATCTTCTAACATTTCAATGGTTTTAGTTACCTGACCTTTCGCTGTTTTTAAAAGATTTAATGCTTTCTTTTTTTCTTCATTCATGATGTTTATTTTCCTTTTTATACTATTTAATAGAAGTTACTTCATAGCCTTGGTTAGCTATAGCAGTTTTAAAAGTATCGTCTGGAATATCTGATGTTAAATCAATTATAGCCAATTTGCTGTCAAGATCTACAGATACAGAAGTAACGCCATCTATTTCAGACAAAGTTTTTTCTACTCTTTTAACACAGTGCATACAGCTCATACCTTCAATAGTAATTTCTTTTCTCATAATTATTTCCTCTTTCTTAGTTTCAATAACATTAACTGATTTGTAATTTGATTTAGTTTTATAGATTTTTGGTTTAAAACCTTTAAGTCGCAGTGAATTTGCTACAACAGATACAGAGCTAAAACTCATCGCTGCTGCCGCAATCATTGGATTTAATAATATACCGAAGAATGGATATAAAAGTCCTGCAGCAATAGGTATGCCAATAATGTTGTATATAAATGCCCAAAAAAGGTTTTGTTTGATATTGCGAATGGTTGCCTTGCTTAGTTGTATAGCAGAAGAAACATCTATTAATTGATCTTTCATAAGAACTACATCTGCTGATTCAATAGCTACATCTGTTCCATTGCCAATAGCTAGTCCAATATCTGCAGTCACAAGTGCTACTGCATCATTAATACCATCTCCAACCATCATAACTGTTTCGCCTTTATTTTGAAGTTCTAAAATAATATTGGCTTTTTGATCTGGTAGGACTTCGGCATAAATTTGGTCTACACCAATTTGTTTTCCAATAGCTTCGGCAGTTACTTTATGATCTCCAGTTAACATAACAGATTGAATGTCCATAGCTTCTAATTGAGAAAGTGCATTGGTAGCATCTTCTTTCACAGTATCTGCTAAAGCGAATATACCTTGGACTTTATTATCATAAGCGACCATTACAGCAGTTTTACCTTCAGCTGCATATTTATGAATTTGATCTAGATAATTATTTGGATCAATACCACAATGTTTCATCATACGTTCATTACCAATAAATATCTTGGTGTTGTTGACGATACCTTGAATGCCATGACCAACAATAGTTTTAAAGTTTGTAGCTTCTGGTAGTTTAATGCTTTTTTTCTCAACATAGTCTGTTACAGCTTTGCTTAAAGGATGTTCTGATAACTTTTCTAAAGCACCTGAAAGCATTAGAAATCGTTCTGTATTATCATTAATTATAGTATCTGTGACAACAATTTTACCGTTAGTTAAAGTACCAGTTTTGTCAAAAACAACAGTAGTTACTTGATGCATTCTTTCTAATGCTTCGCCACTTTTAATTAATGTACCTTGCTTAGCGCTTTTTCCGGTACTAACCATAATAGCTGTAGGTGTTGCAAGACCAAGAGCACACGGACAAGAGATAACAAGTATAGATACTGCAATTCTAAAAGAAAACTCAAAGTCATAACCAAGAATTGTCCAGAGAATAAAATTAATAGCACTTATACTTAATACTGTAGGAACGAAATAAGCACTGATTTTATCAGCTAGTCTTGCGATAGGCGCTTTGGTGCTTTGTGCATTTTCTACCATTTGAATAATTTTGGCTAGTGTGGTATCCTCACTAACTTTGGTTGCAGTGAATCTAATAGTTCCAGTTTGGTTTATTGTGCCGCCAATGACAGTATCTCCTTTCGTTTTGTCAACTGGTAAACTTTCTCCGGTTAACATAGATTCATCAATGGTTGTTTGACCAAAGATCACATCACCGTCAACAGGTAGTTTACCACCTGGTTTAACAACAATGATATCACCAACTTTTACTGAATTTAAAGGTACGACAATTTCCTCACCATTTTTATATATAATAGCCTCATCAGGTGTTAATGCCATTAATTCCTGAATAGCAGCACTGGTTCTTTTTTTTGCTCGTGCTTCTAAATATTTGCCCATGGTTATTAGTGTGATAATGACAGCTACACTTTCGAAATAAAGGTCATGTCCATATTTGTGTATAATTGTCATATCATTATAAGCAAATCCATAGATAAGTTTATAGATAACAAAGATACCATATATAAATGATGCTCCTGTTCCTACTGCAATAAGAGAATCCATATTAGGAGCTCTTTTAATAAGTGTTTTGAATCCTACTTGGTAAAATTGTGAGCCAATTAGCATTACAGGAATGGTAAGTAGTAATTGAGTTAATGCCATAAATAGTAAATTCTTTTCTCCTGCTAAAAATGATGGGATTTTTAGACCAATCATAGGTCCCATAGCAATATATAAAATTGGTATTGTAAATATTAGTGAAAGTAATAGTCGTTTAAACATAGCATTAGCATGTTCTTCTGCTATAGAATGTGTTGGTTTTTTTTGTGAATGATCATTAGATTTAGTGCTAGAATCAACTGCTTTGTAACCTGCTTTTTCAACAGCATTCATGATATCTGAAACATTTATATTATCTTTATCGTAGGTAATATGCATTTGTTCTGTTGCAAAGTTAACCGCAACGCTATCAACACCATTCAATTTGTCTAGCTGGCGTTCAATTGTTGCAGCGCAAGCTGTGCAGGTCATGCCATTTATATTAAATTTTTTTTGCTTCATAGTGTTCTCCTTTTTACCTCCCCCTCACATGGGGTGGTTTAAGTATAGTTCTATTAAGAATTCTTGTCAATGGAAATGTTTTATACATATTTTTTATTATTGATATATATATATTGATTTTAATAAGATTATACAAAATATTAAATTAAGATTTTAATTTTAGAATAATACAGATTATAATTTTTTATAAGTATAATATTTGTATAATGAATAGGTTATACTTAATTAATCAATAAATACTTATAAATGATAAAATATGCAAATACTTAAATATTTTATTATGTTAAATCTAGATAATAAATCAAAGACAGTCAGAATAAAAATTCTGACTGTTTTAATATAACTATTATGTTTATGATGGTTAAAAAAATTAGATTATTTGTATACATAAGCTTTTCAAGTTGCTTTTTGTCATAAATTATCTCTTTTTTATTTTAATATCTGAAGAATATTATCTTGATATTTGATTGACAAATACGGAAAAAATATTTAATATTAAAAGGAGATGTGAATTTTTTTACATTACTATAAAGTGTAGCTTAAAAGTAATGATTACATAAAGAAAATATTATTTTTATAGAAATTTATAAAATTTTAGCAGACAGGCTTTTTTATAGAAAAGCAACATGTAAATTTTTTGAATGTACAAAAATTAAGATTAGCATTATTAAAATAATAAAGTAAAGTTTTTAGGTAGAAGCATCTAAAAAACAATTAATAATTTGTTTAGGAGAGAGTTAAGAAGTGAATGATAATTCCATCAGTATATTATTAAGCATGATAGAAAGAGAACATAATTATTTCATGAATAAAGAATTGAGAAAGTTTGGTTTGGGCAAGCATGATATTAGAGTATTAAGAGAAATTTATACTTTTAATGGATTAAGTCAAAATGAAATTTGTAATAATCTTAAAGAAGATAAGATTACTGTAAGTAAATCAATTAAGAATTTAGTTGCTTGTGGATATGTTCAAAAAATTACAGACAATCATGATAAGAGAGTAACTAGATTAACTATGACAAAAAAGGGAATAGAGGAAAGAAATGAAATATTACATGTGGTTAATAAATTAGATGAAATTTTATTGAAAAATTTTAGCGATGAAGACAAATCTAATGTTTTGAGATTACTAAATCAGATATCAAGTAATATGGGTAATGAGATATCTAGAATTAAAGATGAAAAATAAAAAAGTAAGTTAAATATTAATAGAACTTCGTTTGACGGAGTTCTTTTTTTATTTATAAAAGAGTTTAGTGGAAATAATTTAGAAGTGGTTGATGTTATATTAAATTAGTCATTAGTATAAAAATATATGGTATGGTTATAATAAAAGGAAAATGTTTCTAGTCAAAAAAGGTTGCAATTTGAAACTAAATGTAGTAGAATATAGTTGCAAAGTAAAACTAATGCAAATTAATAAATTTAAGGAGTTAAGATTATGATTATTGATATTCACACACATCCAGTTTTTCCAACACCTGATATGAAAAGACCAAAGGAAATGGAAATAGGTAATATGAATGGAAAATTCGATGAGAAGTTGGACGTAATTAATAAGCCACATACATTACGCAAAGCAATGGCAATAACTTCACAACAATATAACGGAAGACCACCATGTGTCATGCCTTTAGAAAAGTTTAAAAAGGAAATGGATGAAGAAGGAATTGACATGGTTGCATTCCAAGTTGGCATTGCCAAAGGTGATTCTGCTAAAGAGAATAATGAAAGAGTTGCAAAAATAATGAAGCAATTTGATGGTAGAGCAATTGGTTTTGCTGGCGTTGATCCAAATGTAGGTGAGCAAGCTGTTAAAGATCTCGAATATGCTGTTAATGAATTAGGATTTAAAGGAATGAAGATTGTACCATCAATATTAGGAGTCGATATTAATGATAAGATTTTATATCCTTGTTATGCTAAAGCTGAGGAATTAGGTATTCCTGTTATGATTCATACTGGAACAGGTCTTATTCTTGGTTGTCGTGCTAAACATGTTCATCCTTTAATGATTGATGATGTTGCATTTGATTTTCCTAACCTAAAGATAATATGTGCTCATCTTGGAGGATGGAATTATTTAGATGTTCATTCATTACTTGTAAGACATCCAAATGTGTATGCAGATCTTTCAGCTTGGCCATTAAGTCCTCAATATATGAAACTTGTGCCATGGGATTTACTTGAGGAAACAGTTCCAGATAAAATATTCTATGGATCAGATTATCCTGCTGCTCAAACACCTAAAGAAGCATTGGAATCTGCTAGAAACTTACCTGTAAGTGAGGAATTCTTAAAGAAGATTTTAGGTGGTAATGCAGCAAAATTATTTGGTATAAAGGAAGAGTAGCAAAATGAAGGAAAAAAATATATTCAATAATATAGGTCAAGCTGATAAAGTTGTTATCACAACAATTATTGATAATTATATTGATGTGTTTTTACCTAGCTCCGATAATATTAGAAGATGGGGTCCACCTCATCTCAAAGAAGGAGTTAAAATATCAGATTGTGATTCCTCTCCATTAATGGCAGAGCATGGATTTTCATTATTAATTGAAGTGTTCTATGGATCAGATCGAAAAGTTATTTTATTTGATACAGGATTTGGTGAAGAAGTCTTATTACACAATTTAGATAAGATGAGTATCACTATTAATGATATTGATATGGTTATCATTTCTCATGCTCATCCTGATCATTCAGGAGGCTTATTAGGTTTATTAAGAAAAGCTAATAGAAAAATACCAGTGGTTATACATCCTAATGGGTTTGTTGATAGATATTTGATTTTTCCTAATAAGGATCCTATATTGGGAAATACAATGGATAAAGCTCAGTTAGAAGAGCTTGAAGCTGAACTGGTTATAAGTGAAGATATACTTAATGTGTGTCCAGGTGTTATGGTAACTAGTGAAGTTGAGATGACAAATGATTTTGAAGACCATTTTCAGGCTGCTTACTACAAAGATAATGATGTTATGAAAAAAGATTATTTTTGTGATGAGAAGAGTCTAATTATTAACTTAAAGAATAAGGGACTTATTATTCTATCTGGTTGTGGTCATAGAGGTATTATAAACACTGTTGATTATGCAAAAAGAGTAACTGGCATAGATGAAATCTATGGCGTTATAGGTGGGTTTCATTTAACAGGTGTAACTCAAAATGAAAAAATTGAGAGAACGATCTATGAAATGAAAAAATATAATCCTGAATTCATTATTCCAACTCATTGCACGGGGTGGAAGGCCATGGAAAGGTTCTCAACAGAAATGCCTCAGAGTTTTATACTCAATTCAGTTGGTACGAGGTTCTCATTTAATAGTTAAATTATTATAAAATGCAATGATGCCTCTATATGTCTATTAGACATAAAGAGGCTATTATTGTGTTAAATATTAATAGTAAAGGAGGGAAAAATTATGGCTTCTATAAAAATACCACAAATAATAAAAAAAGAAAATATTGGTAAGGTACTGCTATCTTTATTAGTACCTATATTATTTATTTTATTTAATCCGATGTCAATGACGTTAAATCAAACAATTATATTAGGAAGCTTATTTTTAACAGTAATATGGTGGGGGACGGGATGGGTCTATAAAGATGTTGCATCTATTTTTCTCATTATTATGTTTGTGTTTTTTGGTGGTACACCTTTAGAAAAAGTATTTTATTTTCCGTTGTCAAGTAATTTCATTTTAGTTATTATGTCTTTCTTGTTGTCTCAAGGAATTGTTAATTCAAAGGTTGCTGATAAATTTTCAAACTTTATATTGAAAAAATATTGTACAAGCTCTATACGTTTGGTCTTAATGTCATTTATATTAGGTATTATACTTATATTTTTAATTCCTCAGCCATTCCCAAGAGTTATTCTTTTAGCAACAATTTATTTAGACTTTTTAAAGAAAACAAATGTGGGTTCTGAAGTGAAAAAAATCTTAGTATTTTCTGTGTTTGTGGCATCGTCAGTTACATCTCTTATGTTTTTAAACGGTGATGTTATTATTAATTATTCAGCAATGAAATTTGGTGGTATTAATTTGACTTATGCTCAATGGGCAACTTATATGACCATTCCAACATTAATTACTACAGTTATTATTGCTATCGTATTTATTTTTGTATTCAAGAAAAAGTTAGGAGATAAATTTGAACTGTCAGATGATGAAAATGACATTAAACTAGATAAAAAAGGTAAAACAGCTCTTGCTATAACCTTGCTTACAATTGTGTTATGGTTAACTGAAACTTATCATGGTATTTCACCAGCAGTAGTTGCTACAATTGGTGTTGCTCTTATGTTCTTGACGAAAATTATACGGTTTAAAGATTGTAAAGTTATTAGTTTAAGTCTTATGATTTTCTTAACAGCTGAATTCTCAATAGGTAAAGTGTTAGCAGGAAGTGGTACTGCTGCGGTTTTAGGAGAATTTTTAACTGGTCTTTTTCCAGCAGCTAGTAGTATTTTTTATATACCTGTTATCATTATATTAATAATGGTCTTACATAGTATTATGGGAAGTCTTGTTACAGCTATATCAGTTTTAATTCCTACATTAATTGCTATTACTGCAGGCAATCTTTCACCTACGTTTATTGTGTTGCTAAGTTGTGTAGCTATTTGTATTCATTATGTTCTTCCTTTCCATCATGTTTCTGTCATGATTGGATTTGGTAATGGTTATTATGATAATAAACAGGTTATAAAACTTGGAGGAGCATTAACTATTGTTACTATTTTCGTTATTTTATGTGTGTATATTCCTTGGTGGAAACTAGTCGGAATTTTTTAATTATGTTTAATAAGCATGTAAATGAGCAATTATTTTTTGTTAGTATTAAGTAGTTTACTCTATAATATAAAAATGAAATTTTAAAGACATTTAAAAAGATTCCTTGATTTTTGTATTTTATTGTAAATTACTGTAAACTCTTATAAATAAAAATTTTGCTTGTTTTAGTTTATTGTATTTTTTGTAGAATATTGCACATTTTTAAAATAATAAAAGTTCTCTATATTAAAATAGAGAACTTTTGTTATAGTGTGAATTTTATTTCAACTCTTTAATAAGTTTAATAGGTTTTTCTTTTGACATGGATGCAACAGGTAAAATTACTACAAGTAGCGCAAGTACAATTGCAAATACAAATATTATAAATAATATAAGATTATTTTTTATAAAAAAGACTAGATTAGTATATGAACCTTGTGAAAGAAAATTGTTTATTTCTTTTAATACAAATATTGAAGAAATAAAAGAAATAATGTATGATACACTTGAAATCAATAAAGACTCACAAATAAATATTCTAGATATTGTTTTTTTATTTACGCCAAGAGCCATTAAAACTCCTATTTTACGTTGATTGTCATTTACACTATATGATATAAATGAAACATCAATAAGTATAATTAAAATTGTAAATACAAAAATTAACAATAATAAAACTGTTATCAAATTTTCTTTTTGCTCATAAATCATTGCAATATTTGAAATATTTGGTTCGTCAAAATATATTCCTTTAGAATATATTTCATTTATATTTTTATTAAGATTATTTTGATTAATACCATCAAAATTTATAGAATAAAGATTATATAAATTATCATTAAAATAATTTTGTTTCACATTTTGATACATTTTATTTGTAAGGAAAACATCAGGAATTTTGGAATCAATATTTTCATCATTAAAATCAGCAATTCCTACAACACAAACTTTTGGCAAAATGTCATATAAATTAAAGTTGCCTTCATAAGCTCCATTAAATTTATTATCATAAATATTTTGTAAATAATATTCTTTATAAACAAAATTATCATTAATTAATAAATCGTTGTTTATGGCAAAATTATTAGAGATTAATATTTCGTTGTCTTTTTGAGGTAATCTTCCATGTGTTAATTTAATATTTTTATATTCATTAATGCCAGAATATGTCATATCAGAAGACAAATAACTTGTGTTACTAGTTTTAATAAAATTAGAAAACGCAATGTTTATGTTTGATGTACTTTTACACAAATATTCTTTAAAATTTTCTGAACAAATTAACTTTCCGTATTTATATGACATATCATAATCATCTATGTACGTTGTTTTTTGATCAGCTATTCTTTTTATTATTCCAGAAGTTTTATAGTCGGTTTTTAATATACCACTTACAATAAAATTAGTGTTATAAATAGATATGTTTTTGTTATCATCTTTTATATTAAATCCAAGCATATGAGCTGTAAAATCAGTTATACATATTTCATTTTCTTTAGTAGGAAGTTTACCATATAATAATTTATCATTATTAAAATATGTAGTCATTATAACATTTGAAGTTTTTTCTTTATATTGTATTTCTAAATCTGAAATACAACCAATAAATTTATTAGATTGTGGTGCAAATTTAACACATTCTCTTATTTTACTAGAATCTCCAACTGTAATATAATCATCTTCATAAAAATCATTACGATATGATATATCTGTTTTAAGATATACTTGTTTTGAATTATTATCATTCATATATTTTGATATTGGTTCACCAACTTTAGAAAAATATATTCCAGAAACTATTTGTAAAAATAATAATGCTATTGTAAATATAATTATTGATATAGTAATTCTAATTCCTCTACCATAAAAATTATTTACAGTAAAACCAAAAATAGTTTTTAAAGGTATTTTACCAACACTAACATAATTAGAATATTTGAAATTTATTTTTGGTTTTTCTTCAGCTTTAGCTTGTTTAAAATCAATAGTATGTTTAGAATTTTTAGATAACAAGACTTTATGACATAAAAAATTTTTAATTGTTTCTAAATTTTTAGAGGCAACAGATTCGTCATTTCCATTATCATCACTAATAACTAATTTGTATTCCATATCATTTTGACTTAAATTTTCATCACTAATAATTGTTCCATCACTAATTTTAATCATTCTATCAGCATATTCATTTGCTGATTTTTCATCATGTGTAACAACAATAACAAGCCTTGATTTAGAAATTTCTTTTAAAATTTTAAATACAGCATGTCCACTTTTACTATCTAAATTACCTGTTGGTTCATCTGCAAAAATCACTTTAGGATTTTTAATCAAAGCTCTTGCAATAGCAACTCTTTGAGCTTGACCTCCACTTAATTCGGATACTTTTCTATGAGATAATCCATCAAGCCCAACATAATTTAATATTTTTTCTAATCTTTCGTCATGAGTTTTGGTGCTATCAGAACGTTGTTGTTGTAAAGAAATTAAAATATTATCTTTTACACTCCAATTATCAATTAAATAATAATCTTGAAACACAAATCCCATGTGAACATTGTGATATATATCAAGTTGATTTTGTGTAAAATTTAATATATCAGATTGATTATTGTTATTTTCTTTAAAAGCTTTATCCATATTATCATGATTATAATAATTATTAAGCTCTTCTGGTGAAAATTTAAGAATATCATCAATATTATTATCATTATAAAAATCAGTTATAATATTTCCACTATCAGCCTCATCCATACCAGCTATAAGATTTAATAATGTAGTTTTTCCGCTACCACTTTTACCTAAGATAAAAATTAGTCCACTATCTTTAAATTCTAAATTAATGTTATTAGCAGCAATAACATCTCCATTTTTAGATTTATATTTTTTACACAAGTTTTTTACTTCTATCACTAAAATAACACCTTTCAAATGTCAAAAGACATATTAAAGGTGTGTCTTTTGATGAAATAAATTTTACTAGTTTTGATAAATTATGGCTAAGTCATAATTTATTAACTATTTGATTTTTTAATAGAGCGTGATTGTTCATGAAGTAATGCCTCAGAAAGAGGATATTTTGCACCTGCACGATATGTTCCAGTTACAGTTATAAGTCTATTGCCTTCATATGAAAGCCCAACTGATAAATCATCTGGTGCATACATTGCCTTATCGACTGAAAGAACACCTAAGCTTTCTATTGTATTCAATTCTTTTGAACCTAGGTACATAAAATTATATTTATTATCAGATTTTACAATATCGCCTATCATACATAATTCTTCAGCAGATACATCAACATTATTATCTATATCATTAATGATTATAAAATGATATGAATATTCGTCATCAAATTTTAAACTTTCTTCACTAATTTCATTAATATATTCAACATTAACTTTTGGATCAAAATCTATTTCATCTCCATATACAAGCATTTTTGTTGGAAAGGTTTCAGTGGTTATCAGTATATCTTCTTCAACAGTTGTGAGTTCTGAATCAGCTTCTTTTGCTAATTTGTTAAAAGCATTAAAATACATTGTACCAAAAGCAATTATTACACCAATTATTAACAATACCAATATTATAATTATTACTTTGATTTTTGATTTGTGTTTCATTTTATAACCTCTTTTCTATTTATTAACAAAAAGATACGCCATATTTCATTCTCCCGGGTGATGAAGCTGGTACTGCACATACGCCGCAACTTCCAGTCAAGGCAAATGTTGCATATACTTGTAAGATAACATAATCATAATCTTTGTATTCTGTAAGCCATTCAATGCTAGCTTTTTGTGTTGTAGATTTAAAAAGCATAGTTTTTCTTTCGCCACTTGTTATTGGGGTAGTTTTGTAATCATATTTTACGCAAAAATAATTCTTGCTTCTTTTACTATCATTTACAATTGGACAATATTTTGTGTTAATTGTAGTACTAGCGCTTATACCACCAGATTTATATCCACCGTTTATTCCTACGCTATAAGAATCACTACCATTAGATTTGTTTTGCGGATCACTTCTACGATATTCGGCATGTCCTGGCAATTTAGATTTATATTGTAAATATTGAGAATAACCATAATATTTTAAATTTCTTATTGTAAAATTTGCAGGTTCCATTTCAGATTCGATGAGCATTCCATGAATATATTTGCCGTAACTATTTTTTTTCTTAGTTTTATAACTACCTATGTAACTATGGCAATATCCTATAACTCTACCTTTAGCTTCTGGCCAGTTATGGCCAGAATATAAAACTTCGAAAGTTCGTCTTCGATTATAGTCATCGGAAAGTACACCTTCTTTAGGTGAAATTTGGACACTTGCATCAATAGGCAAACTTGTCAAAGCTGTTGACATAACTGCTATAGTTGCAAGAACTGCAATAAGTTTTTTTTTCATTAGTTTAACTCCTTTTAAAATAACTTAACTTAATTAATATTACATATTACAGTAAACTATATTTGTAATATATTTTAACTATTATTATAATTTTAGCATTTATAATATTTAATGTCAATAAATTCATTAACTTTATTAAAAACAAATTTATTATTTATTAGATATTTTTATTGAATGCACTTGTTCATAAAGTATCATTTCTTTAATAGTATCTTTATACAAAGAATACATATCTTTTGTACAAGTTCCTAATATTGTCATAAGCATATCTTCTTCGTAAAACAATCCAACTGATAAAGCATTATCTTCAAAACATGTATCATTATCAACGATTCCTGTAGATTTTATTTTATTAAATTCTTTTGATCCTAAATATATAAAATTACAACGTTTATCAGATTTAATATGTTTATTAATTAGTTTCCACTCATTATATGATAAGTTAACATTTTCTTTTAAATCATTAATGATTATTAATTGATAAGAATAATTATTATCAAATTTTAGCGTTTTTTTGTTTATATTTTTAATATAGTTTACACTAAGTTTTGGATCAAAATCTATTTTATCTCCATATATTAAAATTTTAGTTGGATAAGTTTTTGATGCTATAAGTATATTTTCCTCAGCACTAGTAAGCTCATCAGTTGACGATATTTTATTATTTTTTGTTTTTAGATGTAATAATTCGAAGACAATAAGAATTCCAATTAATAACAAAGTTAAAATTGTAATTAGTACTCTGATTTCTGATTTATTTTTCATTTTATAATTTATTCATTAGAAAGTTTAATAGACATTGCTTGTGTATTTAATATTTGATCTGTAACGGGAACCAGATTTTTCATTTCAGTTGTGTATGTACCTAAACAAGTTATAAGACTATCTCCTTGATGGAAAAGTCCTACTGATAAATCACTATCTTCAAAATATGTTATATCAGAAAGTATTTCTAAATTTTTTATTTTATATAATTCTTTTGATCCTAAATATATAAAATTACAACGCTTATCAGATTTGATAGTTTTGTCTATTAATTCCCATTCTTTATTAGATATATTTATTTCATCATCTAAATCATTGATGACTATATATTGATAAGAAAATCCATTATCAAATTTTAAAGAATCCTTACTAATTTCATCTATATATGTTACACTAAGTTTTTTATCGAAATCAATTTCAGATCCATATACAATAATTTTTGTTGGAAAAGTTTTTGATAATATTAATATATTTTCTTCCGCTGTTGTAAGATCATTGTCAGACTGGCTATACAATTTGTTTTTCATATTAAAATAATAAATTGTAAAAACAATAAATGCACAAAATATAATCAAAATTAATAATGTAACTACTATTTTAATTTTAGATTTGTTTTTCATATTTATAACTCTCTTTCTAATTATTACTTAACAAAAGTATACTCTATAGTATGATGTTTTTCCTACTGAGTCACCTATTCTTGCATTACAAGATCTATGACTTGCAAATTCATATTTTGAATAAACGTTTAAGTCTGTATGAAATTGATCATTTTGTGTCCATTCTAAAGTGGCATATTGATATGTTGGACTAAATAAAACTTTAGTTCTTTCAGAAGAAGGATATGAAGATGATTTATAATCATATTCACAAGCAAAATAACCTTGAGTAGGATGACTCAAATCTGTTACATCACAATACTTATGTTTTAAAGTTACACTTCCTGAAATGCCAGCTTCACTTATACTGAGTGAGTAGTCATCACTTCCAATTGTTGATGTTTTAGGATCGTGATTTTGCCATGTAGTTTTATTTGAAGGTAGTTTAGTAGATATTTTTAAATATTGTGAAAATCCATATATTTTATCTCCAAATTTATCTATAGCATTTTGAGGATTCATTACACATTTTATAGCAAGCCCAGAATTATTACCGTTTCTGTATTGACCTATATAAGTCCATGTTTTTCCTACAATAGTATCTTTTTTTAGATAACGATTTTTTTTCATGGTTACTATTGTTTCACGACAAGTTTTATATCCTGGTAGTTGTTTAGCATTTTTTAATTCATCAGCGTTTGTAGGTATAGATGTCAAAGCTGTTGACATAACCGCTATAGTTGCAAGAACTGCAATAAGTTTTTTTTTCATTAGTTTAACTCCTTTTAAAATAACTTAACTTTATTAATATTACATATTACAGCAAACTATATTTGTAATATATTTTAACTACTAGTATAACTTTACCATTTATAATATTTAATGTCAATAAATTCGTAAACTTTCAGCGATTTCTATTAATATTAATTTCATCTTTTATATTTTTGAACATATATTCTAAAATTATTTTTATTTTATATAAATTTGTAAATATCACTTGAATTATTATATATATTAGGTTAATATGTAAATAATTACTAAAATATGCATTTTGAAAGATTGGAGATATTTATGAAAGATACTATAAAATATAACTGCGTAATATTTACAAGACTTGATATTAAAATAATATATTTTACTGATATTAATGTATATTTACATATATTAAATGATATTGATGATGGAAAGTATAGTTTTAAATATAAACAATTAAAGAAACTAAAATATGAAAACCAAGAAGAATTTAATTTTATTATAGAAAATTATGAAGAAATGAAATCTAATTTAGAACAACCTCCAATGATATATTCACCAAAACTTTCTGGACAATTTACATTATCAATTCATCCTTCAAGTAAATGTAATTTGAATTGTGCATATTGTTTTAGAGATGAAAATGCAGATAAAAGAAAACAAATAGATTTTGATATTGCAAAAAAAGCAATAGATTATATGATAACTGAATATGCACCAAATGCAGCTAAATATATAATAGATTTGTCAGGTTCAGGTGAACCATTGTTAAATTTTGAGTTGATTAAGAAAATAACTGATTATTGTAATACAATGCAAGATAATTCTGGCAAAAATGTAGAAGTAATGTTTGCTACGAATGGAACTGTTGATCTTGATAAAGAAAAAATAAAATATATTGAAGATAATATAATTATAGGTATAAGTTTAGATGGAAACAAAGAAACAAATGATATTAATAGACATGATTTTTCTGGTATTGGATCATATAATAGAGCTATGAAATTTTTAAATAAATTTGAGAATAAATTTTTAGGTATAGCTGTTACTATCACACCTAAAAATCAAAATGTTGATGAAATATTTGATGATTTAATTAAGTTAAAACAAGTTGATTGTATAGGTATGAAACCAGTTAGAAATTTTTATGGAAATGAATACGATACAGAAAATATAAATATTGATAGGCTTGTGAATTCATATAAAAAATTATGTGAAAATATTCTAAAACATTTTAGTGAAAATGATTTTGAGTATATAACATATCTTTTAAAAGGCAACGATTTTTTTGGAAAATACATAAAAGCATGTATAAATAAAAATATTAGATTTTGTTATCCATGTGATGCTGGAAATCAAAGAATTGCTGTTGATGCATTAGGTGATATATATGCTTGTACAGTTTTAACAGGATGTAAAAATCATCATATTGGCAATTTATTTACTGGTGGAGTTAATAAATTATCACATGAATTTTATGATATTCCTAGTATTAATAAAAATTTAAAATGTAAAGAATGTGAATATAATTATATATGTGGTGGAGAATGTTATGTAAATTCTTTATATGGAAAAAACAAAAAATATGAACCAATAGAGAATTTATGTGAGCTTAAAAAAGGATGTATAGAACTTAGTATTTCTTTAATTCAAAAAACAAGAATTTTATATCCAGAAATGTATAAGAAATTATATTTTTATATAAAAGAAGTTGAAACTTATCATAGTTCTAATCCTGGAAATTGGATAATTATTCAGTATTTAAAATCATTTGGAATTAAAACAAAATTCAAATTAATTAGAGAAAAACTTAATAATGAAGATGTGATTTTACCAAATATGATAAATGATTGTCTAAGCTCATTTGGTCATAATTTATCAATGTATCAAGTGCAAAGTGCTGAGTTTTTTGAAGAGATAAAATATCCTGCAATAGCATTTTTAAATAAAGTCACAAGTACACATCCAGAATATGTTTTATTAACAAAAGAAGATGGAGAAAATATATATTATAAATCATTATATTCTGATAATGAATTCTTAAATAAATATGATTTTTTAGATAATCTTTCTGATTTGATTCTTGTTAATGATTCAGTGGTTTATTAACAAATAATGTATGAATTTTAAGTTAAGTTAATGGATATTAAATACATATTTTTGGAAAGTGATATATATTATAGAGAAGAAATGTTTAAACTACCTATTGAGTATGTTGATTTAGCATTGTTAAGTGGGAATACAGGTATTATTATGGCATTGATTTCTCAGATTAATGAAGATTATAAACCATTGAATAATATGTTTATTTTTTAATTGTAAAAGGATGCTGAAAATATGTTAGAAATTCTAAAAAATAAAGTATTTGTTAGAACTAAATTAGCAGATTTAATATCTAATTTTGGAGATATACTGTACTATATAGCTTTATTGAATTATGTACTTAAAATAGAAAATAGTAACTTAGGAGTTGCAATTATTACTTTATCAGAAATAATACCTGTATTTTTTGCTTTTTTGCTAGGATATATAGCTGATAAAAGCAAATCTAGAATTAAAACAATAATTATTACACTTGTTTTTAGAATGATTTTATATTTAATAGTAGCAATTGTTGTTGGATTTGAACCAAGTTTGTTAATAGTTGTTTTTTTAAGTTTTGTTAACTTGGTTTCAGATTTAGCAGGACAATATGAAAATTGGTTGTATTATCCAATAACTAAAAATTTAATACCTAATGATACTAGAGAAAAAGTAATGGCATTCACTCAGTCGTTATCTGGAGTTTTAAATATAGTATTTCAAGCAATAGGTGGAATACTTATTTGTTATATTTCATTTTCTAATTTAGCACTTATAAATTCAGGTACTTTTTTAGTTAGTCTTCTTATAGTGTTAAGTATTAAATTAGAACTTAGAAAATATTATGTAGAAAAAGACTGTGATACAATAATTCCACAGGAAAGAAAAACGATAAAAAAACGATTAATTACATTAAAAACTGAGCTAAAAGAGGCTATTGAACTTTTATGGAAAATACCAGGAATTAAAGAAACGTTAATTTCGTTACCGTTTTTAAATGGTGCATTAATTATAATAAAACCATTAGTTATATTAAATATTTCAGAAAATCCTAATTTTTGTATAATTAATTCTGAAATTACGCTTGCAGTTTTACTTATGTGTGAAACTGTTGGTATTCTATTTGGTAGTGCACTTACTTGTTTTATATTTGAAAAATTTAAACTTACAAGTGAACTTAAATTAGCAATTGTATTTTCTATGTTAATTCTTATAGGTATATTTATTCAAAATATTTATATTGTGTTTATTGGAGTTTTTGTATCAAGTTTATTTTGTGGTTCTATGGATCCAAAAATGGGAGCACAAATTTTTAACAGTTTAGATGAAAATAAATTAGCTATATCTTTTGGTGGAATGACAACGTATTTTCAGTTAGGAGATATTGTCTCAAGAATATTGTTTTCAATTTTGGTAGTAACTATTTCTCCAAAAGCCATTGTGATATTTTATTTTTTGGTTTTAATATGTTCTATGATTTTAGTGTTTAGAAAATCTAATTAAAATAATTATTATTTTATCGCCTGATCCTTTTAATATAAGTATTTGTGAGATTTTAAAAAGACTTAACGGTTACTCATATAGAATATATGAGTAAACAATTAAGTTTTGTTTATTTAAGCATGACATTGAAGGTGATACTAAAAATTTATTGCAATATTTTGCAGTATTTTTTGTTCAAATATTAAGATTATGTATATTGACTACAATTGGTTCATTAAGTACAATATATATTAAAAATAAATTCGTTGAGCAAGGTCTACCATTAATAATTATATCTTGGAGGATTAATAATCTGTAGTACATTAAGTAATGTTAATTCGCTATTTGCAAGAATAACTTCTTATTTAGTAGGTGATACGTATATAGATAGTTTTATGGATTTTTATATTCTAAAAGATTATTCTGTTTTATCATTATCATTTACATTTTCTATATTTTTAATTTATTATTGTTTAATCTCAACCATTACTTTTGCAGGATTAGATATTTGGTTTTAGCAGGTCTTTTGCATAGGTCCTAATAATTATGCAAGTAAAATTCTCTTTTTTATGCTAATAAAAGTAGTTATTCTAATATTATCAATAGCATTATATATAATAACGCAAAAAAAGTATGAATCTATTAAATAAAATATAATTGAGGTGAAGTTGTGATTAGACTTAAAAATGTAAGTAAACAAATTAAAAAGAAATGTGTGCTTAATGATATAAGTATAGAATTTGAAGAAGGTCAAGTTTATCTTCTAAATTGAAAATCTAGAATTTTTAAATTTATTAGACTTTTTCATTATGAAATATGGTCTTAAGTTTTTTAATATTAAAATTTATTATTAGTAATAAAAAAATGAAACATATTAAGAGCTTTTTTAATAGTATAATTATAAATATAAAATAAACCTTTTATAGTAGAATTTAATAATCTATTATAGAAGGATTTTTTATATGAATATGTTATACATAAATATAGTAAGTGTAGCATGTATTGACAATTTGGAAAAAACAGGTATAATATATATTGTTAAAATATAATACAAAAAGGAGTTCGTAATGGAAAAATGCGATGTACAATGGTATGAACAATCATGGTTTGTAGGTTTAATGTTAGTTATATTTTTTCCTGCAGGTATATATTTGATGTACAAATATGCTAATTGGAAAATGATAATAAAAAATATTATTACTATGTTTATTATAGCAATAGTAATTCTGATTATTTCACCTATAGGAAGAGGCTGTGCTAAAAATATTATTAAAAATGATGATGTTAATTTATTAGAAATATCAAAACAAGAAGAAATTGAAGATCCAAATATATATGCAGAGTATGAAATTGAACATGAAGAAAGTGAAATTGAAATATTTAGAGGTCCAAAAGGAAAACAAATTTCATTAGAATATGCTATATATTATGTAACTGAGAAAGAAATAGGATTTTCATATGAAAGTCTTGTTGATCAATTAGTTTATGATGGTTTTAAAGAAGAAGATGCTAGATATGCTGCTGATAATTGTGGAGCTAATTGGAATAAAGAATCAGTTAAAAATGTTAAGGTGCAATTGGAAATAGATATTCCTAAGGATGAGATAGATGAAATTTTAAAAGAAACTAAATTTACAAAAGAGCAAATAGAGTATGCTTTGAAAAAGTGTAATATTAATTGACAGTATAGTTAGGAGAAATTATGGTAAATAAGGTTATGAAGAAAAGTTTATCAGTTGTTTTAGCAGTAGTTATGATTTTTACAACATTGATAACAAGTAATTTAACTAGCATTAAAGCGTTTGCAAAAGATGATAGTTATGTTGGAGTAAGAGAGTTTTATAAAGCACAAGTGTGGCTTAATGAAAATTATACAGGAAAACCAGGATATAAACCTGTTGAGGAAAATGGTAGAACAGGTTCTAAATTAATGAAAGCTTTAGTAACTGCTTTGCAAATTGAACTTGGAATTTCAGGAGCTAATGGATATTTTGGTAAACAAACTACGTCTAAAACACCAACGTTAAGATATGGAAATGAAAATATTTATGTAAAAATATTGCAACATGGTTTGTATTGTAAAGGATATAATCCAACTGGAACTACAGGATATTTTGGAAAAAATACTAAAAAAGCTGTACAAAAACTTCAATCTGATGCTGGATTTGAAGCAAGTGGAATAGTTACACCGATGTTTTTCAAAGCTATTTTAAATAGTGATGCATTGGTGTTAATTCATGGTGGAGATAGTAAAATAAGAAGTATGCAACAAACACTTAATAGAAAATATAATGCGTATTTTGGAATACAACCATGTGATGGAATATATTCAGCAAATACAAATAAAGCATTAATATATGCTTTGCAATCAGAAATTGGTTATTCGACAGCCAATGCAGCACCTCATTTTGGACCAGGTACAACAAAAAAATGTCCAACATTAAAAAAAGGTGATACTAGAGAAGCTTTTGTATATATATTGCAATATGCTTTATATGTAAATGGATATGATCCAGGAGATTTTGATGGAATTTATGATACACAAGTAGAAAAAGCAGTTAAAGAATTTCAAAAATTCATGTGTTATCCAGATGTAACAGGAATTGCTGATATGAGAGTAATAAAAGGATTACTTGCTAGTTGTGGAGATACAACAAGACCTGGAACAGCTTGTGACTGTGTAACAAGAATTACTTATGATAAAGCAAAAACATTAAAAGATAATGGATATAAATATGTTGGTAGATATCTTACAAAAATTCCAAATGGATTAGACAAAAATTTATTGCCAGAAGAAATAGATGTTATATTAAATTCAGGATTAAGATTTTTTCCAATATTCCAAACTTATTCTTTTAGAATAGATCGTTTTACAGAAGAACAAGGTAATTCAGATGCAAAAGAAGCATTTTATGCTGCAACAAACTTAGGAATACCATATGGATCAACAATTTATTTTTCAGTAGATGGAGATACATATGATTATCAAGTAAAAACTAACATTATGGAGTATTTCAAAGGTGTAAATGAAAGAATGCAAGCCTTAGGTAATAAATACAAAATAGGTGTTTATGGAACAAGAAATACATGTACTAAAGTTTCAAATAAAGGTTATGCTGTAACTAGTTTTGTAAGTGATATGTCAACTGGATTTTCTGGAAATTTAGGATGTAAAATGCCTTATAACTGGGCTTTTGATCAGATTAAAGAATATAAAATTGGTACAGGTTCAGGTGCTATTTATATAGATAAAGATGTTGCATCTGGTAGAGATAAAGGTGTTGGACATATTGAATATCATGCTCCAACTGATTATTCTAAATTAGAAAAAGTATCAAATACATTTTGTGCAGATCCTATAGACTTAAGCTTAGGTGCACATGTTATTGATACTGAGTTAATGAGTTTAAATGGAGGACAAAATCTTAGTTTAGATTTAACATATAACGGAGCATTTTTATCAAATGGTTTAACTGGAATAGGTTGGACGACTAATTATTCTAAAAAATTAGAAATTAATGAAGCAGGAATAAAAGTTTTTGCTGATGATAATAGTTTTTCAACCTTTAAAAATTCAGAAGAAACAAATAAATATGTGACTGATGCTAAAGGTAAAAAAGGTTATATATTAACTAAAAATAATAATGGCAGTTATGAATTAAATTGTAATAATAATCAAAAAGAGTATTATGATAAAACAGGTAAGTTAGTAAAAATTGAAGACAAAAATAATCGTGTTATAACTTTAAAACATACAGATTCTACAATCAAAATCATTGATAGTTTGACAGGTAAGTATTTGTTATTAACTAAAAATTTAGATGGAAAAATTGTTTCTGTAAAAGATAGCGCTGATAGAACTGTTACTTTAACATATCAAAAAGATTGTTTGGTATCTATAACAGATGTGAATAATAAAAAAGTATCATATACATATGACGAAAAAGGCAGAATTTTAACAGGAACGGATTCAGATGGAGTATGCTTTTTTACTAATACATATGATGGAAAAGGTAGAATAACAAGTCAAAAAGATGCTATAGAAAATAGTAAAAAAACATTGTTTTCTTATGATGATACATTAGTTAATGGTGAATTGTTAGTAACTGTAATAGATAGAAATGGTAATCAAAAAACTTGTTTGTTTGATAAAAATAATTTGCTAATAAAGATGATTGATGCAAATGAAAATACTACAAAATATCAATATGACGATAAAGGTAATTTAACAAAAGAAATTGATTCACTTGGAAATGAAATTGTAAAAACATATAGTGATACAAATAAAGTTTTGACAGAAAAAGATAAGCTTGGAAACACAACAACTTATACTTATGATAAAAAAGATAATTTAACAAAGATAACATATCCTGATGGTACAAATAAAAGCTTTACTTATAATGAAGATAATTTATTAACTTCTTTAATTGATATAAGAGGAATCGAAACTAAGTATTTATATGATGATAATAATTTTTTAATAGAAGAAAATAAAGGCGGAAGAAAAACTAGATTATCATATGTTGATGGTATGCTTGTTACTAAAACTAATGCTTTAGGTAATAATGAAACTTATGTATATAATAAATTTGGTTTTGCTGAAACAGTTACAGATTATATAGGAAATAAAATAAAATATAAATATGATAATAAAGGCAGAGTTATAGAAACAACAAATGCGAAAGGTGATGTTGTAACAAATACATATGATAGTAATGGAAATATTACATCATCTAAAGATGCAAAAGAAAATATAACTAAATATAAATATAATGGTAATATGAAAGTTGTTTCTAAGGTATTATCAAATGGTGGAGAAATAAAATATCAATATGATGGTGAAGACAGATTAATAAAAACTATTGATGTAAAAGGAAATGAATTTCAAAATATCTATGATAGTGTAGGAAGAATTACAGAAAAAATAGACTCCGAAGGTTCAAAAACATTATTTGAATACGATAGTGTAGGAAATATTGTAAAACAAGTTAATCCAAATGGTGGAGTTATTTTAAGTTCATATGATGCGAATGGTAATTTAATTTCACAAACTGATGCTAATAAAAATACTATAAAATATGAGTATGATAAGTTATCAAGGTTAATTAAAATTATCAATGCAGAAGGTGGAGAAACTGTAAATACATATAATAATGTAGGAGATCTAGTTTCTGTTACAGATCCACTAAAATATAAAATTCAAAATAAATATAATGAATTTGGAGATTTATCTTCAGTCACAGATGCAAAAGGCAATATAACAAAATATAATTATGATGTTTCTGGAAATTTGATTAGTATAGTTGATGCATTAGGAAATAAAACTAATAACCAATATGATGGAAATAATAGATTAATTGCTACTACAGATGCAAAAGGCAATAAGCAAACGTTTACATATGATGAAGTTGGTAATAAAATAATTGAAACAGATGCTAAAGGTAACACAGTTTCAAAAACATATGATGCTAATGGAAATGTTTTGACTATAACAGATTCAAAAGGTGTTATTCAATCAAATATACAATATGATTCAATGAATTTGCCAACTATTCAAATTGATGCAGTAGGAAATAAAACTGTAAATACATATGATTTAAAATCTAATTTGCTATCTACAAAAGATTCATTAAATAATAATAAAGAATTTGGATATGACACATTAGGTAGAATAACAAGTGTGACAAATCAAATTGGTTGTAAAAATCTTGCAACATATGATGCTGAAGGTAATCTTATAGAGATGGAAGGTCCACTAGGTGGAAAAATTAAATATACATATGATAAATCAGGAAGAATGACTTCTGAATCAACTCCTTCAAATGGAACAATTAATTATGAATATAATTCTCTTAATAAAAAATCTAAAATTACAAATGCAAGAGGTCAAGCAAAAGAGTTAGCATATGATAAATCAGGAAAAGTAACAGCTTATAAAAATAATGAAGGAAATGCAAGCTTTACATATGATAAAAATGGTAATGTATTAATAAAGAGAGATAATCAAGGCACAGTCACAAGAGAATATGATGAATTAAACAGAGTAACTAAATATACAAATGCTTTATCAGAAACTATAAAGTATGAGTATGATGAAGTAGGAAATGTTAAAAAGTTAATTTATCCTGACAATACAGCAGTGAAATATGATTATGATGAAAATAATAATCTAGTTAAAGTAACTGATTGGAATGGAAGAGTAACATCTTATACATATGATGAAAATGATAATGTAACTAGTGTTAGTAAGCCAGATGGAAGTATAACTGAAACTAAATATGATGATGCTCAAAGAGTAATTTCAACTGTTGAAAAAACTAAAACAGGAAAAATAATAGTAGGATATGAGTATACATATGACGCATTAGGAAGAATAACATGTGAAAAATTGTTAGCAGAAAATCTACAATATGATATGGTTTATGATGACATATCAAGAGTTGCAAAAAGAACAGAAACTAATTTACTAACTAAAGAAACAAAAACAGAGAGTTTTTCATATGATAAAGCTGGAAATATATTAAATGTTAATGTTAATGATGATAATATTGAATATGTTTATGATGAAAATAATAGGTTGATTTCTTATAACGGAAAAGAAATATCGTATGATTTAGATGGTAATATGATATCTGGTTTTATTAATCAAAAAGATATTTCATTATCATATGATTCTGATAATAGGTTAATAAAAGCTGGAAATAACAGTTATACTTATGATGCCGAAAATATTAGAATTAGAAATTTGTGTGAAGATGACGAAACAACGTATACATATGATACAAACAATACATTAAGCCAGTTGTTAATGACCAAAGATAAAGATGGAAATGTAACAAAATATGTTTATGGAATAGGTTTAATTGGTGAAGAAAGTGAAGGAGCTTTTAAAACATATCATTTTGATTATAGAGGAAGCACAACAGCAATTACAAATGAAAATGGCATTGTTACTGACACATTTGAATATGATACATATGGAAAATTAACAAATAGGACAGGCTCGAATAAAACAATATTTATGTATAATGGACGCGATGGTGTAGTAACTGATAGTAATGGTTTATTATATATGCGTGTAAGATATTACAGTCCTGACTTGAAAAGATTTATTAATGCTGATATACTAAAGGGTGATATTACCAATGATGAAGTTTTAAATAAATATGCTTATGTAAATGGTAATCCTGTTTCTAATATTGATCCGTTTGGGTTGTTTTCTATAAAAAGTTGGATTACAAAAAATGCGAAAAAAATACTTATTGGCACATCTGTGATTGCTGTGGGGACGGCAATTACAGTCGCTACTGGTGGGGCTGTGTTACCAGCTTTAATAGGAGGATTTAAAGCAGCTGCTATATCAGGAGGAATATCAGCTGGATTAAGTGTAGGGGCTACTACCATAAATTCTGTAACTTCAGGAGATGAATTTAGTACAGTAGTTAAAAAGTCTGCTATGTCAGCTGTAGACGGATTTACTGATGGATATATGGTTGGTGGTATAATGGCAGGTATCTCTCAAGCTATTAGTGGGAGTTTTAAGATTGCTGCTACAAAATATGGAGTTAAAACAGGTAGAAAAGGTGGTATGTATATAACTAAAAATTCAAAAATCTTATCTCCTGATGCAAAATGGCAAGCTAATAATGGTGGAACATTATTTAAATATGGAAATAAGTTTAGGGTTGATGTTGGTTCGAAAGAACTTTTGCATATGCATTGGTCTGGAGTTGACCATTTTCCAGCAGGAATAATTGGTAGTGGTTTTGGAACAGGTATATCATCAATTTTTAAAGGAGAAAAAAATGAAATTAAAAGTAGAAAATAACACATTTTTTAGTAAATATGTAGGTGATTTTTGTTTTAGATATCATGTGAAAAATATAGAAGATATAGAAAGAATTATGGATTTGTTTAAATGGAATAATTTAATTGTTGTATTTGATTGTGATATAAAAAATAATAATGTATTAGAATATATTAATAACAATAATATAAAATATACAAATACGTATGATTTAAAAAAAAATTCTTTTGTTACTGTAATATCTCAAATTCCTTTAGATAAGATGAAAGTATTTTTAAGTGAAGTTATAAAATCTGATATTGATTCCATCGATTTTAAAAATTATAAAACTGTTTTTTCGTGGGAACAAATATTATATAATGATTTATCAGTAAAAAAGATGATCAAAAATGATATTGTTACTGTTCAGGTGCAGTTTTTGTTATATGAAAATGAAGTTGTAATTAGATTTAATTCAAATTTATATGATGCAAATAAATTGATTAGTAATATTAAATAATTTAAGGAACTGATGATATATTTATTCATCAGTTCTTTTAAAATTTTAAATTAATATAATTTGGTTTGATATTAGAAAAAGGCATGAAATCTAAGAAAAAGTCTATATGGGTCACTATAAGTGTATGGGGACATGGATTATTGGATGCAGCAGGTTGTATTCCTGGACTTGGGTTAATTCCAGATGCACTTAATACAGCTTGGTATGCTGGAGAAGGCGATTGGACTAATATGGCTTTTGCTGCTGGAGCTATGATTCCAGGTATTGGACAAGCTGCAACTGCTGCAAAATATGGAACAAAAGGCTATAAAGCTGCTAAAGTAGCTTTAAAATATAGTGATGATGTTGCTAAAGTAGCAAAAACCTCAAGTAGATGGAAAAAAGGTTATAAGCTTGTTGATGGTGCTAAGGATGCTGGAAAAGTTAAACCTAAGTAAGTTCATCATTTTGCAACTAATAAGAGTAAAAAATATACTCAACAATTTAAGAATATAACAGATAAATATGGATTAGATCTAGATGAAATATGGAATAAAAAGTTATTACCACATCAAGGGCGTCATCCAAATGCATATCATGAATATATGCTTGATAATATGCAAAAAATTGATGAATTAGCTAAAGGAGATAGTAATAAATTTATAAAATTATATGATCAAGTAAAACAGAAAGTTATTGATAATCCAGACATGTTATATAAGAAATATTGGGGGAAGTAGGTATAAATATGAAATACTATAAATTGATGTATGATTATAAAAAAAGTAATAATTATATTGATTGTATTATAGAAAATGTTAATAATATAGATGAATATGTAGTGTCAAGTGGCGTTTTAGTTGATAATTTAAATTCTATAGAATTTAAATATAATTTGACTTTAGGTAATATGATGGCAGATTACATTTCTAATACATATAGATGGTTAATAGTATCGGATATTTTTAGTTCATTGCTTAAGCAAGTTGTATCAAGTGATTTTATTAACAATATCTTCATTGGTTATGTTATAATAGACTTTTATGGCTCGTGCTTTTTTTATAATTTCTTAATAATCTGAGTAGTAATTTCTTCTCATAATTTTAATTCCTTTCAATTGTCGCTAAAATGCCATTATCTTTTAATAAATTGTGTAGAAATAATCTACCTTTAGTTGTCCATTTTGTTTCAAGAATAACATCATCTTTGCCGTCTGAACGTTTAATATTAATTGTCTTGCTATGTGTGTAACCACAGTTATGATATTTGCTATATAAAAGCCATTGTGCTTATGCCTTCTTCATGTAAAAACTTGTTCATGGCTCTTCCTGACATGCCATAATCTTTAGCAATTTGTGTTATAGATAAAAGACTTTTACTGCTTAAAATTCTATCTGTGTAATCCGCTTTAGGTTTAAGCTCGTTTATAATTTGGTCTTTAGCTAAAACAGTCGTTTCAAGCTTTTTAGATTTTAATCTTTCTTCTTTTAAAGCTGTAAAAGCTGCAATTTTAATATCTGGATTTTATAATAGTTCATCTATCGCATAAAGACCGTGTTTTCTTATGTCTTTGAGAATAACTTTAATTTACTTTTTGAATTGTTTTGCGATTGGTTTTCTGCTTTTCATTATCATTTACTGTATTTATTAGCTGACTAGTAAGACCATCATACTCAATCCACTCAGTCATGTCTTTGGATAAAAACATTGGATTTTCAAAATCACCATAAACTGTAAATTGTTTACCAAGAACCTCTTGTTCTTTAATTATTTGTATTGTGTTATTCATTTTTATTTCCTTTCTTTTTGGGTTTTATATTGTTTTGTATGTTTTAGTGCTGTTTTAATACAACATACAGTATTTTGTGCGCGTCAACACACTATATATTGACTAATAGGTTAACGTTTGATATAATATTTTTATAAGGTAGAGACATTTCATAAACAAAGGAGAATTTGAAATTTGAATAAAAGAATTTCTGTTATCAAAGAAAATTTAAATGGTCGAAATACAAGCTTTCACGATAACTATACAGGTAAAAACATGACACGAACTCAATTTGTAAATAAAATTAATAAAGGTGATTATCCAAACTACCATGTTAGAAATATTAACGGAGTAGATACTCCAGTTTCAAATCCAGACAAGTCATTAAGAAATAACTTAGATTAAAAACTAATCTCTACCTTATAACCGTTTAATTCGATAACTTCATTTCCTTTTATACTTGCAACCAAATTTCCGTTTTTATCTATTACACAAATATGTGGTTCTTCAAAGTTAAAACCTGAAGCTTTGAGAATATGTTCTAAACTCATTTTATAAATGTTAGAAAGCTTTATAGCTGTTTCTACATTTATTTTTTGCCGTTTTCTATCCTTGAAAAATGAGATTTTGAAAAGCCTAAACTTTGTGCAACTTGATTTGGTGTTAAGTTTTTTTCTTTTCTTAGTTTTTTTAGATTTTGCGCAGTCATTTGTTTCATCTCACTTTCTTGCTGTTTAATAATCTTTATAAGTTTTTCTCCTGTTCTTTTAAATTCTAAGACGATAAGGAATACTTTATCAATGGTTTCAAGTGTATTTTAATATGCAAAAGATTTAGAATTGCTTGAAAAAAATCCTTGTGATGATGTTAAGAAATCTACTTCTAAAGTTGCTGAAAAAGAATACTATTCAGTCGAAGAAGCTAATTTATTATTTAAAATAATGGACAAAAAGGCTCCAACGCTATATAAAGTGTTTTATTCACTTGCATTATACAGTGGTATGAGACTAGGTGAGCTTTGTGGACTTGAATGGAAAGATATAGATTCAGAAAAGCGAACTATCTTTATAAAAAGAAGTGCTTATAAAATGCAAAAAAAAGATAGTAAGCAAAAAGTCAACAGTGCTGATATTGAGAGAGTAGTGACATCACCAAAGACTAAATCATCAATACGCTGTATAAAACTTCCACAGCTTGTATTTGATTTATTAGAAGAACTTAAAGAGTATTATTATAACGAAAAATTAAAGCTTGGCAGCGCTTGGAATAATCGTGATAAAGAAATTGTCTTCAGAGGAACTTTTGGTAATGCTGTTTCTCCAGATGTGATGACTTTATGGCTTACTAAATTTTGTAAGAGAAATAATCTTAGACATATATCAACACATGATTTTAGACATTTGAATGCGAGTTTACTTATACATGGTGGCTGCAATGTAAAAACAGTCCAACAAAATTTAGGACATGCTCAAGCAAGTACAACAATGAATATTTACGCATATGCATTTATGGAACAACAAACAGCAGTAAGCGAATGCATATCTGAGAAGATAAAGGTACAATAAGTTTGTCATGGGTACAAATTTAGGTACAATCATATTTTTAGGCAAAACAAAAACCTCACAAACCTTTTATTTAAAAAGATTCATGAGGATACAATTTGGCGGAGAAAGAGCGAAACCATCTGTACACACAACAACTGGGTATATACTCTCAAAGCTTTCTATTTACTATAATAGAAGGCTTTTGTAATGTAAAAAAGTGTAGATGTTACAGCTTAGTTTGTAGTGGTGATAAAGATTATATGTTTTTCTATTGTTTATTTTATCAAAAATATTTTTTTGCTGTAGTATTTGCTTTTTCAATATCGTTAAAATTTTTCTGTATATTTCTGAGTTATTTTTTATATTTAGAAGGAATATTTCCTATTTTATTATTATGAAAAATCACATTAAGAATGTTAGTATTATGTCCTTAGTGATGTTAAAGCAATTCACTAATTACTACTATTATAATAAAAAGTAATAAAATTATTATTAATATCTAATCAATTTTCAAAAATTTTTATATCTGTTAATAGTAAAGCTGTTTTTAGATATTGTTAATCTTAATCCTCCGTACATATTAGCAGAAATATAATAAAAAATGAGTAAACTATTTTAGTTCACTCATTTTTAAAATTTTAAATGTAATATAAATGTATGTAGTGGGAATATGAATCACATTATACAAATATTATTTTAATATCTAACTACGCCTAAATCATTTTTAATTCGTGAATAAGCAGTAAATACACTATAACCTTTAGCAAAACCTCTATGAATTCCCATTGTTTTATAGCTGTAATTACTGTAATCACTTATTATTGGAGCACCACTATCTCCGGGAGCTCGAGTGTAGTTTGAACCAATTAAATTATAAAAATATGTATTATTATCTGTGTAACTCACATTAGTAGATTGTATATCAGCAAAACTATTATAAGTTGTACCACCATACATATATATTGTTTTTCCAACAACTGGTGTAGCTGTATAGGTATTTATATTATAATAATTAGTTCCATTAATTGTATTAGTTAAAGAACTTCCTGAAGAAAACTTGACAAAAGATACATCACTATCTCCACCATATATACGCTTAGTAACTGTACCTAAAAGAGTACCCGTATGGTTATAAAGTTTGCTACCATATGAGAGTCCATGACCACAAGTTAAAAAACCTTCTTCTGCTATACCGTTTATAACTCGTTTAACTTTAAATGCTGCAGTTAATCCTCCACCATTTTGAGTTCGAATTCTTTTTCCCGGAGCTGAATAACCTGCATCTTCAATAGTCTCTATATCTTTTTTAAAAATAAACATATCGCTATCTTCAAACAAAGATTTAAAATCGGCAATTTTAGATTCATTAATGTCTTTAATAAATACTTCAATTTTATTTTTGTCATCTAATAAAACAGTTCCTGTAATATAATTATAAATATTATCTTTGTTACTATTTTTGTTTTGTAAATTTTGTGTAATCCCTATACCTATTTCATCAATTATATTATTTAATTCCCTATAAGAATATTTTACATTTTCAAATTTTAATGTAGGATTTTCAGTAACATCTTTTAAAGTCTTTTGAATTGTGTTGGTGTTTTCTGTAATCATAACTACCAATTCATTCTCATGATTAATATAAGTGCCACCATAATAATCAGGATAATCATCTTTATTTGTTTGATTTTGAAAATATTCTAAAATTTTCTCATTATCTTCACTTGCTAAATATTGTTTTTTCAATACACTTGGCTCAATTTCATAAGATTTGTTTTGAAATTTTGCTAGTTCAATATCAGTGTTGTTACCATTTGAAGCAGATACTAAATTGATACTTAAAATTGGTATAATTAATAAACAACTGATAATTGATAATATTTTTTTCATAAAAACTCCTCCTCAATAATTAAAAATATGTTTATCTTTTAATATACACATATTTTAACATATTATTACATTATATTAAATATTTTTTTATTTTACTCAATAAAAAAACAAATATTTGTAATAATTTACAAATATTTGTTTAATAATTTGTTTTATAAATCAATTTTTTATAAAATTTATATATATTTCTTGTTTTTTCTAATCTAATTATCTTAAAGCAGTCTTTTAATGTTACTGAAATATTACCATTTATATAACAAGATAACGAGTAAATTATTTTAGTTTAGTAATTATCTTAATTATTGTACTTAATCTTTTTTGAAATTGCAATTTAACATACATGTAGGAGATGAAAACACCACCTACATCATATAAATAACATTTTAAAATCTAACTAGGTTTAAATTATTTTTAATTGGTAAAAAAGTAGGTTGTAAATCGTTTCTTCTGTAATTTAAATGCTTGCATCTTCAATAGTCTCTATATCTTTTTTAAAAATAAACATATCGCTATCTTCAAACAAAGATTTAAAATCGGCAATTTTAGATTCATTAATGTCTTTAATAAATACTTCAATTTTATTTTTGTCATCTAATAAAACAGTTCCTGTAATATAATTATAAATATTATCTTTGTTACTATTTTTGTTTTGTAAATTTTGTGTAATCCCTATACCTATTTCATCAATTATATTATTTAATTCCCTATAAGAATATTTTACATTTTCAAATTTTAATGTAGGATTTTCAGTAACATCTTTTAAAGTCTTTTGAATTGTGTTGGTGTTTTCTGTAATCATAACTACCAATTCATTCTCATGATTAATATAAGTGCCACCATAATAATCAGGATAATCATCTTTATTTGTTTGATTTTGAAAATATTCTAAAATTTTCTCATTATCTTCGCTTGCTAAATATTGTTTTTTCAATACACTTGGCTCAATTTCATAAGATTTGTTTTGGAATTTTGATAGTTTTATATCAGTGTTATTAATATTTAAAGCAGAGACTAAAGGTATGGTGAGGATTGGTATAACTAACAAACAACTAATAAATAACAATATTTTTTTCATAAATAATTCCCCCTAATCCTTTATTTATTAAATAACATTTATTTTTTATTACATGTATTATAACATGTTTTGTAATAAAAAGCAAATATTTACATAATTGTTTGATTATTTAATTTGTTTCACTTTATATTAATCATTTTTATGATAATATCTACAATGTTTGCATTTTTTATTTTAGTAGGTAAAATAATTTACTGATTTTAATATTATTTTACCGACTGAGTCCTTTATTATAGGGATTTGTGGTTTTAAAAAAAGACTTAACGGTTACGCATATAAAATATATGAGTAAACAGTTAAGTCTTGTTTATCTAAAGTATGATAATGAATATAATTTGGATAATTAGGAGATTTTGATAAGAAGTTTTTAAAAAAAGTTTTATAATAAGGTTTTGTAAGAATAAATGAGCGACAAGTTTTGGTACTTGTTGCTCATTTTTAGTTATATAGAAAAATTTATATAACTTTGGTATATGGAAATATTTTTTTATTAGAATCCAAATTCTTCATACATAATTCTATATACGCTGTTTTACAAAAGTTGAGATTAATTTTTCACTACTTAGGTTAGAAAAGTGAAACGTGCAACCATAAGCGACGTTATTAAATGTGGGTATGTAATCATCTGAGTAATGATTATTTGAACAACGTTATATAGATAGGAGGATTAAAGTGTCCCACAAAAACAAAAAGAGTCTAACCAAACAAATAAAAGATACTTTGACAGAGAAATTTATTGAAGGCAGAAATAAACATGAAGATAAAATCTTGCAACTAACAGATAAATATATCTATTCATTTACAACTCTAAAAACATATATGAAGCATTGTAATTATTTTGCTAAATACTGCAAAGATAAGCATAAATGCAAAACATTAGAGCAGTGCAGAGAGTATGCAGATAAATTTTTACAAAGCAGAATTGATGAAGGTAAATCGCCGTATACTCAAAAGCTTGAAGCGTCAGCACTTGCTAAGTTATATGCTTGTAGCAGCAAAGATTTTATCAAAACAGAGGTAAGACACAGAGCAAATATTAAGCGTTCAAGAGGAAATGCCAAACGAGATAATAATTTTTCAGAAAAAAATCATCAAGAATTTGTGAATTTTTGCAAATCAACAGGACTTAGAAGGCGTGAAATTTCAAAATTAACAGGAGATAATTTAAAGATATTTAAGGGTAAGTATTATATTTCAGTACAAAAAGGTGGTAAGGGCGGTAAGCCAAGAACGGTAGAAGTGATTGGGAACATAGAAAATGTAGTAAGTTTAATGAGAAAATCAGGAAATAAAAAAGTGTTTTCAAACATTCCAAACGGAGCTGATGTGCATGGATATAGAGCAAATTATGCAAATGCTTTATATAAAAGGTATACGAGAAATTTAAAAGATATTCCTAAAAAAGAAAAGTATATTTGTAGGTCAGATTTAAAAGGTGTAATCTATGACAAAAAAGCAATGGCAATAGTTTCAGAAAACCTTGGGCATTCAAGAATTTCAGTTATTGCACAAAGTTACCTTAGGGCAACAAATTAGATTGGAGGTGAAAGATATGGATATAAAGCTTATCTATATCCCAGATTTTAATGTGAATAATCAATAACAAATATTTACAACTGAGTGCTTAGGTAGTATAATGAAGGTGTAATATCTGCACCTTGAAAATAAAATATCACTATAAACTAAGCACTCCTTAACCTATTAAGGAGGTAATTAATATGAAGAAATTTAATAATATTATTGTTTCTAAAGGTGAATATCTAAACAAAAATGATGATATGATTAACTCTTTATGTGAAACAATATACCTTAATAAAGGAATGGTGCTAGTTTATGAAATATAAATCAATAAAAAAGGCTATTGCATACGCAAGATTTTCAAGCGATATGCAAAGAGAAGAAAGTATAAATGCTCAACTTAGAGCAATTAATGAATATGCTGAGAAAAATAACTACCAGTTAGTTGACGAATACATAGACAGAGCAAAATCAGCTACAACAGCAGATAGACCTGAGTTTCAAAACATGATTTCTGATGCAAAACAAAATAAATTTGATGTGATAATTGTGCATAAATTTGATAGATTTTCACGAGATAAATATGATTCAGTCTTTTATAAAAAGCTACTCAAAGACAACAATGTTAGGGTTGTTTCTGTTCTTGAACACGTTGACGATACTCCAGAAGGTGCTATGCTTGAAGGTATGATTGAACTAATGTCAGCTTATTATTCTAAAAACCTTGCACGAGAAGTGGAAAAAGGTAGGCGTGAAAATGCTTTGAATTGTAGGCATGTAGGTGGTAAAACACCTTTTGGATATGATGTTGACAATATAACCAAAAAGCTTGTAATTAACAATGAAGAAGCAAAAGGTGTAAAAACTATATTTAAAATGCACTTAGAAGGGTATGGATATACTGAAATTATCAATAAACTTAAAAGTATGAATTTAAAAACTAAAGCAGGCATTGATTTTGGAAAGAATTCTTTATATAGTATACTTACAAATGAGAAATATACTGGTGTTTATGTTTATAATAAATCAGCAAGCAAAGATATGAACAACAAAAGAAATGGTCATAAATACAAATCTGATGATGAAATAATTCGAATTCCAAATGGTGTTCCTCAAATTATTTCTAAAGAAGATTTTGCAAAGGCTCAGGAAATAATGAAAAACAGAAAAAATAAGTCAGCTACATATAGAGCTAAAGAAACTTATCTTTTATCAGGTAAAATTGTTTGTGGAGAATGTGGAAGCATGTATTGTGGTAATAGCAGAGTTTCAAAAGGTAGACAATATGTGAGTTACAATTGTACTAAGAAAAATGGAAGTATTAAATGCAAAAATGGCTGTGTGAATCGTGATAAGATTGAAGATGTTGTTTTGGACAGGCTTGCTGATTATCTTTTTAATACTGATAATATAGAAGATATTTGTAAAGCATATCAGAAGTTTTTAAAAGAGCAAGACAGTTTGTCTTTTGAGATATGCAAACGAATTAAAAGCGATATTAAGGACTGTGATAACGAGATTAGCAATCTTATCTCTATAATTGAAACAAGTGGCAATGCACTTCTTGTAGAGCGTTTAACAGAGCTTGAAAAGCAAAAGAGACAGCTTGAATATGATTTGAAGAAAGCTGAAAGTGAAAATGATATTTCGCAAGCTTTTGATGAAGATTATTTTAGAAATATCATTAAAGAAGCAAAGAGACTTTTTAAATGTAAAACACTTAAAAATCAAAAAAGTTTAATTGCAAAATATATTGATAAAGTTATTATTTATAAAGATAGTATTGAAATAAAAGTTAATCTTGAGCTTGATATATTAGAGAATACGCAAAAAAACAGCCAGAACCAAAATTCTGACTGTTTTGCCACAAACTGTTGTGTTTATGATGGCGGAGAAAGAGGGATTTGAACCCTCGCGCCAGTTACCCGACCTACACCCTTAGCAGGGGCGCCTCTTCACCACTTGAGTATTTCTCCAGTTGTAAATTATAATATAATATCGTTTAAGCATAAAGGCAATAAACGATATTAGAATTTATATGGCGGAGAGGGTGGGATTCGAACCCACGGTCCCTTTCAGGATCACTGGTTTTCAAGACCAGCTCCTTAAACCACTCGGACACCTCTCCGCATTTATCTGTGTTTTACGACTTATTTATCTTAACACATTTGGATGCTCTTGTCAACACTTTTTTTAATATTTTTCTATATTTTATGAAAAAGAATAATAAATATAATATTTGCTTTACTTGAAACTAAAATATGATATAATTAAAGTAACAAAATTTAAAATAATAGGATAGCAAATGATTTAGTAAATGGGGTAATGATATGACTGTTAAAAAGTTTGCTTGTGATAATGATATTTCTGTTGAAGTAGTAATTAGTTTTTTAGAGCAAAATGGAATTCATATAATTAACGTTACTGATCCTATGGACAATAGGACAAAAAAGATATTAAGACGGAATTTCTCCATTAATAGATCTTTACGTAGAAGAAATAAGTCTTTTTTAATACTATTTATTTTGGCTTTTTTAATTATTGCTACCTTTTTTGTGTATGTTCAGTTTAATCAATCTACTGTAATTAAATTAATAAATGATAAAATATCAGAAAGCCAAATTTTTAATATGTTTGGTTTAACTGAATCTAAGAAAAATAATGTTATAGAGTTTAGTGAATTGAAATTTAATACAAAATTAGATGGCAATGTACAGAAAAAAAAGTTTACTTGGTGTGATGAAATTAATAATTGGGAGTATGTTTTATATATAAACAAAGATGATTATTATAGATATCTTGGTTTTGATAGAAAAAGACATATAAATAATTATGAATATTTCGTTCTCGAGGAATCTGATGATAATTGGATAAAGAAAATTGTTCAAGATTTTGAAGACATGGGTAAAAAAGCAGGTTATAACAAAGATGAAATTGTCAATATGATTGTTTCATTTGTTCAAGACTTTGAATATATTGAAGATTTTCAAAACACTGGATATGAAGAGTATCCAAAGTTTCCAATTGAAACACTTTATGAAGGTGGAGGAGATTGTGAAGACACATGTATTCTTATGGCGTCTATGCTTAGAGAATTAAATTATGGAACAGCATTTTTGTTGTTTGATGAACATATGGCTATTGGTTTACAAGGCGAAAAACAAGTAAACAAAAGGTACTATAAATTTGAAGAAAAGTATTACTATTTTGTTGAGACTACAGCAAAAGGTTGGAAAGTTGGAATGATTCCGGATGAATATAAAGATTTACCAGCTGATGTTTTAATTATACATTAATAAAATAAGGTGGAATTGAGTTTATGAAGTTAAAAAATGTTATAATATATATTTCTACGATTATATTAACAATTGTTTTTATTGTAGTTGGTTTTAAATCTTTTACATATGATGCTCAGAAAACTGAGAGTAATGTTTTTTTATCTGCTAAAGTTGTTAAGATAGAAGATAGAAATGTTACTAAACATCCAGGTTATGAAATAACAGAACTGAAATTTAAAGCGATAATAAAAAATGGTGAATATAAAGATCAAGTTTTTACTATGTCTCAAACTATTGATGGAATGTATATACCTAAGGTAAAAGAAGTTCAAAAAGGTGATAATATTATTGCTACTTATCTTTATGATGAAGATGCACAGGAAGTTAGTTGGCATTTTTCTGGATATAATCGTTTAAGTGGTATTATTTTATTAGTCGCATTTTTCTTTGTATTAATACTTTTAATTGGTAGGAAAAAAGGTTTTAATACAATTCTTTCGTTGATTTTTACTGTTGGAATAATTGTATTTGTTTATATTCCTTCTATATTGTCCGGTTTTAATATTTATATTTCTACTATTATGGTGTCTGTTGTAATAATTTTGATGAGTTTGACTTTGTTAAATGGATTGAACAAAAAAACGTTTTGTGCTATTGTAGGAAACTTTGGTGGACTTGCTGTAGCTGGAGTAGTTTCAACTATTTGCAATAATATGATGAAGATGACAGGAATGGTTGATGAAGATTATGCTTTTTTAACTATGCTTGGTAATGGTGTTTCTTTAGATCTAAAAGCAATTGTTTGGGGCGGAATTTTAATTGGTTCGCTTGGTGCTGTAATGGATGTTGCTATGTCTATATCTTCATCTATGAAAGAACTTTCTGATACTATGGAAAATAAGAGTTTTTATAGAATGGTTAAGTCTGGTATGAATATAGGAACAGATGCAATTGGAACAATGACTAATACTTTGATTCTTGCGTATGTAGGAAGTTCAATTGCGATAATGCTTTTATTTGCTGCTAATAGTAAAGATATGCTTTACTTATTTAATACTGAAATGATAGCTGCTGAGATTATTCAAGCTATAGCAGGTAGTATTGGAATATTGATTTCAGTTCCAATTACAGTGTTCTTTGCAGCATGGATTTTTAATAAAAAAGATAAGACTAAATATATAAATGTGCCTCAAAATATAGATACAAATAAATAATGATTATAAAAATAATGGTAGTATTCACAAAATGTGTTTACTACCATTTTTTTATTTAAATTAGGATTTTATTAATAATCCATTCCAATTTGAATAGCTTTTAAGTTGTTATCAATTAAGAAAGCTTTTTTAGCAGGTACGATTTTTTCCAAAGCTTTTTTTACAATCTCAACAGATGTAATACCAGTTTCTTTTAAAAGTTTTCCTATTAAAATGATATTAGCTCCACCTTTAAGGTTGTTTTTTTGAGCTAATTCTGTTGCTGGAATATAATAAACATCAATATCAGTTCTAGTAGATTTCTCATCAACTAAAGTTGAATCAACAAAAACTTTTCCTCCAGCTCTAACTTTATCAATAAATTTTGTGTATGAAGGTAAGTTCATAGCAATAAGAGTGTTTGGTTCAAGAATAAGTGGACAACTAATTTCTTTATCAGAAATAACAACAGAACAGTTAGCAGTTCCTCCACGCATTTCAGGACCATATGAAGGCAACCATGAAACTTCTTTATCGTCCATAAGACCAGCATAAGATAATAATTTTCCAGCAAAAAGAACGCCTTGGCCACCAAATCCAGCTAAAATAATTTCACTTGTCATATTATTTTTCCTCCGTTTCGCTAGTATCTTTATAAACTCCAAGAGGATAATAAGGTATCATATCTTTGCGAAGTCTTTCAAGAGCTTCAACAGGAGCAAGTCCCCAGTTTGTTGGGCAAGTAGAAAGAACTTCCACTATTGAAAAACCTTTTCCGTTCTTTTGGTTTTCAAAAGCTTTTCTAATAGCTTTTTTTGCTTGTCTTATATGAGGAACATTATCAACAGAAACACGTTCTGCAAGAGCAGTTCCGTCAAGTGTTGCAATCATCTCACATACTCTAATAGGATAACCTTGAGTTTTAGGATCACGACCATAAGGAGTTGTTTGAGTAACTTGTCCAGGTAAAGTTGTAGGAGCCATTTGTCCTCCAGTCATACCGTAAGTTGTGTTGTTTACAAAAATAACAACAATGTTTTCTCCACGAGTTGCTGCATGAACAGTTTCAGCAGTTCCTATAGCAGCAAGGTCACCATCACCTTGATAAGTAAAAACAAATTTATCAGGCATTGCACGTTTTACACCTGTTGCAACAGCAGGTGCTCTACCATGAGGAGCCTCAATCATGTCACATTTAAAATAGTCATAAGCTAATACAGAACATCCAACAGGACAAACTCCAATAGTATCGCCTTCTATTTTCATCTCATCAATAACTTCACATACAAGTCTATGAATAATACCATGAGTACAACCAGGGCAATAGTGAGTTGACATATCAGCTAATGCTTTTGGTTTTTCAAATACTACAGCCATTTATATCACCTTTTTCTTATTAATTAATTATTTTACAAGTTTTTTGATTTCTTCAAGAATTTCAGCAGGTTTAGGAATAACTCCACCTGTTTTTCCAAAGAATTCAACTGGAATTTTGCATTCAACCGCAAGTTTAACATCATCAACCATTTGACCCATGCTCATTTCAACACAAAGGATCTTGTTTGCATTTTTAGCAGCTTCGTTGATTTCTTTTACAGGGAATGGCCATAAAGTTTTTGGACGAAGAAGACCAACTTTAATACCTTCTTCTCTAGCCATATCAACAGCAGCTTTGCTTACACGAGCAGTTGCACCATAAGAAGTAATGATTATTTCAGCATCTTCAGTCATGTAAAATTCAGCATCAGTATGTTTAGATTCTATATCTTTGTAACGCTCAAATCTTTCAGCAACTGAATCATTAAGTTTATCAGGTTGAAGATAAAGAGAGTTAACAATATTATGTTCTCTTTTGTTTTTGTGGCCAGTAGTTGCCCAAGGTTTATCAATCTTTTTAGCTGAAACTTCAGGAAAAGAAACAGGTTCCATCATTTGTCCTAAAAGACCGTCAGCAAGTATCATTGTAGGCATTCTGTATTCATCAGCAAGATCAAATGCTTTTGAAACCATATCAACCATTTCTTGAACACTTGATGGTGCAAAAACTATTAGATGGAAATCTCCATGTCCTACAGCTTTTGTTGCTTGCCAGTAATCAGCTTGAGATGGTTGAATTCCACCAAGTCCAGGTCCACCACGTTGAACATTTATAATAACACAAGGTAAGTCACTACCAGCAATATAAGAAATACCTTCAGCTTTTAGACTTATTCCTGGTGATGAAGATGAAGTCATAACTCTAGTGCCAGTTGATGCAGCTCCAAGAACCATATTAATAGCAGCTACTTCACTTTCAGCTTGCAAGAATACTCCACCATTTTTCTCCATTTTTTTTGAAAGATATGCACTTATTTCGGTTTGAGGTGTAATTGGATAACCAAAAAAGCATTTACAACCTGCTCTCATAGCAGCTTCAGCTAATGCTTCGTTACCTTTCATCAAGTTTTTTTCCATAATTCTCACTCCTAATTTTTTGCGGATAATTCCACACTATTTTTCAATAATAATTGCACAGTCAGGACACATTATTGCACACATTGCACAACCAATACATTTTTCTTCATCAATGCATATAGCTGTCAAATATCCTTTTGCGTTTCTTTTTTCTTTTTGAATTTCCACGATTTTTTTAGGACATGTAGTTGTACATAGACCACAACCTTTGCATTTTTCAAAATCAACTATCATTTTTGCCATATATATCATCCTTTCTAAATTACTTATTCCCACAATGGTTTTACATAAACTTCATTGTATTTAACTTTATTATCAAGATCTGAAGTTTTCAGAAATTTTGGTGCAGTTGAATATATTAAAGGTAAATTAGCTTCTTTTGAAACATTTTTTGCAAATTCAAATGCATCTATAATAATTTCTTTTGTGGTTAATTTTCCAAGATTAGAATTATTAATAATTCCTGTATGTTTAAATCTAGCAGTTTTTTCAATTTGGTCTATAAGAGTAACTGCTTCAGAAAAATCAGAATCTAAATATCTATATTTATTTATAATATACAGCATGTCAATGTCATCTTTAAGTTTTAAAAATGGTTCATAATATCTGCCAAGAGCAGTAGCGCCATCATCATCTCCACCAACATCTATAATAACATAACCATCTTCACGAGTTATTCTTTCAACATCAAAAGAAATAGCAGGAATGTCAAGATTAGAATTAGCGTAAATTGAGCTAACTAAAGTTATACCGTTTTTTTCAAACATATCTTTAAAATCAGCTGTTCTAAAATATGGATTTACTATATCAAGATCAACAATAGTAACTTTTTTATTTTGTTTTGCTAAATCCATTGCCATATTAACAGACACATTTGTTTTACCACTTCCGTAGTGTCCAGTTATAATAGTTATTTTTTTCATGGTTTACTCCTTCAAATCACATATATTAATTATAGTATTATTGAACAAAAAAATCAACAAAAAACTTATATAAGTTAAATATATTCGTCGATTTAAACTACTAAAGCGAAGATGACAACCTTTTTTTGACTAATTATAAAATATAATGTTTATTTTTAGCAAATTTTATCAGCTCTTCTTTTGTATTTGAAAGACCACCATCTATAATTTTTTCTAAAATTTCATTCAAAATTATTCCTATTTCAGGTCCTTGTTTATATCCAATATTAATTAGATCTTCTCCATTTATATTTAAGTCTTTTATACTTATACAATTTTTTTCTGCAATAATTTTTTCACCTGTTTTTATCACATTGTAAATCAAATCAATTTTTTCTTTACGCATATAATCAGATTGAGCTAATGTATCAGCCAGTCTAACTTTGTTTTGATTAAAGAAAAATTCTGTACCAAATTTATTAAGATATTTTTTTATATATTTAGGATTAGCTTCATATCTGTTATCATGTTCTAAAATTAAATCATAAACACTATCTATTATTTTCTTACTATATTTAAGTCTTTTCAAAATTATTTTTGACATTTTAGCACTTGGAATTTGGTGACAATAAAAATGACCACTTAATTTTTCGTAAACAAAGCATTCAGGTTTTGCAATGTCATGAAAAAACATAGTTATTCTTAATATTAAATCATTTTCAATTAATCCAACACTTTTAATTATATGTGTATAAACATCGTAGCAATGGTGTTTTGTAAACTGTTTGAAACCAAAGCAATCTTTTATTTCAGGAATAAAAACAGCTATAATGTCTTTATATTCATTTAAAACATTATAAACATTATTTCCTGTTAAAAGTTTATTGAATTCTATTGCTATACGTTCAGAAGAAATATTTTTAAGTAGTTCTTTATTTTTATAAATACTAGCTTTAGTTTGGTTGTTAATTTTAAAACCAAGTTGTGATGAAAATCTTAAAGCTCTTAGAATTCTAAGAGCATCTTCTTTAAATCTTGTATCTGGATTTCCAACACAACGTATAATTTTATTTTTAATATCATTTTCAGAATTGAAAATATCAACTATTCCTGTTTCTTCATTATAAGCTAAAGCATTTATAGTGAAATCACGTCTTAATAAATCATCATTAATATTAGTAACAAAGTTTACTTTATTAGGATGTCTATTATCATTATATTCTCCATCTGTTCTAAAAGTTGTTATTTCATATGGAACTTTGTCATATACAACAGTTATAGTTCCATGTTTTAAACCAGATAAAGAAACAATATTTTTTTCAAAAAGTTTTATGCATTCTTCTGGCAACGCATTTGTGCATATATCATAGTCATTAGGCGTTTTGTTCATAAAATAATCTCTAACACATCCTCCAACAAGATAAGCCTTAAAACCATGTTGATGAAGTGTGTTAAGAATTTTTTTTGCATTATTTGGTATAATAAAACTCATAAATTAGTCCTCAGTAAATATTTTTTTAATTTTAACATTTATTATTTTTACTGTCAATTTAAACATTATAATGTATTGATAATAAAAATGTAAATTAATATTGGAGAATAAACGTTTATGATATTATCAAATAAAAAATTGCAAATGATCTTTTTTCCTATTATATCTGGAGTTTTATTATCACTTTCTTTTTCAATAGAAAAACTATGGGTGATTTGTTTTGTTGCACTAATTCCGTTGTTTTATGCAATTTTTAAATTTGCAATTAATAAAAAAAGAACATTTTTGATAATGTTATTATTTTCATTAGCTTATTATATACCTTTGATGCAATGGGTATACCAAGTGCATTGTAAATTACCTTTTTCAAAAAATGTATCATATTTGATTTTGTTTATATGTACTATATTAATTGGTGTCGTGCAAAGTAAATATTATATAGTATCAACTTTTTTCTATTCACATTTAAGAAGAAATAAATTTTATGATGTAATTACTTTTTCTGTATTATTTGTATTTGGAGAATATTTAATGGAAAGGACTCCTTGGATAGCGTTTCCTTGGGGAAAAATATCAGCAATTCCAACTTCGTTTGTTCCATTTATACAATCTGCATCTTTGTTTGGAGATAAGTTTATTTCTTTAATTGTATTATTGGTAAATGGATTTTTAGCATATGGAATTTTTAAATTAAAAAATAAAAAATCATTTATTAAATATGCAAGTGTAGCTTTATTAATATTTGTTATAAATATTTCTTATGGTTTGATTAAACTGAAAATGCCTAGAAATCCAAAAAATCCTTATGGTGTTATGGTTGTACAAGGAAATTATTCAGGTTTAAATAAATGGGAATCAAGTTTAACAGAAATGTTTAAAACATATATCGATTTAACTTATAATAATATTGATGATAATACTAAAATAGTTATTTGGCCAGAAACTGCAGTTCCTACAATGCTTATTAAAGAAAGTTATTATGAAAAAGAACTCTTGAAACTTGCAAAAGAAAAAGATGTAACAATAATTGCTGGATTTTTTACTGAAAGTTCTGAAGATAAAGCTTTTAATTCTCTTGTTGCATTTTATCCTGATGGAAAAATGTCAGAACCATACAAAAAAGCAGTTCTTGCACCTTTTGGCGAATATTTTCCTTTAGGTGATATTGTAAAAAAGTTTATTCCACCATTAAGAGAGCTTGTTGAGACTATGTCAATAGTATCAGTTGGCAAAGAAAATAAATCCATTTCTGCCAGAGAAGGTGAGGTTGGATGCATTATATGTTATGAATCCATATTTAGAAAAAGTGCTTTTAAAAACATTGAGAATGGTTCTGAAATTTTGGCTATTGCTAGTAATGATTCTTGGTTTGGAGAAACATCAGCACTTCGTCAACATTTTTCTCATGCTATTTTAAGAGCGGTAGAATCTAATAGATTTGTGATAAGATCAAGTAACACCGGTGTTAGCGCAATTATATCTCCTAATGGCGAAATTATGTGTAAAGCAGATTTTTTCGAACAAACTACATGTAAACATATGGTTTACAATATAAATCAAAACACATTAATCTTTAATGTGGATATATTATATATAGTATCGTTATTAGTATTCATTGGAACTGTTATTAGTTTTTTGATAAGAAAATTATTGCCAAAAAATAGGTAATATGGTATAATTGAAAATGTTGTTGTCTTGTTAATTGCATATTGTTATCTGTTTACAAAGTTTTTTTAGTTTGTTTGGAGGAGTTTTAATGAGAATATTATTTGTAGGTGATGTTGTAGGAAGTTGTGGTTGCGAATTTCTAGCAAAAAAGATTTATAATGTTAAAAAGGAATACAATATTGACTTTACTATTATCAATGGTGAAAATTCTGCTCAAGGTAACGGTATAAGTAAATATTCAGCTGATTATTTAACAAATAATTGCGGAGCAGATGTAATTACTACTGGTAATCACGCTTTTAGAAGACATGAAGCAAAAAATATTTTTGATTCAATTCCTCATTTAATTAGACCTGCAAATTATTCTGATGAAATATGCGGTAAAGGATATTATGTAATTGATTCCGGATTTACTCAAATTGCTGTTGTGAATCTTTTAGGAGTAGTATATTTAGAACCACTAAATAATCCTTTTGATACAATTGATAATATTCTTTCGGAAATTTCAACACCAAATATAATAGTGGATTTTCATGCTGAAGCAACTTCAGAAAAAAAGTGTATGGGTCATTATCTTGCAAAAAGAGTAACTGCTGTTATTGGCACACATACACATGTTCAAACTAATGATGAAACGATATTATTAGGCCATACTGGATACATAACAGACGCAGGAATGTGTGGACCTGAGAATTCTGTTCTTGGAGTTGACACTTCTGTAGCACTGGAAAAAATGAAAACTCATTATCCTACAAAGTTTATTGAGAGCACAGAGCCTTGTTTTTTGAACGCTATTGTGATAGAATTCGACAATAAATTAGGTAAATGTTCTAATATTTTCAAAATAATTTTACGATAATGCTGATTTTCTAAATTAACTATTGTAATTTAATACAAATGATAGTATAATTAGGTTAAATTAATGAGCTTTGTTTACAGTTAATTAAAATAAATAAAAAAATATTAACGAAAATAAAGACAATGCAATTTATGGAGGTAAAACAATGGAAGTCTTAAAAGTATCATCACATTCTGTTCCAAATTCAGTAGCAGGAGCTATAGCAGGAGTTGTGAGAGAAAAAGCAGCAGTTGAAGTTCAAGCAGTTGGAGCAGGAGCATCAAATCAAGCAATCAAAGCCATTGCCATTGCTCGTGGTTATCTAGCACCTGTAGGCGTTGATCTTATTTGCGTACCAGCCTTTGCTAACGTCGTTATCGATGGAGAAGAGAGAACTGCTATTAAGTTAATTTGTGAAAGTAGGTAGTGGTAATTTCTTTGTAAGTAAAATTATTTATTTTTGAATACATATATTTGAAATAACATAAATATTATAAATTCTATGACAATTTTATACTTGACATCGTATGAAGAATTTGCTGACTATTATAAATCATATTATAAAATATAATGATTTAACTTTAATTAGGAAAACTTAAGAAAATGAGAGCCTCATTTACAATATTTTGTAATGAGGCTTTTGTTTTGTAATGAAATTCCATGTTTATTTATTCATTATATATGTTTAAATATACATGGAATTGTTTATATTTGTTATTTAAAACAATTAATAATTGTTTTGTTAGAATACTAATAAAAGTATTACGATAACACCAAGTATAATTCTATACCATCCGAATGCTTTAAAATCATGTTTCTTAATATATCCCATTAAGAATTTTATTGCGAAGACTGAAACTGCGAAAGCTACTGCCATTCCTGATATTAATGTGGCTATTTGATATCCTGTTAAATCAAATCCAAATTTAACAAGTTTGTAAAGACTTGCAGCTATCATTGTTGGTATTGCTAAGAAAAATGTGAATTCAGTTGCAGCTGTTCTTGAAAGACCTATTAATAAAGCTCCTATGATTGTTGCTCCTGAACGTGAAGTTCCTGGAATCATTGCAAGAACTTGGAATACACCTATTAAAAATGCAGAAGCATATGTAACATCAGCTAATGTTTTATATTTAGGTGTACGTTTTTTGTTCCAATTTTCTATTATTATAAATAGTATACCGTAAAATATCAACATTATTGCTATAGTTAGTGGTGTTCCAAAATGTTCTTCAAGAAAATCATCAAGTATAAAACCTAATGCTGATGGTAAACATGCGAATGCAACTTTAAACCAAATAGAAAATGACTCTTTTTTTATAAAATATTTTTCTTTGGTTGAAAAAGGCCATACTTTATTCCAAAAAAGAAATATTACAGCTAAAATAGCACCAAATTGTATTACAACAAGAAACATTTCTTTAAAAGCATCTGTCATGTCTAATTTTACGAATTTGTCAACTAAAATCATGTGACCTGTACTACTTATTGGTAGCCATTCAGTAATTCCTTCTACTATTCCGATAAGTATTATTTTTAATAAATTAATCAATATATAACGACCTCCAAAATTTAATTTCAAACATATTAATTATATACGCAAGTTGCTTTATTTGCAAGACAATTAATATTGTATTTATGTTAAGTGACTTTGTTGTGAATTTAAAGTTGCAATTTTGTAATTTTATATTATTATTTTATAGTGAATTAGCTTTCTTTAATATGTTTATTAATAAATTAGGTGGAATATTAATGGCAATTTGTCATTTGGTACAATATTTAACAAAAAACTTTGAGTAATTTTTACGTTAAGCTCTATTGCAAAATGGTTATTATTCATGTAAAATTAAATTATATTAATATACGAGGTGTGTTATGCTTTTTGTTATATCCTTACGATTGAATATTGATTTTGAAAATTGGAAGTCTGATGATATAGGTGCGAAAAAAGTTGCGTGCGTTCGTAATACTTGCGTTGAGAAATATAAAATATTTGTGTCTAACTGTGACTAATTTTAGTCGCAGTTTTTTTATTTTAATTTTATGGAGGTATAAATGAAAAAAGTTGCTATTGTTATGGGAAGTGACAGTGATCTGCCTGTTGTGAAAGGTGCATTGTTGGAGCTTGAAAAGTTTGGTGTGGAATATGAGGTTCATGTTATGTCTGCTCATAGAACACCTGAAGCTGCATGTGAATTTGCAAAAAGCGCAAAAGATAATGGTTTTGGAATAATTATTGCAGCAGCAGGTAAAGCTGCTCATTTAGGTGGAGTTATTGCAGGACATTCTATTTTGCCTGTTATTGGAATACCAATAAAATCATCAACTATGGATGGATTAGATTCATTACTTAGTACAGTTCAAATGCCATCAGGAATACCTGTAGCTACTGTTACAATTGATGGAGCAAAAAATGCTGCTATTCTTGCTGCTCAAATGCTTGCAATAGAAGATGAAGAGCTTAGCGAAAAACTTTATGAAATGAAGAGTAAGATGGCTCAAGAAGTTTTGGAGAAAAATACGAAGCTTCAAAATGAGCTTAACAATATATAATATTTTTTGGAGGGTATTATGAAAAGATTAGAGCAACTTTATGAAGGAAAAGCAAAGAAAGTTTTTACAACAGAAGATCCAGAGTTATTGATTGTTGATTATAAAGACGATGCAACTGCTTTTAATGGTGAGAAAAAAGGCACAATTGAAAACAAAGGTATTATTAACAACCGTGTAACAAATCATCTTATGAAGAAACTTGAGGAATTTGGAGTTCCTACTCATCTTGTTGAAGAAATTTCTGATAGAGAAACAATTGTAAAAAAAGTTTCAATTGTTCCGTTAGAAGTTATTGTTAGAAACATAGTAGCTGGATCACTTGCTAAAAGAGTTGGACAACCTGAAGGCACTAAACTTGGCTCAACAGTTCTTGAGTTTTGTTATAAAGATGATGATCTTGGAGATCCAATGGTTAATGAATATCATATTAAAGCTATGGGATGGGCTACTGAAGAAGAAATGGATGTTATATGCAAATATTCATTTATGGTTAATGAATTTATGTCATCATACTTAAAAGATCTTAATATTGAGCTTGTTGATTTTAAACTTGAGTTTGGAAGAACTTCTGATGGAACTATAATTTTAGCTGATGAGATTTCTCCTGATACATGTCGTTTTTGGGACACTGTAACAGGTAAGCATCTTGATAAAGATTTATTCCGTAGAAATCTTGGTGGAGAAGTTGATGCTTATAAAGAAGTTATGAAACGTTTGCTTGGTGAATAATATTTAAAAATTTATTTCTGTTTTATACGGAGGTTATTATGTTTAATAAAATTAATGAAGAATGTGGCGTTTTTGGTATTTACAGTAGTAAAACAATTGATGTTGCAGCTTCTACATATTACGCACTATACGCACTACAACACCGTGGCCAAGAGAGCTGCGGTATTGTAGTTAATGATAGAGGAATTTTTACTAGCTATAAAGATCTTGGTTTGGTAAATGAAGTTTTCAATAAAGAAAATTTGAAAAAACTTGGACTCGGAAATATAGCTATTGGTCATGTAAGATATGCTACTGCTGGAGTTACTAGCAGATCAAATGCACAGCCACTTGTTGTAAGACATGTAAAAGGTCCAATGGCTTTGGCTCATAATGGAACTCTTACTAATGCTACTGAGCTTCGTGAAGAATACGAACTTAAAGGTGCAATATTTCATACAACTAATGATACAGAAGTTATTTCTTATGCTATTACTGAAGCTAGGCTTCAATGTGGATCTATTCAAAAAGCTGTAGAAGAAGCAATGTATAAATTAAAAGGTGCTTATTCACTTGTTGTAATGTCTGCACAAAAACTTATTGCTGCTAGAGATAAAACTGGATTTAGGCCACTTTGTATTGGTCAAACTGAAGCAGGTGAATATGTTGTTGCAAGTGAAACATGTGCTTTAGATTCAATTAATGCTAAGTTTATAAGAGATGTTTTACCTGGAGAAATTGTTGTTATAAAAAACAACGAAATAACTTCTATAAAAACTCATTGTGAAGGCAAAGCTAATCTTTGTGTTTTTGAATTTGTTTATTTTGCAAGACCTGATTCAGTTATAGAAGGATGTTCTGTACATCAAGCTAGACGCCGTGCTGGAGAAATTCTTTGTAAAGAACATCCTGTTGAGGCTGATGTTATAGTTGGTGTTCCTGATAGTGGAATAGATGCAGCACTTGGATTTTCTAAAGCTAGTGGTATTCCATATGGTATGGGATTTTTGAAAAATAAATATATTGGCAGAACTTTTATACAGCCTTCTCAAGATGAAAGAGAAAATCTTGTGAGAATAAAACTTAATGTTATTGGTGAGACAGTAAAAGACAAACGTGTTGTTCTTATAGATGATTCAATTGTAAGAGGTACTACTTCTGCTAGAATTGTAAAACAAATTAAAGATGCTGGAGCTAAAGAAGTTCATATGAGAATTTCGAGTCCACCATTTAAACACCCATGTTATTTTGGAACAGATATAGATAGTACTGATAAACTTATTGCATGTAAGATGTCTATTGATGAAATAGCAAAAGAAATTGGTGCTGATTCTTTAGGATATTTGAGTGTTGATGGTGTAAAAGAAATTGCTAGCAATGCTAATTGTGATTTTTGTTGTGGATGTTTTGATGGTAATTATCCTATTGAAGTTCCTAAAGAAATGCCAAAACACAGATTTGAAAATAAAATAAAATAAAGTTTTAATAAAAAATACTATTTTTTTCACAAAATTACTTCTTTGCATGATAAAATAGTGTTATAATAATTTATGCCGAGCAAAGCGGCAGAATAGGATGATTAAAATGAAAAGTTTTAGCAATAGCTATAAAGAAGCTGGTGTAGATGTAACTGCTGGTTACAAAGCAGTAGAGCTTATGAAATCACATGTTGCAAGAACAATGACTAGTGGTGTTCTTTCTGGCATTGGCGGTTTTGGTGGACTTTTTGAGCTTGATATGACAGGAATACAAAAACCTGTTCTTGTTTCTGGAACTGATGGTGTTGGAACAAAATTAAAAATTGCTTTTCTTTTGGATAAGCATAATACAGTTGGTATTGACTGTGTTGCTATGTGTGTAAATGATATTATTTGTTGTGGTGCTAAACCTCAGTTTTTTCTTGATTATATAGCTGTTGGAAAAAATGTTCCTGAAAAAGTTGCTGATATTGTATCTGGAATTGCTGATGGTTGTGTTATGTCTGATTGTGCTTTGGTTGGTGGAGAAACTGCTGAGATGCCAGGATTTTATCCTGTTGACGAATATGATTTAGCAGGATTTTCTGTTGGTGTGGTTGATAAAGACAAGATTTTAAAACCGGAAACTCAAAAAGCAGGAGATGTAATTATTGCTTTACCATCAAGTGGAGTTCACTCAAATGGATTTTCGCTTGTAAGAAAAGTTTTCACAGTTAATGAAGAGAATTTGTCAAAATATTATGATGAACTTGGTGCAACACTTGGAGAAACACTTCTAACTCCTACTAAAATATATGTGAAACCAATTTTGGAGCTTATTAAAGAAGTTAATGTGAAATCAATTTCTCATATTACTGGTGGTGGATTTTATGAAAATATACCTCGTTCACTTCCAAAAGGTATTTCTGCAAAAATATCTAGAGAAGATGTTCGTACATTACCTATTTTTGATTTAATTATGAAAACTGGAAATATACCTGAAAGAGATATGTTTAATACATTTAATATGGGCGTTGGAATGTGTGTTGTTGTTGATGAAAAAGATGCTCTAAAGGCTGTAGAGACATTGCAAGCAGCAGGCGAAGATGCTTATATTATAGGAACTCTTGTTGATGGTGAAGAAGGCGTTATACTAAAATAAAAAATATTTTAAAGGAGAACAATTATGAAAAATATGTTTAACAAATTTGGCATTTTAACAATTATTATCATACTAGCGTTTGGCATGTGTACAGGTTGTTCCGAAAAAGATGATGCTTCTAAAAAAATTTCTGTGGTTGTTGTTTCACAAGACAAGTCAGAAAAGGAATTTACTATTAAGACTAAAAGTCAGTTTTTAGGGCAAGCTCTTATTGAAGATGGACTTGCTACTGATTTAATTAATTATCAAGGTTTTTTTGCGAAAACAATTAATGGAGAAACAGTTGATACTAATTCTTCACAGTGGTGGTGTTTTACAACAGAAGGTGATAGACCAATTGAGAAAAGTGTAAAACAGACTCCTATTTCTGATGGAGATAAATTCAAAATTACTTTTATGCAAGGAACCTAGGCTTTCTAAGGAGAAAATATGAAAAAATTAATGAGCAGATTTAGTGTTGTGGCTGTAATAGTTATTCTTGTAGTTACTTCTTTTACTGGTTGTGGTGATAAAAAATCGTCATCTAGTTTAGAAGATAATAAAGTTAAGAATATTGCTATAACAGTTGTTTACAAAGATAAATCAAAAAAAGAATTTAAGATTGAAACTGAAAAAGAGTTTTTAGGACAAGCTCTTGTTGATGAAAAACTTATTGAAGGTAAAAAAGGCGATTATGGTCTTTATATTACAAAAGTTGATGGACAAGAAGCTGATGAAAGTGCCAAAGAGTGGTGGTGTATTACTAAAGGTGGAGAACAAGTTAATACTGGAGTTGATACAACACCAATTGAGAATGGTGATAAATTTGAACTCACTTTAAAAGTATGGTCTTAAGGTTTCTTTTATGGAGATTAAAATGAAAAATATAGTTGTACTTGTTTCTGGAGGTGGAACAAATCTCCAAGCACTTATTGATGCAGAAAAAGATGGCAAAATAAAAAATGGTAAAATTACTTGTGTTATATCATCAAATCCAGATGCCTTTGCTCTTAAAAGAGCTAAGGAGTCTGGAATAAAAGGTGTTGTTGTTTCAAGAAAAGATTATGATGATATTGCGCAGTATAGTAAAGCAATAAAAGAGACTTTAATATCTGAAAAAGCTGATCTTGTTGTGTTTGCAGGATTTATGTCTATTTTAGATGAACAAGTTGCAAATGCTTTTCCATATAAAATGATAAATGTTCATCCATCATTAATTCCTGCGTTTTGTGGCAAAGGATTTTATGGATTGCATGTACATGAAGCAGCAATTAATGCAGGTGTTAAATTAACAGGTGCTACTGTACATTTTGTTACTGCAGTGTGTGATGGTGGTCCTATTATTTTGCAAAAATCTGTTGAAGTGAAAAAAGATGATACTCCTGAAATTTTACAAAAACGTGTAATGACTAAAGCTGAATGGCAGATATTGCCTGAAGCTGTTTCGCTTTTTTGTGATGATAGGATAATTATAAATAAAAATTATGCTTACATAAATTAATAGAGGTGTGAAAATGAATAAAATATCGATTTTTGATGAATTAAACAATAATGCTTATCCAGGACGTGGAATAATTATTGGACAATCTAGTTGTGGTAAATATGCTGTTACTGCTTATTTTATAATGGGAAGAAGTGAAAATAGCAGAAATAGAATTTTTGTTCCAACAGAAGATGGAATTAAAACAGAAGCTTATGATCCAAGTAAACTTACTGATCCATCATTAATTATTTATTCTCCTGTACGTGTATTAGGAAATAAAACAATTGTAACAAATGGAGATCAAACTGATACTATTTATGATTTAATGAGTAGAGGTGAAACATTTGAACAAGCTTTAACTACACGTGAATTTGAGCCTGATGCTCCTAATTTCACTCCTAGAATTTCTGGTTTAATAGAAATTATAGATGGAGAAATGGATTATAATATGTCAATACTTAAAAGTACAAATGGTAATCCACAAGCATGTCAAAGGTTTACTTATTCATATTCTTCTCCATTAAAAGGTGAAGGTCATTTTATTCATACATATATTGGTGATGGAAATCGTTTGCCATCTTTTGAAGGTGAACCAAAAAGAATCTCAATAGATGAAAATATTAATACATTCACAACTAAACTTTGGGGTAGTTTAGACAGAAATAATAAAGTATCGCTTTTTGTAAGATATATTGATCTTGAAACTTATGAAGAGACAACAAAAATTGTTAATAAGAATGAATAAGGAGCAAAAATGAAAGAACTTTTATTAAAATATGGTTGTAATCCTAATCAAAAACCTGCTAAAATCTATACAGAAAATTGTGATTTGCCAATTAAAGTTTTAAATGGTAATCCAGGATATATTAATTTTATGGATGCTTTAAATGGATGGCAACTTGTTAAAGAGCTTAAAGAAGCTACAGGAATTGCTGCAGCAACTTCTTTTAAACATGTTTCTCCTGCTGGCGCTGGACTTGCTTTGCCACTTTCAGATACACTTAAAAAGATATATTTTGTTGATGATTTGGAATTATCTCCATTAGCTTGTGCTTATGCTAGAGCAAGAGGTGCTGATAGAATGTCATCATATGGTGATTTTATATCTTTGTCTGATGTTTGTGATAAACAAACTGCAACTATGATTGCTAGAGAAGTTTCTGATGGTGTTATTGCTCCTGGCTATACAGATGAGGCTCTTGAAATATTAAAAACAAAAAGAAAAGGTTCATATAATATAATTCAAATTGATGAGAATTATAAACCAGAACCTATTGAGCATAAACAAGTCTTTGGAATTACTTTTGAACAAGGCAGAAATGAAATTAAAATTGATAAAAATGCACTTGGAGAAATTGTAACGAATAATAAAAATATTCCTGATGATAAAAAGAATGATTTGGTTTTAGCTTTAATTACTCTTAAATATACACAATCTAACTCAGTTTGTTATGCTTATGAAGGCCAAGCTATTGGTATTGGTGCTGGTCAACAATCAAGAATCCATTGTACAAGACTTGCTGGAAATAAAGCTGATAATTGGTTTTTAAGACAATCTCCAAAAGTTTTAGAACTTCAGTTTGTTGATGGAATTAGACGTGCTGATAGAGATAATGCTATTGATATTTATATTTCAGATGAATATATGGATGTTCTTGAAGATGGCGTTTGGCAAAATATATTTAAAGTAAAACCATCTGTTTTTACTAAAGAGGAAAAACAAGAATGGTTGTCTAAACAAAGTGGTGTTTGTCTTGGATCAGATGCATTTTTCCCATTTGGAGATAATATAGAAAGAGCTTATAAAAGTGGAGTTTCATATATTGCTCAACCTGGTGGATCTATTCGTGATGATAATGTAATTGATACTTGTAATAAATACGATATTTCCATGGCAATGAATGGAATTAGATTGTTCCATCACTAATTTGAAAGGATAGATTGGATGAGATTTTTAGTTGTTGGAAGTGGCGGAAGAGAACATGCTATAATTATGAAACTTGCTCAAAGTAGTAAAGTTTCTGAAATTCATTGTGCTCCAGGAAATGCAGGAATTGCAAAATTTGCAACATGCCATGATGTTAAAGCTTGTGATATAGATGGTATGGTTGATTTAGCTCAAAAAATAAATGCTGATATGGTTGTTGTTGCTCCGGATGATCCTTTGGTTGCTGGAATGGTTGATGTTTTAAATGAAAAAGGTATAAAGACTTTTGGTCCAAATAAAGCTGCTGCTATTTTAGAAGGTAGTAAGGTTTTTTCTAAAAAGTTGATGCAAAAATATAATATTCCTACTGCTGAATATAAAGTTTTTGATAATGATAAAGAAGCTATTGAGTATGTCAAAAATAAAAATGAATATCCAACTGTGATTAAAGCTGATGGGCTTGCTCTTGGTAAAGGAGTTATAATTGCTGAAAATTTTGATCAAGCTGTTAGTGCTATTAAATCAATAATTTCTGATAAGGTTTTTGGCGAAAGTGGTAATAAAATAGTAGTTGAAGAGTTTTTAACTGGTCCTGAAGTTTCTGTTTTGTCGTTTTGTGACGGAAAAACAATTGTTCCTATGATTTCTTCAATGGATCATAAAAGAGCTTTAGAAGGCGATAAAGGTTTAAACACAGGTGGCATGGGAACGATTGCACCAAATCCATTTTATAATGAGAAAATTGCAAAAATTTGTATGGAAACTATTTTTAAACCAACTTTAAATGCTATGAGATCAGAAAATAGACCTTTTAAAGGATGTTTGTATTTTGGATTGATGCTTACTTCAAAAGGTCCTAAGGTTATTGAATATAATTGTAGATTTGGAGATCCTGAAACTCAAGTTGTTTTACCTTTGTTAGATATTGATATTGTTGATATTTTTGATGCTATTTGGCAAGAAAATTTGTCTGAATTAAGCGTTAAATGGAAAAATAAATCAGCATCTTGTGTTATAATGGCGTCTGGTGGATATCCAAAAAAATATGAATCAGGTAAAATTATTAAAGGACTTGATGAAAATGGTCAACTTGATGGAGGATTTATTTATCATGCTGGCACAAAAAATGATGATAATAATATAGTTACTTCTGGTGGTAGAGTTCTTGGTGTGACTTGTATTGATGATAGTATTCAAGGTGCTTTAAAGAAAAGTTATAATCTTATTTCTAAGATAGATTTTGAAAAAGCTTATTATAGAAAAGATATTGGATATAAAGCTACATAATAAAAATAACGTGCAATAAAAATTGCACGTTATTTTTGTATATGAAATTTGCAAATAAAAAAGGTATCAAATATGATAATTTGATACCTTTTATAATTTATTTAATATTATTTTTAGCTAAAAGAGCTTTAACTTTTTTGTGTGGATCAATAATGTTGCTAATAGAAATATTGTGATTCAAAGCAGCAATAAAGTATGCAATATATTTAGACATATCAACTTCATTAAACCATTCTCTTTTTCTAAGTTCAGGAGTTAAATAAGTTAAATTTGTACCAAATACACCATCAATAATTCCTTCAGAAAATGCTTTATCAAAACTATCAAGACCATTTGTAAAAATAGGATAAGTTGCAAAAGCGAAAATTCTTTTTGCTTTTCTTTTCTTAAGTTCATGAGCAATATCAAGCATAGATTCGCCAGAAGAAATAATATCATCAGCAATAAATACGTCTTTACCTTCAACATCATTTCCAAGATACTCATGAGCAACAATAGGATTTCTTCCGTTTATTACTGTAGAATAATCACGTCTTTTGTAGAACATACCAAGATCAACTTTTAAAACTGAAGCATAGTACATATTTCTAGCTATAGCACCTTCATCAGGACTAATAACCATGAAATTATCTTTAGTTGGTTTAAAGTCAGAAAGATTTCTAAACATTGATTTAAGCACTTGATAAGCAGGCATAATGTTATCAAATCCCATAAGAGGAATAGCATTTTGAACTCTAGGATCATGAGCATCAAATGTTACAATATTTTGAACACCAAATTTTTTAAGTTCTTGTAATGCAACAGCACAATCAAGTGATTCTCTATAATTTCTTCTGTGTTGTCTACCGCCATAAAGTAAAGGCATAATAACGTTAATTCTATCTGCTTTACCACCAGCAGCTTGAATTAGTCTTTTTAAATCTTGGTAATGGTCATCAGGTGACATACAGTTTTGTCTTCCAAAAAGTTCATATGTGCAACTATAGTTACCAACATCACAAATAATAAACAAATCATCTCCACGAACAGTGCTTTTAATAAGAGCTTTGCTATCACCAGAAGAAAAACGTGGGCAATCAGTTTCAATCAAAAAGCTATCTTCAGCGAAGCCGCCTTCTTTAGACCATTCTACTAAATATTTGTTAACCTTTTCTCCTAAATTTGAAGCTCCATCCATAGCAATTATTCCAAGAGGAGCATTTCGAGTTTGAGGGTCAAATAATTGTTTTTTATTAATTTCCATTGTACTCTGCCTTTCATAATAAAAACTTGTGACGCTGACAATTAAGCATATAAAATCACAACACAAAATCAAGTTTTACATAATTAATATTTTAAATACAAATAATATTATATAACACAAAAGCTTATAATACAAGGCTTTAAAAAGATATTATGTATTTTATACATTTCCTACAAAAACTAACAATATAAAGCAGTTACATTTTAATTTTAGAATATAATTATAAAAATCAATTAAATAATATGCATATTGAAATTAATGGTGATTTAATATATAATATTATATTGAAAGGTTATATTTTAATTAGGAGGTAATATATGACAAAAGCAGAAAAGTTTTTTAAAGATATAAGATACAAAAAAATAGCATTTATTGGATCTGGAGTTAGTCACAATGATCTTATAAAATTATTTTTGCAAAAAGGTATAGATGTAACACTTTGTGATAAAAGAACAAAAGAACAATTTGATTCTGATTTTATAGAAGAGCTAGTTGAAAATGGTGCGCAGTTATCTTTAGGAGAAGATTATTTAGAAGGTATATATTCATGTGATATAATTTTTAGGACACCTGGTATGTATTACAATCATCCTGCTATACAAAAAGCAAGAAACATGGGTATTGTTGTAACATCTGAAATGGAAGTATTTTTTGATTTATGTCCATGTAGAATAGTTGCAGTAACTGGATCTGATGGAAAAACAACTACAACAACTTTAATTAGTGAGTTTTATAGAGAAGAAAGAAGAAGAGTATATAAAGGTGGAAATATAGGAAAAGCACTTTTGCCTGTAATAGAAAAAATAACTGAACATGATATTGCAGTAGTTGAGCTTTCTAGTTTTCAGCTTTTATCAATGAGAAAATCTCCGGATGTTGCTGTAATAACAAATATTTCACCTAATCATCTTGATGTGCATGGCACTATGGAAGAATACATATATTCTAAAACTAATATTATTGCTCATCAAAATGCGTTTTCAAAAACTGTATTAAATGCTGATAATGAGCAAACTATAAATTTGAGACATTTGGTTAGAGGAAATTTAGTTACTTTTAGTAGACAAAGTAAAGTAAGAAGAGGAGCTTTTTTGGATAATGGAATGCTATGTTATTCTGATGATGGTATAATAACAGAAATTGTTTCTGCTTCTGCTATAAAGATACCAGGAATTCATAATGTAGAGAATTATCTTACTGCAATTGCTGCAACATGGGGAGATGTTAGATTAGAAAACATAGTTAAAGTTGCACAGAATTTTGGCGGAGTAGAACATAGAATAGAGTTTGTAAGAGAAATAAAAGGAGTAAAATACTATAACGATAGTATAGCAACTTCACCTACAAGAGTTTTGGCTGGATTAAATTCTTTTGATCAAAAACTTATTGTTATTGCTGGTGGATATGATAAGAAAATACCATTTGAACCTCTTGCAGATGCTGTGAATGAAAAAGTAAAAATTTTGATTTTAATGGGAGATACAGCTAAGAAAATAGAAGAAGCGATAACAAGTAGCGATTCTTATAATCCAAAAGAACTTAAAATTTTAAAAGCAAAAAGTCTTGAGGATGCTGTAAAGATTGCAAAATCTCATGCTAAGGAAGGTGACATAGTCACATTATCTCCAGCATGTGCAAGTTTTGATAAATATAGAAATTTTGAAGAAAGAGGAAATCACTTCAAAAATATAATAAATTCAATATAAGGATTGGTATTTTAAATGAATATAAAAGACACACTTTTTAAACTTACTGAAGCTGTTGGAACTTCAGGTGATGAACAAAATGCATCACAAGTTGCTTTAGATATGTTAAAGCAATATTCTGATAATGCTTACATTGATGGTTTTGGTAATGTTATAGGTAATATTGGAAAAGTAGATGAAAATAAACCTACTGTTTTGCTTGATGCACATATTGATGAAATAGGTTTAGTTGTAAATTATATTACTGATGATGGATTTTTAAAGGTATCAAATTGTGGTGGTGTTGATACAAGAGTATTGCTTGCTCAACAAGTAACTGTTTTTGGTAACAAAAAAATAAAAGGAGTTATTACTTCTACTCCGCCTCATCTTGAAAAAGATAGTAAGAGTGTTCCTAAAATAGAAGATGTATTTGTTGATATTGGATATACAAAAGAACAAGCGAGTGAAATAGTTTCTTTAGGTGATAGAGTTATTATTGATAGTTATCCTTGTACATTAAATAAAAATAGAGTAATGTCAAGAGCAATAGATGATCGTTCTGGTGTTGCTTCAATTTTGTATGCACTTGATTTGGTAAAAAATAAAGAGCTTAATTATAATGTGGCTGTTCTTTTTTCTGCTCAAGAAGAAACAGGAGAAAGAGGTGCAAAAGTTGGTGCTTATACAATTAATCCTGATCTTGCTATTGCAGTAGATGTGTCATTTGCATTAACTCCTGATGATAAACCATATAAATGTGGAAAAATGTCTGAAGGTGTTATGATTGGAATAGCTGCTTCTTTGAGTAAAGAAATGTCAGAAGAGATGATAAATCTTGCAGAAAAAAGTAATATTTCTTATCAAAAAGAAGTTATGGGAGCTACAACTGGTACTAATGCTGATGCTATTGGAGTTACTAGATCTGGAGTTAAATCAGTAACACTTTCAATACCATTAAAATATATGCATACACCTATTGAAGTTGTTGATACTTATGATATAATTTGCACATCAAATCTTATTGCAGACTTCTTAGTTAACGGAGGTGTTAAATAATGATAAATTTACTAAAAGAACTTTGTATGATTAACGGTATTTCTGGAAATGAAGAAAAAGTTAGAGAATTTATTATTTCTCAAATAAAAGATTATTGTGAATATAGCGTTGATAATATAGGAAATGTAATTGCATTTAAAAAAGGAAATAAAACTCCAGAAAATAAAGTTATGATATCTGCACATATGGATGAAGTTGGAATGATAATTACTTATATTAATTCTGATGGAACATTAAAGTTTACTACTATTGGTGGAGTAGATTCTAGAGTTATTTTTGGTAGACAAGTTGTTATTGGAAATAATAATATAACTGGAGTAATTGGATCAAAAGCTGTTCATAATCTTACTGCTGATGAAAGAAAAACTGCTATTAAAATTGAAGATATGTATATTGATATTGGTGCTAAAGATAAAGAAGAAGCAGAAAGTTTAGTAGGTTTAGGTGATTCAATTTATTTTAAATCTGAATTTATTGAATATGGTGATGGATTTATAAAATCAAAAGCTATTGATGATAGAATTGGCTGTGCAGTAATGATTGATCTTATAAAAAAAGATTTAGAATATGATACTTATTTCACTTTTGTTACTCAAGAAGAAGTCGGATTAAGAGGCGCTAAAGTTGCTTCTTATACAGTTGATCCTGATATAGCTATTGTGCTTGAAGCAACAACTGCAGCGGATATTCCAAGCGCAAGTGCAGAAAAACGTGTTTGTGAGCTTAAAAAAGGCGCTGTTGTTACATTTATGGATAGAGCAACTGTTTATAATAAAGATTTGTACAACCTTATTTTTGAAACAGCAAAAGAAAATGATATACCTTGTCAAACAAAAACAATGGTTGCAGGCGGAAATGATAGTGGAGCAATTCATATTTCAAGAGGTGGAGTAAAAACTATCTCTGTTAGTGTTCCATGTAGATATTTACATTCTGCATCTTGTGTTATTAATAAAGAAGACTATTTTGCTGTTTATAATCTAACTACTGAGTTTCTAAAAAAGGCATATAATTATGGTACAAATAGCAAATAATCTTGAACTTGTATTACAAAGGCTTGATAATTCTCATTATTCAAATAAAATAATAGCAAATTTTAAAGCATATTCTGATTGTTATGATTTTTGTAGATTTTATGAAATAATTGACAATACTAAAGTAGTAGGATTAATAAATTTATTTAATTCTTCTATGGTTATTTCAGTATTTGATCTTGATGATGTAGAAACAATTATTAATGATATTTGTATTTTTGTTAATATTAATAAGCCAAATAGTATAGAAGGTCAAAAATGTATTGTAAATAAGTTGGCTTTATTTGTTAGCCAATATTCTAAAGTGGATAGAGCATATTTTAAGTTTGAAAAAACTTTAAATACAGATAATTTAATTATTGATAAGAATCCATCGTTTGATAAGGTTTTTGATGTTTTAAAAGATGGATTTGATTCAATAAAAAATAATTATGCAATGTGGCTTACTGATGTTTCTCATAGAGTAAGAAGAAATCAAAGTTTTGTTTATTTGTATAATGATTGCAGCACAGCAACTGTGCAGTATATATTAGATAATAAAGCTTTTGTTGGACTTGTTGCAACGAAAAAAGATAAAAGAGGAAAAGGATATGCAAAAAAGTTATTAAACTATATTTGCAATGAATTTATGTTAGAAGATATTGAAACTTTTCTTTTAGCAAGAGAAGAACGTATAGGGTTTTATAAGGAAATAGGTTTTAAAGAGCTATCAAGGGATTTAATATTAGAAAGGAATTTATAAAATCAAATGGACAGTACAAGAAATTTTTTTAATATAGATAAAAGATTAGTAAGTATCGGTGCAATTGCCGAAGATTTGTGTTTAGATACATTTGAAAAAGTAGATCAAATTGCGAGATATAATGGTCAAAAGGTACTTTCTGCATTTATTAATAATAAAGTAAGTGAAACTTCATTAAAAGGTAGCACAGGATATGGATATGGAGATGTAGGAAGAGATGTAATAGATCAAATTTATGCAGAAGTTTTCGGTGCGGAAGATGCTTTGGTAAGACATAATTTTGTTTCAGGTACACATACTTTGTCAGTAGCTCTTTTTGGAGTGTTAAGACCAAATGATGTACTACTTTCTGTTACAGGAAAACCTTATGATACTCTTGAAGAGGTAATAGGTTTACAAGGTGAAAAAGGCAATGGATCTCTTATTGATTATGGAATTAATTATGATGAGATTGCTTTGACTAAAGATGGTAAAGTAAATTATGATGCAATTAAAGAAAAAGCAGTAGATGCGAAAGTAGTGTATATACAGCGTTCAAGAGGTTATTCTTTAAGACCATCACTATCAGTAAAACAAATAGGAAAGATTTCTCGTATAGCAAAAAGAGCTAATCCAAATGTAATTGTTATGGTGGATAATTGTTATGGTGAATTTGTTGAAGAACAAGAGCCTACACAAGTAGGAGCTGATTTAATTGTAGGATCTTTGATAAAAAATCCAGGAGGAGCTATAGCTTCCACAGGAGGATATATTGCTGGTAGAAAAGATTTAATTGAATTATGTTCATATAGATTAACATGTGTTGGAATGGGAAAAGAAGTAGGATGTTCATTAAATCAAAATAGAGAAATGCTTATGGGATTTTTCTTAGCACCTGAAATTGTAGCGAACGCTGTAAAAACAGCTACATTTGCTAGTGAATTTTTTAATCTATTAGGATATGAATGTTTTCCAAAAGAAGGAGAACATAGATCAGATATAATTACAGCAATAAAACTTGGTGATGAAAAATCACTTATAGCATTTTGCCAAGGAATCCAAAAAGGTTCTCCAGTTGATTCTTTTGTCTCACCAGAGCCTTGGGATATGCCAGGATATGATAGTAAAGTTATTATGGCAGCAGGAGCATTTACACTTGGAGCTTCAATAGAATTATCAGCTGATGCTCCATTAAAAGATCCATATGCAGTTTGGTTACAAGGTGGAATAACATATTCTACAGGTAAAACAGGAATTTTACTTGCTTCACAAGAAATGCTAGATAGAGGAATAATTAAATAAAATTAATATTTAAAAAATATGGAGGTGCAAGAAATGGTAGATGTTTATACAGTGCCACTTAAAGAGATAATTGATACTTTTAATTTGGAAACAATATATCTTCCTAAATCAGAAAAAGATATTGAGATTTCTGAAAACGAGGTAACAAGACCAGGTGCACAGCTTATGGGATTTTACGAATATTTTAATGCAGATAGAATACAGATTTTTGGAAATATGGAAATTGCATATCTTCAAAGTATTTCAGAAGAAACAAGAAGAGATAGACTTGATAAATTATTCTCATATAAATTTCCTTGTGCAATAATTTCAAGAGGACTAGATGTTTTTCCTGAAATGATTGAGTGTGCAAAAAAATATGAAATTCCTTTGCTTAGATCTGATGAATCAACATCAAACTTTTTGGCCGCACTTTTACAAATGCTAAATGTAAAACTTGCACCTAGAATTACACGACATGGTGTTCTTATAGAAGTATATGGTGAAGGATTGTTTATTTGTGGTGAAAGTGGAGTTGGTAAAAGTGAAGCTGCAATTGAGCTTATTAAAAGAGGACATCGTTTGATTGCTGATGATGCAGTTGAAATAAGAAAAACTTCAAATGTAACTTTGGTTGGATCTTCACCAGAAAATATACGACATTTTTTGGAGCTTAGAGGTATAGGAATTATTAATGCTAGACAAATTTTTGGTGTTGGTGCTGTAAAGATTTCTGAAAAAATTGACTTAATTGTTAATCTTGAGCTTTGGGATTCTGAAAAAGTATATGATAGAATGGGTGTTGATAATAGTTATGCATCTATTTTAGGAGTAAAAGTTCCTTCATTAACTATTCCTGTAAAACCAGGACGTAATATAGCAGTAATATTAGAAGTTGCAGCTATGAACAATAGACAAAAGAAAATGGGATATAACGCAGCGAGAGAACTTCTTAAAAATCTTGGATTAAATATGGAAAATAAAGAAGATCAAATTACAATGTGGGAATAAATTAGGAGAGTAAAATGAAAATACAAGCAGATTTACACACACATACAATTGCATCTACACATGCATATTCTACAATTATTGAAAATTCTGTTAGTGCTAAAGAAATGGGATTAAAAGCTGTTGCTATGACAGATCATGCACCAAAAATGAGTGATGCACCACATGTTTGGCATTTTCATAATATGGGAGCTATTCCTGAAAAATTAAATGGCGTTTATATTGTAAAAGGAATAGAAGCTAATATACTTGATTTTAATGGCAATATAGATGTTGATGAGAATCTCTATAAATTTCTTTCATGGGTTGTTGCATCTATGCATGGTCCTGTTGTAACACCAGGAAGTGTGGAAGAGAATACAAAGGCTTATATAAATGCTTGTAAAAATCCATATATAGATGTTTTTGGTCATACATCAACAAATGAATATCTATGGTCTTATGAAGAAGGACTAAAAGCAGTTAAGGAATATGGAAAAATTATTGAACTTAATGAGAGCTCAATTAAAACTCGCAAGGGTGCTTTAGAGAACATGGTTGAGATTTTAAAATTATGTAAATTAAATCAGATTCCTATTTGTGTTAATACAGATAGTCATTTTTGTTATAAAATAGGTAAAACACCATTATCAATAAAAATTCTTGAAGAATTAGACTTTCCAAAAGATTTAATTTTTAATTTAGAATGGGAAAGAGTTAAAGAATATATCCAAAATAAACATCCAAATACTTTTTCTGAATAAGATTTATTCTTTTTGAGTAAAATGTAAAAGGCACAAAATGCCTTAATAATTTTAGGGAGTAAATTAATGCAAGAAATATGCAATGAATATAATAATTTTATTAAGTATGCGAAGAAATTAGGATGTAATGTTAAAGAAAATGTGAAGCTTTCTGAATATACATCATTTAAAATTGGTGGGCTTTGTAAAGCAGTTATATCTGTTAATTCTGTAGAAACAGCTAAAGAGTTTATAAAAAAAGCAACAGAAGAGAATTTGTCTTATTATGTTTTAGGTAAAGGTTCTAATGTTTTGGTTGAAGATAATGGATTTGATGGTTTAATATTTTTAATTGGTAAAGATTTTTCAGATATAAAGCTTATTGATGAAAATATTATAGAATGTGAATCAGGTGTGTCTTTATCAAAACTAGCAAGTTTTGCTTATGAAAATTCATTAACAGGTTTAGAATTTTCTTTTGGAATTCCTGGAACAGTCGGTGGAGCTGTTTTTATGAATGCTGGAGCTTATGGTGGAGAAATAAAAGATATAATTATTTCAGCTCAAGCAATAGATAAAAAAGGTAATGTAATAGAATTTGAAAAAGATCAACTTGATCTTTCATATCGTCATAGTGTTTTTTCTAATAATGAATATATTATTACTAAAGCTGTGTTTGGTTTACAAAAAGGTGATAAAGAAGAAATACGATCAAAAATGGATGAATTAATGTCTAAACGTAAAAATAAACAACCTTTGGATTATCCAAGTGCAGGTAGTACATTTAAAAGGCCAGAAGGAAGCTATGCTTCTCTTTTAATAGAGCAGTGTGGATTAAAAGGACTTAGTGTAGGTGGAGCAGAAGTAAGTACTAAACATAGCGGGTTTGTGATAAATAAAAATAATGCAAGTTGTAAAGATGTTATAGATTTAATATCAGAAGTTAAAAGAATTGTTTTAGAAAAAACTGGATATAATTTAGAATGTGAAGTTAAAATAATATCAAATACATAATAACGATTTGTTGATAAAAATAATTACACTTGTGTCAAATAAATCAATTTAACAGAATGCAAATCAAATTTAGGAGGATATTATGAATTTTATAATTGTAACAGGTTTATCTGGTTCAGGAAAATCATGTGCTGTCAATGTTTTGGAGGACATGGGTTTTTATTGTGTAGATAATATGCCACCAGAACTTATACCTAAATTTGCAGAAATTTGTTCTCAATCTGATGGAAATATTGAAAATGTTGCAATTGTAACTGACATAAGAGGTGGAGATTTATTTTTAAAACTTAGAGACACTATTGGTGTTATGCAAAAACAAGGTACAAAAGTTAAGATTATGTTTTTGGATTCAAATGATGATGTGCTTTTAATAAGATATAAAGAAACTAGAAGAAAACATCCATTAGATGAAAAAGTCCATGGAAGTTTAAATAGAGCTATTGCTTCTGAAAGAAAAATGCTTTCTTCTGTAAAAGCAATTGCTGATTATTATATTGATACATCAGATTTATCACCTACTCAGTTAAAATCAAGAGTAAATGATATTTTCCTTGATAACTCTGATGACTTTATGCAAATTATAGTATCTTCTTTTGGATTTAAATTTGGAAGTTATTCAGAAGCAGATTTAGTATTTGATGTAAGATGTTTACCAAATCCTTTTTATATTAAAGAGTTAAAAGGTCATACTGGATTAGAAAATTGCGTAAGTGATTATGTTATGAAATTTGATCAATCACAAAAGCTTTATGAAAAATTAGTAGATTTAGTTGAATTTTCAATTCCACTTTATATAAAAGAAGGTAAAAGCCAACTTGTAATTGCTTTTGGTTGTACTGGAGGAAAACATAGATCTGTTACTTTTGCAGAAAAGCTTGGTAGAAGTTTAATTGAAAAAGGTTATAAAGCTCGTTTAAGACATAGAGATATTGAAAAATACAAAAGGTAAGGAGAGAGAATTAAGTGTCTTTTTCATCTACTGTAAAAGAAGAGATAATTGAAGGAATAAATAATAGAGATAAATCAAAAGCTTGTTTGTATGGAATGTTTGTTTCTTGTAAAGAGTTTTCAGAAAATGAAATTACACTTTTAACAGCTAATGAAAGTGTAGCTGTGTTTTTTAAAAACTCTATAAATAGATTATTAAAAGAAGAAATTGTTTTTATTGAGAGAACAGCAAAAAATACTAGGATAAACAAGTTTATTGTAACTTTAAAAGAAAAAGATTATATAAAAAGAATTTTGGATTTATATAAAATTAACAATACGCAGGAAATAGATTATTCAGTAATAGGTAAAAAGAAATTTTATAGTTTTTTTATAGCAGGTTGTTTTTTAGTTTGTGGTAGTGTAAATGATCCTTTAAAAGAATATCATTTTGAATTTGTATGTCAACATAATGATAATTTAAATAAAATTTCTGAAATATTATTGCAAATTGGTATTGAAATGAAAACTACAATCAGAAAAAATTGTAATGTTTTGTACATAAAAGAAAGTGAAAATATTGAAGATATACTAACATATATGGGCGCATCAAAAAGCTCACTTGAAATTATGAATGTTAAAATTTTAAAAGATGTTAGAAATAAAATAAATAGAGCAGTTAATTGTGACAATGCAAATATAGAAAAAACTCTTAAAGCTGCAGAAAAACAAATTGAAGATATTGAGTTTATACAAAACAAAATTGGGTTAGATAATATTTCAAAAGAACTTAGAGATATAGCTGTTTTAAGACTTGAAAATCCTGATTGGAATTTAAAAGAACTTGCAGCTGGATTAATTCCATCAATAAGTCGTTCTGGAGCTAATCATAGACTTAATAGAATTAAAAAAATAGCTGAAGAGCTTAAAAGTAAAGTATAAATAATATTTATTATTAAAATATTAGGAGTAAATATAAGTGAGTAATTTTGTTCATCTTCATGTTCATAGTGAATATAGCCTTCTTGATGGAGCTTGTAGAATTAAAGAACTTGTAAAAAAAGTAAAAGATTTAGATCAAAAAGCAGTTGCTGTAACAGATCATGGCAATATGTATGCTGCTATTGATTTTTATAATGAGTGTAAAGCTAGAGGAATAAAACCAATTATAGGATGTGAAGTTTACGTTGCTCCTAGGAGCAGATTTGATAAAGTTCATAAACTGGATTTTTCTCCTTATCATTTAGTGCTTCTTTGTAAAAATAATATTGGTTATCAAAATTTAATAAAACTTGTATCTATAGGATATATAGATGGATTTTATAATAAGCCACGAGTTGATTTAGAGATTCTAGAAAAATACTCAGAAGGGCTTATTTGTTTGTCTGCTTGTTTGGCTGGAGAAGTTTCAAGAAATTTGTTATCTGATAATTATGAAGAAGCGAAAAAAGTTGTATTAAAATATAAAAAAATTTTTGGTGAAGATAATTATTATATAGAGGTTCAAAATCATGGATTAGATGAACAAATTCATATTTTACCATTGTTATATAGATTGTCTTTTGAAACTGGTGTACCTCTTGTTGCTACTAATGATGCACATTACATTGATAAAAAAGATGCAAAAATGCAGAAAATTTTAATGTGTATATCAACAAATACATTTATAGATGATCCAAATGCTATGGATTTTGGAACTGATGAGTTTTATATAAAAGATGAGCAAGAAATGAGAGAATCTTTTTTTGGTCATGATGAGGCTATAGAAAATACAGCCAAAATTGCTGATAGATGTAATGTCGAATTCGAGTTTGGAAAAACAAAATTGCCTGTTTTTAAAATGCCAGGAGTTAGTGATAATAAAGAATTTTTTATTAATTTGTGTAAAAAAGGTTTGAATAAAATTTATGGTGATAACCATGATGAAAGTTTAGATAAAAGACTTAAATATGAGCTTGATATAATTATAAAAATGGGATTTGTTGATTATTTTTTAATTGTCTGGGATTTTATAAGGTTTGCTAAAGAAAATCAAGTTCCTGTTGGACCTGGAAGAGGTTCTGGAGCTGGTAGTTTGTGTGCATATGTAATTGGAATCACAGGTATTGATCCTATAAAATATAATCTTCTTTTTGAAAGATTTTTAAATCCTGAAAGAGTAAGTATGCCTGACTTTGATATTGATTTTTGTATTGAAGGAAGACAAAGTGTTATTGATTATGTTGTAGAAAAATATGGCAGTAATCATGTTGCTCAAATTGTGACATTTGGTACACTTGGAGCAAGAGCTGCAATTCGTGATGTAGCAAGAGCAATGGGAGTTTCATATCAAATTGCGGATACTGTTGCAAAACAAATACCTTTTGGATTAGATATAACTATAGATAAAGCTTTAGAGAAAAATGCTGATTTTAAAGCAATGTATTTAGGTGATGCAAAAATTCATGAACTTGTTGATACAGCAAAAAAAGTTGAAGGTATGCCAAGACATACTTCAACTCATGCTGCTGGTGTTGTTATTACAGATAAGCCTGTTAGTGAGTATGTTCCATTGCAAAAAACAGATGATTTTGCAGTAACACAATATACGATGACAACTCTTGAACGTTTAGGTCTTTTAAAAATGGATTTTTTAGGACTTAGAAATTTAACAGTTATAAGAGATTGTGAAAGAAATATTCATAAGAATCAACCTGATTTTAATATAAAAAATATTTCATATGATGATAAAGATGTTTTTAAAATGCTTTCACTTGGTAAAAGTCAAGGAGTTTTTCAATTTGAAAGTGCTGGAATGATAGCTACAATTATTAAATTACAACCTGTTTCTTTAGAAGATTTGATTGCTGTTATTTCTTTGTATCGTCCAGGTCCTATGGATTCTATTCCTAAATATATTAAAAATAGGCATAATCCATCTTTGGTGACATATAAAACACCATTACTAAAAGATATTCTTGAAGTAACATATGGATGTGTTGTTTATCAAGAGCAAGTTATGCAGATTTTTCAAAAATTAGCTGGATATACTTATGGAAGAGCAGATATAGTTAGACGTGCAATGTCAAAGAAAAAGCATGATGTGATGCAAAAAGAACGTCATAGTTTTATTTATGGAGATAAAAATGAAGATGGTTTAGTTAGTTGTGTTGGAGCGTTGGCAAATGGAGTTGATGAAAAAACAGCTAATGAGATTTTTGATGAAATGATTAATTTTGCATCATATGCGTTTAATAAATCACATGCTGCTGCTTATGCTACTCTTTCTTATCAAACAGCATATTTAAAATGTAATTATTATAAAGAATATATGTCTGCACTTTTAACTAGTGTTATTGATAATACAAATAAGATTATTGAATATACTTCTGATTTAGAAAGCAATGGAGTTAAGTTATTAAATCCTGATATTAATGAAAGTTTTGAAGGTTTTACTCCTGTTAAAGATGGAATTAGATTTGCACTTTTGGCATTAAAAAACATGGGCAGAGGTGTAATTAGAGATATAGTAAAAGAACGTGAGAAAAATGGCAAATTTACTTCTTTGCAAGATTTTTTGGAAAGAATGTATGGTCATGAAATAAATAGTAGAGCTATTGAGGCACTTATAATGTGTGGAGCTTTTGATAGTTTTCCTACTAATAGAAAACAAATGATTAATAATTTTGATAGAATAATGACTGCTGTTTCTCAAAATAAACGAAATAATCTAGAAGGACAACTTGATTTGTTTGGAAATATGGAAGATGATAATTCACAAGGTGTTGTGATGGATATTCCATATGAAAAAGAATACTCATTTTTAGAACTTTTAGAAATGGAAAAAAGATCTTCTGGAATATATATATCAGGTCATCCATTATCAAATTATAGTGAGTATATTTCTCTTTCGAAACTTAATAATATAACTGATATTATTAATAATAAATATAAAGATAAATCGCAAATAAAAATTATGTGTATGCTAAGACATAAGAAAATGTTTACTACTAAATCAAATTCTTTGATGTGTTTTGTAGAATTTGAAGATATGACAGGCAAAATTGAAGGTATTATTTTTCCTAAAGTTTATGATTTGTTTAAAGCTGTTTTAGCTGAAAATGAGATTTTTTTTATAGAAGGTGAAGTTTCTATTAAAGACCAAGAAGAGCCTAAAATAATTGTTAATGTTGTAAAAACTGCTGAAGGTTTTGAAAAGGATTGTAAAGAAAAAATTATTTGTGTTCGTTGTGAAAGTAGTAATAATTTTTTAATAGAATCAATACGTGATATTGCTCAAAAAAATCAAGGCAACTCAAAAGTATATTTTTATTTTTCTGATGTGAAAAAATTGATTCAAGATAAAAATATTTCTGGAATTAATAATACTAAAGATGTTATAAAAAGTATGATTGATGTTGCAGGTAAAGATAATGTTGCATTTAAAAATTAATAGTATGTTTTTTAGTGTTTTAGACTTATTTAGATGTAATATGTAATGTATTTTACAAAAAATACTTGACAATGGTAGTAGATAGTGATATAATTATATGGTAGTAAATTACTACTATTGCCGGTGTGATGGAATTG